>NZ_VKDE01000099.1 GCF_007097485.1 Carboxylicivirga sp. M1479 | reverse complement strand
GTGGTAACACACAGTGGAGGACCGAACCAGTTGACGTTGAAAAGTCTTTGGATGAATTGTGGGTAGGGGTGAAAGGCCAATCAAACTTGGAAATAGCTCGTACTCCCCGAAATGCATTTAGGTGCAGCCTTATTTTAGTTTAGCAGAGGTAGAGCTACTGATAGGACGCGAGGGCTTCATCGCCTATCAACTCCTGATAAACTCCGAATGCTGCTAAATGATGAATAGGAGTGAGGGCATGGGTGCTAAGGTCCATGTCCGAAAGGGAAAGAACCCGGACCATCAGCTAAGGTCCCCAAATGTATGTTAAGTTGACCAAACGCGGTTTTACTGCTTAGACAGCTAGGATGTTGGCT
>NZ_VKDE01000098.1 GCF_007097485.1 Carboxylicivirga sp. M1479 | reverse complement strand
TGAGGGGTATTGTCTTGTTTTCCAACCATATCTGCAAGCTTTGTTACTAAAATACACAATTGCTTGCAGAACAAGAAACTTAATGAGATGTATTATCTACTGAATATCAACTCCCTAAGTCACTTTTAAGGTTTGACTAACTATGACTTTAGTATGAGTTTGCTTCCTTTCTTTCTTATTCATGATCATTTAAAAAGGCGTACTTTACACAGAATTCAGCATGTGGAAGCACTATTTTACCCTCACCTCAAAAATATTTACCCACCCAAATTCCACCAAATCAGCTCATAAAGCTTGTTGGAAGAAACGCACCACAAAAAAACATGCTTTTAGATTTGGATGTGTAAAATAAACTCCGTTATTTTGCACCCGCTTTGAGAAACAATG
>NZ_VKDE01000097.1 GCF_007097485.1 Carboxylicivirga sp. M1479 | reverse complement strand
TAGATGTGAGACTTAGAGATTTTCATCTAATAATCTATTATCTAATTTCTATTTGTCTAGTAATGGTAGTCCCGGGCAGACTTGAACTGCCGACCCCTACATTATCAGTGTAGTGCTCTAACCAACTGAGCTACGGGACTGTTGCAGTGTCTCCCCGTTAGATTATTAGACTTTTAGATTCTTAGATTCTTAGATTATTTTCTAATGGTCTATTATCTATTTGTCTAGCATCTATTACGGATTGCTTGACGCTGTAAATTATGAATAGTACTAAAAGGTAAAAAGTGAGTCTAAAACCTCACTATAAAAATTATCTCCAGAAAGGAGGTGTTCCAGCCACACCTTCCGGTACGGCTACCTTGTTACGACTTAACCCTAGTTACCAGATTTACCCTAGGCCGCTCCTTGCGGTCACAGACTTCAGGTACCCCCGGCTTCCATGGTTTGACGGG
>NZ_VKDE01000096.1 GCF_007097485.1 Carboxylicivirga sp. M1479 | reverse complement strand
TTACGTGTTTAATCTGGATGTTTCAAAAATCAGAGTTTTGAGTGAAGAAAAGAAGCTTATTAAGGAGTTGATGAAACGTGTTAATTATTTAAAAAACAATTAGAATGAAAATGAAGTTATACTGGATATTGGTAAGTATTACTATATCTTTCTTTTTCAATGCTTGTAATACCAGGCAAGTAAAATCGGAGCATAAACCAAATGTTATATATATCCTGGCCGATGATTTAGGGTATGCCGACCTGAGCTGCTATGGACAAACCAAATTTTCTACACCCAATATTGATAAGCTAGCAGCAAAAGGCATTAAGTTTACCCAGCATTATTCGGGCAGTACAGTTTGTGCACCATCGCGTTCTTCACTCATGACCGGCCAGCATACAGGGCATACCTTTATACGTGGCAACCGAGAACACAAGCCAGAAGGACAATACCCTATTCGAGCTGAGGATTTTACCATTGC
>NZ_VKDE01000095.1 GCF_007097485.1 Carboxylicivirga sp. M1479 | reverse complement strand
ATTACGTGTTTAATCTGGATGTTTCAAAAATCAGAGTTTTGAGTGAAGAAAAGAAGCTTATTAAGGAGTTGATGAAACGTGTTAATTATTTAAAAAACAATTAGAATGAAAATGAAGTTATACTGGATATTGGTAAGTATTGCTATATCTTTCTTTTTCAATGCTTGTAATACCAGGCAAGTAAAATCGGAGCATAAACCAAATGTTATATATATCCTGGCCGATGATTTAGGGTATGCCGACCTGAGCTGCTATGGACAAACCAAGTTTTCAACTCCCAATATTGATAAGTTGGCTGCCAAAGGCATAAAGTTTACTCAACACTATTCGGGCAGTACAGTTTGTGCACCATCGCGTTCTTCACTCATGACCGGCCAGCATACAGGGCATACCTTTATACGTGGCAACCGAGAACACAAGCCAGAAGGACAATACCCTATTCGAGCTGAGGATTTTACCATTGC
>NZ_VKDE01000094.1 GCF_007097485.1 Carboxylicivirga sp. M1479 | reverse complement strand
ATTGAAACCCATACGCCCTGGTTTGTACCTAAAGGATTCGAAGGCCAGAGTAAGGCAGCAGCTTATGGCGATGCGGTGGAATACCTGGATCGTTCAGTGGGAATCATCATGAATACCCTGAAACGCCTTAAAATTGAGGATAATACCATCATTGTGTTTTCTTCAGATAACGGACCATTGATATATAAGGATGAAGAACTGGAGAACTGCTATGGAAAATTCGGTTTTACCGACCCAACCAGAAAGCATGTGCTACGTGAGGGAAAATACCAGGAACGTTATGATGGTGGTATTCGTGTATCCTGTATCATGACCTGGCCAAACAATATTCCTGCTGGCACCACCTGTGACGAACCGGTAACAGCCATGGACCTGTTCACCACCTTTGCCAATGTGGCCGGTGCTAAGATACCGACCGACCGGCCAATTGATGGAAAGGACATTCAAAATCTGATGCGCCAGGAAGAAGGCGCAGTTTCTCCACACAAGGCTATCTATGGTTATAGAGCCAGGGGCGGTTTGATGAGCGTACGTTACCAAAACTGGAAGCTGGTGTTTAAGAAAAAATACAACGCTGAAGGCGCTAATGAAATGTTCCTTTATGACTTAGGTAATGATTTAGGCGAAACAACCGATATAGCCGCTCAGCACCCCAAAGTGGTGAAGCAGATACTTAAACTGGCACAGGAAGCAGAAAAGGCTATTCATGAAGGAAAAGAATTGTAAAATTAAAATATAGAGAAATGACAAC
>NZ_VKDE01000093.1 GCF_007097485.1 Carboxylicivirga sp. M1479 | reverse complement strand
CCTTCACGTGCTGCCTTGTTAACAGGGCGCTATGCCCCTCGTGTCAACGAAGGCAAAGGACTGTATGTGCTGTTTCCTCACTCTAAAACAGGACTGGAAGATGAGATGGAAGTGACCATTACCGAGTTGTTGAAAGAACAGGGTTATAAGACCGGACTTTATGGTAAGTGGCACTTAGGGCATCTGCCACAGTACCTGCCTTGTGTACATGGTTTCGATGAGTTTTTAGGTATACCGTATCCCAACGACCATGGGCCTGAACGTATCGGTAACAGTGGCTGGCGTCCTAATGGTGTGAGTGATCCGGCTATTCCATTGATTGAGCAGGCACAGGTGATAAAGCGATGCGATAATAACGATTTAGCGGAGTTGCCGGCCTTGTTTACCCGTGAAGCCTGTAAATTTATCTACCGCTCGGTAAAAGAGGATAAGAAACCATTCTACTTACAATATGCCAATATTGAAACCCATACGCCCTGGTTTGTACCTAAAGGATTCGAAGGCCAGAGTAA
>NZ_VKDE01000092.1 GCF_007097485.1 Carboxylicivirga sp. M1479 | reverse complement strand
ACGAAACCCCCAACCTGGATGCCTTAGCTGCAGAAGGTATGATCTTCACCAATGCCTATGCCTCAGCTTCGAATTGTGCGCCAAGCCGTGCCAATATGATGAGCGGACAATGGCCGCAGCGTCATGGAATTTATACGGTAGGTTCTTCTGAAAGAGGAAAAAGCTCTACCCGTAAGTTAATACCTGTAAAAAATAATCAATATATCCCACAGGATAATATTCTAATTCCTGAAGTTCTTAAAAAAGCAGGATACCTTACATGTCACTCCGGTAAATGGCATTTAAATGACGACCCTAAAACAAAAGGCTTTGATGTTAATATCGGAGGTAATCATTCCGGTGGTCCTGGTAGTTACTATCCTCCTTATAAGCGTGTACCGTCACTAACAGCGCCAAGCGACGATTATTACCTTACTAACCTTATAATGGATAAAACACTGGATTTTCTTAACTCCGTTAAAGACCAAGCGTTTTTCCTTTACTATTCACCCTATGCGGTACACACCCCTATTCAACCTTATAAAGAGCTGCTGGCTAAATACGAAAACAAGCCGGAATGGAATGGACAGAATAA
>NZ_VKDE01000091.1 GCF_007097485.1 Carboxylicivirga sp. M1479 | reverse complement strand
CGTAATGCACATAGTTATTATCCATGGCATTTGTACAACAATAATGAAAAAGAAATCCTTGACAATAATGCCGGTGATAAAAAAGGGACTTATGCTCCAATCCCTATTCACGAGAAAGCGATGGCCTTTATAGAAAAACATAGTGATGAACCCTTTTTTCTTTATTATCCAAATGTAATACCCCATGCCGAGCTGGAAGTACCTGAGTCATATATGGAAAAATACCACGGTAAATATTTACCTGAAAAAGAGTTTAAAGGAGTAACATCCAAAAATAAGAGATTCAGGAAAGGCGGATATGCCTCTCAAGAAGAATCGCATGCTGCCTTTGCTGGGATGATAAACTTAATGGATGAACAGGTTGGTGAGATTATGGCAAAAATTGAAGAGCTTGGTTTGACTGAAAATACAATCATCATGTTTGCCTCTGATAACGGTCCTCATGCAGCAGGAGGTGGCGATCCTGAATACTTTAATTCCAATGGTATTTATCGCGGAATTAAGCGCGATTTGTATGAAGGTGGCATTCGGGTTCCCTTTATTGTTAGCTGGCCCGAAACCATAGCGCAAGGCGCAAGCAGTGAGCATA
>NZ_VKDE01000090.1 GCF_007097485.1 Carboxylicivirga sp. M1479 | reverse complement strand
TATGCTCACTGCTTGCGCCTTGCGCTATGGTTTCGGGCCAGCTAACAATAAAGGGAACCCGAATGCCACCTTCATACAAATCGCGCTTAATTCCGCGATAAATACCATTGGAATTAAAGTATTCAGGATCGCCACCTCCTACTGCATGGGGACCGTTGTCAGAGGCAAACATGATGATTGTATTTTCAGTCAAACCAAGCTCTTCTATTTTTGCCACAATTTCACCTACCTGTTCATCCATTAAGTTTATCATTCCCGCAAAGGCTGCATGCGATTCTTTTTGAGAGGCATATCCGCCATTCCTGAATCTCTTATTTTTGGATGTTACTCCTTTAAACTCTTTTTCAGGTAAATATTTACCGCGGTATTTTTCCATATACGACTCAGGTACTTCAAGCTCGGCATGGGGTATTACATTCGGATAATATAGAAAAAAGGGTTCATCACTGTGTTTTTCTATAAAGGCCATCGCTTTCTCGTGAATAGGGATTGGAGCATAAGTCCCTTTTTTATCACCGGCATTATTGTCAAGGATTTCTTTTTCATTATTGTTGTACAAATGCCATGGATAATAACTATGTGCATTACG
>NZ_VKDE01000009.1 GCF_007097485.1 Carboxylicivirga sp. M1479 | reverse complement strand
ATATGAAACTTAGATTTTATCTATCTGTTTATTAAAGTTAATGCAGCAGATGGAGCTTTTTGCCTAAGTTAAAAATCACGTTTGACTCCTAATTGGTTTTCTCATATTTAGGTATTCCACAAACTAACGATGTGTTTAAAAACTAGTATCAAGATTCAAGTATCATGACACAAGACTGATTTACAAAACATATACAAAAGTTCTTTAATCATAGCCCTGCGTATTAAAAGCTGAATCATGATGGTTTCATGTGATTATATTTACTTTCATTTACCAGATTGAACTAAACAATACAAGTTAAACAATCCTATTTTAATTTATCGAGCCTCGAAGAATAGCGACCCATCCTCCACCGGGAGCCATCTTCACATTAATCTTGTTCTCTGTAGAAATAGTTCTGATGTTTTTCTTGTAATCATTGGCATTACGATCGGCGTTAACGCCATCTACATATTCTTCCAAAGTAAATGTTCCATTCGCTATTTTTGAAAGGTCAACAGTTAGCTCGCGCTTGCTCCAATCCGTCATGGCAGCCAAATACCAATCGTTACCTCTTTTACGTGCGATTAGAATATATTCGCCTACCTCAGCATCTAACACCACCGTTTCATCCCACTCTACTGGCACTTCGGAAAGAAATGCCATGCATTCAGGTTCTTTCATATACGCTGTTGGCGAATCGGCCAGCATTTGCAAAGGGCTTTCAAACACCACATACATGGCCATTTGATGAGCTCTTGTTCCCAAGCCCATCGGACGGTCAAAAATAGCTTTGAAGTTTTTCTTCTGGGCTGTATTCATGGCGCCTGGCGTATAATCAGCCGGACCAGCTAACATGCGAATAAATGGAAAGGTTACATCATACTCAGGATCGGAATAGTCGGCCCACTTGCAGTTTTCAAGACCTGCCACACCTTCGTAAGTCATTATATTTGGATAGGTACGACGAATACCTGTAGGCTTGAAAGCACCGTGGAAATCAACCATTAGCTTTTTACGTGCACAGGTTTCTGCCACTCGTTCGTACAAACTCACCATGTACTGATCGTCACGGTTCATAAAGTCCATTTTAATACCAACCACACCCCAGTCAACAAATTGATCTGTTAGGGCTTCAATATCTGCATCAAAGGTGCTCCACTCAACCCAAAGGATTAGCCCAACACCTTTTTCAATAGCGTAAGCTGTTAACTCATCCATTTGCATTTCTTCATTCAACGTCCAGATATCATAAGTTTCGGACCAACCTTCGTCCAATACCACATATTCAATATTGTTATCAGCCGCAAAATCGATGTAATATTTATAGGTATCATAGTTTAATCCAGCTCGGAAATCAACATTGTAAATGTTATTGGCATTGTACCAATCCCAGGCAATCTTGCCCGATTTAATCCAAGAGGTATCCTTGATTTTAGAAGGTTCACCCAATCGATAAACAATCTCGGTACTAATCAAGTCTCCATCGTTATCTACTATTGTTAACACGCGCCATGGAAATTTGCGTGTACCCTTTGTTCGTGCAAGGTAATCTGCTCGTTTTATATCCTTTTTCTTAACAAGTCTATCGCCCTTTAGAATGTATGGAGCAAACTTACCTGTTAAGGTATTATTGCTATTCCCGATCAAAAACATACCTGGGTAGTCTCTTAGATCAGCCTCAGTAATGGCTACTTTTGGTCCCTGCTCAACATCAACTAAGGCAGGTGTAATACACATTCTATCAGTAGAAATACTATCTAAAGGCAAGTACTTGTAGGTATGCTGAAAAGCAGTAATATACCCTTTAGTCTCAGGAAAATAGACCATTTGATTAGTAGCAAAAGAGAAGTTAGCCTCCTCATTATAAACAGTGATATCTCCATTTCGAGTGGTTATCCATCGATAAGCCATTCCATCATTAAACACTCGGAAAGCCAATTTATATCCACCTTTAAAACTTAAAATAAGTTCATTGTAATGATTAATTACCTCTGCGCGTTTTTCTCTAAGTACTGGCTTAAGAATCTCATTAACTGTATTTGTTTTAGTTCCAGTAAGTTTTGGCTTAAGGCCCAACACATCGCCAAAACCTAAATCCATGGATATGGTTGATGGGGCTAAGAGCTTCTGTCCCTTATAATCGACCGAATAGGCTATATCTTCACCTATATTAATATTCACTTGAATGCTTTTATCAGGTGAACTTACCTGGCTAACTTTTGCTTGGATATTTGCTGCTATTGTGCTTAATAGAACCAGCAGTATTGCTATATTTTTAAAGTTCATTGCTCTTGTTTATGGTTTAGTAGTTGAATTCGCAAGTACTATTAGGGATTCGCTCATCTTCCCGATGTTAGAAACATCCATGAATAATATGACCAATTTATACCCTGCTAAGAATCAAGTTTTGATTAAAGTTTTACTTCTACTGTTTTTGCCAAGCCGGATTCTACACTTACATTGACAAAGCTTGTGATCACACCGTTAATTGTTTTTTGTTCGGAGCTCAATTCTTTTCCGTTTACAATTAAGGTATTGTATGTGCCGTAAAAACACACCTCCCAATTCAAGGTTTGAGCTGAGTTGTTGCTTAAGGTTGTTTTTTGAAGACCTGTATGTTCTACATCGATATCATAATCACCAAAACGAACACTTTTAATTTTAACTCGATTTATTTCCTTTGGTAATCTTGATGCAGTGCTGACGTTTCCGGTGTTGGCATTTGGTTCAATTCCCATCATCCCTTCTACAACTTGAGAAACGATGGTATAGGAAATTTCAGGATAATCTCCATTAGTCCCCTGAGATGGGCGCTCATGAGGCAAGTCTTTAACAGATAAAATATATTTCATCCACTTCCAAGCCTCATCATTCCAATTGTAATGAAAGTACATATCAGGTATGTACGTGTAGGCTTCTATATTTTTAGGGGCAGTTGGTGTAGTACCAATTCCCTCGCCCAAGTTATCTGAAATGAACTGTAAATAATCGTCATTTCGCTTACCTGGCTCTGTGATTAATTTCAAGGGCATAAACCAAGAGTTTTCTTTCCCAAAACCGATTAATTTAAGGCCTTCTTTATTGATCCCGCGGGCATATGAAGAATCTTCGTTAATGATACTCCACTCATTGTTAAAATAGTCTTTTAATTCAATTGCTTTTTTATACCAAGACTGCGCTTTTTCGTTTTCGCCTCGCGCTTTTAGCATATGAGCATAAGCCAATGTTGCTTGATACTGACAAGCAATGCCATCTCCAGCCTCAATTGGATATTCCCCACGCTCGTTATACGTGCAGCTACCAGCCCAAATACCACCTTTACCTTCGGCTACACCATTGTTATTTGTGTCGTGTAAGTTCACAAAGTCGGTTAATGTTCTGGTATAAAAGTTCCACATAATTGAGTCGGTAATGTAACGGGCATCACCACTCCATAGGTATTGTTTATAAGCTTTCTCGATAAGTTCGAACTGTGCAGGTACTTCCTTAACAAACTTTTCATCTCCTCTATAATCGATGTGGTGAGGTGTGCCATCAAAATTAAAAGCCCACAATGTCCACCAATCTCGTGCTTCAGTAGCATTTGCAGCGAACGTACTAAACATGGAGTAATTTTCTGCCCCTTGCCCAACGATTTGAGCCCCCACTGCCTGATGAACGAAATCTCTCCCATAAAAAGCAGTTCTATCGTAATAACCGGCCCAGTACGATGGAATATACTTGGCGGTACCTGTACCATTTGGAGTGCGCTCATCCTTGTTCACTAAACCCGTTTTACCGGTCATCACAAATTGACCAGTTTTGTTTACTGCCCAATTGAATGCTTCTTGTAAAACAGCATTATCAGATTGAATGGATAATTCAATGTTGGATAATGAGGTATCCTTAATTGTCTTCTCTTGTTGAGATCTATTGCAGCCTGCAATAATAATTAAGGAAAAAAGGCAAGTCAATAGATTTTTCATAGGTCTAAAATTTGTATTCATTTGCCATATGGAACTCGCTAATTTTGTCATCCTCCTGCGTGAGAAGCATTTCTCATAGCTCGTTTCATGTGATTATGATTAAGTTCTTTTGTCACATTTAACTCTCAAGTAAATATCATCATCCACCCTGTGGGTTAATTTGGATAATCAAATTTACATGGTCGCGTCATGCTTTAATTTTATGCGTTGCAATAATGCATCGCCTTTAAAAATAACAGAAGACCTTTAATTTGAATGCCATCGCGCTTGGTTGTAGTAGTCTTCCTTCCGAGAAACTAGTTTATGCGTGCTATATAATATAAACCAAGGATTGAATAAGGTATCCCAGGTTGCCCCAGGATACCCTTATTAAGTATTATATTACCAATTTGGATTCTGTGGTAAACCTGAAACATCAATTTCAGCCTGAGGAATAGGCCATAAATAATGTTTGGCAGGATCGAAATTACGCACACCGCCTGATAAAGTCACTTCATTTCCTGTATCAGGATCTGTATAGCTTAAACCTTCCGATTCACCTGGCATTACATCTTCAGCAATTTTCCAACGACGAATATCGTATAAACGAATACCTTCAAATGTAAATTCTACACGGCGCTCACGACGAATGATTTCGCGTAATTGATCAACTGATTTACCTGTTGTAATAGCTGGCATATTCACATCACCACGTTGACGAACTTCGTTAATGGCATCGTATACCGATTGGTCAATATCACCTGCTTCAAGTTTTGCTTCGGCATACATCAATAACACTTCAGCATAACGCATAACAATAAAGTGAATACCGCTATCCCAGTAGTTTGAGTTATCAACATCTTGTTGCGAAATGTATTTAATCCAGTTGTAACCGGTAGCCGACTTGTTCCATTGCCCGCCAGTTCCATCTGTTAAGTCATCTCCAGCAACAACATCCTCTCCTGGGTAGGTGGCACCTGGTATCGAATTGTAAACTCCCCATTGCCATTCACGACCAGGGTATAAAATAGAATGATGCAAACGAGGATCGCGATTCGCATATGGTTGAGCAGGATCGTAGATTGATGTTGGATCATCTATGGTTTTACCATCCGTTGTTTCATAGGTATCAATTAATGATTGTAAAGGACAAGAACAACTCCATCCACCAACTGAGTTTGGACCATAGTTTGGCAACCAGAATTCTCCCTCATTAACTTCTTCCATTACCTGAATATCAAAAATAACTTCTTGGTTATCTACTCCTTGATAATCAAACATATTAGCATAAGTAGGATAGATCGAATACACATTCAAATCCATTACCGCTTTAGATGCAGCAGCAGCTTCTGTCCACTCCTCGCGAAACAGGTGAATACGCGCTTGCAATGTAAGAGCAGTACCCTGTGTTATACGACCTTTATTATCTTGCTCATACGACTTTGGCAAATGAGCTACTACTGCTTCCAAGTCGGCTATCAAAGCATCCATAACAACGTCCTTATCGGTACGATTACAGCTTGGATTAGGAGTAACATTACCATCGGCGTCAACTAATGGCTCACAATCATCTGGCAAAATACTGCTAGTTAAATAAGGTACATCTCCAAAAAGATACACCAAATCGAAGTAGAAATAAGCCCTTAATACAGTTGCCTCAGCAACCAAACGATTGCGATAATCAAGATCCATATCCTCAACATTTGGCGCACCTTCTAACAAACGGTTAGCACGCATAATACCACGGTAACGCTCTTGCCAACGGTACTGAACATACCAATCGTAAGAGTTGGCCGTTCCATTTCCCAATTCGTAACAAGCGTTCCACGAGTGATGATCAACCGCATTATCAGTTAGTACTTCTATACGTAACATATCGGTTCCACTTCCATATGAACGATTCCAACTGTTAAAGCCAATTAGATCGTAAACAGCGTTTAGGGCATACTCTATGTCCTTCTGTTGCTTGAAAAATGTAGCTGATGAAATCTGATCACTTGGTGTTCTCTCCAGAAACTCGTCGCTACAATTACTCGCTCCCATTATGACTAACAGTGCGATAAAGTATATTTTTAATGTTTTCATTTTTCTCATTTTAAGACCATTAGAATGTTACTTGCATACCAACAATATAAGTCGATACTGGTGGGTAATAAGAAGGGCGTCCATCATAAGTCTCTGGATCCAATCCACTTTCCACATCGGTAATTGTAAATAAGTTAGTACCACCTACATATAAACGCAAACGTTCGATTTGGATTTTCTCCAACACACTTTGATTGAATGAATAGCCAATTTGAAGGTTCTTCATACGGAAATACGAAGCATCGCGAATCCAGAAATCATTGTACAAATAGTTGTTTTTGTTGGATGCATCCTCCAAGCGAGGGAAAGTAGCATTTGTATTATCTGGTGTCCAACGATCTAATGCACGAGTAGTGGTAAATATCTCAAAATTAGGCCCCTCATTAGGTGCACCATAGAAATAGTTTTCGGCTTGAGCCACTCCTTGGAAAAGAGCTGTTAGGTCAAAACCTTTATAGCTCATGTTTAAATCGATGCTGTAAGTATAACGAGGAATATCAGAACCAATAATCTGACGATCTTCGTCATCAATAGTTCCATCGCCAGAAGTATCCACTAATTTAATATCTCCAGGTTTTAAATCAGCATGATTTGGCTGCTGTGGTGCATTATCAATTTCTTGTTGTGATTGAAACAAACCATCCGATTTATAGCCATATAATGCCCAAACAGCTTCTCCTTCTTGTAGAATATTCCAACCATTAATAACCGCTTCCTGACCTGCTAAACTCACCACCTCATTCTTGATGTCTGACAAGTTAAATCCTACACCATAATTGAATTCACCAATTCGATTTTGGTGCGTTATAGATACTTCCCATCCGGTATTGCGAATGTTACCTACGTTAGATTCGGCAGGAGCTAAACCAACCATGGTTGAAATAGGAAGAGTCATTAACACATCATGCGTATCCTTTTGGAACCAATCAGCTACAACGCCTAATTTACCTTGCCACAAGGTTACATCAAAACCAATATCTAAAATTTGAGTTGTTTCCCAACTGATATCTTCATTGGCATAGTACCACT
Organism: Carboxylicivirga sp. M1479; assembly: GCF_007097485.1. GTDB lineage: Bacteria > Bacteroidota > Bacteroidia > Bacteroidales > Marinilabiliaceae > Carboxylicivirga. The sequence goes on along the minus strand of NZ_VKDE01000009.1, from coordinate 113,483 downwards.
GCGAATAACCAGTTGCTTCCTTATCATTAAATGAATAATCATAACCTGAGAATACAGGTGATGTAAACTTATAATAGCCAATATCCTGATTACCCAGCTCACCCCATGAAGCACGAAGTTTTAAATTATCTAGGAAATCGGTTCCAGAAAGAAAATCTTCCTCTGACAAACGCCATCCGGCAGAGAATGATGGAAAGAACCCCCATTTATTACCCTCAGCAAAACGCGAAGAACCATCGTAACGGAAGTTAGCCTCTACCAAGTATTTTTGATTATAATCGTAATTTACACGACCGAAATAAGATACCAAAGCCCAATCTTCACGATAACCTCTGTTGTCTTTCGTTTCTGCATCACCTGTGTTAAGCTCTGCATAATCAGGACTATAAATATTCTTACGAGCACCTTCTAACAAATAAGCATCATGTTCAATGGCTTCGAAACCCGCTAACGCTTTAAATCCATGACTACCAACTGTTTTATTGTAGTTTAATAAAGAACGAAAGTTTGTCTCTTTTTCCATCCAGCGGTTATCAATTAGTTCGCTTGGGAACCATTGTGTAGCTAAACGCTCTTCATCAAATGGGTCATAAAATTGATATTCGGCCTTAAACCTGTGATTACGATCACTTAAAGATTTGTATGATAAATCTGTTGTCCATTTTAGTCCGCTCATTATTTTATAATCAAAGCCAACTTTCATATTTAACAACTCACTTACCTCTTCAGTATCTCCGCCTACCTCAAGGGCAGCCAAAGGACTCTTGTTATCCTTGTTTAAACCATACAAACCATTAGGATACTTAGACAAGAAAACTGGAGATGTACCAACAATATTGCTAATTGTTTCATCCACGCGAGTTGGTTTATTATTGTCACGACGGTTGAAGCTAATATCCGAACGAATGTTCAAACGATCATTAACGATAAAGTCAGTGTTTAAACGTAATCCATAACGCTTGGTATTGATATTTTTCAACATACCATCTTGATCGAGGTAATTCATCGACAAAGAGATACGCGCTTTTTCAGTACCACCACTCACACGTAAAGCATGGTTATGCATTGGTGCCGTTTCATATAGTTCCTCAAAAAGGTTGGTATAAGGATAATTGACAGGATCTGATCCCGAAACCGTTTTATCAATATAATCTTGAGAATATTTTGGCTGAAGTCCAGCATTTACTTTTGCTTCATTCACCAACATCAGGTAATCTGCTGCACTGACTGACTCTGGCAGAGTAGCTGGCGTTTGCCATCCCATGTGGCCATCGTATGTTACCTTAAAATCTCCCTCTTTACCACGCTTTGTAGTAATAAGGATAACACCATTGGCTGCACGGGAACCATAAATAGAACTTGATGCAGCATCTTTCAATACCGATACACTTTCGATATCTGATGGATTTACTTCTTTTATCGGCATTTCAATACCATCGACCAATACCAATGGATCACTTCCTGCTGATAAAGATGTATTACCCCTAATCTTGATGCTTACATCTTCAGATCCTGGAACACCTCCACGGTCAATAACTGTAACCCCTGTAGCGGCACCTTGAAGTGCTAAACGGGTATCTGTTACCGTTCGTTTAGCCAACTCTTCTCCTTTTACTGCAGATACAGCCCCTGTTAAGTTGGCTTTCTTTTGTGTACCATAACCAACAACTACTACTTCGTTCAAATCCATTACCTCATCGACTAACACCACATCAATATTAGTGCGGTTAGCAACAACTATACTTTGCTCTTCAAAACCAATAAAAGAGAAAGTTAATACGGCATCAACTGAAGAAACATTAATGTTATAATCTCCATCAATACCAGTTATTACTCCATTGGTAGGGTTTGACTCTTCAAAAACGTTAACGCCTGGCAAAGGCTCGCCATTCACATCTGTAATAGTACCTTTTACAACTATTTGCTCTTGCTGAGCGGTTACGTTTTCGATAGATCTTTTAGGTACAATTACGATATTATCATCAATCATACGGTAAGTTAATCCGGTATTGCTTAATACAACATCCATTACCTCAGCTACCGTTGCCGACTGAGTTTCTAAATCAACAGTACTGCCTTGAGGAATCATTTCCGATTGGAAATAAATATCAATCCCTAAACTGTTTTGGATCGTTTTTAAAGCTTCTTCAATCGTTGCATTCTTGAGTTTTAAAGACACATTCTTATTTTGAGAATAAGAACTAGCCGATAAATTCATCAACGTAACGATAAGCATTACAATGGTTAGTTTCATAACCTTGACGATTTTAGTTGTTGCCCTCTCTTTGAAGAGAAAACAACAGTTCCACTTTTTTTTCATAAATTTGAAATGTTAAATTACTAGTATAGATGTCCAGCAAGACATCGTTAATGAATCGGGATTTGTTGGTAGCAAGTCCCGATTTTTAGTTTATCTCATACGCTCAATTGTTACTATTTGTCCTTCTATTGTATACTCCATTGGAATCATCACTTTTATTAATTCAAAAGTTTCGCTTAACGTGGATGACCTTTTTAATACTCCATTAAAGTGCTCACCACTAAAATCAGCAGGATTCCACCTTACTTTAACACCATGCCATTTTTCAAGTTTCGAAATAATCTCACCAAAAGCGGCATCTTCAAATAAATATCGACCTAAAGACCATTGTTTAATACTATTAACATCTACTTCGCGTTGCTCAACACTATTGGTTTCTAAATCACAAACTACTTGCATACCAGGCTTAAGTGTTATGTGCTGTCCATTCATCTCCAACCTAACTAATCCCTCTTCAAGTGTGGTTGTCATTCTTCCCTCTCTTTCATATGCACGTATATTAAAAATGGTACCCAAAACCTTTACCTCTTGCATGCCCGATTTAACAGAAAACTCTAACTCTTTATTCTTACTTACATTAAAGTAACCTTCCCCTTGCAACTCCACACTGCGATTTTCCTGTCCGAAATGCAAAGGAACTGTTAAGCTTGAGCCCTCGTTAAGCGTTACAGTTGAACCATCGGCCAAAATTAGGTTTGTAACTTGTCCAGGAGGTGCTGTAAAAACATGTGCCGTTGAAGAATCCATTCCAACATTGCTTATAGAGTGATACATGTTACCAATTAGAAAAGCAATGAAAACAGCGGCTGCAGCTCCGGCAATAGTAGCTATTCGCCGAAGCACAACACCTTTAGTCAATGTTAAAATACGTCCGGATGATAGCTTTTGCCATTCTTTGGAAACTTTGTAATCATGAATATTGCTTGTCATGCCGGTGTAATCCCAAATATCTTTGAGCTGCAGATACTGATTAAATAGAACTTCGTCTTCCTGAAGCAAAGCACTAATCAACAACCTTTCTTCATCATTAAGCTCCTTTTTAATGTATTGTATCAGTATATCGTCAGTTATTTTCATTCAATTGTTTTTTAGTATGTTCCAAATATGAGCGGTTACCCTACCTCAAAAAGTTAATTTCTTTTAAAAAGTTTTACTTTTAGTTTCTTTAATCCCATACAAGACTATTGTTGAACACATTAACAACTCTTAAAAAATACAGAACTAAGATGTGACTAATCTATCAATATTATAGAAGCTAACTCTTCAAGATAAGCTATTACGAAGAAGTAGAATTTGTTGCAGGATATTTATTTAAACAAACACATCGTACAAAGTGATTTTGAGCACATGACAAATGTTACGTGTATTCATGGATGAATCCGTATATTTGAAGCCAGTTAAGAGCATGAACCCATCGGAAAAAATCATATTAGACGCCTTAAAGAGGAGCGATACCAAAGTGTACAAAGAGTTGTTCTCTAAGTACTCCAAATCGTTGTTTTATTATGCCTGTAAATTTGTATCTGATGATGTAGCACGAGATATGGTACAAGATGTGTTTATGGTGTTATGGACACAGCGCAATAGTTTATCTATTTCAACATCACTTAATAGTTACTTGTTTGGTGTAACTCGCAACAAATGCCTGAAGCAAATAAGGGAACAGTCGGCACGCGGAAATGAGTCTGTTTTATCGGAAAAAGAAGCATTGTATTACGAAACAAATTCAGATTCTATCCATAGTATTATTGAACAGGAACTGAGCGACAAGTACCAGCAAGCGCTTCAACAACTACCACCAAAGTGTTTAGAGGTATTTTTGATGAGTCGTCAACAGGAACTCAGAAACAAAGAAATTGCCGCCAAACTGGACATAAGCGAAAAGGCCGTTGAGAAGCATATTAGCAAGGCCTTGAAACACCTTCGTCAAGCCTTAAAAGAATACCTGCCGCTACTTGGCTTTATTGGTCATTACATTGCCTAATCGCAAAAAAGGCCTTAAGATAAATCCTAAGGCCTTTGAATTATATTCTACTATTTTTTAGTATCTGTAGTGCTCTGGCTTATATGGACCATCAGGATTGATGCCGATGTATTCTGCCTGCTCGTCAGTTAATCGTGTTAATTTAACACCCAACTGCTCAAGGTGTAAACGTGCTACTTCCTCATCTAAATGCTTAGGTAAAGTATACACACCTACTTCGTAATCATTCTTCCAAATCTCGATTTGCGCCAAAGTTTGGTTGGTAAATGAGTTACTCATCACGAAACTTGGATGACCAGTAGCATTACCTAAGTTTACCAAACGACCACGAGACAATAATATGATGCTGTGTCCATCAGGAAAATCAAACTGATCAACCTGTGGTTTGATGTTAATTTCTTTGATTCCAGGGAAGTTCTCTAACTTCTCAACTTGAATTTCATTATCAAAATGACCAATGTTACAAACAATGGTTTGATCTTTCATTGCAGCCATGTGATCAATGGTAATCACATCTTTATTACCAGTAGTAGTAACAACAATATTAGCCTCTGGTAAAGCATTTTCAACGGTTGAGACTTCGTAACCTTCCATAGCCGCCTGAAGCGCACAAATAGGGTCAATCTCAGTAACAATTACACGGGCACCAAATCCACGCATACTTTGTGCACATCCTTTACCCACATCACCGTATCCGCAAACAAGAACAGTTTTACCAGCAACCATCACATCAGTACCACGCTTGATTCCGTCAGCTAAACTTTCGCGACATCCATATAAGTTGTCGAACTTAGACTTGGTAACTGAATCGTTAACATTAATGGCAGGGAATAATAACTCTCCACGTTCCATCATCTGGTATAGACGGTGAACACCTGTTGTTGTTTCTTCACTAACACCCTTAATTCCTTTGGCTACATTAGCCCAACGTTGAGGATCTTCATTAAAAGTACGTTTTACCAAGGCAATTAATTCACGGTAATCTTCACCTTCTGCCGAGTAATCAGCATCTAAAAATGAAGCATCTTCTAATGCCTGAGCACCTTTATGAATCATCAATGTAGCATCTCCGCCATCATCAACAATCATTTCTGGTCCTAAGCCATTACCAAAGTTCAAGGCCTTCTCAGTACACCACCAGTACTCTTCCAACGTTTCACCTTTCCAAGCAAACACAGGCACTCCCGCTTCTGCAATTGCCGCGGCAGCATGATCCTGAGTACTATAAATGTTACAGCTACACCAACGAACATCGGCACCTAAGTCAACTAATGTTTCAATTAACACAGCTGTTTGAATGGTCATGTGCAATGAACCCATAACACGTGCACCTTTCAATGGCTTTTCTTTCCCATATTTTTCGCGCAATGCCATTAAGCCAGGCATCTCTTTCTCTGCGATCAAAATTTCTTTTCGTCCGTATTCAGCCAGACTCATGTCAGCTACTTTATAATCGGCCATATTGGTATTTTTAATGTTTTATTATATCCGTATTTTAAAAAGGACTACAAAAGTAGTAAAAATTAGAGTATTAGAACATTAGATTATCAGATAATAGTCAGTAGATTAATAACTATCAACTATTTGCCTAATTTTAAGTTCATCTATTTTAAGTTGAGATATGAGTTCATCCACATTATCAAACTTTTGCTCATCGCGTACACGTTGGATAAAATGTAATTCTATTTCTTCGGAATAGATATCGCGATTAAAATCAAAAATGTGTACTTCGAGCGAACGGTGATCAACATTGTGGTTAACAGTTGGTCGATAACCAATATTGAGCATCCCACCATATTTTTTACCTTCCACACGCACCTGTACGGCATAAACGCCATCGGGTGGTATTAATTTATGTGGCTCTTCCACTTCTATGTTTGCGGTCGGATATCCTATGCGTCGGCCCAATTGCTGACCGCCCACTACACGGCCCGAAACAGTGTATTGGTAACCCAATATTTTATTGGCGGCCTCCATTTCACCTATTGAGAGGTGCTTACGAATATCGGTTGAACTGGTTTGCATACCATCGGTTAAAACAACCTCCACCATTGAAATTCGAAAATCGTATTGACGAGCAAAAGATTGATACTCCTCGTAACTGTGCTGGCGCCCTTTTCCAAATCGATGATTATAACCCACCATTAGATGATAGATGCGAAGCTGCTTAATTAATATCTGCTGAATAAACTCCTCGGCAGTGAGGCTGGCGAGTTCTAAAGAAAAGGGGATTAATACCAAATGATCGATGCCCAGTTGACTAAATAATTTGGTACGTTCCTCGGGCGATGTCAAAAAACGTAATTTATCCTCATCCTGTTTCAATACCATGCGCGGATGTGGCCAGAAAGTGATCACTACCGATTCGCCTCCTACAGCTTTGGCTTGACTGGTTAATTGCCCCAGCAATTCACGATGACCAGTATGAACACCATCAAACATACCAATGGTAATAACTGGCTTGCGTGCTTTAAACCTGGAAAAATCGGAATGTACTTTCACTTATTGCGTTTTTGGCAAAAATACGATAAAGACACAATAATAAAGAGGAAAGGCTTAAGATTTATTGTTGATAGAAATTAATTTCTAGAAGCATTAGAATGCCAAACCTTCTTAGAAAATGGTAGCAAATACGTGTTTAAAAATTAAAAATCCATTTTCTCTTTTAGCTTTTTATAGCCAGTACGACTGACTTTTAATTTACAATCAGGATGGATAATGGCCAAATAGGTGTCTTTATCGTAAGGCTCCAGGGCCTTAATTTTATCAACATTAATAATGTAACTACGATGAATACGAACAAACTGATCAGCAGGAAGATGCTCTTCGAAATACTTCATCGTTTTAGATTTAAGATGATGCCCTTTTTCGGAATAAAGCATCACATAATCATCTTGCGCTTCGATGTACCATAAATGATTGAGATCAATTACCTCCAGCTTAGTACCTTTCTTTACTACAATACGCTCAAGCAACTCAGTATTCTCATTCTGCATTTGCTCAATATTGGTATTGTTGGATGACTGACCCGATTGCAATTTACCAAGTACTTTCTCCACCGCCCCATCGAATCGACTCTCGTCAAAAGGCTTTAATAAATAATCAACAGCATTTAACTCAAACGCTTTTAAAGCATATTGATCATAGGCCGTTGTAAAAACTACCTGTACGGGTTCATCAATCACCTCTAACAATTCCAAACCTGTTACTTTAGGCATCTGAATATCGAGAAATAACAATTGCGGCTGTTTCTCTTTTATGGCCTTTATGGCTTCAAAACCATTGGCACACTCACCAACAACATCAATCTCTTGGTGTTTTTTCAAATAGGCCTTAACAATGCTTCTCGCAGGTGGCTCATCGTCAATGATCAATGCTTTATATTTCATATGTCTAAAATTTGTATTCATTGGCCATATGGAACTCGCTATTTTTGTCATCCTCCTGTGTGAGAAGGAATCCTCATGGCTCGTTTCATGCGTTTAAATTTGTTTTTATTGCCACTACTTGTCCCGATTTATCGGGATGGAACTCTCAAGAAAATTTCATCATCCACCTGTGTGTTAATTTGGATAATCAAATTTACATGCGCGTTTCATATTTTCAGGTTTTTAGACCATTAGAACGATCATGTGGAAAGCGGATAAGTACTTCAAAATAGCTATTTTCTTTATTGATTGTCAATAAATCATTTCGATTATATATAAGTTGCAGGCGATTCTGAACATTAGCTAACCCTAGCCCTTCACCCTTACGCTGATGCTCATCATCCTCGAAATTATTAATAACGCTTACCTCTAAGAAGCCATTATGCATACGGCAATATGTTCTTATACTAACCGGCTCAATACTTTCATATACACCATGCTTAATGGCATTTTCAAATATGGGTTGCAATATTAGAACTGGTACCATTACGTCTTTACACTCTTGAGGCACTTCCGATTCGCACAAAAGTCTATCGCCAAACCTTACTTTTTCAATTTCCATGTAGCGGGCAATATTCTTCAACTCTTGTCGCAAGGGCAAAAGAGCATCTTCGTTCTTTTTTAAAGAATAGCGCATAAAATCCGACAACTTATTAATCATTTCGCGGGCTGCATCTGAGTCAGAAATGGTTAAAGCACTAACACTGTTTAAGCTATTGAATAAAAAGTGTGGATTTAATTGTGATTTGAGCGCCTTTAACTCTGTCTCGCGCAGAAGACGATTCATCGTTTCGTGCTGTCTATTTTTCTCTTCCAGCTCGTTGTAAAAAATTAGCATGTAATAAACCAATACGAAAAGCATGAATATTAAACCGCCTACAGTCGCTCTCATAATTAAAGCGTTTCGGCTTAAAAGTTGCTCCATTAACTCCTCTTCAATTACCAGCTCTAGGAATTGGTAAGATAAAAACAACCACATCCCAACAATTAGCACTCCTACCAAGCTGTATTGAAGCAGCATATTACCCTTGCCCTTTGAACGATCTACATAAAAAATAGGGTACCATATACTCAGGCCAAAAAAGAACATGAGCACATTAAAAGTTAAACTATCGATTATAGCAACTTCAATGGGCAATTCATAAATGAGGACATTAATAAATGTATGAACAGCACTTACAACCAGCCACACTAAGGCGTATAGCTTTAAAATACGCAGCTCAGAAAAAATCGGATGATTCATAACAAGGTGGTATTAAATGCTTCTAATTTCGCCACCACCAAAAATAGCAACTCCTTTTATGATCAAGGTTTTTGATGGCTCACTTGGCTTATCAGAGAAAAAATTGCGCTTATCGGCAAAACCACCAAAAATTGAAACCACTTCTGTTTTAACATTCCAATCACGTGGAACAATAATTTTAGTACCTCCAAATATCATGGCAATATCCAATACCGCACCATCGGGTGACATTTTGCAGCGATCCATATAAACTTCTCCACCACCAAATACAGCTGTTACCTTACCTCCTCTGAAATTGACTGATTCTACTTGTGTTACACCGCCTCCGAATACATCTACCTCATCAATGTATTCATCTGAATTTGCTGAGATGGCATGCTTCGGTTTCATCTCTCGACTTTTAAGAAAGAAAGCCACACCAACTAAAACCAAAAGTAAAGGCCAGAACTTAAATACATCACGATAGTTAAGGCCGTAAAACAAATCGGGCAATAGAAAAAAAGTGGCAATACTCAGTAAAATGAATGCCGCTGTATATTCTCGCTTAATTAAGTTGAACAAACCAATGGCAACTAAAATCATTGGCCAGCTAAATAAAACATCGGTTACCACATATGGTAAATACCCCAAGTTCCCTAACAACAATAATACTCCTATTGCTACTAAAAAGGCTCCTAAAAGGCCTCGCTTATTGTGTTTCCTTACTTCATTCATAACTATGTATTTTAAATTACTTACTAATTATGACACTAAAGTATTGGGATTTGAGCTTACAAACTATACAAATTCGGCGAATTGCGGAATAACACCGATGAATTGCGAATAACTAGTTTATTTACTCAACACATTAGCACGTAGCCACTCTTCCAGGTAGCTGGTCCAGATAAAAGCAGGAGAATCATCGCGCATACCAAAGCCATGACCTCCTTCACTGAGAATGTGAAATGTGTGATGAACACCATATTTGTTTAGAGACTCGGCATAAACCTTAGAGTTTTGAATAGAAACAGCTTCATCATCTTTAGCATGGCAAATAAATGTGGGAGGGGTTTGAGCAGATGTCTGTTGTTCCAACGAAAACTGCTTGATTAGTTCTTTTGACGGACTTTTACCAAGAAGATTATTTCGACTGCCTCCATGTGTTAATTCGCTTTTCATGGAAATAACTGGATAGAGCAGGATAGAAAAATCTGGTTTGATAGGATCTGTACCCAAAGCGATATCAACTGGTTCAAATAAGTTAGAGCACGATGCGGCCAAATGACCTCCTGCTGAAAATCCCATGATACCAACTTGATTCACTTGAATTTTGTAATCGCCTGACAACTCCTTAACTAATTGAACTGCTCTTTGTGCATCCATTAGCGGCACATAAGTAGGGCGAGAGCATATACGAGCATTGGGCAAACGGTATTTTAACACAAATGCATGCAAACCTTGTTGACTTAACCATTCGGCCACTTGCGTACCTTCATGTTCATAGGCCTCCTTAGCGTATCCACCACCAGGGCAGATGATAATAGCTGGACACTCGGCATCACTTTTGCTTTTAAAAAACCATAATTCGGGCTCAGACACACCACTTAGTATTTTGGCGCCTCCCCAAGGCGATACTTCTCTAATTTCTTTAATTTCATGCTCGATATTTCGCGGTGGCACACCCTCCCATAGCGGAATAATCGCTTGTGAAAAACAGTTTGATAATGTCATAAAATGGAGAACAAATAGAATATAAACAGGCCTCGTAAAGGTATTAATCGACATAAGTCATCATTTGATTGAGGTACCAATTATAATCAATTTCTTCCGCTTTTGAGTTTAAACATACCACAACCATATTTTTTGATGGCATAACAGCAACTCGTTGTCCTCGGTAACCATTAAGGAAATAAACATCTGCAGGCATATCGGGCATATGAATCTGCGATGCATTCAACCACAGCTGAGCACCATATTTACCATTGGATGCACGGGCAGGGCGTGTACTGTAATCGACCCACCAATCTGGCAATAATTGTTCGCCCATCCAATTTCCCTTATTCAAATAAAGCATACCAAAACGGGCCCAATCACGAGCCGAGCAATAACCGTATGATGAGCCCACAAATGTGCCCGTAGCATCAGTTTCAATATAGCTATGCTGCATCCCAAGTTTATTGAACAATGCTTTTTGTGGGAACTGATAGTAATCATTATAATTATTGAAGCATGAACGCAATATCCCTGAAATAATGTTAGTTGTACCCGACGAATATTTCCAGATAGAATCAGGCTTTACTGCGGCCTCAGGAGAAATGGCATAAGCATACATATCCGATTCAACGTACAACATTTGCGAAACATCGGTTAGTTGTGTTTTTGAGTAGTCTTCGTTCCAGGCGAGACCGCTACTCATTTGCAATAAGTTGTTAAGTGTAATTTCACTTCGCTCATCGTTCTGCCATGCTTCTATGTCAGCTGCATCATTTATATCTAACTTCCCTTCTTTTACCAATATGCCAGTCAAAGCGGCGGTAATCGTTTTAGTCATGCTCCAGCCCAACAAAGGAGTAAATTCATTAATTCCTTCGGCATATTTCTCTTCTATAATCTGTCCGTCTTTAACAACCACAACAGCGCGCGAAGTTTCTTCGAATTGCTGATCAATGAATTGTCTCAATCCTTCTACATCTACTCCTTGAGGTATGTTATCAACCAGAACACTTCCTTGTGGCCATGGCAAAGTATCAAATTTACTCCTTGGCAAGGATAACCTCTCATTAATGCTGCTGTTGCCTTTGGGAAATAAGGTGGCGCCAACTCCATCGGCATAAGTAGCCGTTTGGGATACCAAACCAAAGATGGAACTTTTAACGGTTTTGGTTTCCTCATCCACCACATTAACAACGTTATTAAATGGAAAAGCTGTTAATTCCATTTGCTCTACTTGCTGTTGCGACATGCCTTCAACAAACACACCCGAGCAGAGCATTTTAGCTGAATACCCTGTTGCACCGCGAAGTAGAGGGTATAAAACAAACCCTAAACCGATGAATAATATTAGCACTAATAAACCCACTACCTTAAGTAACTTCTTTAGTAATTTCATGATGAACAAAAAGATGAATTGAATATCCCAATTAATTTAATACAAACAATCAAGCTTGTAAATACCTAATAATCAAAACATCATTTTTATAAATAGTTTTGACAGAGGTGTTAACAACAAGAAAGGGTAAAATTAGGTACGCATACGCCCCATTAAACCTGTATAGCAATTAGTACACATTTGCCAATTCTAAAATATAGAATCAGTTAGTATAAAAACATACATGTTTTAGGTTGTAACGCCAATGTACAAACTATCTATAAAAAGACAACGTTTGCACTGTTCAATTGTTCGGAAAATGCGTCTATCGAAGTAGGTTCTAGGGCTATTAAGCAATCATGCCGTAAACAATATTTCCAATTGTCAGGTATAGAAACATGCCAATAATATCATTCATCGTAGTGATAAATGGTCCTGTTGCCAAGGCAGGATCAATCTTCATTTTATTTAACAACAAGGGTACAAAGGTACCGAACAGGCTGGCAAAGAATACCACTGAGAACATGGCTGCAGTTACAGTAACTGTTAAAGCCACATCATCGCGAAACAAATGATTGTATGAAAAAATAAGAATCGATAATATACCTGCGTTTAACAAAGCAATACCCAATTCTTTCAATAATTTGAGCCAATTGGTTTCCAGGCCTATGGAACCCGATGCAATTGATTGAACAACAATAGCCGAAGACTGCATACCCACATTACCACCCATGGCGGCAATCAAAGCCATAAATAAAGCCAATCCAGGGTGCTCATCAATAAGATCGAGATGACCTGTAGCTACCCACGATGCAAAAATACCTCCTGCTAAACCAATTAATAACCATGGTATTCGTGCTCTGGTGTGTTGCCAAACACTATCTGATGCTTCAACATCTTCGGTAATACCCGAGGCTAACTGATAATCCTTCTCAGCCTCTTCGCGAATAACATCTACCACATCATCAATGGTAATACGACCAACTAAGCGACCAATAGAGTCGACTACGGGCAGTGCCACAAGGTCATATTTATCCATGATATTACTTACATCCTCTGCATCTACATCTACCTTAACCGAGATAACATCTGAGCTATAGATATCTTTTACCTGCACATCGTTACGGCTAAGCAACATCCGCTTTAAGGACAAGGTTCCTTTCAGTAATCCATCATTATCAACCACATATACATAATACACCTCGTCAATTTCTTCGGCTTGGCGACGCATGCTACGCAAACAGGTTGGTATGGCCCAATTTTCCTTCACTTTAATGAGCTCTTTGGCCATTAATCCACCGGCCGTATCCTCATCATAGGTCAGTAGGTCAGCAATATCGCCTGCTGTAGAAACATCGTCAATATGAGAAAGTACTTCTTGTTGACGCTGGTCATCCAATTCCCCCAGTACATCAGCCGCATCATCGGAGTCCATATTATCGATGAAGCGCTTGGCAATGACATCACTTGGCAGACTATCCAAAAATTTCTTTCTGTCATCCTCCTCCAGCTCAGTTAGTACATCAGCAGCAGTATCATCATCCATTAAAAAATAAATGAACTTGGCTTCATCAAGGTTTAATTCCTCGTAGATTTCAGCAATATCGGCTGGGTGTAATTCCTCTAGTAATTTTGATATAGCGGATTCATTCTTCGCATCTATCAGTTCTTTTAGGTTGTCAACATACTCCCTTGTTAATTCAAAATTGACCATATTACTAGAGTTTAGAGATACTTACTACATTGGATTCGCTTCAATTAGCTGAGTTAATTCTATAAAATCAGCAACACTCATTTGTTCAGGACGACGCGTTAAGAAGTCATGATCAGCAATAGCCTCTTTATTAAAAGGTATGGCTTTAAGTGAATTTCGAATGGCCTTACGGCGTTGATGAAAAATAGCTTTAACAACCTTCACAAATAATTTCTCATCACATGGTAAAGCGACAACATCGTTTCGTGTTAAGCGAATAACACCAGACTGTACTTTTGGCGGAGGGCTAAACACCTCAGCTCCAACTGTAAATAAGTATTCAATATTGTAGAATGCTTGTAGCAAAACACTTAAAATACCATATTTTTTAGTTCCTGGGCCTGATGCAAGACGCTCAGCGACTTCTTTTTGCAACATTCCAACTACTTCTGGTATTTGATTACGGTATTCGAACACCTTAAAAAATATAGGTCCCGAAATATTGTATGGAAAATTACCTATTAGGGCAAAGGGCGTTTTATAAATATCGGTTAAATCCAGTTTTAAGAAATCTTTAAAGTGAATTCGCCCTTTTAACTCTGGGTAATGAGCTGATAAATATTCAACAGACTCTTCATCTAGCTCAATCAGGTTTAGATCAATGTCAGGACGTTGAACAAGGTATTGTGTTAAAACCCCAGTTCCAGGACCTATTTCCATTACCTGTTGGTTATCATTGGAAAGACCAGTGACAATATCTTGGGCAACTGTTAAATCTGTAAGAAAGTGTTGACCTAAATGTTTTTTTGCTCTTACCATAACCCAATCTAATGTTAATATTACTGTTCTAAACCACCTAAGGACTCTACCTTTGGTCAAAGAGATACAAATTAGTATATTCGACCCTCTTAATAGCGCGCAAAGGTAAAAAAACGAGACTGAAAGCCGTTATGAAGATACCTAAAAATTTAAATTCGTTCAATCAGTGAAGAAATCCATCTCCAAGCTAATCCAATTTATACTTTTTCCCGCCATTGGCATATTCATCATCTACCAATTATATAAGGATCAGAATGCTGAAGAAATACTACAAGCACTGCGTAATGATGTAGATTACATGTGGATTGTTTTATCCATCCTTATTGGTTTATTAAGTCACTTAAGCAGAGCTATCCGCTGGCAAATGCTAATTGAACCCATTGAAAAGAAACCGGGCCTAGTGAATACCTTTTGTGCCGTTATGACAGGTTATTTGGCCAACCTTGTTTTCCCCCGCATGGGAGAAGTATCACGATGTGGTGTATTAAGCAAATATGAGCGTTTGTCGTTTACACGTGTTGTAGGAACGGTAGTTGCCGAACGTTTAACCGATTTATTTATGTTACTCCTGATAATCATTGCGGTTTTAACGCTGCAATTTGATTTTATTGGTGGTTTTTTAATGCGTACGCTTAAACTCGATTCGTTCAGTGAAATTTTATTATCGCCCATTTTCTACGCTATTATTTTATTAAGCCTTGTTGGCATGTTTTTAGTTAAGCGTTACGCCAAGCAGTATAAAGCACTTATGTTTCTTAAAAACCTAATGTCCAAATTTACCGAAGGACTTAGTTCAATACGGAAAATAAAAAATAAGCCTGCTTTTATATTTCACACATTACTCATTTGGTTCTTGTATTTCTTAATGATATACGTGTGTTTTTACAGCTTACCAGCCACGTCGTCGTTGGGTATTAACGCAGGCATTACCATTTTACTCACTGGCAGCTTAGGAATGATTGCCCCTGTGCAAGGCGGCATTGGCGCTTGGCATTTTATGGTTATTGCAACACTCAAGTTATATGGTATTCCAGCCGAAGATGGTGGTGTTTTTGCACTTGTGGTTCATGCTGCTCAAAACTTAATGATTATTGTGGCAGGACTCATTGCTTTTGGTCTTTTGCCAATTTTAAATCGTTCGCATCATGCTAAGAAGTCGCCATTGGCAACAAATAGCTAAATATTTAATTCTACTATTATTTATTTCGGCCTATGGATATATTCTTAATAGGCTGCTGCAATACGAGCATTGGAACGAAGTACTGATTCAATTTAAACAAAGCAGTCAAAAGCCATTCTATTTGGGCACTCTAATCTTATTATGGTGCCTCAACATTGTATTGGAGTCAAAAAAATGGCAATCCTTAATGATGCCATTCACTCACTTAAGTTTTACGTCGGCTTTACAACAGGTTTTGGCAGGCAACACAACAGCGGTTGGCTCTCCTGGTAGAATTGCCGAAATGGGTGGACGCATGCTACTACTTCCAAAGGCGCTAAGAGTGCATGCTGCCATGATGACCACAGTAGGAGGCATACTGCAAAATATCGTTATCATCACGGGAGGTATATTCGGCTTCTTCCACGTCACAAACATTAAACACAGCACCGTTCTACCTTTAAGTATTCCAATTTCAGCAGTCATTCTGTTATTACTACTGGTGTCGTTATTAGTATGGAAATGGGCACCCGATAAAGTCCGTTATTATATTAAAACACTAAGAAACATCCGATTAAAAAACATATTTACAAGTTTATTTTGGACGATAACACGTTACCTGGTCTTTATCGCACAGCTTTATGCATGGTTCCAATTTTGCGGATTAAACATTTCTATCACTATTTTTCTGCCTCTGTCGGTTTCTTACTTTTTCTTAATTACCCTAGTGCCATCTCACATACTAATTGACATGGGTATTAGAGGTGGCGTGGCTATCTTCCTCTTTTCTAACATTATTACCAACACGCCACTAATTGTTATGGCAACTTTTTTTATGTGGCTTAGCAATGTAATGATACCAACCTTGCTTGGCTCAATCATTATTATCCGCCAAAAGCTAATAAAACAGGCTGTTATACAAAAAGAGAGCTAAGACGTTTATGTTTTTTTATAAATCTGCTTATCTTAGTTGCATTATACTATTTGTTAACCTGAACAAAGCTTGCAATGGAAAACTATATTCTATCATTAATAAAGGAAAATAACCGTGTGATTGTGCCTAATTTTGGTGCTTTCATCGTCGCTAAAGAAAACGGATTTTCAGTTCTGTTTAATAATTTCTTAAGTTTTAATGATGGTCTTTTGGTTGATTACATTGTTACTCAAGAGGGCATTAACAAAGATGAGGCTGAGTTAAAGGTTGACAATTACGTTGAACAGATTAAAGCAACTTTAGATAGTGATGGTTCCTATTCTATTGCTGGACTTGGAACGTTTACAAAAGATGCAGCTGGCATACTACGATTTGAGCAAAACGAGGATTTGACTGAATCAACAGCTCTTGCACAGCCAACAACTCCAACTGAAAGTAATGATGATCTATTAGACATTGACAGTAACAATGATGCACAGCCATCAGATGACACTGCAGCAACTACAGTAGATTTACCAGAAACAACACTTAACGACGAAGCTCCTATTGCTGAGATTGAAGAAGAAAAGCCTGAACCAGAAGAACGTTTTAACGACGAAACAAAGTCTGAAGAAACAACATCTAGCGATGACCCGGTAGCAGTCGCCAACAAATATATCGATGAAGATAACTCAAAGCGTAATCGATCCATCGTCTTTTTCTTATCGTTCTTTATCTTATTGCCCTTAATCGGGTTTTCTGTTTACTTCTTTTTAATAAAAGATAATTCGCCTGCTCAAACACAAAAGCAGATAACACAAGAAATTAAAAAAGTTGAGCCAACTATTCAGCCAGCTAACGATGCAAATATTGGCCAAATCGAAGCAGGTCCAGATACCACCACAAAAAAAGAAATTGCACAGGTAGAGGAAGCAAACTCACAAGTGGAGGAAGAAGTAATCTCAACTGTGTATAAACCGCATCAGTTAATTGTAGGCAGTTTTAGCTCTGAAGCCAATGCTCAAAAAATGGTGGATAAACTCGCGACCAAAGGATTCGATAAATCCTTCTTTTTCCAACATAATAATCGCTTCTTAGTTAGCCTCGAATCATTTGAAAAGGTGCATCAAGCGCAAGCAAAGCAGGAAGACATCTTGCAAAATAAACGGATGGAAAGTTGGATAATAACCAAACGACAATAAAACTTAACTAGCCGGATACTAATCCGGCTTTTTTGATTATGATAGAGATCGCCATTCTCATATTACTGTTGCCACTAGTGGCTTACGCCTCGCAAATAGCTGATTGGTATTTTCAATGGGTTAAATCAGCTTATTACGAGCCTATTGAAACACAAAAGCTTGGGGTATCTGTTATTATTCCATTTAAAGATGAAGCGAGCAACCTTGGTAAGTTAATTGACTCACTGCAACAACAGGTACATCCAAAATACGAAATCATATTGGTCAATGATCAGTCGGAGGATGAGAGTTTAACTATACTTCATGAAAAAATTAGTAAGCAAACATCCTTGGATGTGAAGTTACATAACACCTCCTCATGCGGGAAGAAAGCTGCTATTTTAACAGGAGTAAATGCTGCCAAATATCCGTTAATTATTACCACTGATGCCGATTGTACATTTCATCCTGAATGGCTAACAACTCTTACATCTTTCTATCACGAAAAAAAAGCCGACTTAATCATCGGACCTGTGAGCATACAAGAGCGCAAAGGTTACTTAAATCGCTTTCAACGAATTGATTTTGCCGCCTTACAATTATGTGGCGGAGCTGCAGCATTACAACAAAAACCCATTATGTGCAATGGAGCTAATTTAATGGGTTCAAAAGAAGATTACTTACAAGCACAGCTACAGCCAGAAATAGCCTCGGGTGATGATATGTTTCTATTGGAATGGATGAAACAAAAAAAGCGAAGTATCCATTTTGTAAAATCCTACAAAGCAGCTGTATTAACAAATCCATGCAACACTTTAAAAGAATTCCTGCAACAACGTTCTCGTTGGGCCAAAAAAGCACCACATTATAAAGACAAGCAAATTATAAGAACTGGCTTAGTGGTCACACTCTTGAATGCGTTTATACCAATTAGCCTATTGGCGAGCATTTGGTCAACTTTATTTCTTTTCGCATTTGCCGCTATGCTCGTTATTAAAACAGTAAGCGACTATAGTCTACTAAAGGCTGGCTCCCAAGATTTTAAAATACGAATAACGCTTTTCGAGGTATTTTATTGGCAGTTACATTATCCTATCTATGTTCTTGCTGTGTTATTATTTCCGCTATTCTACACCGTTAAATGGAAATCTCGTAGTATTTAATCGAGCTAAACCAAACGTATAAAAACAAAAAGCAGCCCTAAAGCTGCTTTAATCGTATATTGTTTAATGCTAAAATCAACTGGCTTTTAATCGAGCCATGTTAGCATGCTCCATTTTCTTTTTAGCAAAGTCAAGTGAAATCAACAACTCCTTAACACCTTCAGACGGCGCATTGAACATGGCATCCATCATAATGGTCTCGCATATTGAACGTAAACCACGTGCACCCAACTTAAATTCTACAGCGGTATCAACCACGTACTCCAACACCTCGTCTTCAAACTTTAATTCGATGTTATCTATCTCAAACAACTTCTCATACTGCTTGATGATTGAGTTTTTAGGCTCGGTTAAAATACGACGTAGTACCTCACGGTTTAGCGGCTGTAAGTAGGTAAGAACAGGTAATCGACCAATTATCTCAGGAATCAAGCCAAATGACTTCAAATCCTGAGGCGCGATGTACTGCAACAAATTCTCAGAATCAATCCTTTCATTGGATTTGCTGGCCATATAACCTACCATTTTCGTATTTAATCGTTGGGCAATTTTACGCTCAATGCCATCAAAAGCTCCACCGCATACAAATAGAATATTCTTGGTATTAACAGGAATCATTTTCTGCTCAGGGTGCTTACGACCTCCCTGAGGTGGCACGTTCACAATCGATCCCTCTAAAAGCTTTAATAAACCTTGTTGTACTCCTTCGCCAGATACATCGCGTGTAATAGATGGATTATCACTCTTACGGGCAATTTTATCAATTTCATCAATAAAAACGATGCCTTTTTCGGCGGCTTCCACATTGTAATCAGCTGCTTGCAATAGGCGTGTTAATATACTTTCGATATCTTCGCCCACATACCCAGCTTCTGTTAATACAGTGGCATCAACAATAGTAAAAGGCACGTGTAACATTTTAGCAATGGTACGCGCAAGTAATGTTTTTCCAGTACCTGTCTCTCCAACCAAAATGATATTTGATTTCTCAATCTCAACCTCATCGGAAGTACTTTTCTGCATCAATCGTTTGTAGTGGTTGTAAACGGCCACCGACAAATATTTTTTTGCAGCTTCTTGCCCAATAACATATTGATCTAAGAACCCTTTGATTTCCAACGGCTTTAAAAGCTTTATTTCATCTACATCAAAAGAGTTCTTTTTCTTAACCTCTTCATCTAAGATGCCATGCGCTTGTTCAATACAGCTATCACAAATATGTCCTGACACACCAGCTATCAACAAGTTTGTGTCTTTCCTTTCTCTACCGCAAAATGAACATTTATCCATATTTCTCTCTCAGTATATAAAACGAATGCAGAGCCAAGCGTAAAGCTGATTCTGCATCGCTTATAGTTTTATAATTTCCTACTTGCTAGCATTGCGAACAAGAACCT
The DNA here is from genome assembly GCF_007097485.1 of Carboxylicivirga sp. M1479. Lineage (GTDB taxonomy): Bacteria > Bacteroidota > Bacteroidia > Bacteroidales > Marinilabiliaceae > Carboxylicivirga. The sequence continues at coordinate 93,116 of NZ_VKDE01000009.1, read as the reverse complement.
CATCAATCATTCCATAATCTTTGGCCTCTTGTGCAGTCATCCAGTAGTCGCGATCAGAATCTTTCTCCACCTTTTTATAGGTATTACCAGAGTGATCAGCAATAATCGTGTATAATTCTTTCTTCAACTTACCAATCTCGCGGGCCGTGATTTCAATATCTGAAGCCTGACCTTGTGCACCACCCATAGGTTGATGAATCATAATGCGCGAGTGTTTCAAAGCGGTACGTTTTCCTTTAGTACCTGCAGTTAGTAACACAGCACCCATTGAGGCAGCCATACCAGTACAGATTGTTGCTACATCAGATGAGATATACTGCATGGTATCGTAAATACCTAAACCAGCATATACCGATCCTCCAGGCGAATTGAAGTAAATTGAAATATCTTTTGACGGATCAGCTGACTCTAAATACAAAAGCTGTGCTTGAATAACGTTGGCCACATAATCATCAATAGGTAAGCCTAAAAAGATGATACGATCCATCATCAAACGCGAAAAAACGTCCATGCTGGCAACGTTTAACTGACGCTCTTCAATAATGGTTGGCGATATGTAGCTATTGCTAACTGATGTATATTGGTCCAAAGCCAGGCTATTGATACCTAGGTGCTTTGTTGCATACTTTTTAAAATCTTTTGGATCAATCATTTTCAAAAGTTTTTGTTTCGAAGCGCTAAATTAACAATTTACCGCGAACTATTTTACAATAGCGGCAGATATGAGCAAAAGTTAACACGACTTAACTAAAATAAAACAGCCCCGAATAACTTCGAGGCTGTAGAATTTATGTTGTTATAAACAGTTTATATCTGCTTATTTACCTTCAAATAGTTTGTTAAACTCATCACGAGAAACTTCTTTCTCTTCAACTTTAACTGCTTCTTTAATAAAGGCAATAACTTTATCTTGCATAGCACCCTCAGCCATTTGACGACGCTGCTCTTCTTGCTTAATCATTTCCTGAGCATAGTTCTCTAAGTGCTCATCAGGTACACTGTTTAAGCCATACTGCATGAATTGCATCTTAGCGGCTTTCTTAGCATATTCAATTACATCAGCTTCTTCAACTTTAATTTCGTTGTTTTTAATGATGTTATTGCGAATCAACTGCCATTTAAGATCTTCTAAGAAACGTGGCATCTCTTCGTCAATTGTATTGGCATCTAACTTTTCATTATCACGGTTAGTTGCTAATAACCAACGCTTCAAGAAAGCTTCTGGGAAATCAACTTTAATTTTACCCATTAATTTTTCTTTCGCATCAATTGAGAAACGATATTCTGTTTCCATCTCCATGTTTTTAGCAATATCTTCGTTGATACGTGCTTCAAACTCCTCTTCTGAATTGACAACACCCTCACCAAAAGCCTGGTCGAACAATTCCTGGTTTAACTCAGCTTCAACAAACTCAGTTACCTCAGTAATTGTGAATTGGAAATCACCCGTTAAAGCTTCCGCTTCTTCTTTAGTGATTTTCAACATATGTGAAATCTCAGTATCGTTAGGGAATGCTTTTTTAGGATCGAATACAATTACATCGCCCGCTTTAGCACCCATTAATTTTTTCTTCTCGTCTTCGTCTTTGATAATGGTCATTGACAATACCACATCCTCAGGAGCAATACCGTCTTCTTTTACAGCACCATTCTCCAATTGAGCGAAGTTACCTTTTACAAGCGCTTTTTCAGTAGCAGCATCAACTACTTCTGATTTACCAAAGCGACCAGTAACAGCGTCTTTTTGCTGTTTGAACATCTCTTCTGAAACAGCTACTTTGTATGCTGGTAATTTGATACGTTTGCTTAAGCTTAGTTCGATCTCCGGTGCAAGAGCTACGTCAAAAACAAAATCAAATTTATCAGTAGTATCAAAATCGATTAGCTCTTGAGCTTCTGATGGAAGAGGCTCACCTAATAAGTCTAATTTCTCCTCAACAATAAAGTTGTGAATTTTTTCAGACACAAGCTTGTTCACTTCTTCAGCAATAACAGCCTTTCCGTACATCTTCTTAACCACACCCATTGGCACTTTACCAGCACGGAATCCCGGCATGTTAACTCGCTTACGGTAGTCTTTAAGAACATTATCCACTCGGACAGCGTAGTCCTCTTTCTCAACAGTTAGTTTAATAACCGCGTTTAATGCGTCAATGTTTTCCTTTGAAATATTCATTTCCTAAAGATTTAAAGTGAACCGCTCCTCCTTTTTCTGTTTCCATTTTACAGAGGATGGTATCTATTTTTATTATTCACAATTTCTCTAAAACTTAAAAAACCGCCTCACATCGAATTGAATCGTAGTGAGGCGGTTTTAGTGCGGATGAAGGGACTCGAACCCCCACGCCCGAAGGCACTAGATCCTAAGTCTAGCGCGGCTACCAATTACGCCACATCCGCATTTCTTAGTTTCGCGGTGCAAAGATAAATCCTTTTTCTTTGCCTCCAAATTTTTTATTATAAATTTTGAAATTTATTTCTCTGGCTCAAATTCACGACGACGTAATTCAAAATCATCACCCAAGTACAAACGCTTCACATCCTCATCGGCTGCCAATTCCTCTGCCGTCCCGGCTTTCAATATCTTACCCTCAAAAAGCAAGTAAGCACGATCACAAATTGCCAAGGTTTCATGCACATTATGATCAGTAATTAGGATGCCAATATTTTTAAATTTTAATTTGGCAACAATTTCCTGAATATCCCTCACAGCAATTGGATCTACACCCGCAAACGGTTCATCCAATAAAATAAATTTAGGATTGATGGCTAAGGCACGAGCAATTTCTGTTCGACGCCGTTCTCCACCCGAAAGCTGAATACCCAAACTCTTACGAATATGGTGTAAGCTAAATTCACTGAGCAACTCCTCCAACCTATCTTTCTGATATTCCTTTGAAAAGTCGGTCATTTGAAGAACGGCTCTAATATTATCTTCCACACTCAACTGACGAAACACACTTGCTTCCTGAGCCAAATAACCAATGCCTTTTTGCGCTCTCTTATATACAGGTGCCTCGGTAATATCTTCATCATTTAAAAAGATACGACCACTATTGGGCGTAATCAGACCTACCATCATATAAAAAGAAGTGGTTTTACCAGCTCCATTAGGCCCGAGAAGACCTACAATCTCACCCTGCTTCACATTCACCGAAACACCTTTTACGACGGTTCGGCTTTTATACTTCTTTATCAATGTATCAGTATGCAGTTTCAATGCTTGCTCTTCCATACTTCTTTAGTTTTTATCAGGTAAATTCGTTTGCCTCTTTTTCTCCAGTCGTTTTGCTATAACAATACCAGACTCATATAATATAATCAATGGAAAACACACCAATATTTGACTAATTACATCTGGAGGCGTTATAATGGCCGCTAACAGCAAAGCAATTACAATGGAGTGTTTGCGGTATTTTATCAGAAAATCAGATGTTACCAAACCTACTTTCGCTAGAAAATAAATAAAAATAGGCAGCTCGAAAATGATACCACCGGCCAATACTATTGAGGTAATGGTACTAATATACGAACCTAGGTTTACTATATTCTCAACACTTTCGCTCACCTGGTAAGTCCCTAAAAAATGAACCGAAAGTGGACATATAATATAGTAGGCAAACAAAATTCCAATGGTAAACAATGTTGATGCGAAAAATATGGCTCCCCTCGAATTATTGATTTCATTTTGATACAAAGCTGGTCGAACAAAACGCCAAAACTCCCAAAATATATAAGGAAAGCCAACAACAATGCCCACTACAAAAGAAACCCAAATGTGCGTGGTAAACTGACCTGACATATTGATATTCTGAAAGCTTAATTGAGCCTGATTAATACACAACAAAGGCATATTCAAGATATTGGCCAATTCGCACAAGAGGCGATTGGTAAAAAAATCAGGATTTGAGGGTGCCAGAATAACCGTATCAAACACAAACCCCTTAAAAATGAAAGCCAATATTGCGAAAATAAAAACACTCCCAAAGGCTCTTACTAAATGCCACCTTAGTACTTCCAGGTGATCAAGAAACGACATTTCTTTAACGGGTTCTTTCGACATATAATGTACACTTCAATTAATCAAAGAATGAAACAAATTTAATAAACCTTACTTTCCTATTGCATTCATTATTTAAAGCAATTCGCACTAGCAAACAAAAGTAGAGCAATGCGCATTAACAAAAAGTTAAAATTTATTAAACACAACTTACACTATTAAGACAATAAGCGTCATGCGAAGATAATACACCAAAGCCTAAACACAAACTTTTGGTTATACCAAAGATATTATCTAACTTCATTCGAGATTGTAAAAAATTAGCGGATAATTTGTAGGGAAAAGGGAGCATTTTATCACCAACTAGAATTATTATACAGTTCTTATATTTTTGTTGCAATCTATTAATCGAGGATAACAGTACTACTAAAATTTTGAGGTAGTATCTAATAGGGATTTTGTTATGGCAAAGCAAGTTGATCTGAATGCTTCATTAAAAAAGCATTTTGGGTTTGATACTTTTAAGGGGAATCAAGAGGAAGTCATCAACAACGTTTTAAAGGGGAATGATACATTTGTATTAATGCCAACTGGTGGTGGCAAATCGCTGTGCTACCAATTACCGGCACTAATGCTCGAAGGCACAGCCATTGTTATTTCACCACTTATTGCGTTGATGAAGAATCAAGTTGATGCAATGCGCAACTTTAGCGAAGATGATGGAATAGCACACTTTCTCAATTCTTCACTCACGAAAACAGCTATTACTAAAGTAAAAGAGGATGTTGTTGCAGGCAAAACCAAACTGCTGTACGTAGCACCTGAATCACTTACGAAAGAAGAAAATATTGACTTTTTAAAGCAAGTTAAGATTTCGTTCTACGCTGTTGATGAAGCCCATTGTATATCAGAATGGGGTCATGACTTCAGGCCAGAATACCGAAGAATAAGACCTATCATTAGTGAAATAGGCGAATCTCCGGTAATAGCACTAACGGCTACAGCCACTCCAAAAGTTCAACACGACATACAAAAGAACCTAGGTATGCTAAACGCAATGGTTTTTAAATCATCGTTTAACAGACCTAATTTATACTACGAGGTACGTCCAAAACAAAGCCACTCAAAGGAATTAATTAAAATCCTTAAAAGTTACAGTGGCAAATCTGCTATTATATATTGTCTAAGCCGAAAAAAGGTTGAAGAGCTAGCCGAAACACTTGTTGTCAATGGCCTTAAGGCTCTTCCGTACCATGCTGGTATGGACGCCACTACTCGCGCTAAAAATCAGGATAAATTCCTGATGGAAGAAACAGATGTTATTGTTGCAACCATTGCTTTTGGTATGGGTATTGATAAACCCGATGTGCGTTTGGTTATGCACTATGACATACCCAAGAGCCTAGAAGGCTACTACCAGGAGACAGGAAGAGCTGGACGAGATGGCGGAGAAGGACGTTGCATAGCATTCTATAGTTATAAGGACATCCAGAAATTAGAAAAATTTATGCAAGGTAAACCCCTTGCTGAACAAGAAATAGGCAAACAACTCTTACTCGAAACCGTTGCTTATGCCGAATCATCTGTTTGTCGCCGAAAAACTTTATTACATTATTTTGGGGAGAAGTACACCGTTAAGGACTGTGAGACTTGCGACAACTGCGTTAACCCGAAAGAAGAATTCGAAGCTAAAGATAAGGTTGTTCAACTTATTAAGTTGATTTTACTCCTTAAGGAGCGATTTAAAACAGATCATATTATTAATGTATTAACTGGTAATGTTAATACAGCTATTAAATCATATAAGCACAACGAGCTAGCAGAATTTGGATCGGGCGATGAGCATGACGACAAATATTGGAATGCTGTTGTACGCCAATCATTAGTTCGTGGTTTAATTAACAAAGACATTGAATCATACGGCTTACTTCATATCAGTCCACTAGGTCATGAATACCTGAAAAAGCCGCATTCCATCATGATGACTAAAGATCATGATTTTGATACGATTGAAGAAGAAACGAACACCGGTGGTACTGCTGCGGTAGACAATCAGCTATTTGCCATGCTTAAAGATTTGAGAAAAGAACTCTCAAAGAAACTTAGTCTGCCACCATTTGTAATATTCCAGGACCCATCGTTGGAGGCCATGTCCACCTATTACCCAATTTCAATCGAAGAACTTCAAAACATACCAGGTGTAGGAACAGGAAAAGCTTCGCGCTTTGGAAAAGAGTTTGTCAAACTGATTAAGCAACATGTAGATGAAAATGAAATTGACCGACCAATGGATTTGGTTGTCAAATCAATTGCTAACAAATCAAAAAACAAAATTTTCATCATCCAAAGCATTGACCGACAAATGCCTTTGGACGACATTGCATCGTCAAAAGGCATGGAAATGGTTGATCTCATAAAGGAATTGGAATCCATAGTCTATTCGGGTACCAGGGTAAATATCGACTACTACATCGACCAGGTAATGGACGAAGATCATAGAGATGACATCTTTTACTACTTTAAAGAAGATGCCGAAACAGATGACATTCAGGAAGCTTTAGAAGAATTGGGAGAAGACCAATATTCGGAAGAAGATGTAAGAATTGTTCGTATTAAATTCATATCAGAAGTAGGAAACTAAACATATTGCGGAGGCTCTATTGCGAGCCTCCGCATACATTAGCTACTAATTGATTTTCATTTCTTCATATACCTCAAGTAAAATATTCAATTTACTATATTTGAAGCCTTAAATATTTCAATTCGAAACTTCAATTTGAACAAACTTACACAATAAAAACTTCAATTCATCAATTCCACATCGCAATCACGCAACACACAAAACCCCACTATATCTCTGCTTATAAACACATTAAGTGAAGCTACTCAACTCCTCACTAGCAGCAATACAACACCTCTCCAACTCTAAAGAAGCACCAAATTGCCGAATTTTTTATGTTATGTATTTGTTATTTATTGAAATAATTTAGAATAATTAACATTCAAAAACTATCAAAATGTTATTAAATGGCAATGTATTTATTTAAATTTGTCGCTCATTCATAACTTAAAAACGCGTACCAAAATGAAAGATGATATGCTAAAAAAGCAGAAACCTAGTAAGAAGGACCGCAAGGATATGATTCAGTACATCAATTTGCAACTGGCCTCAATAGGTCAGCCGCTGTACTATGATGCCTGTGACGCCAACACCAAATACTCTAACTCGAAATTCCTTTCTTTAACCGAAGGATTAATAAATAGTTTTAAAGAGAAATCACGTTTATTATCTGATCATTTATCGCCAGCTGATACGCGTATTCAAAACTTTTTAAACTCTTACTTAACAGATGTTGATTTGGATGAAGCAGAATATCGCTTACCAAATAAAACATTCGTACTAAACCAAAAAGGCTTGGCACGTGAGGTAAGTTTACCACCTGATGCTAACGAGTTTAAAAGTGACTTAGTTAGTTCATACCGTCTTAAACAAGGTATTTTAAATAACCCTGACAAAGACAAGCGCACAACCAAAGGTACTTTCCACATTGTTGAGGGTGGCCTACCAGTACCTTTAGATAAAAAAGAAGTTCCAAAGATTGCTTTCGCTCACATGTTACGAGCAGCAGTTAATCCGGCTGACGATATGAATATTTTACCTTTTACTTCTACACAGGAAGAAAAGGCTAAAACCATGGTTTCATTATTACTTCGCCCAATAGTTTGCCCGGAAGTTCCTGGCGTAATTGCTCAAAAAAGCATGGAGGTGCGTTTCTTCGCTCCTGGTACTTTGGTAAGTAATCTTGATTTTGTTGAGAACATTTTTGGTAATGCAGGCGACCATAACCTTGCTGAAAACGACTCAGCATTAGACATTGAGCACTGGACAGGTACAACTGGATGTATCATCCTTGCACCACAGATGACTAAGCTTAAGAAAAAAGACATTGGTCTTCCGCATTACGACGACGCAACAGAACGTCAGCGTAACGATGGCATGTGCTGGAAAGATGAGAACGAATTATATAACGACGGTGGTGCATTTAAAATCACTTGTCGTAATGATAATGGTGTTGTTGTTACTTTAATTGGAGACAACTACTACGGTTACTCGAAAAAAGAAATCAAAACACAGATTAGCTACTCGGCTAACATGATTGGTTTGGTTGAAGAAGAGCATGCAGGTGGAGCAATTGCTTACCCACGTGGTATCATGAGCGACAATGTATTTGGCGAAATCTTCTCAGCTAAATTAAAAAAGTCATACTCATTTGAAGAAGCCATGGCTTTATTGGGCGATCGTGTAACTGTTTACCCAGAAGGCTATGCTATCGACAAGAAATTTACCAATATTACATACATCCAGGAGCATGCCGATATCGACATTGATAAAAGCAAAGTTGTTTGGACTGCCAATGGTAAAGAGCAATCATTAAAGCTATCTCCTGATACAATTTACATTCACCCATCAGGTCATAAATTCCAGTTAGCAAAACACCCAACACAACCAATGTGGCGTATTGTTAACACACAGCCTGAAGGTGTATTTTGTCATAAGCCATGTACGGTTTCTGGTGGTGGTAAGTCTGAGATTTCTAAATCAATGCAAAATGCCATTCAGTATGGTACTTTTAACATTGTTAATCTGGAAGATGACTTTAATGCCGCGGATGAAATTATCAACTACGATTTCTCTAATCGTTGGAAAACCATTCGTCCTGATGCAGAACCATCACGTCCATTCCTTAGCCCACAGCGTGCTTTAGGCTCAGCGGTTAAGTTATTAACTCCATCAGAACTATATAGCGACGAGTACAATGCATTCTTAAACGGTATTCCATCACACATTCGTTCATTGGTACTTTTTGTTAAGCGCCTGTATCGTAACGAAAGTGAAAAAGGTAACTGGAAAGATTACATGTCGGTTGAATTCATCAACGGCCGTGAGGGAACTACGCTTCAGTACCGTAACAACAAAGTGACTGCTAGTTACGTTCGCATTGGATTTAACGAAGATGGTAACTGGTTATTACACAAGTTACGTTCTGACTTTGTTCCTAGCCAGAAGATTCAAATGGAAGATGATATTTCAGCTACCATAGTATTGCCAGCAAGCCAGTTGAGCAACCTAAATGCTGAATATAAAAATAAGAGTTACAAGGTTGTTACCAACTGCGAAAACCACTTATTCCAGCGTCCTGATGAAGCGATTATTCGCGGATACGACAAAGGTGCTGAGCAGGATATCGTAAGCGATAACACATTCTTAACAAACTACGAGCCTTTAAGCAAGAAAGATGCTATTGAGCTTTACGAGGATGCAATTAATTTTGACAAGTATACACAGCCTGTTAAAGACTTAATTACCAAAGTAGTTGAGAGTGACAAAGACGGTTACTTTGTGGTTCCATCACACACACGTATTGTTGATGGCGTACCTACAAACAACCCTCGTTACTTAGAGCGTAATATCTTTAAAGATGATATTATTGACAATTACCTAGGAGAAGTAGGTGTTCGTTTATTCCGTAAGATTAAATCTGAAGAGCCAGTTATTGACGTTGTTAATGCGGTTTTACCAGGTCGTCGTAACAACCCTGCTGATAAAGAAAATGGCATTCGTCCATTGGCTGTTTATAACCCAATCCATTACCAAGAGCTTCCTGAGTTATTCATGGACTTCATCTGTAGTTTAACAGGTAAATCTCCATCAACAACAGGTGCTGGTACAGAGGGTGCATTAACAAAAGGTCCTTTCAACATGTTGGTTCCTACAACTGACTTGAACAATGCCTTATTATCATACATCATTACTGAATACCAAGGTTTCAGTTCTGCTGCAGGTTATGTTGGTCAGAACCGTTTCGATCATGATATTTCAATTCTGATCCCAGAGATTTGGGCACGTTTAGTACCTGAAGATCGTGATCCGAAATTATTGATTGAGAATGGATCTCTTGAGAAATTAGAAGACTTTGAGCACGAAGGTCAGAAAGTATTAGCTAGCCGTTTAGGTTACCGTATTACTGAAAACTTTGCTTTCCGCTGTATGAACCGTTTGTTTGACGAGCCATTATCGGTATTTAACGAGCAAATGTTGAAACCTGAAACTCAGGGAATGGAAGACTTTATTGATGGTATCAACAACATTGTTGAAGCGCAGCAAAAAGTTGCCTCACGCTATTTCGAAGAAGGAAGTGTTGAAGGCGCTATTCCTCCATTGAAAATCTTACTTCACATTATGGCTTATGGTCAGTTTGAAGGTAAAGAGATTAGCGATCCTGAATTACGTAAGTATTTCGACCGTGATTATGTCATCAACAGCGATTGGTACAAAGAGCGCTTAGCTTTGAAACAAGAAAAAGAAGTTAAGTTCCGTACTGAGCAGATTGCTTATTTAGAAAACTTTGCTTCTAAAGAGGAAAATGCTGAAATCAAAATTGATCTTGACATACAAGAGCGTTTAGAAAAAGCACAAAAGCAGCTTGCTTATGCATCTTCTGAAGCTTATTTAAAAGATCTTGAAGGAACTATTGGTGCCGATGTTATTTACAGAGGCTAGTACCTGAAGGTTATTCATTACAATACACAACACAGTAAGAGAGGTGGCCAATGGTCACCTCTTTTTTATTATCCTAATTAACCCTATCAATTGGGCTATTCGCCCAAACTGGACTTACTTTGGATCAATAGATATTCTTGTGGACAAAGAAATAAACAGTGTGCTATCTAATCAATGGTTTTACAAGAAAACTATAATAGTGATTCATTCTTTTGGGTGATGCATCAGAAAGCGTAAATCATTCACTGCCCTAGTGCCGGGCTAGCACATCCTTTTTAAAAAAGGATGCAAAACCTGATTGAAAGAGGTGATTGCTACGCACCAGAGATGGATTTATTGCTTCATGCTAAAGGCTATCGCCTTGCAATTCCGCAACATCCACTCTTATCACTGGCTTTCAATCGTTCGAAACCTTGTTTCGATTGGGGTGGGTAGCTCAGCATGATAAATAAGTTCTGCTGGCTCATTATTTAATCGATTAATACGTATTTCACCCTTCACTTTTGGCTATCCTCCTTTCTCCACTCGAAATGCAATTTCGAAAGTACGGTGGCCTGTTCCATTGGTGGGCAGGCAAGGGCGTGAATAATGATTAATTTAATTGAACATCAAAGACGCTTGACCCACACGGCAATCACATTTAAACTTTCAAGGTTCCAGGTTGCGCATCCGACATCAGCAACGTAGCTTGGGACCCACTTTTCTTTGATTTTGAATAGACAGAATTGGAGCATAGCGAAAATCATGAACACCTTTTTAAATATGCTTTAGTGAACTAAAGTTGTATGACCGTAGGGAGTTCTTTCTGTCTCAAAACAAAGAAACTAGTGGGTAAGCGAGTGGTGCAGTCGGCGGGCTTCTTTGTTTACTTTCTTCGGCTGAAGGAAGAATTGGAGCAAAGCGGAAATCATGAACGCTTTTAATAGACCTTGTGAACTAAAGTAAAAGCCCTTGCGGCTAGAGCAAAATCAAGTTCTTTCTTCTTAAACAGAAGAGTTTAGCGTAAAATATTTTAAATTTGATTACCCTTGCTTGACCTACTTTGATTGTAAAATTGATTAATCATTAGAGCGGGCGGTAGCATCAATGGGACTAGCGTTTTGTTTCTTTTAGGCGATGTAAAAGAAAGGAAAACCATCTCACAAAAACAGGGTATTTCATTGCTTCCTTTCGTTACAAATTATATTAATCCACAGAAATATCATATTATCCTAAAAAAGGGTGCCCATCACAGGCACCCTCACTATCCTTTATCGTATGTTTGAATGTTTATTTATCTAGCTCTACAGTTTCTTCACTGTTACTACGGCGCTTTACCAATGTATTGGCACGATCGATGTGCATCGCAATGTCAGTCGTTAACTCTTGATAAGGTTCAGGATTCATTTGCTGCATAGCTTTCAGGTAGATTACCAGCTTATTGTTTATTAATTTCACCAACTCCTGTTTAAAAGCCGAAGCACTTTCAGTTTTACCATCTTCGGCACGTGCCTCGTGCCACTCAGCTTCTGCAGCTTTAAATTCCTGTTGGTCGGTCTTTAACTGCTCAACAATGGCCGCAATACCTGGTAATACAACTACCATTGCCGCTGTTTCAGAATCTGCTAAATCACGAATTAATGCATCCAGCAACGACGATTCGGTACTGTAATTTTGATTAATCAAATCAAAACCATAATTCTCCAACACCGCATTCACATGAACAGCCGCTTCACGTATAGTTGCATCAGGATGTAAGAGAAAACCTTTGATAATATGCAAAAGCGAGCGATAAGTCATATCGCGCCTTTCATCACGGTCCTCAAGAGCAGACATAGCCTTACTCTCATTTATGGCACCTGACAAGCCAATGCTGACAGTGCTCATCTCACTCCTTAATGTGCTCACATGCACATCTTCGGGTGTTGACTTATCCAGTTCACCATGCAGCTTACTGGCTAAATCAGCTGCATCGGTCACCCGGATGTTTCTATTGATTTTATTTATTCTCATAAAATTCATTTTAGGAGATAAAGGATAGTATTAAAAGTTTGTTAGTTATACCAGCGCATTTAATATTTACTTGATATTAGTTCTATTATAGTTTCAAATAAGGCTCGCTTAAACCATATAATACAATTGGTAAATGCCGTTGAATCAATGAAAAGCTTTATTGAAACGCAGTTGAAAATAAAGCTCATTCTATTGACCAAACGGTATAAGCGCCTTTTACAAAAAGGTGCCCTTGCTTACTTGGTATTATGCCCACTGGTGGAAAATCCAAGCTTTGCTTATGCAAGCGAAGCTTCCCCTGTGAAAAAAGGAGCCATTACTTGTGTAAGCGAAGCTTGCCCCATGAATAAAACAGTCTTCGCTTATTTAAGCAAAAGCTGCCCGATGAAAAAAGGAGGCTTTGCTTAGCTAAGCGATCTGTGTTTTTTCAAAAAAGGAGGCTTATACCGACTAAGCAAGCATGGCTTCAGCCATAAAGCGGAACTACATTTTTGACAATAAAGTGGCGTGATTTGTGGCAACGACAATATTGTATGTTCAATTGACGAAGCCTAGCAACATGAAGTTGATGAGGTATAGAATTCATAAAATTGGGCTTGTATTTGGTTAATAAATAATACAAGTGAAAAGTTAGGATGTGTTTTAGTGAAGTCTTATGATAATTATCAGTGTTTGTAAAATATTTACATAATTAGCAGTTTACTCATTCGCATTAAGGCCTGCGCATTTTAATTTTCTATATTTGAAAAGATGAATAATTACAAGAAATAATAATTTAGAATGAAACTGAACCAATCCAGAATAGAACTAAAAAAATCTAAAACTTCATTAGAGTCCATGAAGAAAGCCAAAGATTTAGATGAATATGAAACACATTGGAGAAATTTTCTTAATGACCTTGAAAAGGTTTGGATAAAATCAGAAAGAGAGTGTCAGGATTTAAAGAATAAATTTCAACCATGGCAGGGAAAGTTTAAAAGAGAAAGACGGACTTTTTCATTATTAAAGTATTTAAAGAATGCTAGAGATGCCGATGTACATTCTATTCATGAGATTGTAGAAAAAAGTCCTGGTTCTACTGCCATTAATTTCGCTAACAAAAAAGGTGGACATATTAAGGAAATAAAATTTGAGAATGGTGCTATAACTAAATACGAGGGAGACCCAATTGTAGCAAAAATAAAAGCTCCAAAAATAGAAGCTTGTACTTTCACAAATAACGGACAAACTTTTGTTCCTCCACAAAATTATCGAGGTGTTGGATTAAAAAATCCTAGAAATCCGATTGAATTAGCTCAAAAAGGTATTGAATATTATGAGAATTACTTGGAGCAAATAGAGGCTAATTTTTAAAGAAAAACAGCACACAACACGCTAGTATAAAGCATTTGGCGTTCGTGATTATTTGGAAAATTGTAGATTCGACGACCACCGCCAAATCTTTGATTTGGCTTTAGGAATGTAAAGATAAAAACAAATAAAAGATTTGGCTCAGCTGGGATTTGGAGGTTTTGTTTCATTAAATTGCCAAACGCTTCATCTAGCCAACGTTGGCGTTCATGTATTCCCATAGCCTCTATACTAAGATTTAAAAACATAAGTACAATAATTTATGAAGAAAGTTGCTCAATTAATTACTCTTGCATTCGCCTTTTGTTTTCAAGTATATGCACAGAAACATAATGTTGTCATTGAAGGTCGATTTGTAGGCTATGATGGAAATGGAAAAGTTGGTTATTCACTGGGGGCAGTTGCTGGCGCTTTTGCTTCCAATATGATAACACCAGATAGTTTGGGAAACTTTGTTATTACAGCTAATGTTAAAAAGACTGAGTTCTTCAGAATACTTTATTCAGATAACAATAGATATCATCTAGTAGAGTTGATTGTGAGACCAAATAACAGATATTCATTTATCAGCGAAGGTATTGAGATAATTGATGGTACTTGGTGGGGCTATCCCAATAGCCCTGATATATATAGCTTACAATCTGGCCAAAGTGATGGTATGATGTTTAATAAGCTCGATAAAGGACAGATTTATTATAATTTGATTGATAATGAATCACATGGCATTTTATCTTATCAAGATGAATGGGGGTTAAAACAGCCAGATGTATTATTGGATAGTCTGGATGAAAAAATAAACAGACAACTAATCCCACTAAATGAGTTATTGGCTTCTGGAGAGATTGATAGTGAATTCTATGAAATATGTAAACTAAACGTTCAGTACAAATATGCAGAAAGACTTGCAACAGCTATTCGGTCAGCCTTTTGGCATCACAAGTTTAAAATTAATGACAGTATCATATCTAAACAGCTAACTCATATTTATCCTAAAGTTTTTGAGAAATATCCAGTTAATGCTGAAACAATAGGACTCATTGATAATATGATTGAATACACCGATATGTATTTAGAGTTTTTAGAAGATTATAAAGACGGGGTTTATATTTACAAGAAACGAAAGGGAAATAAAGCTTTTAAAGATGTCTATGCCAAAAGTACTCAACTACTACCAGGTAAAGTTAATAAGCACTTCCAACAATACCATATGGTGTGCAATGCAGCAAACTTGGGAACAGTTAC
Source organism: Carboxylicivirga sp. M1479 (assembly GCF_007097485.1). Classification (GTDB taxonomy): domain Bacteria; phylum Bacteroidota; class Bacteroidia; order Bacteroidales; family Marinilabiliaceae; genus Carboxylicivirga. The sequence goes on along the minus strand of NZ_VKDE01000009.1, from coordinate 77,970 downwards.
GAAAGCGCACATTGAGAAGTATCTGGCAGATAATGATGATATGAAAGACTCTTATGCCAATCAACTTATTGAGGATATACTTCTTCCTCGTGTTGAAGAATATGAGCGCCTTGAATATATGGAAATGCCTCCTGAATGTCTTTTTTTAGATGGAGACTCAATTGATTCATTTACACAACTATCTCAGCTACTAAAAGGTAAACCTCTGTTAATCGATTGTTGGGGAACGTGGTGCATACCTTGCCGAGCACAATTTAACCATATTGACTCATTAAAACAGTTAATAAAAGAGAAAGGCATTACTATGGTCTATATTGCATATGAATACAGTGATAATGGACAGTTGTGGGAAAGTATTATTAAAGCAAAGGGGCTTGAAGGTTATCATTTCATAGCCAATGATAAATTTAAAGAAGATTTAAAAAGAATTTCAGCAAATAACCTGAGTTTTCCAACATTCATAATAATTGATTCAGAAGGGAGGATTTTAGAAAATAGAGCAGCACTTGCAAGCGATGGGAACAAATTAGTTAAGCAAATTGAGCAGTTAATTCAGTAGAAGAGAATTCTGTTTTAACTAAAATCATAGAATACAACTATTGTCCTACACTGATAAAAAAGCACGAAACGCCAATCGAGTATAGGCCAATAGCCTATCGGAGAACCGCCCACTACCATCTACTGACTATTTTTTTTATTCCTTATCTTTGCCACATGATGAAGTATTTGATTCTGCAATACCCTGGACATAACAGAGTGTATTATAACGTAGCCGCACAACTGGCTGTTTCTGAATTGAGCATAGCCGCCAAGCGCCTGAGTGTAGGCTGCCAAAAAATCGATTTTGAAGATGTATGTGGCGTGCGGTATATCACCATCACATTAGACGATGAGTTAAGCACTGAAGACATTGCCATCGTATCGCGCTTGTCGTTTGTATTCGCCATTTTTAACCAGTTTGGCCTGCATGCCGATGATGGCCTTGCTCCCATTCCCATGGCTGACTTTCAATACATCGATAGTAAAATTAGTACCATTCAAAAGTATGCTGGAAAAACCAATGAGCTATTTACCAAGATGATGGTAAACGTCGCACTACTGGCCAGTGACTTTACTTATGATGACACGATAAGTTTACTCGATCCTGTGGCAGGAAGAGGTACCACTTTAAACGAAGCCACAGTTTATGGGTTTAATGCCTTTGGTACTGAGATAGAAAACAAATCGGTGCACGAGAATCAAATCTTCTTTAAAAAGTACTTGCAAAATGAGCGCTACAAATTCACGGCCGATAAGCGCATGGTGTATGGTAAAAATAAAAAGGATGCCATTTACATGCACGAGTTTGAATATGCTAACAACAAAGAAGCCTTTAAAAATAAAGAAGAACGCAAACAGCTTGGTCTTATTTGTGGCAACTCACAAGATGCTGATAAATACTTTAAGAAGAACAGTTTTAACCTGATAGTTGGCGATTTACCCTATGGCATTGCCCATGGTAATAAAGGGGCCGACAAAAGTACAACGGGCACGCGCAACCCATCTGAATTAATTGCCTCGTGCCTACCCGCCTGGAAAGCGGTATTAAAAAAAGGAGGCACCATTGTTTTAGCCTGGAACAGCTTTGTAGCTCCCAAACATAAACTAGCTGATATTTTTAAGGAGCATGGTATGAAAGTACTCAACAAGCCTCCATACGATGGTTTTGAACACATGGTTGATAAATCTATTAAGCGCGATATTATTGTAGTGAAAAAGTAATTGGAACTACTTATTTTCCAAAATGCGTATTAACTCGATTTCATCATCATTAACGGCAATAAAGTTAGGGCCAATAAAATCTTCGTATTTGTGGTTATAAGGTCTGAACTCAACGGTTTTGGGGAATATTTTCCCCACTTTGTAGCCGTACTTGTTTAGAAGTTCATAAAAGTCAATTAATAATTTTCGGGTAGTGATGTTAATGTATCCATATTCAAACTGAATCGCTTTAATTTTCTTTTCTCTTAAAAGGTTTTCAAATCCCAATAAGGCATCGTACTCAGCACCCTCCAGGTCGAGCTTCAAAAAATCAATCACCTCTAGTTTATTATCCTTTGCATAGCTATCGCCTCTTATCAAATCAATTGTTTGAACATTATTATATTTAGAAGCAACACCTTTAATATCAAATAAAGATGAGTGAGTATTTGAGTTAAACAGGTAAATTTCCTTTTCACAATGACACGAGAAGAGACCTTTGTTGATGGCAACAACATTTTTGAGATGTCCCACATTCTGCAACAAGGTATTGTAAGTCTCCTTAACTGGCTCAAAGGCATAAATGATACAATCGGGATGTTCTTTATGGAGCATCTTGCTGTATTTACCTATGTTAGCACCTCCATCAACAATAACCTTTGGTTTAAAGGCTGACAATTTCTTCTGAACAACTAATTCTCCATTACTATCAATATCATGATTTCTGTTTTCATACAGCCTATTTAAAGCGCGGCCAAAACCAGCCAATTGTTTAAAACAGTATGTATGCGTGTTGCGTTTAAAGATTTTTTTAAGGCTATTCATAGAAATTAATATTGTAGATCAATTTCTAAACTATAAACAATTCATCAGGAAACAAAGCATTTAGCCGTGCAATTACATAAACATAAGCGCAATAGCATAAAATTGTGGCGAAGTATAGACATAAAAAAATCCAAGCATAAAGTATATGCTTGGATCCTATATTATCTTAATTTATAATAATCTCTTATTATATTTTCTTTACTCTTACGGCATTTAAACCTTTTAAACCTTGTTCAAGTTCAAAGCTCACCTGGTTACCTTCAACTACCTCTTCTGTTAAACCATTCACATGAACAAAGAAACGTTCCTTTGTATCTTGCTCAATAATGAAACCAAAACCTTTTGAACTATCAAAGAAGTCTACACGACCTTTTTTGATCGGATCCTCTTCCACATGTTCTTGTTTCGGAATGCTTATTTCAATGGTTTCAGCATTAATCTTTTTCTTTTTAGTTGGATCTGGTGGCGTATCTGAAATATTACCAAACTCATCAACATAGGCAATCATATCATCCAGCTTTGAACTTTTTGGATTTGCTTTACGCTCTTCTAGTTTCTGCTGCTTCTCTTTACGCTTCTGTAAACGTTTTTTCTCTTTTTCTTTTTTGCCAAATGTTTGTTGCGACTTCGCCATTCTTAATATTTCATTTTAATTAAACGTAACTGCAATGTTAGTCATTTCCTAGGTAATAATCACCTCCACTAGCCATATAAATGTTGTTTTTTAACAAAACTAGCTCTAAACACCAACTATCTGGTTATGAGAACCGACACTTTTAGTTTGTTCCTTAAACCCGTATTTTGTATTAGAATGTTGTCATGAACATTGAAAGTGCAATAAAACAAGGGTTTATCGAAACGAGGCATAGCATCGTTCTGGTGAGTTGAGATGAACCAGCGAAGAGTCTTGTTTTGAAGCAGTTTCAGTGTGTAATAAATTTTCTAATGCATATTGCGGGTTATATTATTCATCGTGATAAGCTGCTGAATTATTACCCACTAAAATTATCTTTAAAAAACATCGTTTTAATTTATGGAAATGAATAAAACACTGCATCCCTTAGTCGATATGTAAATTTTTAAACTAAAAATACCAATATGAAACGTTCAACTTACATTAGCCTCATCTTCGTTTTTATTTCTCTTTCGTTAAGTGCTCAAAACAACGAGCGCATAAGAGTGGAAGGCATCGCACGCATGACGGAGGTGCCAAAAGAAATTATTTTATCAATTGACTTAACAATTAAAGATAGTTTGTACCAAACATGCTTTAACAGATCAATGGAGGCCTTGGAGGCTCTTAAAGATAATTTTACACAAAACGGTATTGACGCCAAACTTATTAAATCAAAACACATAGCAGTGAACGAAGCGTTTGAATATCGACACAGCAAACGCGTAAAAACGGGTTATGTCTCAAGTATTGCTTTGGAGGTAAAGGGCAATTTTACTCAAAAATTCTCTGAGTCCTTATTAAACAGTCTTAACATGAATAATTTGGATATTAACTACCGCCTGGCTTTTGGTTTTAGTGACGAACAAAAAACAAAGCTACGCCAAAAGGCCATAGAATTGGCTGTAGCCGATGCCAAACAAAAAGCTGAAACATTGGCTGGTGCAGCTGGTTTAAAACTAGGTAAGATTGCTTCCATCCAGTATGGCAACACATCAGGCTACCAACAAAAAATGAGCATTATGGCTGTCAGTGATACTGAAGCTTCTTCCCAACGCCAACGTGGCACCAGGTTTTCAGGAATTGAGTTAAACCCTAAAGAACAACTTATTCAAAAATCGGTGCAGATAGAATGGTATTTTGAATAAGTAATACCGTTTAAAAAACAAGAAAACTCGCAAGCCAACAAAGAACTGTTTACTTGCGATTTTTTTATATTTTCTCAATTACAAAGCTAATCTATCGGATAAGTCATCGCACCAATAGTTATTTGCTTGGTGGAATAATTAACTTCAATACCATTAATTTCACCAGCATTAACTAACAAAGTTCCTGACGCAATGTGATGTGGATCCATAATCCAGTGCAAAGGCTCTTCAACATGCATAAAAAAGTTTGTGCCCTTTGAACTTGTTCCATTCTGACTACCTTCAATCAAGTATTCATCATCATTTATATCCAAGGGCGTGTCGCTACCTTTTATCCATTCTCGTGTTGATGTTTGACTATATTCTATACGCTTTCCCAATGGCGATGTGATAACACCATTTTTAACTTCTACATCGAAATAAAAATTACCTTGTTCGTTTTGACCATCGCATGTTTCAATGTGCAAGCCCTCCAGCTGATAGCCATTCTGATAATAATTCTGAAAAGTAGCAACATGTACACTATTTTCATGCTTATACCAACCAGTTGATTCAATCAACACCTTTCCTTTTCGTACAATGCCATCAGTACACTGGATACCAAGTCCATAATCAACCGTTATTAATACGGGCCAATTACTCTCACTAAGTTTTTTAACAGTTATTATCGGATCGCTTCCTGATACAGATTTAAGAGCATCTCCTTCGGCCATTAGCAGACCTTCGCGACATGTTTTTGAAGCACCATGAAAGTGTATAGCCACTTCAGAAAACTCTGCTAAGGCATCCAAAGCCACAGTCGTTTTCGATTCCTCTTCTATTTTGTCATTTAATTCGCATGAAACGAAAAGCAGGCATGCCACTACGCCTCCTAATAAACCCTTTAAACCCATTACACCCTTAATTTAAAATAACCTTAATGTGTACGTCTAGTACTCGAAAAGGTTATATTTTAAACCAATGTTATCCTAAATTAACCTTACCTATTGGGCTATCCGCCCAAACCGGACTTCATTTCTTGCCTTGAAGCAAGAAAAGGAAGCAAAGAAATTCAAGGCTACTTTTAAAATAACTTTCTTATTTACCTCAAACTTAAGCGCGGCTGGGTGATTTCCGAATCAAGTTCGGAACTTCCCAGTCTTGCTATAGTTTTCAGTAAAACCAAAGCTCATTTTAAAAGAGGCCAATCCTATAATTCGTATAAAAACAATTCCTATAATTATTATACCTGATAATTTTCCACACATGAACTCTAATTACATTTTCATTTTAAAATCATCAAGAACGATATTGATCCTACACCTATTTATTGATTGTTCATCAATTTTAAGCAGCTATTCAGCCTTTCTTAGCTAGGAGAAGTCAACTATTAAAGGGCTATTTTGTTATTTTTGAGCCAACGTAGCTCAATAGATAATGATTTTTACCAAACTCAAAATTACCTTTTGCTTTATACTTTTAGCAAGTATTGTTAAAGGGCAGTCCATTGTTGACATCATCAACAGTACCGAGCGCACTGTTTTTGAAGCCAGTGCCTACAATGAGGTTGATCTCCCTGTTGGCAGGGCATCGGGCTTTTTTTTAAGTGCCGATGGATTGGCAATTACCATGGGCCATGTTTTTGAAAAAGCAGATTCGGCTGTTGTAACTTTACGAAACGGACGAACATTTGAGGTAGAAAAAATCGTATCGCTGCATACCCAAAGCAACATGGCATTGATTAAGGTAGCACAAAACCGACAGCGACCTTTTCAATATTTACTGCCCGCCAAGCAAACTTTCAAACAAAATGAAGAATTACTATTCTTTACCCATCCACAGGAGTCGGAAGATGGAATGACCATTGCACCGGTGGAAGACCTCAGCTATTTCCCTTATTTATCGCGCACCGGGATTATTGATGGTTCCTACTATGTTCATTCGGCAGGAGCACCGGCCATCAACCGCTCGGGACGACTGTGCGGCATTATAAACGTATCGCAAAATGGCATGCACAAGGTGCTATACAACTCTTATTTGCTGAACGACACCAATTGGGTAAGCTTAAATTTACCCATCGATGAAATTAGTCATAACCAACATAAACGAGACCTATTGAATGCTAACATGAGTCAATCAATTCTTAATCTTGTTTGTGAGCAGTACATCGAAGCAGCTAAAAAGCTTAGTAAATACATAAAGAAGCATCCGGAAAGTGACGTGGCTTATAGTTTGAGAGGCTTTGCTCGCTACCATTATCAAAACATGATGGGATGTCGAGAAGATATGAAAATGAGTACCACCATTAATCCTGATGGTTTTCTGCAATATTTCTTCTCGGGCTTATTCAGTTTGAACCAACAAAAAGATGCTGAAGCACGTATTAACCTGGAGCTAAGTCTCAGTCGGAAAAATAACTTTGCACCAGCCATTTGCCAGTTGGCATTGCTTGATTTTGAAACCAATAAAGATGTAAGAAGTGCTTTTAACGAATACAGCCGAGCCATCGATGCCGACTCGTTATTAGCCCAGGCCTATTACGAACGTGCTCGACTGCGCATGAATCATTCATCAGACGAAGAAGCTACCCTGAACGATATTAATAAAAGCATCTACCTCGATCCCGATCTCCCGGGCATCTACTCACTTAGAGGTACCATCTATTTTTCTAAGCAAGATTATTTGCCCGCCATTAATGACTTTGATGTGGCCATTGAAAAAGATATTAAAGATGTACATGCCTGGTTTAATCGAGGCATTGCACACTACAATGTGGGGCTGCATAGCAAGGCTTGTTACGACTGGAACGAAGCAGGTAAACTTGGTAATTACGAGGCCTTTAAATACATGTCGCGGTATTGCAAAAATGTTAAGCGCAATGTTTATGGTCGGTAATTGGCCTTTTTAGTACCTTTGCTTTCCTAATTTTAATGATAATATGATTACACTAGAAATAGTAAAAGATTTAGCCAGACGTGAGTTAGCGTTAAGGAGGTATCTTTGACATCGACCGTAAAAAAGTTGAGATAGAAGAGGAAGAAATGCGCTCGCAAGCACCTGATTTTTGGGATGATGCCAAACAGGCTGAAGTTCAAATGAAGAAATTGCGTGAACTAAAGAGCTGGGTTAAAGCTTACGACGAAGTAGCCGCTGCAGTGGAAGATTTGCAGGTATTGTTTGATTTTCAGAAAGCTGGTGAAGCTGATGCCGAAGATGTGGATGAGCAACACCAATTAACCATCGACTTAATTGAAAAGTTGGAGCTGAAAAACATGCTACGCCGCGACGAGGACAAGATGGGTGCCGTGTTAAAAATCAACGCTGGTGCTGGTGGTACCGAAAGCCAGGACTGGGCCGAGATGTTGATGCGTATGTACATCCGTTGGGGTGAAGCACATGGTTATAAAATTAAGGAAGTCAACTATCAGGCGGGCGACGATGCTGGTGTCAAAACAGTAAGTCTACAGTTTGAGGGTGATTTTGCTTATGGATATTTAAAGAGTGAAAACGGTGTACACCGCTTGGTGCGTTTATCGCCATTTAATGCGGCCAATAAGCGAATGACATCCTTTACTTCTGTATTTGTTATCCCCCTCATCGACGATTCCATTGATATTGATATTAGTCCCAATGATATTACCTGGGAAACATTCCGATCAGGTGGTGCAGGAGGACAGAATGTGAATAAGGTGGAAACAGGTGTTCGACTTCGACATACGCAATCAGGCATTGTGATTGAAAACACCGAATCGCGCTCGCAATTGGGCAATAAAGAAAATGCCATGCGCCTGCTTAAATCGCAGCTATACGAAATTGAGCTTCGTAAGAAAATGGAGGAGCAGAACAAAGTTGAGTCGCAAAAGAAAAAAATTGAGTGGGGATCACAAATTCGCTCTTACGTGATGCAACCCTATAAATTGGTAAAAGATGTACGCACCAGCTACGAAACATCCAATGTTCAGGCCGTAATGGATGGCGACATAGATGGCTTTATAAAAGCTTATTTAATGGAGTTTGGCGGTGACAAAGTATTTTAATAAAAAACAGTTAACTATGATTACAATATTACATAACCCACGATGCTCAAAGAGCCGTGCAGGAGTAGCTCTTCTGGAAGAGAAAGGTGTAGAATTTGAAATTTGCAAATACCTTGATGACGTTCTAACACCCGATGAATTAACAGATATACTTGAGAAATTGGGTAAACGTCCTTTAGACATCATTCGTAAAAACGAAGAGGTGTACAAAACAGAATTTGCAGATAAAGAATTAACAGATGAAGAATGGGTTTTAACCATGTTGGAGCATCCGCGTTTAATGGAGCGTCCAATTGTTATTAATGGCGACAAGGCCGTTGTTGGTCGCCCAACAGAAGCGATAGAAGAAATTTTGTAAGCAACTTTATCATTTCTTGATAAAAAGCATTGATTTTACTAGCCCCGAGGGATGTTAAAGCACTCCATCGGGGCTATCTTGTATCCAAGAGGCCAAATAAGTGCTTCAAGAGGGTGGAGAAACAGTTCCTTGTATTACATCAATACTACATTGAAACGCGCCTTATTTCAAAATAGAATTGGTATTATTTGATGATAAAAGAGCCTGATTTCATTACAAAACCAGGCTCTTTCAATTATTAACTAACCTTTAGTAAATACACTTATAAATCCGTAACCAAATAGGCTATCTCGATTGATCTTTTTAGTACTGATTGATCTAATCAGCCAGTACACTGAATTCGGCACCACCGGCAAAGTCCTGTCCGTTCTGTGAACTTAAACCCGTAAAACGGATGTAACGCGCTTTTATTGGCTTCTTGAACATGACACGTTTCTCCTTTCTATCTCGTGAAAATTGGCCTGAGTGTACTGGCTCACCCCAAGTTTTACCATCCAAACTAAGGTGGACTGTATAGTTCTTAATATTGCCATTATTTCCACCATCCTGTCGTGGTAAGTAGGAGAATCCTTTAATGGATTTAGCTTCACCACAGTCAAAATCAACCCAATGTGGATACTGAGCAACCGTTACTGAATACATGGTGTGCCAGGTTGTTGCAGGGTCGCCATCCACCAGATTTTTGGCCGAAGCACCTGAACCGGGCTCTTCACTACTCACAAAGACAACTGTGGTTTCTATTTTTTCAATCTTATTGAAGCGCATAGATACTTCTGAATCTTTATTGCCATTGAACCAGGCTTTAATGGTTCCTGCTTCGCGCATGCTAAAGGCCTCGTTGAAAGCTTTTACTCTGCCACCATTCACAGAATAGCTGTACTGAGCATCCTCTTTAGTCGATGAGATTTCAACTTTACCAATAGCTGAACGAGTTATCGTAATAGGCACTTCGCCTGACGGTACCACATTAGCAACTTTGTCCAAATTCTCACCAGCAGGACGAATGATAAATCCAAAATCATTTTGACCTGCATAAACACGGTCAGGTTTCAATGGACCACCCTGTCCACAGCTCGCACCACCTAAACCAGTTACTTTCATATCCAAATGAAGCGTAATATCTCCTGGCTCTGGTAATTCGTAGATGTGAGCAGCAGTCCCCATGTCCTGAGCCGTGTATGGCAAGGCGCTGACAACCATCTCATCCGCAGCTACAAACACAACACCGGCTTTAGTATTATTGGTTAAGGCGCACCAGCGCGTTTCTTCGTGGTTAGCCATATCCTGTGGTTTCGGGAAGTTCACAAACTCCTCCTCAACCGTTGTCGTGTACTTCTGAATATTCTGAGCTGTTTTACGGTCGTTGTAGTTACCAATCGGCCCACGTCCGTAATACGTCAGGTTTTCGTAGTCCTTAGGAATGGTCATCGAGTAACCCAAGCGAGGTAATACAAATTGAGCTTCGTTGGAGGTAATACTCGACTGAAGCTCCACAGAACCATCCATGTAAACCGTCCATATCTGGTTAGTTACAAAACGGAAGTCATTCTCTCCGAATTTTGTATCTGTTAATTCTTCGACGCTTAACACGTTACCACTTGTGCCGCCATGTTGTTTAGCCGCATTAGGCGCTTGCGAAACCACAGTAAAGGCCAAGCTTACCGTTCCATCGGCATTGCTTCTTATTTTAGAATCAATAGCTTTATGTTTCAGGTTGTGCAAGCCTTTTTCGTACCAGCTACTATAACCCCAGGTATCGTTATTTACAAAGGCCCGGAAGGCATCTAGCTTGGGTCCGTTACCATCGGCAATGATGGTTTGTCCATCGTAAACAAGTCCATAAAGCGAACCATCAGACAAATTGAATTTAGCCAAGAAGCCTTTGCCACTAACGACCTTAATGTTATTGCCAGCATCGCTTAACTCCACTTTACTAGCACCTGCTGCTTTGGCTACTTCGGCAATGGCTGGCGCTTCACTTTTGCCTTTCAGCAAGAACTGCTCTTCGGCCTCAACAAAACCTTTATCTGCCCATGGCTGATCATTTTTTAAAGTGAACTGAAGCTTCACAAAATATTCCGAATCGGCATTTAGCTTGGCAAACGTATACGGAAGATTAACAGTTGTTTTCGTTCTTGCAGGGATCGGCTCAAAAGCAAGCTGACCATTATCAATCTCAGAACCATTCTCCCAAAGCGACCAAGTCAAATTGTAATCGGACAAAGATTTGAAATAATACTTATTAAAGATTTCGAAAGAACCTTTTTCAATATCCAAAGCCTCAAAACCAATGTGCTGGTATACTTTCTTCACCTCATAATACTGAGGTTTCAAATCGCGCTCAGCAAAGAGGATACCATTCATCACAAACTGTCCACTATTAGGTTTATCACCAAAGTCACCACCGTAAGCCAGATAGCGCGTACCGTCTTCACGGTAGTTGTATACCGCTTGATCTATCCAGTCCCAAATAGCACCACCACAAAAGAAGTTAGTAGACTCAATCGCCTCCCAGTAATCAATCAGGTTACCACAGGCATTACCCATTGAGTGCGCATATTCTGAGATGTGGAAAGGGTATTTAATATTCATTTTACCAGTAACTGCACTTCGCATCCAACCAATTGATGGATACTGATTAGACCCCATGTCTACAATGCTGTTGTTACGTTCATACTGCACTGGGCGCGATGTATCAATCTTTTTCAAGGCATCGTAGGCATGTACAAAGTTTTCTCCCGGACCTGCCTCGTTACCCAAAGACCAGATGACAATGGATGGGTAGTTCTTGTTCTGGTGCGTCATCTCAACAACACGGCCAACGTGGGCATTTTTCCACTCTGGAGGGTGTGAAAGAGATGCTTCGCCATAATAGTACTGGTGAGATTCAATGTTCGCTTCATCTTCCTGGTAAAGTCCGTATTTATCACACAGGTAATACCAATAAGGATCTGGCGGATAGTGTGAATTACGAACATGATTGATATTTCCACGTTTCATTAACATCACTTCCTCTTCCATCTGCTCACGTGTCAAGGTATGCCCTGTTTCTGGGTGTGTTTCATGACGGTTAACCCCTTTTAATTTAACGGTCTTTCCATTGATGTAGTAATAACGACCAGCTAAACCGAATTCATCGTCTTCAGCTTTAGTATCTTTAATCACCACTTCACGGAAACCAGTGTGTGTAGAGATTGTCTCAACCACCCGGCCTTTCTTATCTTTTAATTCTGCAACTAATGTATAACGATAAGGATGTTCGGCAGACCACAACTTAGGGGAGCTTACTTTCATTACAGCAGTCGCATTTGCCTTCGCACCGCCATCAACAACAGGAACAGATGCGCTAGCAACAACTCCTGCAAGTAATTTATTGTCGTCAGAATAAAGCGCATTGGCGTACAACGAGTAATCTACTTTGTAGCCTTTGGCAGCTTTTTTATTGAAGTTACGAATATCAGCAGAAATTTTTAGTGAACCATCTTGGTAGTAATCATCCAATTCAGGAAGAACAAAAATATCTCGAATTTGAACTTTAGGAGTCGAGTAAAGCTGTACCGTACGAAAAATACCAGGCAGGCGGAACATATCCTGCGCCTCAAGGAAAGAACCGTCGGAGTTACGATATACTTCAGCAGCAATCACATTATTGCCTTTTTTTACGAAAGGACTAATGTCAAACGTGGCGGCATTACGCGAGTTTTTAGAAAAACCAATATACTGACCATTAATCCATAGGTAGAAGAACGAGTCAACACCATCAAACTGAATAAAGATTTCACGTCCATCCCAGTTTTCAGGAATTTCGAAATTACGACGGTAAGAACCTACTTCGTTACGCGCCTCGTAAGTCACCCAGTCCTTTGCAGGCTCGCGCATTACGCCACCTTTCCAGTCATCCACTTTGACTGCGTGCTGGAAAATAACCGGTTGATTACAATAGATGGGCGTCCCGTATTTCTGACCGCCATCTTTAGCAAGACCAACAATATTCCAATTGGATGGAACAGGGATTTCATCCCACTTACTGACATCAAAATCAGGTTGATAAAAATTCACTGGACGCTCATCAGGGTGTTTTACCCAGTTAAACTTCCAGTTACCATCCAACGAAAGCCAATACGCTGAGTTTTCTGGTAGCACCTTGCGAGCACTTTCAACATTTTCAAAAGAGTAAAAAGTAGCACGAGGCTGCTCCTTGTTATGAGCTATGTGAGATGGTGATTCCCACTCTTTACCAGTGGGTGCTTTTTCATCGCCATAACTAAAACCTACTAGTTGTGCAGAGGCAATATGACAATGGGCAAGCAAACACACCATCAATGCGAAAACAATTCTATTCATCAGTTTAATTTTATTTTGGTTTTTTCTTTTTGACTCGACAAACGTGACTTATCTGAAAATGTATGATATTGTCATATCCAAATCCCAAGTCACGTTGTCTGTCAAATCAGTTCCTACCTAATAGCTTGGGTTTAATGCACATTTAACTGCTTGTCAGAATCCGCTTCTTTCAAATTACGAACGCCTGTTGTGCCACCACCTTTAAGCGTTAGCTCAACTGGCTTATTCGTCTTCCATTTTCCGCGTGTAAAATCAGGTATATCAATTGGCTTGGAACCATTCAATATCGACCACTCACTCAATGGGGTAATGCACGACCATGAGGCTGCATCGTACACGTCCATATCCATCGGTAAACCATTACGTAAACAGTCGATCAAGCGCCAGTCCATCATAAAGTCCATACCTCCATGACCACCTACTTGCTTGGCCATTTCACCAATGCGCGTAATGATTTCAGGTGCATATTGCTCCTGCAGCTCTTTCATCTTAGCATCGTCGGCCTTGGTATGTCCGAAAGCAATATGCTGCAATGGCCATTTTTGAGCAAAGCATTTGGTGCCGCTCAACATATGAATACGTGAGTAAGGACGTGGTGAGCTAATGTCGTGCTGAATCATCATGGTACGCCCTTTGGCCGTACGAATCATTTGCATATCCATGTTACCACGCATTTCTTTACCAATAAACTGCTGCAAGTCGGGTCTGTCAGGAGCCAGCTCTTTAATACGATGCTTCAATGTAAAATCATCCGACATCATGGCCGTTAAGTAATCCATTTTATCACCACGGTTAATGTCCATGGCCTGACAGATAGGTCCTAAACCGTGTGTTGGATAAACGTTGGCTTTACGCGTATTTTCGTGCAAACGCCACAATTTATCATAGGCACCATCACCACGTGGTTTATCATCTTGTGGCTTGTTAAAATGCCAGTAATCTAAATCATGAATGTACGCTCCTTCGCCATGTACCAGGTCACCAAAAGCTCCCTGACGTGCCATGTTCAAGGTCAATAACTCAAAGAAATCGTAACAGCAGTTCTCCAATATCACACAGTGTTTTTTGGTCTGCTCCGATACTTCAACCATCTCCCAACATTCGTCCATTGTTTTGGCAGTAGAGACCTCAACGGCTGCATGACTGCCACCTTTCATGGCAGCAATAGCCACCGGCACGTGCCATTCCCAAGGTGTGGCGATGTACACAAGGTCAACCAAACCACTCTCACATAACTCTTTAAAGGCAGTGTCGCTACCTGTAAATTCTTTGGCTTTTGGCAAACCAGCCTTAGCCAGCGAAGCCTGTGCACCATCCAAAGCTGCCTGACGGGTATCGCAAATGGCTGTTACCTCAACACCCTCGATAAAACCCATGCGGTCAACAGCGCCAATACCACGATCCCCAATTCCCACAAAACCTACACGCACCGTTTCTAATTTGGGAGCAGCGTAGCCGCACATGTTAAAACTCATGGCAGGCAAACGCTCTGCCGATTTTCTTATCTGAGCCACTGCTTCTGCTTCAGTTGACTTTGTATTACAACCCGCTAAAGGAGCGGAGGCAATCACCCCTGTTCCAATGGCCATATTCTTCAAAAACGATCTTCTGCTTGATGTCATGATAATTATTCTTAAGGTTTATTGATATAATATATTTTCTATTCTATTTAATCTTCAATCAATTATATACTTCATCATTGGATGTTGAAGCACGCATATCTTTCAATTCAAAATCGTAATAACAGCCCGCTTCTGTATTTATTTCAATCAACTTTGTTTGATACTTAACTTGACAAAGGCCTCCTTTTTTTGAGAACACTCGCCCTTTTACCAATTGACCATGTTCCCACTCCATATCCAATTCAAAAGCACCACGAGCCACTAAACCGTTCACACGTCCGCTTTGCCATGCATCTGGCAGAGCCGGTAACAAGTGAATAAAGCCAGCATGGCTTTGCAATAACATTTCGGCCATACCTGCCATACCTCCCAAGTTACCATCAATTTGAAATGGAGGATGTAAGTCGAACAGATTGGTAGAGGTTCCCTTTTTTAATAAATTCTTCAACAGGAGATAGGCATGGTTACCATCGTGCATGCGTGCCCAAAAATTAATTTTCCAACCCATGCTCCAACCTGTGGCACCATCACCACGAGCAATTAGTGTTTTATGGGCAGCTTCGGCCAAATCAGGACTTGTTATCGGAGATATTTGATGTCCCGGATACAAACCAAATAAATGGTTGAGGTGGCGGTGTTCATCTGTTGGACTATCCACATCCTCAAACCACTCTTGTAACTGTCCCCAACGACCAATCTGTACTTTCTGGATACTGTCTTTGATACCGCTCCATCGTATACGTTCTGTTTCATCTACACCTAAAATAGTAGCCGCTTTATGGGCATTGTTTAATAGATCCCAAGCCATAGCATGGTCGGTAGTGGTGCCAATAGACACATTGCCATGCTCGGGCGACCATGAGGGACATGACACATAAACAGAATCACCCAGTTTATAGAGGTAATCTTCGATGAATTGAGCTTGCGATTTGAGTATGGGATACGCTGTATTTTCCAGGTATTCTTTATCTCTGTTAAAATCGTAGTGCTCCCACACGTGCTGACACAACCAAGCACCACTTAATGGAAAATACTGCCAATATAAAACACCGTAATTGTCGGGTGCTGTATATCCCCATGCATTGGAGTGCATGTTAGTAGTCCAGCCACGAGCGTTATGATAGCTTTTAGCGGTAAGGGCTCCCGGTTCTTGTAAATTATCGATGTATTCGATAAGTGGGATATGACATTCGCCAAGGTTGCTGTTCTCAGCCCCCCAATAATTCATTTGTAAATTAATATTGAGATGATAATCGGATAACCAGGCGGGGTACAATTCATTATTCCAGATGCCTTGCAAATTGGCAGGTAAATTACCTTTTCGCGATGATGATATTAACAAATAGCGTCCGTACTGGTAATAAAGCACTTCTAAGCCATTATCCGTGGGCTTGCTTTTATATGCATTTAAGCGCTTATCTGTCGGAATATTTTCCAATGCAGATGACTGATTAACTTCCAGCTCAACCCTAGTGAATAGTTCTCTGTAATCAGATACATGGGCACCTTTCAACTCAGCAAATGACTCTTTTTTGGCACTATTAATAGTTTGCAGCGTATTAGCAATTGGGTCCTCACCACGGTATGCGGGGTAATTTAATAGATACTCGGTATCGGCTGTTAGCAAAAAGGTGACAGTATTGGCAGCGCTCACTTTAATGTGATCACTATTAATTTCAACACTACCTCCTTCGGCAACTACCTGCACTCGAGAGGCAATGCCCAAACCATTATCACTTACCTCACCTGTTAATAACAAGCCATCATCTGTGGTTTGAAATGTATGTTTATGCGGACTCTTGATTCTAAATTCAAGGTTTTGAGCTCCGGGCATATTGGCCTCAAATCGCATGACCATCACATTGTGTGGATATGAGCAAAAGTAACGACGCTTATATATGGTATCACTCTTGGCAAATGAAACAGTCACAAAGGCTGAATCAAGGGATAAGGCGCGTTGGTAATTAGAAACACCCTCTTCACTAATGCCTGTTTTTACTTGTATCTCGCCAAATGTTTGGTACTTGCCAAAGCGTGGATCATTACCTTTCCAGGTACCTCGCAGGTATTTGTTAGCCAAGGCTTCAGCCCCTTCTATATCACCATTAAGAACACTGTTTCTTATAACAGGCAAGTGCTCATGCGCTTCTGAAATGTTAGGATTATTGTAGCCTTTAGTTCCTGGACCTCCTGTCCACAATGATTTCTCATTAAACTGGATGCGCTCTTCGGTAATATGGCCATATACCATGCCTCCCAAATGGCCATTACCAATGGGCAAAGCAAGTTTATCCCAGGCAGTATCAGGATTGGAGTGTGGCCCGTAGTTAGGTTTCGTCTCTTTTAACCACGACTCTTTGCCAACTGAGGTGGCTGGTTCATCAAACCAAAGCACCAAACCCTGTGAATAATCGGTTTGAATAGAATCAATTGTCTTTATAATAGCCTTCTCATCGATGTCCTTATTCAACGAAGTTGTCGTTTGAGCACTGCCTGTCAGGCTAAAAATATATAGAATTAGAAAAATAAATTCTCGCATATAATTTGTTATTAATCCTACTCACCTATACTATCCTTCTGCTAAAGGATGGTCCTATTTCAAACGTGCTACAATTCGGCGTTCAAAACTATAAAACAGTTTTTTTGAGATATAGGATAGGTCTTTGAGCACCTCTACATAAAGAGCTACAAGTTATAAAGACCTTATTTACATAAGTGTCAGAGTACTACAATAATTGTTAAAACAAATTAATCATTCAATTACTTTATCGGCATAAATGCCAACCGTACCGGTCAAGGAGGCCATAATCCCGCTTAAGGAATTGATTTGTACACCCAAGGCGTCGAATATAACCTTCAAGGAGCCGTTCCAACGAGCCAAGGAGACGATTTTACCATCTAATGAGCCAATTGTACCACCCAAGGAACGCATTGTAAACCCTAAGGAGCCTATTGTAAGAAAAAGTTATTGATTTCACATTAGCCAACTACCCCGGTGGTAACGGCCGTTTAAGAAAAAACTAGGTCACACCTGTCCAGAATTCTTAATCTAGGCTAATGACCTCAATCACATTTTGCTCCGTATCAACAACCTTAATGCTGATCCCATTTTCATTAACCAACACCTCTGCTCGCTGCTTATTATCAGTTATTAAAACAGGGTACTTCGCTGGTGATTTTTCTTTCGTATACCAAAAGTATTCATGCGTATGACCTGATATCATCAAGTCGATTTTAGCTTTTTCAAGTATTGGACCCCACATAGCATACACCTTCTTATCAACAGGATAGGCGGTTTCTAAACCCAGGAAAGGAATATGCGAGCACACAATTTTGTACTTGGCTTTTTTAAAGGCATCACTTTTCACCACATCCTTCAACCATTCGGATTGCTCTTGTCGATAGGCATCAAAATTGGCCAATCCATAGTAGTAACGGTTATCGTCTGGTTTATCTTCACCAACATCCATCACAATAATTAATAAGGGACCTTGCGAAATTGTGTAGTAAGGTTTACCGCTTGGTGTATCGATGTAATCAAACAAACGACGTGCGAAAAAACCACGTGTTTCGTGGTTACCACGGCAATAATAAAATGGTTTTTCGGCAGCAAACAATTCAATGGATGGTTTGAGTATACATTCTGTAAAATCTTCTTCGCGATGAAAATCATTAATAACATCACCATTAAATAGGTAAAAATCTGGCTGAAAAGAAGTGTTTATGTGAGCCTGTAACTTTTTTGTATCGCCATGAATATCGGCCATTACAATAAAACGTGTGGTATCCGATATACTACTTCGGGTGGTAAAACGATAGGTATCGGAATAAATGGTATCGCCATAATATGTATAGTAGGGCGTTAGTTGCATTAGCTGACGCGCAATGGCTCGATAGGTATAAGTAGTGCCCTCTTTTAAGTTTTTTAAGTCAAGCGTGTGAAGTTTATCTCCTGCATTAACCAAACCGTGTGTGCTATTTGTAATTGTTTGCCCATCGGCTCCTTGTTCCGAAATAAAAACGGAGGCAACGGCTTGTTGAGTGGTAGCAAACAGTATACTGGCTGAGTGATTGGTAACTGCCTGTACATAGGGTTTGTGTTTAAATTTCATACGATCAGTATCTACCTGAGCATATGAATTAATCGTTATTAGAAAGGAAAAAAGAATGACCAAGACTCTCATTTGATAATGATTTTAGTGCATAAATAGTTGGATGTATTTCTTAATAATAAAGACACTTTGCCTGTATAAATAGGTCAAGAAGCATCCTAAAAAGCCATTTGCTCTTGACTACAATCGAGTTTAGAGCTTATTCAAACTTCTGAACTTGAATGCCACTTCTTTCCCACAGCAACAACAGCTTATCTAGCTTCTCCCGAAATAATGAATAATCTTTTTCTTGATGGTCCGTCCATCCTACTTCGGCGTATGCAGCCAAACGAGGAAAAACCATACGGTCCAAGTCACGCACTTCAGGAATCCATTCGCTCCACATTTGACAACCACAGCCTAATACTTTATGATGATATTGAGGGTCTAAATCCGCTGGAATAGGATTAAAACCATAGGCTTTTTCAAGTGAGATGTAGTTATATCCGTAATCGAGATAGGTATATTCATGATACGAATTAACGATATCATAACCATTTGTTACCGCCTCATTTATTAAATCGGTGTTGCCTTTCCAAAAATGAATGATGGCACTTGGCGCTAGCTTCTCAGTTACTTTCACATCTTCGGCCTTTTGCCATTCATGCACATCTCCACCTAATATCTCATTCCATCCCATCATACGATGACCATTCTCATCGATATAATTAGACACTTTGTTGGTAAAGTATATCTGTAGATCGGCTGGCGATTGCAGGCCTTTCTCTTTCATAAATTGTTGTACTTCGTCAGATTCTTTCCATGCATCAAAGCGCACCTCATCACCACCAATGTGAATAGTTTTAGCAGGAAACAAAGCCATCACCTCAGATAATACCTCTTCAATAAAACCATATACACGCGGATCGGCCACGTTAAATGAGTCATCTAATTTACC
The DNA here is from genome assembly GCF_007097485.1 of Carboxylicivirga sp. M1479. GTDB lineage: Bacteria > Bacteroidota > Bacteroidia > Bacteroidales > Marinilabiliaceae > Carboxylicivirga. The sequence continues at coordinate 58,195 of NZ_VKDE01000009.1, read as the reverse complement.
AAACACAACAGGTACTTCTTTGAGTTTACCAATGGTACCTAACCACGGGTAGGCTGCAATAGCCGCAGAGGCATGCCCTGGCATTTCAATTTCTGGAATAATAGTGATCTGACGCTGGCTGGCGTAATCGACAATCTCCTTAATCTGCGCTTGAGTATAATAACCACTATGCGACTCACCTGAACGCTCCTCACTATTCCAACCACCCACCTGCGTGTTACTTCGCTTAGAACCAACTTCTGTTAATAGAGGATACTTCTTAATTTCAATGCGCCAGCCCTGATCATCGGTCAAATGCCAATGAAACACATTCATCTTTAAAAGAGCCATCTGGTCAAGCAGCTTTTTCACCTGGTCCATACCCTTGAAATAACGTGCTTCATCAAGCATAAAAGCTCGCCATCCAAAGCGTGGTTTGTCTTCTATTTTCACAAATGGTAAATCGTATTCCAAGGTATTAGAAGCATCAAGCGGTAGCATTTGCTTTAATGATTGGATACCATAAAAAACACCAGTTGGTGTTGAGCCAACTATTTTCACACCATCCTTAGTTGTTTCCAACACATAGCCTTCACCGCCTAAAGTCTTTTGTACCGCTTCATCGATCTGAAGCATAATGCCCTTATTGCCTCTTGAATGAGTACTTAAGCTCTTTTTAAAATATGGTTCAAGTAGCGACTGCAAGTAACGTGCATTATCTTCATTCGCTTTATTACTTACAATGTGCGTTTGTGCGGTCAAACGATAATTTCCTTGCCCTATTTCAATGTTTAATGGTTGTGGGATAATTGACACTTGAGCTTGAATAGATGTGACTAGCGCAAAGAATACGGTAATAATAATTGTAGATTTCATAAACATGGGTTTTAATATTAAAGAGGTCTTCAAGAGTTGTTTCTTAATCATTAAACAAAAAGAACTGAGGGCGGGCATACACTTTAAAATCTTTTACCACACCAGCCTGTGTAATATTTCGATGCCTTAACCTTAAGCCAGTGGCATTGGTAATCTCTCCCAAATCAATAATAATTGTGTGCGGATGTTGCTCCCCTTTTTGGTGCCATTTAGAGTGCCAATAGCTACCCAAATCACCATCAATCAAATAATCGGCAAAGCCTTCGTTCGCCATTTCCTCTTCACTACTGGCGTATACAACCTTCCAGGTATCTTTGGTTATAGGTTTACCGTTTTCATCCAATACCTCCAGCTCACTCAGGCAACTAAAATCATCATCAAAAGACGATAATGTTTGTAAGGCCAAATGGCGCAGTGTAATCGCATTCTCGAAACTGAAACTTTGCCAGCCCGCTTGCTTTAGCATTTCAGACTTAAGCACAACATCGCCATCATCAAGCTGAGGTTTCTTATTATTGTTTCGTTTAGGTCTTTCTTGGGCATTTTTATCCTTACCCAATTGATCAAGTATTGGCTGCTTTAGACCACCTAATTTTCGTGCTCCAGTATCTTCAAGTGTGAAAATCAATAACTCATTATTACCCTCTTTTAACCATGGAGCAGGCACATAAAGAGTTTGCTGCGGCCCTATGTTCCAAAATTTACCCAAAGAACGACCGTTGATCCAAACAGCTCCTTTACCAAAATCACTCAAGTCGAGAAAGGTATCCCCCAAACTTTTCAAATTAAAGTTGGCTTTATGAAAGGCCGGCTGCCCTTTTATGTTTTTTGCTGAATAAGCATATTGCCCAACAGGTGCTTTGTACAAGGGTAATGGCGTGTTGGTCCAGTTTAAAATCTCCTCGCCATTAATACTTACTTTCTCTGTAATGCCTTTGCGATTATTTAATATATCAGAGCCATAGTTAACACGTCCAACATTTTCGACGATGATCTCTAATTTGGCTGGCACCTGCTTCACATCAATTTCAATACTACTTTGTCGATGGCGACGGTCTAAACTGCCAATTTGCTTTCCATTAAGCATGATAACAGCATAGTCGCGCACATCCTTAATAGTCAACTGCCCCTTAACTGCCTTTGTAAGTTCGGTTTCGTAATGGATATAGCCAAAATCCTGGTTCACATCCTCCATAGAAAGTGGATGAACAGATTTTTTACGGCTATTAAAGGCTTCTGCTAAAGCTGCACTTTCATTAAGTTTTATTTCCGGTATTTCTATAATTGGGTTTTCAGCAGGTACATCAGGCAATGCTTCGCCTTTATGTAGATGTTTTTGCAAAACCTCTCGGAATGCATAATATTTCGGATAGGCATTTCCATGCTCACCCAATGGGGCATCGTAGTCATAGCTAGTTGGCTGCGGTGCATAACCATAAGCTGTATTCGCTCCATTGGTATAATCAAAATTGGTACCTCCATGAAACATATAGATACTAACTGACACACCATTCTTAATCATCCACTCCAACTGTTTGGTTGGTTTCTTATAATCGCGATACGAATGCTTTGTTCCCCACACATCGAACCAGGCAGGGTAAAACTCAGCCACAAAATAGGGCCCTCCAGGCGAAAAGCGATCGACTGATTTAAAAATATCCTCACCCACAGCTCCATTAACCGTTGCCAGAGCCCCATCGACGTATCCGGCTTGCATCTGTCCAGCACCATCGCAGGTCATCAGTGGCACATTAAAACCAGCATCAATAATCATATCGCGCAGTTTACCCAGGTATACCTTATCATCATCGTATGAACCATACTCATTCTCCACCTGAACCATTAGAATAGGGCCACCATTCTCTACAGTTAAGTGAGCTAGCTCCTTACCCAAACGCGCTATGTATCGCTCGCAGGCTACCAGAAATTTCTCATCGTTACTGCGATATACCATGCCCTCTTCTTTCAGTAACCACGATGGGTAACCTCCAAAATCCCATTCGGCACACACATAAGGTCCAGGACGCAAAATCACGTACAAGCCCTCTTCTTGTGCCATGGTAATAAATTTGGCCAAGTCGGCCTGACCGTCAAAATCAAACACGCCAGGTTGACGCTCGTGGTAATTCCAAAACACATAGGCCGACATGGTGTTTAATCCCATGGCCTTGGCACGTTGCAAACGATCGCGCCAATATTCATGCGGGATACGTGGGTAATGCATCTCGCCGCAAACCAGTTGGATGGGTTCTTCGTTCAGATAGAATTGCCCCTTTTTAATTTCGAAATGCTCTGCCGTTTTAGTATGGCACGATGCTAAGTTCATAAGCAATGAACAAAGCAGTAAAAGCTGTAGTATTGATTTCATAGATGTTTTAATATGCAATTGTCGAGTAGATTAGTCTAAAACTTATATTATTCAGCTCCGTTGCTAATTGTCAATTCGCCATTGTTTAACTTCAACTCATCTTCTGACATTCTTTGGAGTAAAATATTCTTACCTAGCACATTGTCACCAATGATGTTTCCACTGATCTCAACATTCTGACATGCATCAATTAAAAAACTATGCTTTTGAAAGTGCCATGGTTCATAATCGTAACTACGCGTTATGGTATTGTTTTTAAAGCTTAATCCATCGACCGACAGGGCATACAGAATTGGGTAATCTGCTGGGTTAAACGTATTATTTTCTATTCGAATATTTTTATGAAATGGGCGTTTTGAATCAGGCTCCGGTATCTCAGGAAAAATACTAATTATAGCATTACAAAATTGATAATACGAAGAGTTGCAGGACCATCTGAATTCATTGTTTCGAATGGTAACATCGGTAACAGCACCACTCTCGTACCAATAGTTAGCATCGCCAGCAATAAGAATGGCCGAACCGCTGGTTTCAAACACATTGTTCTCAATCAAAACTTTACCAGGGGTAGAAATGAGGTAGCCACGGGCACGACAGCTTCCCACAAAACAATTGGTAATGGTAGCATTGGGAGTCCAGCTTAAGTTTTCGATGGAATAACTGGCATTTAAATCCTTTGGAACAGCCTGTTCAAATTCTATTACCAAACTATCTTTATTTAAATAATCAATTTTAGATACTACTCCTTTAGCAATGGTACTCATTGATTTTTTATCTAGAAAACCCACGGTATCACCTGCCTCTGCCCATTGTAATCCACAACTCATGCTATGGGCAAACTGACACTTTACGGTTTTATTATTCAACTTCTCTAATACGGGTATACAGGTTCCATGTATATTTATTGGGTCATCCATTAGACCTTGCGCATCGCAATCATCAATAATAATATCGCCTTTGCAACCCATAAAATGCAATCCATCATCGTGACCAGCTAAAAAGCGGTTTTTACTTTTGTTAGGGATCATGTTTACGTTTCTCATCTCAATATTTTCGCAGTATTGCGAAAGAATACCTAAGCCCGAAGTATGGTAAACATTTATGTTCTCCAGGTGTATGTTTTTGCTATGAAAAAGAAACATGCCAGCATGATCGCGCGTACTGTGGCGCAATATTAAATAGTTACCAACCCCAGGTGTTTTTGTAAAGTCACCCTCCATTAAAAGCAGGCCCTCATCTGTAAGTGAATAGTTAACATTGTCTAAATCGCCATTGACACAACCATGGCCACCTGTGTGTGCTGGTATAATATGCTCGGTATTGTATTCAATTAACCACGAGCCTCCAGATAATCTCCAATCTTCTTCCCAATCTTCACCCTTAAATGTTACGCTTTTGCTATTTACAGAATATGGAAACTGGCTTTCATCAATCTTCAATAAGATGTGCTTCGCATCAGCCTCAACAACTTTCGCCTCTGCTGTTAAAGGGATATCCCAATCGATATTGACATTTTTGATGGTAATATTTTCGCTATTATCCAATGTGAATGGTTGAATATGCCCGTGGTAAATAAAATCAGACCCTTGTGCATCGATGGTAATGTTCTTCTTTTTATCCAGTAGAATGGCTAATCTTTTGGGGTTAACATCATAGGTATTGGTTTCGTAGTAAGGCCTTAAGTAATTGCTATCAGGATAAAAATCATATCTCCCTTTGGGAAAAACTATTTCAACAGCCTCATCACCCAAGCTTTCAATTAGCTTATTAATGTCGGATGTAATGCATTGTTTGGTATTGGCTTCAATTCCGTAATCCTGAACATTAATTGTTTTAATTTGATTGGGATGTGTACAGGAGGTAAAAGTAAATACCGTAGATAGGAAAAATAGTGTTGCTATTGTTGTGAGGATGTATATTTGGGAAGTCAATATTCTATTTTTCATAACATTAAGATTGGGTGAAAAAAAATGCCCCGAAGGGCATTTTTATACTATTTAGTTATAGCCTGTGTTCTGATCTAAAAGTGGATTTTTATCCCTTGAGTTTGTAGGTATTGGCATTAATAATAGGCGAGGATCCCACACCTTTAATGCACTTGGGTTACCTTGTGGATCGTACGACTGCCCTTGCATTACTACACTTGCAGCTTGTTGTCCTTTATATCCACCATTACGGGCATCGTCTTCGTACAAGCGAATATCGAAATAACGGTTACCCTCACCAGCCAATTCAATTCTACGCTCTTTACGAATAAATTCTAAGGCCTGGTCTTTACCTAAACCAGTTGGTACGTCTGGCATACCGCAACGTTGTCTCAACTTGTTTAGTTCCGTTACTACCGTTCCATCGTATCCATCGGTTTGTGTGTGTGCTTCGGCATAAATCAATAACATCTCTGCCAAACGGATCACATGAAAATCGGCTCCACTTAGGTGATATGAATCGCCCCAAACAGACACTAAATCATCACCACCACTCATTTTACGCCATACAAAACCTGTTTGTCCATAGTTGTTAATGTTGTAATTATACTCCTGGTAGTTTCCATCGAAATAGGTGTTTACCGATGCAAATGGAAATACAATAGATGCATACAAGCGACTATCGCGGTTCAGGAACTCGGCTAAATATGGACGCGATGCCAGTTCATTGGCAATTGTTTCAACAGCCTCGCTAAATGATAAATTATCGTTTGGATCAGATGGGTCAGCCCCTTCCTGAATAGTTGATACTTCATCTCTTAAGCTATTGTAATTTGTTGCACGGGTATCTTTATCTGGTACAGTTGCCTCTGTTTGACCATCGGCATACCAATAATCATCCACTAAATCCTGTAAGGGTGCAATCGTTGCCCATGCCTGTTTCTCCGAAAGGTTAGGAGATAAGAAAGCTGTAATTCGGTTGAAATCACCATGATCCTCGGTTGCCAAATACTCCTTAGAAATGATGGCTTCTGAGTTATAATCTGTATTCCAAATATCTCTATAATTAAAGATACCATTGATAAAAGCATCTTCATCAAGTCCTAATGCATCAAAATCAACCAAAGTTCTGAAATAATCAGCATCTTTTTGTTCTGTTGCCGATAACTCATTTGTATAATGAAGCGAATAACCACCTTCATCAATCACATAACGGGCAGCATCAGCAGCTTCTTGATAGTTACCAAAATAATACGAAGCACGTGCTTTAAGTGCATAAGCCATCGCTTTATTAAACTTACCCTGATCATTTGATTTAGGTAAGATAAGAGCTGCTGCCTCCAATTCTTCCAAAATCCATGCACGAACTTCACTGGCAGGGTCGCGTGGTAAACCATCTGGGTATTCAGCTTCAATATCAGTAACAATAGCTACATCGCCGTAGTACAATGTCAACTCCATGTACAACCAGGCTCTTAACATACGTGCTTCAGCCTCTAGCTTCTTAGCCATGTCTTCATCAATTTCGAAATCGGCCAATTTAGCGATTAACATATTACATGTACGGATAGAGGCAAAGGAATTACCCTTATCGCCATAATGGTTCCAATCACCATAACCAAAGTTCTCAGAACCTGATACTGCATTGGTTTGTACTAAGGCACCGTTACTATCCCACCAGTTACGTGAGTAACCATTATCAGCATATCCCTCTTGGTATACTAAATCACTTCCAGGTATCTCAGCATAAATCGCATTACGCAATTCCTCTGCTTTTGAAGCGTTAATTTTTGATGGATCCAAGGCATCGTTTGGTGCTTTTTCCAAGAAATCATCGGAACAAGCCATAAGTGCCACCAATGGCAATAGCCATACTAGCTTATGTATATATGAATTTATTTTCATTGCTTTTCTGATTTAATAACTTAATGATTAAAATGTAACTGAAACACCGCCTGTATAGGTCTTCATATTTAACTGAGCACCACGACCTGAAGAACGTTCAGGATCAAAATCCTCCATGCGCTTATCACCGCGTATTGTAAACATGTTATCGCCCGATACAAAGAATCTAACTTTCTCAAGACCGATAGATTTTACAACATGTGTTGGCAAAGTATAGCCAAAAGTGATGTTCTTGATTCTGAAATAATCGGCGTTGAACAACCAGTACGATGATTGGATAGAGTTATACTGATACCTCAAATCATTTTCTTTGAACAACTTAGGATAACGTGCACCCTGATTTTCAGGTGTCCAGTTATCTAATTGCCATTCGCGTGGTACCGAACTGTTAAAGAATGCTTGTGATGCTTCGTTATCCATGTATACCTTAACACCCGAAATACCTTGTCCCATAGCCGACAAAGAAAATCCTTTATATTCTAGGTTAAGGTTGATACCATAGGTTAAATCAGGCACATCGCTACCAACAATCGTACGGTCATCGCCAGTTATTTCGCCATCACCATCCTGATCAACTAGTTTAACCATACCTGCTTCAATGTCGTAACCACCAAATTCAACAACATCACCATTGGCAATATCCTCAGTAGAATATAATCCATCGGCTTCGTACATGTAGAAGCTTCCGATTGGTTGCCCTACCTGGTTAATCCAATAGCCGCTTGGTGGCAACTTATCAATGCCGTCGCCTAAACTTGTAATTTCATTACTTATATAAGCCATGTTAAAGCCTACATTATAAGAGAAGTCACCAAAGCTTTGCTGATGCGTTAAAGCCAATTCAATACCGCTGTTATTAACTTTTCCTACATTCTTATATGGTAGGTTAGAAATACCTGTTTCAGGGAGTATATCGGTTTGCTCAACCAAAATATCGTCAGTAATACGAGCATAATAATCCAAGGTAATGCCAAATAAACCTTTCATCACCGACATGTCTATACCAACATCAGTCGTGGTTGTTTTTTCCCAAGTTAATGTTGGGTTGGAAATGCGTCCTTCAACCAAAATAGGCAATACAGAACCGCCATTGTAAACTGTACCGGCACCACTAAAGGTATCGTAAGTATCATATAAACCTACGTTGCGAATGTTACCATTTTTACCCCATGAAGCTCTTAGTTTTAAATTATCAAGCCATGATAGGTTACTCATAAACTCTTCTTCACTTAAACGCCATCCGGCTGATACCGATGGGAAATAGCCCCATTTACCAACATTCGCAAAACGCGACGAAGCATCTGCTCTGAAGTTAGCTTCAAACAAGTAGCGTCCGTTATAATCATAAGTAGCACGACCAAAGTAAGACAGGCTGGTTTCTTCTAAAAATAAGTTTTTTGGGGGATCGTCATCTGCCCCTGTAATTAATTGATTATCCGGATCAGTTGAGCCACCACCTGGGGCATTCATATCATTACTTGGAAACATTTTACGACCAACATCTAAATCCTTTTGATGCCACGAGTCGGCATGCATACCTGCCATAATACCCAAACTATGCACCGAATTAAATACTTTATCATAGTTAATCCATCCATCGTAAACCAATTTTTCACTATACTCCCAATAGTTTTTCATTTCGTTCACATCGGAGTCGGTTCCAGGTATTATACCTCCGTTAGGATTCAAATAACTAGATACGCCTTCCATTGTGTTTTGGAATGAAAATGAGCGATAATCGTAAAAATTATAAGCTAGCTGATTAGTGAATTTAAAGCCCTCGAAAGGTGTAATAATCGCATTAATATTCCCTAAAAAATGTTTGGTATCGGAGCTATTTCTTCCTCGCTCCATCAAACGACGTAAAGGGTTATAATTGATCTCTTCAGCAGTAGCCTGGCGAAAATCTCTGATTGATCCCCAACTACCGTCGGTGTGACGAGCTACGTGTGTTGGCGGTTGTCTTAAAAATTCTGTAAGAGAAGAGCCACCCAAAGTATTATCGTACTTTTTATAGATGAAGTTAACATTGGTTGAAACTGTTAACCAATCTTTTAGATCTGCAGTTGTTTTACTTAAGAAGTTATAACGATCGGTTCCCTGACCAGGTGTTAAGGTTTCATCACGCTGATAACCAAGGCCAAAAATATATTGTACTTTTTCAGAACCTCCGGAAAGATTTAAACTATGCTTTGTAAACATTGCAGATGGTTCTAACACTAAATCAAACCAATTTGAATTAGGATACAAGTCTGGATCTGAACCATCTTTATACTTTTGAACATCCGCTAAGCTATAACGTAGGTTCGCTTCATCAATTCCGCTATTTAGTTCCGATGTACGATACATCTCTGCATACTGATAAGAATCGAGAACCTCTGGCAGATACGTTGCTTTTTGAGCACCATATGAACCGTTATAAGTCACATTTAAGGCAGAGCTACTTCCTTGTTTAGTAGTAACCAAAACAACACCATAAGCTGCCTTTGCTCCATAAATAGAAGCCGATGCAGCATCCTTTAAGAAAGATATATTCTCAACAATGGTTGGGTCCAGGTTATTAAAGAAGTCACTGCTTACCTCAATACCATCAACAATGTAAAGCGGACTTGAAGCACCAGCAAATGTTCCACGGCCACGAATGCTAATTGAAGTACCACCCGGGCGATCGATAATTGTTACACCAGGAACAGTTCCTTGTAAGGACTTTAATATATTATCTGTTGGGCGGTTTTCCAGTGCTTCTCCATCTATAGTAGCGACGGCGCCTGTTAAATTAACTTTTTTCTTAGTGCCATAACCAACTACCACTACCTCATCAAGGTCAGTAAATTCCTCAACTAAGGTTATATTAATGCTACTTCGGCTTGATACATTCACATCCTGCTCTTCAAAACCAATAAATGAGAATGATAAAATAGCATCGGCAGAACTCACTTCAATGCTGTAATTACCATCAATACCTGTAATAACACCATTGGTAGGATTTGTTTTTTCAAACACATTAACGCCTGGTAAGGGCTCTCCCTTAACATCATTAACAATACCACTAACAGTTATGCCTTGTTGCATTTTATTTGTGACAGAAGTCTTGGCTGAACGGGTTAATATCACCTGGTTATCAATAATTCGATAAACCACATCACTATTGCCAAACACTTCTTCAAGTACAGTAACAAGGTTTTCATCTTGCACATCAACACTCACAGTTTTTTCAACATCGATACTTTGTGGACTAAAGAAAAACTTGTAGTCTGATTGCTTTTCAATTTCAGAAATGACCTCAATCAGTCGGGCCTTTTTTAACTTCAAATTCACCTGCTTCTCTTGCGAAAGAGTCGTAGCAGAATAAGCCTGAATGAATGTTACGAGTAATAAGACGACTATTGCTTTCATAATACGCAATTCTCTCTTTAGGGTATAGTTATCCCATACCCATGGTTTTTGTTTTTTTTTCATAAATTTGTAATGTTAGTAGAGTTCTAAAAATTAAGACTTTGAACGCTCTGCAATATTTACAGGATGGTGTTCCAGCACTATCCTGTTTTTGATTATTAATTAACTTTTCTTATCACCACCTTTCTCTTTGTAAAAGTTCCATCCTTTAACACAATTGGTTTCTCAATGGAGTATGTAATTGGCAGTATTAATTTTGCATACTCAAGCACTTCATCTATTTGTTCATTTTGAATTTTGGCATAAACTGGCATATTCTCCAGCTCTTTATCAGCAATTTCTATTTCAATGTTATAGAATTTCTCAAGTGCTAAAGCCGACTCCTTTAAAGTCTTATTTTTAAGCAACAAAATACCTTTAGTCCATGCAATGTGCTCTTCCTGTAACCCAGTATTGACACTAAATTCTTTCAACTTTTTATCAAATAAAAACTCTTCCCCTGGCTTTAGTAAGGTGTGATGCTCATTATTTATACCCAGCATCTCAACACTTCCTTCTTCCAAATAAACTTTTGACACGGCCATATTAGCATCAGCCATTACGTTAAAACGCGTTCCTAAAACTCTAACCTTAAAGTCATTGGTTGACACAATAAAGGGTTGCTTTTCATTACGCGCAACATCAAAAAACGCTTCTCCGTCGAGTTGTACTGAGCGCTCTTTATTATCAATTTGTGCAAATTGTATTGAGGAATTAGCCTGCAACCAACCTTGTGTTCCATCGGGTAAGAAAAAACGTGTTTTGCTGTCTATTGGCGATTGAATGGATAAAACCTCATCGGCCAACTCTTGGATGTTCTCGCTCGAATAATAATTCCATGCCGACAGAATTAACAAAGGAAGAAACAGAAGAGCAGCAATTCGTTGAACCCATCCCATCAAACTTATAACTTTCGGTGTTGAGTCCTTCTCACTTTCAAGTGCCTGATGGTATATTTTGTAGAACAAATCATCAGGCTCATGTAATACTAAATCCTGATCATCACAAACCTGGCTCCAATGACTACTCAATGTTTTCTTAAATTCAGCCTCATTACCATCGTGCTGCAAGTAATTTAACAGTACTTTATAATCGCTCTCGACTAATGGTTGATGTTGCTTTAACTTACTAATTATTTTATCTATCTCTTGCATAAACAACTGTCTTCACCTATACTATCCGGCTAAAATCAGAGGGTCCTATTGCAAATAAAAAAAAGTTGAATTTTATTTTAGAGATAAAACAGATTAAGCACTAACAAAACATGTAAGTTGGCTTTTAATTGCTCACGAATCGTTTGGTAAGCAGAAGTCATTTGATTCTTCACGGTTTTTTCAGAAATGTTCAAGTAATTAGCGGCTTCAGAAATAGATAAACCTTCTTTTTTACAAAGCTGAAAAACTTGCTTCCGCTTTTCAGGCATCTGTTCAACAATACTATCTATTTGGCGAATTACCTCGCTATATGTTTCTTCCGATACAGTTTCCCCAGAGTCGTGCATATACTCAAGAGCATAATTTTGCTTTAAGTCTTGTTCGCGCTTAATTTTAAGAAATCGCTTTTTTATAGCATTATAAGCGATGGTAAACAGGTAGCCTTTTAATGAATCATGCGTCTCAAGCTCTGCTCGCTTCTTCCATAATTTTACAAATACTTCCTGTACAATTTCTTCGGCGTCATCTTTCGAATTGAGGTAACCATTTACAAAAACCAATAATTTCCTACCATATAAAAGGTACAGCGATTCAAAGGCTTTAGTTTCATTATTCGCTAAAGCACTAATCAATTCGCGTTCTGTTCCCTTTTTTTCTAGCACAATTACCCCGATTAATCTCGTTAAAATAAGTTAAAATAAAAGAGTTCGCCAAATCATTACCTCAGCCCAAATCAAGTATAGACCCACAAAAATAAGGAATCAAAAGCCTAATATCCTAATAAATAATTACGAATACTTATTGAATTAAAAATTACTATTAAACAGTATAAATACAGAAAGGCTATTCTCTCCAAGGAGATATTCGTTTAAAACTGATCTGCATCAGATGTTTTGTAGGCTGTTATTGACAAACGGAACAATATCATTGACGACTACCTTTTTTACATATAAATCATCAATTACTTTTGCGTTACAACTAAAAAACCTAACAAAAATGAATACAGCAGAATACTTTAAAATTCAATCGAAGAACAACATCCTTTATCTGAAACTAAAAAATAGATGGAATGATCAGGTTGCCATCTCCATTGGCGATGATTTTAAACGTGATTACACAAGAGCAGTTGATAGTTTTGGTGGTCAAGCATTTTATTCTCTGATAGAGTTAGCTCCAGAGTTCAAACCAGTAGCGCCTAAAGTAAAAGAATTAATGAGCTTTGGCATGATGTATTCCAATACACACAATTTACTTCGCTCAGTACAAATAATGCCGGACCCTTTGCAAAGATTAGGCCTACAAGATGCTGCCAAAGAAGCCAAACACGATGATTTTAGGATTATTGTGGCATCGTTAGAAGAGGGTTTAAAAAAGATTGAGGAGTTGAAAGCTCAATAAAGGCTTAATCCACTATAACAATAGAGGCCTTGCTTTAATCACAAAGCCTCTATTTACAATCTTTTCAGAACGCTCCTATTGTTCCTTCACTTGTTATGGGACACACTTTAGGCCAATAGCACTTTTAATGGAGGAATATCAAAATCTTTACCTCCTCGTGAAGTTCCTTCTTGTAAAGCGCCCGATGCCTTTTCTTGCATTAACTCAGCATTAAGAGCTGCTAAAATGGCAGATCCCGTAGGCGTACAAAGTTCCTTTTCAATGGGTCCCATTGTACCAGGCAGACCATGATTATCAAATATTATTTTGGTAGCAGGAGCCGGTACTGGCAAATGACCATGTGAAAAAGTGATGTGCCCACCACCAAAACTAACAGGCGACAATAAGTAAGCTTTTATGGGAGCATTCAATAACTGCAAGCCCATGGCTGCTCCTGTTATATCAATCAAAATATCTTGTGCTTCGTGTAAATAAGCATCTTCATGATGCTCGTGTTCATGGTCACTATCGTGGTGGTGATGATGATGTGCATGAATATGATCAGTCAGAAATGTATTCTCCTTGTGCGCCTTAATCTCAGCTTTCACAAGTACATCCAATGCTTTGAAACCGAACTGTTGGTAGGGCTCTTTAATATTCAGTTCAGCAAAAATATCTTCTAAAAGATGATAGGCTTTATGGCCCGATAAATGGCCATCATTGTGCTGAATATCGATGTGCAAGCGATGTGCATTATCGTGAGTTAAGGATGTGCTGATCGTTGAATGCCCAATTTTCTCAGCCGCCAAAGACATGGCCTTGAGCATTTCTTCTTCATTGGCACCAGCCGAAATAAGTGCTGCGGCAAACATATCGCCTGCTATGCCACCTTTGGGATCTATGTATAATTGCATGGTTTTTTTTAACTTTATATCTAGTAAATCATTTTCTGTAAAGGCACCCTTATAAAACAATCTCGTCTTCCTCGGCCTCAATCCCTCTGTTGATAAAGGTATTATGTGGCTCAAGAATGGTTAATACATGTTTCACATTCTGAGTGGCCTTTGCTCCCGTTAATTCTTCATCAGCTATTGGATGCAAGGGCGCAAAAGACTTGTATTTTAACAAATCAATATCTTCAAAATCCTTAGGAAAGCCCTTTGGCGCCATCTTCAACTTATCTTCGAACCTTTGCGGAAACACCGTATTAAATTCATCGGCATTGATAATGGCCTTATACTCATCAGCAAAATTATATATCTCGCGTCTAATGGCCTTTAACACATCAGAGGGTGGACAATAACTACCTCCTGCAATCATACAGGCACCGGGCTCAACATGAAGATAGTAACCAGCCATGGTACTTTTCCTGCCTCCTTTAGCTACAAAACCTCCCATGTTGGTTTTATAGGGCGTTTTATCTTTGGCAAAGCGGGTATCGCGGTAAATACGAAACACGCATTCCTTGGTACTTAGGTTACCAACACTTGGATCCACCTCATGCACCAAATCAATAAACTGTTGCATTGATGATTCAAAGGATGTTTTCGCTTCGTTAAAAAAAGCTTTATGCTCGTTAAACCATTCGCGATTATTATTGGCCTTAAGCTGCGTAAGAAAATCAAAAACAATGGGCTCTATCATACTATTGCATTTTGAAGAATGAAGTTGCAAAATACAAAAAACAATACAGATTCGGTCGTAAATGCGCTGCATTAAGTCGGCACATTTGCTCCATTCATTGCTCCTCATCATTGATTAATTACAAAGCGGAAGACGTAAAACTTGTGTTATTTATAAACACGCAGTAAATTTGATGCAGGGAGAAAATTTATAAACATCGACCCCATTATCGAATGACAAACTACATAGTAATTGTAGCCGGTGGTAGCGGCACACGCATGGGAAGTGATATTCCAAAGCAATTCCTGAAAGTGAATGACTTACCGGTATTAATGCATACCATTAATCGATTTTACGATTTTGATTCTAATATTAAAGTAATATTGGTACTGCCCAAGTCCCAAATCAACTATTGGCAAACTCTATGTACCCAACATCATTTTAATGTTCCACATGAAACCATTTCTGGTGGAGAAACACGTTTTCATAGTGTTAAGAATGGGTTATCGCTGGTAGAAACACCTGCCTTAATAGGTGTACACGACGGTGTTCGCCCCTTTGTTTCACCTGAAACATTGAAGCGCTGCTATCATCACGCCAAGGCTTTGGGCAATGCCATTCCTGTACTAGATGCCTTTGAATCAATCCGTCAGATTAATGACGACTGCAGCAAAGCACTGGACCGCTCAACAATCAAACTGGTGCAAACGCCTCAGGTTTTTCATTCCGACATACTATTACCTGCCTACGATCAAAACTATCAGTCATTATTTACTGATGACGCATCGGTGGTGGAAGCGTATGGAAAAACCATACACCTGGTAGCAGGTAACCGCGAAAACATTAAGATAACTACTCCTTTTGACCTGGTGTTAGCCAATGCTTTTATGAAAGCAGGTTTTGAAGAAAATAGCGATGAGGAGGAAGAACTCATAAACCCTTAAAAGGACTAATTTACTATTGGAGAAGTTCCTTTAAATAACAAAAGCCACCTCATGGGTGGCTTTCTCATATCTAATTATAATATTAGCTAATCTACTTCTGTAAAGCCTCTGCTCCACCTACAATCTCCAATATTTCGGTTGTAATGGCCCCCTGACGAGCTTTATTGTATTGCAATTGCAATTCGCTCAGCATATCAGTAGCATTATCCGTTGCTTTGTGCATCGACGTCATTCTGGCACCATGTTCCGATGCCAAGGACTCCAATATAACACGATAAAACATTGTTTTTAAAGCATCCGGAATCACCCTTTTTATAAAGGTTGGAACATCGGGTTCAATAATATAATCTGTTGCGTTTGTAGCTGTATTTTCCTCTTCAGTAGGTAAAGCCATTGGTAAAAATTGCTCGGCACGAATAAACTGTACGGCAGCATTTTTATACTCATTGTAAACAAGTACGACTTTATCATATTTCTTAGAAACAAAGCCTTCCATCATTTCTTGAGCAACATTAATAACCTCCTCAAAAGAAGTATCAGAATACAAATCGTTATAATCCTTTACTACATTATAGCCTCGTGATTTTAAGATTTTTTGTACCTGCTTACCAATGGCAATGATATCAACATTGCCTTTCATATTCTGCATCTTAAAATCTTTCTTACAAAGTTTTTCAACCTCTTTAATCACATTGGCATTAAAACCACCGCACAATCCTCGATTTGATGACACGGGCACAATCAGTACTTTGTTTGGCTCGCGTACTTCTGACCACTCAAGCTCAAACCCTTCCTCTAATGAACCAGAAAGTTTATAGATCATACCTGCTAATCGATCAACATAAGGGCGTATATAGGATATATCATCTTGCGCCTTTTTGAACTTGGCAGCTGACACCATTTTCATGGCACTTGTCACCTGTCGAGTTGTTTTAACCGAGTTTATTCGAATTCGTATGTCCTTTAAATTTGGCATAAACTCTATTCTTCGATTATGTACTTGTCAGCAATCTCTTTTGCTACTGATTCAATCTTAGCCGTAATATCATCGTTATATTTACCCTGCTTTAAATCGGCTAACATATCCGCATGACTCATTTGAAGATTTTCGATGAACTCCTTCTTCCATTCCTTTACTTTGTCGGCAGGCACATTATTCAATAATCCCTTGGTTCCACAGTAAATCAAGGCTACCTGCTCTTCTACTTTTACAGGTTGGTATTGTGGTTGCTTCAATAGCTCCACATTTTTTCGTCCCTTATCCAATACCATAGTGGTAGCCGGATCAAGGTCAGAGCCAAACTTAGCAAATGCTTCCAACTCTCTGTACTGTGCCTGATCTAACTTTAGTGTACCAGCCACTTTTTTCATTGGCTTTATTTGTGCGCTACCTCCTACACGCGATACCGAGATACCTACATTAATAGCTGGACGAACTCCAGAGTTGAATAAATCACTCTCCAAAAATATCTGTCCATCGGTAATTGAAATCACGTTGGTTGGAATATAAGCTGATACGTCACCAGCCTGCGTTTCAACAATTGGTAGGGCAGTTAATGATCCGCCTCCTTTAACCAATGGCCTGATTGACTCAGGCAAATCATTCATTTGAGCCGCTATTTCATCCGACTCAATGATTTTTGCTGCACGCTCTAATAAACGGCTATGCAAATAAAATACATCACCCGGATAAGCTTCACGACCTGGCGGACGACGCAGTAATAAACTTACCTCACGATAAGAGACTGCCTGTTTCGATAAATCATCGTAAATAATTAAAGCCGAACGCCCTGTATCGCGGAAAAACTCGCCAATAGCTGTTCCTGAGAAAGGAGCATAAAACTGCATGGCCGAAGGATCGGCTGCAGGGGCAGAAACCACTGTTGTGTATTCCATGGCTCCATGTTTCTCAAGCGTATTAACTATTTGAGCAACTGTGCTTCCCTTTTGCCCAACAGCTACGTAAATACAGTATACCGGTTCTCCATCGTCGTAGAACGATCGTTGGTTAATAATCGTATCAATAGCAATGGCTGTTTTACCAGTTTGACGATCACCAATAATCAATTCTCGCTGACCACGACCAATAGGTGTCATGGCATCAACTGATAATAATCCTGTTTGTAATGGTTGTTGCACTGGCTGGCGATAAATTACCTGAGGTGCTTTACGCTCCAATGGCATTTCGAAGGTATCGCCTTGTATTGGTCCTTTCCCATCAATAGGCTTACCAAGAGCGTTTATCACACGCCCAACCATACCTTCACCAACATTAAGTGAAGCAATACGCCCAGTACGTTTCACTAAATCACCTTCTTTTACGGCTTGTGATGAACCAAATAGTACCACCCCAACATTATCCTGTTCAAGGTTAAGCACTACTCCCATGCATGAATCCAGCTCAACCAACTCGTTGGCTTTAACATTAGCAAGACCATAAACACGGGCAATACCATCACCCACCTGCAAAACAGTTCCTACTTCTTCCAGTTCGGTTGAGGTCTGAAAGCCTGCAATCTGTTTTTTTAATAAATCCGATACTTCAGCCGGTTTTATCGTATCCATCCGCTTATTAATTTAGTACGTTTAACTAAGCAACTGCTTTTTAATTTGTTTCAACTTTGAACTCATACTGGCATCAGCCATTTTACCATCAATAGTAAGTACAAAACCTCCCAGTAATTCAGGCTTAACTTTTAGCGTTAATTCAATTGGTGCTTTAAATTGTTCTTGCAAAAAAAGATTAAGCTTCTCACTTTGCTCTGTATCAAATTCAACAGCTGTATAAAGTGTTACTTCCTTAATTCCCTTTTCGGTTTTGTATAAATAAATAAAGCGCCTGTTGATATCTTCCAATAGAAGCTCGCGGTTATTCGATATCAATAAATCAATCAGATTTAAAGTATTCTTTTCCACTTTACCGTTTAATACTGTATGAAAAGCCTGCTTTTTTTGTGCAGGTTTAATAACTGGACTGCTCAATAAGTCTGTAAAACCTTCTGCATCTTTGCAATAAGCCTGCAACATACATACGTCGTTATAAATGCGTTCTAGCTCATTTTGCTCTGTAGCAAGCTTAAAAAGGGCCTTGGCATATCTGTCTGCTATTAAACTTCTGTTCATACTTCAGTTTTCAGAACGGTGTTCTACTAGTTGTGTTTAGTGATGCTTGTCACTAATTAAAATTCACTTCTTGCAAATATTTATCGATGATAGCTTTTTGTTTGTCAGTCGACTCTAATTCTTCTTCTAACAACTTACCGGCAATATCAACCGAAAACTCTGCTACTTTTTCTTTCAATTGTAAGATGGCCTCATTCTTCTCTCGCTCAATCTGAACTCTGGCAGATGCAATGATTTTATCTGCTTCATCCTGCGCCTTGCTTTTGGCATCATCTAACATTGATTGTTTTAATTCCCGTGCAGCTTTAATCAGTGTATCACGTTCTGCTTTGGCATCGTTCATTATCTGAACTTTAGTGGCATTTAAATCTTCCACTTCTGCTTTGGCTTTTTTGGCTGCTGCTAAGGCATACTCTATGGTCTCTTCGCGAGATTTAACAGCATGCAGTATCGGTTTCCAGGCATAACGCTTTAATATGAAAACCAGCAGTCCAAATGTGAGGGCTGACCAAAAGACTAAACCGGGATCTGGTGTTAACAATCCCATAATCGTTGAGTTTTATCCTTTCATCAACGCAACAACAATTGCAAATAAAGCAGCACCTTCAATAAGGGCAGCAGCAATAATCATCGCAGTCTGAATTTTTGAACTAATTTCTGGCTGACGTCCCATAGCTTCCATAGCGCTTTGAGCAATTCGACCAATTCCATATCCGGCTCCAATAATAATTAAGCCTAAACCGATTGTGGTTAATGATAAACCTTCCATTGTATTACGTTTAAAAAATATAACTATTAATGTTCTTCATCATGCACAGCCATGCCAATAAACAAGGCTGATAATAAGGTAAATATATATGCTTGCAAAACTGCAACTAATAATTCCAACATAAACATCATCAGTGCCATTAATATTGAAACAGGTGCAATGGCAACCGATTTCATAACAAAGATAAGTGAGAATAAACTAAGGATGATGATATGCCCAGCCGTAATATTAGCCAATAAACGAATCATCAAAGCAAATGGTTTTGTAAACAAGCCAATAAATTCGATTACCGATAATAATAAGCGAATGGGTACTGGTACGCCAGGCATCCAAAAGATATGACCCCAATAGCTTTTTGTACCGCTAAAGTTTGTGACTAAGAAAGTGATAAGTGCCAACACCATTGTCAGCGAAATATTACCCGTTAGGTTACTTGCTCCTGGGAAAAATGGTATTAATCCGATTAAATTATTGATCCATATAAAAAAGAACAAAGTGAGTAAAAAAGGCACAAATTTATCGGCCTTGTGTTTATCAATTTGTTCATAAGCAATATCATCGCGCACAAAAAGAATGAGCGGTTCTAAAAACGATTGCATGCCTTTTGGCACAGCAGGTGCTCCTTTGTAACGCTTGGCCGCGGCTGTAAATAACCAAATAATTATAATAATGCTCAACCACATGGAAGCCACGTTTCGAGTGATAGAAAAATCAATTGGTTTATCATTCAGCACCTCATGCTCTGGACCGTAATTAATGGTACCAAGGGCATCTGTTTTATAAATTTTCTCGTGGTAAAGTTTGTAGTAATTATCACCTTTTTGAACCACCTTTTCTCCATGATGAAAGGCCGATGACATAAATACGTGTAGCCCATCGTCGATTAAAATAATTGGAAGTGGCAATGTGATGTGTTTTTCCTCTCCGCTTTTGCTTGTATAAGAAATAACGTGCCACTCATGTGCATCTGCAATGTGATGCATAATCATTTCCATTGGGTCAAATTCATTATCAGAACTTTCTCCATGTTTATCGGCTGCGATGCTATTTTGGGTTATAGCCCAACAAGCAAGTAGTGCAAAAAATAGTTTTATATGTTGCATCAAATGATAATAGTGCTGTTTTACTTTGCTTATTTCATTAAGCGTATTTTCATAGTCAAGTCTACGACCAATAGCGCGAAATAGTTCATTAAAAACAATAGTATTTCTCTTTTGTTTTGACTGTCGGTTGGATTTAGAAAAAGAAACAAGTATCCGAAAACAAAACAAAGCTTTAAGGCCATTAGTATCAGAAAGATAAAGCCAACTTTATCACTATGCTTTTTTTGAATAAAAAAGAATAAATAATAAAAAAGAAGGTAAATACTGGTTAGGAATAATAACCCAGCACTTACCTTCTCATATGAAAATTGTAACCATTCGGCACTTATGTTATAAAAACCTACTAACAGCCCTGCAATTAGTAGATAAATAAACGATGCCTGAATCGCTTTTACCTTATTTTTACTTTTTGGCATTAGGAATACTCGCAGTGGCTTGAGTACCTTTTTCGTCCATTTTACAAGTACCTGTAAAGATAGCTCCTGGCTCAATAGACAGTTTACTCGTTTTTACATCGCCATGCAGTTTGCTCGATGACTTAAGCGATAATAGCTCACTAACAGTTAATTGCCCATCAAAAGTACCATAGATATCGCAATTAGTACATTTAAGTTCTCCTGTTACAGTACCATTTTGGCCAACAAGCACTTTGCCTTTTGAAATTATGTTCCCCTCAATAGCTCCATCGATTTTAATATCGCCATTGGTTTCAATATCACCTTTGATTTTAGTTCCCGGGCCTATCATGTTAGGCAGCTTGTTTTCAGGTTCAAAATTTTTAGCCATTTTCTATATGTTAGTTTTAAAGAATCGAACAAATATACAATAGTTCATTAGTTATACAGCAAATCTTTATTTGTAATCTTTATGACACATATAATTAAGCGTATTAAAAATCGCTTCTCATATCACAACACAAAAGGCTTGTAGCAACTTTATGAAACAAGTAGCTTAAGCTTATGAAGCTGCCTTTCTTTATTAACTTGCCTTAACTGTCGGGCGGTTTTAGTGTAATAAGTATGTTTAGATATGAACTCGTATTGCAACTTATTCCACTCATCAATGGATACCTTTCCATTATGATGATTTAACTCTTTAAATAAATTATCAGAAATTGCAATAAAATCAGCACGCCCTAAATAATCAAGATCGGCATCTTTCAAAATCTTCTCCAGGTAATTTCGTGGTTTTTTACCAACACGAGTTACATCAATTAACTCTACAATTTGCTTTATTTGATAATCACTGTACTTGTAATTGGGTAATAATTCATGCGCGAAACTAATGCTATTGTCTTCGTGATTATCATACTCAACAATAAATCCGCTATCATGGAGCAATGCCGCTGTTTTCAATATCAGTAGATCTTCTGAACTTACATTTTCACCACGCGCAATAATCTCGGTTCTGGTAACCACATCTTTGGTATGCTCCATATTATGATAGTGCAAACCCTCCATTAGTTCTGAATCCAACTTTCTTAGAATAAATTCTTCCAGATCACTAAATCGAATATGCTGTAGCTTAATAATAAATTTTCTATTGGGGAAAATTCCATTCTCATCTTCTGATAAATCGCTCTTTATCCGTTTGACAAAGTACATGTCTGTTTCGCCTTTGTATTTAATTGGCATCTTACCCCTGTAATCGCAATCAAAAAAATCCTTAATCAGTTCGTACGTCACTCCTGTAATATTCACCTTACCCGTTGAACCAGAGCTTTCCATACGCGAGGCAATATTTACAGTATCTCCCCAAATATCGACAGATACATTTTTCTTACCTATCTCTCCTGAAATAACTGGCCCAGTATGTATCCCAACTCTTAATTCCCAAAAATCAAGTTTCTTGTCAGATAGCTTTTGGGCATCTAGCATAAACTTTTGCATCTCGATACCAGCCAATACCACTTCAACCGGGTTCGTCCGATTTACATTTGGTATTCCACCAGCACACATGTATGCATCCCCAATTGTTTTTATCTTCTCAATGTTGTGTTTCTCAACCAAACCGTCAAAGAAAAAGAAGAAGCGATCCAGTTCATCAATTAATGTTTCTGGGTTAATATGCTCCACAATTTTTGTAAAGCCCTGTATGTCGGCAAATAAAACAGTTACCCTCTTGTATTTCCTTGATCGAATGCGGGCTTGTTCTTTTACTGAAAATGCATCATCACCGATAACTTTTTCTTGGGCATTTTGCTTTATCTTAAAAGCTTTTTTAAACTCTTGCTCAATATTATGGCTAATGATTCTGATGCGTTGTTTAAAAGCCAACATAACCAATAGGAAAGCTAGAAAGCTCAAAACAACAATTGACGCAATGTAGAAGATGGATTTCTTCCAAAAGGGTAGTTGAACATCAAATTTAGCATCAATAGTTTGGCCACCATTAAATTCCACCCTAAAAGTATATGGTCCATTTCCCAAATTAAAGAAAGTCGCTGCATTACGATCTGACCAATCACTCCATCCTTGAGAATACGGAATTAATTGATATCTACATTGTTTTATACTACAATCCTTGGTTTGCCAATGAATAGAGATAGATTTATATTCAACCAAGCAAGAAATACTGTCAACAACATGCTTTTTGCCAGGGGTTTCTATAAACAACTGTACATTTTTATCTTGCGCATACACACTTTTTACGAACAAAAATGAACATGATACGTATATAAGCGAGTATAAGAGATTTTTTTTGAAAAGTTGTAGCGCTGACTTTGCTATGTTGATTGCTCCCTTCGGCATATTTATTTCGGTAAGGTCCCTATCTTGCAATTAGAATCAAAAATACTATATTTATTCCGTTAATAAAGAACATTCAGGAGAGCTTTTTATGGACACACCAAAGAACACAATTCTAGTTCCATTCGATTTTACCGAAGTAGCGGACAATGCCGTTCAGCATGCTATTAAGGTTGCAAAAGAATTAGATGCTAAAATACATTTACTACATATTGCTAAAAAGGAAGAACAAATTTCCGAATTGGAAACAAAGCTTCGTGAGCATGTTGAATCACTAAAAGACCAATGGGGAGTTCAACCAGGCTATTCCGTTAAGGAAGGAACAATATTTAAAACAATTAATGCCGTTGTTGAAGAATTAAACTGCATTCTTGTTGTAATGGGAACACACGGAATGAAAGGCTTACAAAAGCTAACAGGCAGCTGGGCCTTAAAGGTTATTGTAGGTTCTAAAATCCCTTATTTGGTTGTTCAATCGGCTCCTAAACGTGCCGATTACCAAAAAGTTGTTTTCCCAATTGATTACAAAGCCGAAAACAAGGAGAAGTTGAAATGGATACAATTCCTGTATCAATTTTCTAAACCTAAGGTTTACATTTATGCAGCTGCAACCAAAGAAGGTATTATAGATAGCCGGACAAAAGCGAATGTTGTTTTTTCTAAAAAATATTTGGAAGAAAAAGGGGTTGATTATGAACTTGTTCTTTCTGAAGGAACTACATCTTTTTCTCAGGAAACCATTCAGTTTTCTGAAAAAATTGATGCTGACTTAGTTTTAGTGATGACCACACGCGATATAGCTTTTCATGACTATGTGCTTGGAGCCTATGAGCAATACATTATTGCCAACAGTGCTAAAATGCCAGTATTAGTCATTAACCCTCGTACCGATCTAATGAAGTATGGCTACGGAGGTTTTGGTTGAGAATGATGATTTATTAAGGATATACAAAAGACGGTCACTTATGATCGTCTTTTTTTTGTTTAAATACTCATCCATCTCAATATGTTTTTTTAATCGAATTAAAATACTTTTGTAAGCAATACGTTTAATAGTTAATTCAATTATATTATGGAACTGGTATTCGCAACAAATAATCCTAACAAGTTAGAGGAAATACAAGCATTAATTGGTAATCAATTTAAAGTACTTGGATTGGCCGATATTGGCTTTATTGAAGAAATACCAGAAACTGGGGATACACTTGAAGAAAATGCTCTGCAAAAATCGGAGTATATATTCAAGAAATATAAAGTCAATTGTTTTGCAGATGACACAGGACTAGAGGTGGATGCCCTAAATGGTGAGCCTGGTGTTTATTCCGCAAGGTATGCGGGAGAAGACAAAAATGCTGATGCGAACATGAATATGGTTCTGAATAAACTTGGTGATTCATCCAATCGTAAGGCACGTTTCAGAACAGTAATCTCCCTAATTATTAAGGGTAAAGAATTTCAGTTTGAAGGGAGTGTTGACGGAGAGATCTTAAGAGTTAAAACAGGCGGGGATGGTTTTGGTTACGATCCTATTTTTAAACCGACAGGATTCGCTAATTCGTTTGCAGAAATGAATTTACAAGAGAAAAACGAGATTAGTCACCGCGGAAGAGCAATGGTTAAATTGATAGAGTTTTTAAAAGACAACTATGCATAGAAATATCTTATTCATTACAACTATCTTATTTATTGCTTTAGGCCCATTAAAAGCTCAGGATACCAAATGGCGAGACCATTTCTCGTATAGGAACACTGAGCACATCGCCGAATCTGAGAATTATACGATTACTGCCAGCGAAATGGGATTAATGATCCTAAATAAGCTTACTAAAGAAATCAATACCTACAGCAGAGTTAATGGATTAAGTGATGTTTCTATAACTGCGGTTAATGCATTTAGTAATGATAGGTTTATAATAGGTTATGCCAATGGTAATGTAGATATTCTTAGCGAGAATAACATCATCAACATTCCTGATTTTAAGCTAAAACAGATACAAGGAACAAAGCAAATTAACCATTTTCATATTGTTGATAATACAGTGTATTGCAGCACGGATTATGCACTCCTAGTCATTAACATCGAAAAATATGAGGTTAGCGACACTTACTTTTTAGGCTATAATGCTGAGAGTTTGAAGATTTACCAAACTACAGTGATTGATAATCATATTTATGCGGCAACTGAACGAGGCCTTTTAAAAGCTGACTTAACAGATCCACTAATCGTCTATGATAAGGCATGGATAAGAATATCAACTTCATCAAACCCTCATGTTGCCGTTAATAAACATGAAAATGAAATAGTGTCAACAGTTAAAAATTACAATAGCTACGTGGTTTTTTACGGGGATGAAAGCAATTGGCAAAACTTAAAAACGACAAGCAATTTTAAAAGCCTAAAGGTCTTTGGTGGTCAAATGGTCATCTCTTATCAGTCAGCTATTGAAATTTACAACGAAGTCTTCACAATAATTAAACGAATTGAGAACTATTCATTTGATGACAATATAAATGCACAAGATGCCACCTATTCAAGTTATGAAGATGTATACTTTATTGCGGATTACAACCATGGATTAGTATTGCTTGGCAAGGATGCTGATGTGAATTACATAGCCAATGGTCCTTATTCTAATAATTGCTTTGACATCCATGCAACCAGAACTGGTGTATATTCTACTGGAGGAGGCATTAATTCTATTTACAATAATCTAAACAGAACCATTGAATATTCATATTTTGATTTTGAACAATGGAATAACTATAGGAGCGAAACGCCAGCCAGTTCAACAACAAGTCGAGATTTATTACGCATCTGCTCCAATGCAATAAATGATTCTGTTGCATATATGTGCACATGGGGCGGTGGCATATACGAAACCAAAGGTATTGATCACATTGTACATTTCGACGAAACCAATAGTGGCCTCCAAGACATCTATCCTGACGCTAGGAAATACGTACGAGTAGGAGGAATTGCCAGTGATAGCAAAGGAAATATATGGATGTCAAACAGTTCTGTTAATCAAGGAATTGTTGTGAAAAATAATGACCAATGGTTACAATTTGACTATGAGGCTGGGAACTTTCTACATAGCACTGGGCAGTTTCTAATGACCCACAATGACGTTTTATGGATCCCTGTTCCAATGTCATTTACAGCAGAACGACAAGGTATTATGGTTGTTGATACCAAAGGCTCATTAGACCAAAGTGAACACGAATACAAGAGTGGAATGAAGCCCACTGGCAATGATCAAAGAAATAAAGGACAATTGCAACTTTGGGATGAAAATAGAAATGTCATAACGAAACTGGTACTTAGTATGGCTGAAGATAAAAATGGCTATATATGGTTAGGAACTGATAAGGGAGTACTGGTTTACTATCGTCCATGGGCTATATTTTCTGAAGATTACCCAATTGCCAGCCGCATTAAAGTACCACGAAACGACGGCAGTAATCTAGCCGATTATTTATTAGAAAAGGAAAATGTATCGTGCATAGCTGTTGATGGTGCCAACCGCAAATGGTTAGGAACAGAAAATTCAGGTATCTATTTAGTTTCTGAGGATGGATTAAAAACTTATGCTTCGTTTAATATGGATAACAGCCCTTTACCGTCTAATACCATAACAAGCGTTGCAGTCTCTCCAACTACTGGTGAAGTATTTATTGGAACTGCTAAGGGCATAGTTTCGTACAAAGGGTATGCGACTGAGGGCGGAGATGACTATAACGACCTATACGCTTACCCAAATCCTGTACGTGAAGATTACAATGGCGACATTACTATTACCGGCTTAGTGCAAAATAGCATCCTTAAAATAACCAATGTAAGTGGTAAACTCGTACACGAAACAACATCACTTGGTGGTAAAGCATATTGGGATGGAAAAAATTTAAGTGGGGAAAATGTTAAAACAGGTGTTTACCTAATTTATGTAAGCTCTCCTGATGGAGAAAAATCGAGTGTCACTAAATTGTTAATTGTTAGATAGTTTGCAACAAAATAAACTAAATAATCGAATTAAATGGCTAGACACAGCTAAAGGCATTACAATTATTTTGGTTGCATTTGGTCATTTAGAATTAGGTATTGCCCTTCCGATTATAATGTTCGTTGCTTATATAGCTAGTAAATATTCACCCTGGTTATTAAGGTTAGATGAGAAAACAGATATTTAAAAAACAAATACAGTACTTAACTATCTTGTTAATTCTTAGTTTCCTCATAGGATTTAGCAATTACATTAGAATTCCGCTAGCATCAGCGTCAGATAGTATTTCATTTTTCATTCATTTTGGCATAATTACAAGTGCTATTTTTGGAATACTTTACTTTTTAAGTATTAATAAATTTATATTCTATCTTTTCTTTCCACCAATTGCCGCTATATCCATACTAAGCTCCTGTTACTTATACTTGTTTAACATTACAATAACAGGTGCTATTCTAGAGGTCACTCTGAATACTGATTGGCAGGTAACAAAGGAATTTTTATCAATTGACATCGGAGTTATCATCTTAATATGCATAGTTATCATTGCATTTACTATACATCACAGAAGTAGATTTAATCCATTATTTCGTGCAAAATGGGCACTTCATCTTATTATTTCCCTTATTCTTATTTTCCCTGCTGTTTATGCAAATAGTTATAGGCAGAATACTATTATTAATAGGGTGCCTTTTACGATAATTAATGCAACCAAAGAATACATAAAAGTTAAAGAATTATATAGCATCGATAGAAGGGATATTGCTTTGGATGCTAAAGTGTCAAAAAGCGATTCGCTATTGGTTATTGTAGTAATTGGCGAAGCGGTAAGAAATGATCATCTAGGGTTAAATAAGTATCATAGGAACACAACCCCCCAGCTACTTAAGCGTGATATTATTTCTTTTTCAAACAACAAATCGTTATACACATATACTGCAGCATCAATTCCACAACTCCTTACTAGATCAGATTCACAATCTCCAGAAAGAGCCTACTCTGAGAAATCAATCATATCTGTATTAAACCAATGTGGATTTAATACTTTCTGGCTAGCCAATCAGACACCAGATTATACGTACGATAAAATTGCTAAATCTGCTAAGTATTATAGTAACGCCAGTATGACAATTAGTACTTATTCTGACATAAAATGGACAGACAATAAGCTATTAAGCTTATTTAAAAATATAGATTTATCTTCTGATGTAAATCAATGTGTGTTTTTACACTCCATCGGTTCACATTGGTACTATAATTATAGATATCCTGAGAAGTTTAAAGTATTTACCCCAATCACTAAATCAAGATCTATCCAACACAATAGTGCTATAGAGAAAATCAATTCGTATGATAATTCCATATTGTATATGGATTACTTTATTGATGAAATAATCCATAAAATAGAAAATAAAAATTCACTATTAATTTACATATCCGATCACGGAGAATTATTAGGAGAAAATGAAATGTGGTTGCATGCAAGCGAGCATGAGAAACTCCATGATGCTGCATGTTTTGTATGGATGTCCGAAACTTACAAGGAAAAAAATATGGACAAATATAAAAGTGCTATTAAAAATAAAAATAATGAAACATCAACTTCATTACTTTTTCATTCTATTTTAGGTGCTTGTGATATAGAAACTAAAATTCTTGATCAAAGCCAAAATATTTTTTCACAGCATTAACTTGTTTTTTTTGCCCATCTCCTTGTTCAGAACTACTTTTGTATTTGTTAATTATGCTTACATTACATTGATTTTAACCATACAATCTGAACACATGAAACGAGCTGGTAAATCTTGATCTTCAGAAAAAACCTTTGGAAGATCTAATTTTATTTGGGCGTACCATGTGACCTTTGAAAATAAATTTAATCATATGAAAAAGGGCTGGGTAATTGCCACCATTTCCATTTGCTGTACTGTTTTAGTTTATATCTTCATTCATGTTAGCCGTTCAAAAAGCTACGACAACAACCACTCTTTATCTGTCATTCCTAGTGGTGCTGCCTTAATAATCAAAACAGATAACCTTGCTTACATTCAAAAGCTAATTCGAACCATTGATTATACTAATGAGTTGGAAAGCTTTGAACCTATAAAAAATAGATTCGATCAACTAAGTTCTCTTGATTCAGTTGTAAATAACGAAGGAATTAGTTTAGCGAAAGAGATTAATAAACTACCCCTTTATTGTTCGATACATGCCCAGGGCAAAGATGACACAAAGGCTCTATTCGTAATTGAACTACCAAACAGGCGGCAGGAGAACAAACTGTTACGATTCCTAAAAACAGCTCCCAAATTAGGTTTTGCATTATCAAATAGAAAATATAACTCCAAAAGCATTTATCAGCTAAAAGCCAACGATAAACAATGGTTCATCCACATAAAAAATGGGCTTTTACTATTTAGCGAATCCAGCTTATTAATTGAGTCATCAATTAGACAGCAACTATCGAACGATAACTGGACCAATTCAGCAGATTTTAAAAAGATTCAAAAAACAATAGGTGCTGGCTCAAAAATAAATGTGTTTGTCAATTTTGAGCAACTGCCTGAAGTATTAAAAGTAGCCTCAGCCAGTAATTTCAAGAAAAAAGTTAAAGTTGTTGCGAATCAAAGCAAATGGGCAGAGGTTGATTTAGATATTGAGAATAACGGAATTCTGATGAATGGTTTTATCAGCACAAGCCATGGTATCATCAGTCAGTTATTAAGCAATGCACAGCCACAACGCGCAAAAATACAAAATGTATTACCTGGCAACACTAGAGCCTACATGTCATTATCTCTATCTGATGGTAATGAAATTAAAAAGCGAATAAATAATTTTCACAAGAAAAATACGACCAACGATAGTTACCGTAATACAATAAACAGTTGGACAAAAAGTATTGGTTTTGATCCTGAAAATGAACTTTTCAAACACTTATCAGGCTCTGTAGCTTTAGCCTACACCGATTATAACCACCTCGAATCTAAGGCCAATGGTTTCATGGTATTGAAGCTTAACAGCGAATCAAGCGCTCACGATGGACTTCTGAACATTGCACGTTCTCTGCAAGCCAAATTAACATCGCTAAAAATTAAGGAATACAAGCCCGATAATGATCTTAGTTATACGATTTACCGAGCTTTTGATCAAAATTTTATTAAACACTTTTTTGACCCAATATTTCCTAAGGTTCCACAAAAATACATGGCTCTTTTTGAAAACAATTTAATTATTGCCGATGCAACAGTTCTAATTGAACAATTCATTTACAACAACATACTAAATAAAACACTGAATAACAGTAAAACACATCAGGCATTTCTAGGTCAGTTTTCATCCAGAGAAAATATGTTTGCCTACTGCGAAACAGCCCACTTGTCAGCAATCCTTGGTGGTGCTTTTGAACCCTTAATTGGCAATTTATCCGAAAACCAAAAAGAAACCTTAAATAACTTTTATGGCTTGGGCACTCAGTTAAGTGGAACTGGTGAAATGATTTATTCTACTTCATATTTACAGTATCTTCCTACACGAGAATCGGAACCACGCACTATTTGGCAGAGCCTCTTGGATTCGACAGTTTACACCAAACCAGTACTTGTAAAAAACCACTACACCAAAGAGCGAGAAGTTATTGTGCAAGACAATGCCAACAACCTATATTTATTAAGCAACAGTGGGCGTGTACTTTGGAAAAAACCGCTTGATAGTCCTATAGATGGTAATATTACCCAAATTGACTACTACCGCAATAATAAACTACAATACCTATTCAACACTAAAAATTCAATCTATTTGCTCGATAGAAATGGTAATCATGTGGCCAACTTCCCTGTTCGCCTGCCATCTAAAGCAAGTAATTCGATGGCTGTATTTGATTACGATAACAACCGCAAATATCGATTATTTATCGCCTGTGAAAATAAAAAAGTGTATCTGTACGATACCAAAGGTAATATCGTTTCAGGTTGGAAATTTAATAAATCAGAAGGAACGGTTAGCCAAGCAATTCAGCACTTTCGTTCAAATGGTAAAGATTATATTGCCTTTGCCGATGACAAACGTAACTACATTTGCGATCGTAAGGGAAACATTAGGGTAAAGCTTAAAAACAATTTCGTTCGCAACCACAATTCAGTTTACCACCTTATTAATAAGGATAAAACCAATGATGCTTTAATTAGCACTAACAAGGATGGCTTATTGCTTGAGATAAAGCTATCAAACGGTGAGGTAGTTCAGAACGAAATTACAGAAATTGAAGGAAATCATGGTTTTGATGCTTTCTATATGAATAATCAACTACATTATTTATTCTCTGAAGATAAACGAGTGGTTTGCATTCGTCAGGATGGAGATGAGTTATTTGATGAATCCTTTGATCAATCAATAAACCTTACTGTTGATCGCTACCAATTCTCAAGTAAGGATATTAAGTTTGGAATCAGTGAAAAAACAGGAGGACGCATTCATTTGTTAAATAAAAATGGCGACTTGTATAAAGGTTTTCCACTCAAGGGGCACTCTCGCTTCAGCATCGGATTTCTTAAATCATCGGCCTCACGTTTTAACCTT
Source organism: Carboxylicivirga sp. M1479 (assembly GCF_007097485.1). GTDB lineage: Bacteria > Bacteroidota > Bacteroidia > Bacteroidales > Marinilabiliaceae > Carboxylicivirga. Next base: position 26,288 of record NZ_VKDE01000009.1, on the reverse strand, counting down.
ATCGTAGGTGGGTCTGAAAATTACATTTACAATTACCAAGTTGATTAATACTGATTCAAAACCAAGGGTATGAAAACAATAAAGCTAGGTGGATTAGGTGCTTCTAACCATTTTATTAAACGAATCGTATTGCCAGCCACGGCTCTTGAGTCCGTTGATATTGTAGCCATAGCTTCCAGATCTGCAGCCAAAGCCGAACAGGTTTCGAAACAATTCAATATCCCCAAATATTATCAATCATACGAAGCGCTGCTCAACGATGAGGAACTAGATGCCGTTTACATACCTCTTCCCAACCACCTTCATGCCGAGTGGATAAAAAAAGCGGCTTTGAAGGGCAAGCATATACTTTGCGAAAAGCCCATGTGCATGACTTCACAAGAATTGATAGAAGTTAAAGAGGTATGCGATAAAAATAATGTTATTTTGATGGAGGCCTATATGTATAAGTACCATCCGCAATGGATTAAAGTACGCGACATTATCAGAACTAACAACATTGGAAACATCAAATACATCAACACTCTATTTTCTTACAACAATCCATCGCCAAGTAACATTCGCAATATTAAGGAGTATGGTGGTGGTGGCTTAAGAGACATTGGTTGTTATGCTATATCTGTTCCTCGCTTTCTTTTGGATAGAGAACCCGTGCGTGTAATAAGTACAATGAACTACCACAAGGAATTTGGGACTGATGACTTAACATCGGCCATTCTTGATTTTGAGTCGGCTCAAGCAACATTTACCGTTTCAACAAGCACTGCGGCATTCCAGCGCGTTGAAATCATTGCAACAGCGGGACGTATTACTATTCATTTACCATTTAACACCTATACCGATGTTCCGGCAAAAATTACCGTTGATACAGCCATTAGTTCACGCGATATTCTTATAGATCCGGTTGATCAATATGGCTTAATGATTGATGCCTTTGCTGCCATGGTCAATAAGGGTGAAGAGTCGGATGATGATGATCTTCATAACCAAAAAGTACTCGATGCCATTGAGCGTTCATCACTTAGTCAAAGCTGGGAGGCAATCAGCTAAATTCATTTTTAGCATTTTTTAGTAAACTTTGGCATAAAAAATGCGTAACACCCTTTGGATGTTTATGAGGGAGTTATGAAAAAACGTGTGAACTACAATATTCTTGAGTTAAAAAACCGAAGTCAATTTATTCCAGCAAAAGGCTTTGATACCAGCATTGAGTTAATCAGAATTAAAAAAAATACTGACTACTCATATGAATTACCAGTATCCAATAAGCTCAATGATGGTTGGTGGGAAAATTTATCTTGGAATAAAGATATACTTCGCAATTTTTTGGCATATCCCGAAGTCCACTTTTTCATGGCACTATACGAGGGTGAAGTCATTGGATCCTTCGACTTAATTGTTCTTCCCGATCGTCAGGTAGAGATTAAAAACTTTGGTATGGTGAGTGATTTTGTTGATTTTGAAGTAAGAGCCATGCTCTTATCAAAAGCAGTTGATCATTGTTTTCAGTTCGAGCCCAAAAGAATCTTCTTTCACGCAAATGAATTTGATAAGATGTCAGCCATATCCAACTATCTTTCGCAGGGATTTATTATTAGCACCCATGATCATGAGCTTAAGGCTGAAAATAATTTAAGCGAAAAAATCAATCTTCAATCCAACTTCTTAATCAACTTAAATTAAGTTAATCAAGCACTTAGTGTTTCTTCTTGAAATAAAACAGCTTATTTTAGCGCTATTCATCAATAAAAAGCGCTGATTAAGGCGTCAAATGCTCTATTTGGCGTAAAATAACAGAACCATTATCATTTTTTTGCGTAGTAGCACTGATACGTTAAGATGCTATTTAGTGGACTAATATTAAAAAGGACACAAAAAATCTAACGTTATCATAAACGAATTGCAAAAAACAAGTATCGAAAGCACTTATTCTTTATAATGTTCTTTCTACTTTTGCAATTCTTATTATTTTGCAAACTGATAAGGAAGTAGTATGTTAAACACACTTCAGAGTATGGATAAGAAGAACGAAAATGATGTTTTTTTAGACTTTGCATATCAAATGTATAAGACGATGAAAACACATGAAATTAAGTTGGTTTACGAAGGAGAAGTAACCCAGGAAATTACCAAAACATTTACATCACTTACCGAAAAAAGCCTTGAGAAAAGCCAGGAGTCTAACTCGGTACAGCGTAAAGTGTTTAATGTAATGGTGGAGTGCTTACAGAACATTAGTAAACACGCAGATTCATTAGATAATAATGAAGATGAACGCAGAGGTATTGTTATGGTTAGCCATGGTGAGGCAAGCTATAATATTATAACAGGTAACGTTATTAAAAACGTAAAAGTTCCTGAATTAGAAGCCAGCTTAAAACACGTTAATAGCTTAGATAAAAAAGGATTATCGGACCTATATAAGAAGCAAATGCGCGAAGGTAAGATATCAGAAAAAGGCGGTGCCGGTCTTGGCTTTATCGATATTGCTAAAAAAACAGGTAGCAAGCTTGGCTACGAGTTTAAGAAATTAAACGATGAAGTAAGCTTCTTCATACTAACATCAACAATCAAAAGAAACTAATCTGACAATACAATGGAAGTAATCAATATTGCGGGGACGGATGATACCCCAAACGTAATTTTGGACAAAGACAATAATAAATTTGAAATCTCAGGACGTTCTCTACCCGAAGATGTAAACATGTTTTACGAACCAATTTTGGAGTGGATTGATGCATACTCTGAAGCACCAGCTGACAAAACAGAGTTTCATTTCAAATTAGAATATTTCAACACGGCATCTTCAAAGGTAATTTTGGATATTCTTTTAAAATTTGAAGAAATTGTTGAAAACGACAACGAAGTTGTTATCAAATGGCATTATCACGAAGAGGAAGAAGACATGTTGGAAGCTGGAGAAGAGTATGCCGATATTGTTGAAATTCCTTTCGATTACATATCATATACCGACTAAGAGTACTGACCTCCCTGAAAATTAAAGTATGAGTGAAGAAATTCTGAAGGCACTGATGCAGCTGTTTGGCTTAATTGCTAAACAGGATGGTGGTGTTGAGGCGAATGAAACAGAGTATGTAAAAACATTTCTTGAACAGCAACTAAATGCTGAGGATGTTGAAGAATATTATGCACTCTTCTTAAAATTTTCTAAGGATTCAAAACTTGGTAAAGCAGAACCAGAAGGCAAGGTTAAGTTAACTTCGATGAAGGATTCCGTGAAGATTCTCGGAATTTGTAAGAAGATTAACAAAAAACTGAATAAAGAGCAAAAAGTAGTTGTGCTTTTGCGCTTGTACGAGTTAGTTAATGCTGACCGTAAATTTACCGAGCAACGCATGGCAATTATCAATACGGTTGCCGATGTTTTTAAATTGCCTAAGGAAGAGATTGAAGCTATTGAAACCTACACGGTTAACGATGATGTATCGAAACTTGATTTAGACGATGTACTCATTGTTAATCATCAACAGCCAAATCACCAAAATTCCAAGCACATTCAATCGGGTGAGCTTGATGGGCATTTGGTTATACTTCGCGTTAATAGTGCAGGCCTGTATTTTGTCAGATATACAGGTAGTCAGGATTTATTCTTGAATGGGTTGCTTATTAATAATCGTCGTATTTATCTTTTTCCTAAAGGTAGTTTTACCAAATTACCAAAAGGTCAACCAGTATATTACACCGATGTTGTTTCACGCTTTATGTCTGACTCATCGGTGTCAAAAATTTCCTACGAAGTAAAAAATGTAGGCTTCCAATTTAAAACAGGTGGCATTGGTCTGCGCGATGTAAACATTAGCGAAGAACAAGGACGACTGATTGGTATAATGGGAGCCAGCGGAGCGGGTAAAACAACACTGCTTAACGTACTTTGCGGTAATGAAACGCCTACTTCAGGAGAAGTACTTATCAATAGCTATAACTTACACCACGAGCGCGATAAAGTTGAGGGAGTTATTGGCTATATTCCTCAGGATGACTTATTGATTGAAGAGTTATCTGTATACGAAAACTTATATTACAACGCTAAACTTTGTTTCAAAGACAAAGAAGAAAGTGTGATTGAGGAAATGGTGAACAACACACTCATGAGCCTTGGTTTATATGAGCGTCGTAATTTAAAGGTTGGATCTCCGCTTAACAAGATGATTAGTGGTGGTCAGCGCAAACGATTAAACATTGCTTTAGAGCTTATTCGTGAGCCAGGAATCCTTTTTGTTGATGAGCCTACATCTGGCTTATCATCTCGTGACTCTGAGAATGTTATGAATCTGCTACGGGAGCTAGCTTTGAAAGGAAAGCTTATCTTCGTAGTAATTCACCAACCATCGTCAGACATCTATAAGATGTTTGATAAAATGTATATTCTTGATACTGGTGGTTATCCAGTTTATTATGGTAATCCTAGTGAATCATTAATTTACTTCAAGCGTTTAGATGCCCAAATAAACAGTGACCAGGGTGAATGTGGTACCTGCGGTAACCTTAATCCCGAATTAATTTTCAACATCATCGATGCCAATGTAATTGATGAATACGGAAATTACACCAACAAGCGTAAAACCTCGCCAGAGGAGTGGCACGAACACTATAAGGAAAATATAGAATTACCACAGGTAGAGCAAGTTGACTCTACTCCTCCCAAATCACTGAATATACCATCGTGGTTTAAGCAGTTCTTTATTTATACTTTACGCGATTTTAAATCAAAGATCAGCAACAAACAATACATACTTCTTAACCTGCTTGAGGCACCATTCCTTGGATTTATATTAGCTTATTTAATTCGCTATATTGTTGATCCTGAATCAAGTGTTTATGTATTCCGCGAGAATGAAAACATTGCTCCTTACATCTTTATGGGCATTATTGTCGCTTTATTCTTTGGCCTCATTATAAGTGCTGAAGAGATTTTTAAAGATGCAAAAATATTAAAACGAGAGAAATTCCTGAATTTGAGTCGTTCCAGTTATCTGGCTTCTAAAATCCTTATTCTCTTTGTTATGTCGGCCATACAAATGACATTATTTGTATTAGTAGCCAACACAATTTTAGGCATCCAAGGCATGAATTTCGAATTTTGGCTTGCCCTATTCTCGGTTTCGGCATTTGCCAACATCCTTGGATTGATACTATCAGCTTCGTTTAACTCTATTGTAACCATCTACATCCTAATCCCATTGGTAATGATACCTCAAATGGTTTTGGGTGGCGCTATGTTTACATTTGATAAACTAAACAAAGACTTTACGAGTGTTGATAAAGTTCCATTTGTAGCTGAGGTTATGCCATCGCGATATATCTACGAGGGTTTAATTGTTCACCAATACAAGCACAACAACTATAAGAAGAACATTTTTGATGTTGAACTACAGCAAAGCAGCTCCGACTTTAAAAATGTATACTATTTACCTGAGCTTGAGGAAGTGGTGGATGCATGCCGTTTAGCGGATACTAACAGCGAGACCTACATTAATGATTTAGCATTATTACGTAACGAGCTTTCAAAAGAAACTAAACGCGTTTCATCAATCGAATTTAACGATCTTGATAAATTAACGCCAGAAGCTTTTAACGAACAAGTTGTAGAATCAACACTAGCTTATATTGCGCAACTGAACGAACATTATCGCGACATATTTAATAAAGCGGATAATACCATTAATCGCTTTATGTCGGATAATATCCGTAATAACAAAGAGCGCTTCAATAGCATTAAAGACAAGCATTACAACGAAAGTATTTCGGACATTGTACGCAAAACATTTGATAAAAATAAACTATTGCGCGATGGTGATAAGTTGATTCAGGTGGTTGATCCTATATATCAGGTACCTGAACCAGAATCAGCCGTATCATTCCGAACGCACTTTTTAGCTCCACAAAAACATTTTGCAGGCGTATTTTACGATACATTATGGTTTAATATTTCCATTGTTTGGTTATTAACGATCATGCTGTATGCCGTACTATATTTTGATTTGTTAAAGCGAGGCATTGACTTCTTTGGCGAATTAAAACTGTTTAAAAAGTAACCTTTTACCAATTAATTAAGTATAATTGCTTCAGTCGAAATTAAAAACGTACTAGAATGTTGAGAAAATTTAGTTACCTAGCCCTGATGATTGCCGGAATTAGCTTAATAACAGCCTGTTCAGGGTCATCAAAAAAAAGCAATGATTCGGATGAATTGACTCTTGCACCTGCAGAAAGTGGAGCACTTGAACTATCTGAGGAAGTGATGAGTGATGTTATTCAGAATATTTCTTCACCAGTTGAAATGGCTTCATTAATTAAAGCTACTGGCGTAGACTTCTCACAAAAAATATTAAACAACCCACATAAAGTCGATACTTATAACACTAGTTATAAACGTGCTTTAAATTTGGGTGCTTACAGTGCCGATCTTGGTTATATCAACACCTTTAATAAAAACAGCATTGTTGTTTCTTATTTGGTAGGGATAAAAGAATTAGCTGAAGGCATTAAAGTTGGTCAATTCTTCGACTTTACATCGTTAAAGCGCATGGCGACGAATAATAACAACCTAGATTCATTAATGCAAATCTCAATTTCGAGCTTTAACAAAATGGATTCATACTTACGTAGCCAAAAACGAAGCAATGTATCATCATTAATTGTTACTGGTGCGTGGATTGAAGGTTTATACATTACTGCTAATGTTATTGAAGAGACAAAGAATGAAGGTTTAATCAACCGCATTGCTGAACAAAAGGACATTATCAATATTATCGAAATCATCCTTAAAAACTATAGCAACGATCCTGATTTTGCTGAGTTAGCTCAACGCATTGGTAAACTTAGAAGTGCATACGACGGAGTTAAAATAACAACTGAATTTGCCGAACCTAAAACCATTGAGCAAGACGGTATGCTAATTATCGTTCAGGATGAGATTAGTAATGTTGAGGTGACACCAGAACAAGTGGCAACTATTATTGCTGAAATCAAGTCTTTAAGACAATTCATTGTGTCGTAAGTCTGAGTGTTTGAAAAATAATTACTTTTGCAAATATTCTTACCCAGACCAATTAAAATTGATACCATGAAAAAGTTTATTTATAGTTTCTTAGTTCTTTTTACATTCACTGCTGTTAGCGCATCGGCTCAATGTGGCGATGACTTGCTTAAAACAGCATTAAAAGCAATGGGAACAAGCCAGTACATCAAAGACTTTACAGTTGAAATGGTGAAAGAAAAGAAAGATACGAAAACAGGCTATGTTAAGTTTTCTGTCGTTCTTAATAGCAACACACAATACAAGTTTAACATTGTTAATGGCGCTTCTAATTCAGAGAAGATGATTATGCAACTGAAGCAAAGTGACAAGTTAATCAGTAGCAATTTCCACAATGGCAAAATGTATGAAGAATTTCAGTTTGTATGCCGAAAAACAGGTGTTTACAATCTTTATTTCTCATTCAAAGGTGGTCAAGAGGGATGTGCTAAATCTGTATTATCGCTTGTGAAGCAATTGAAATAATTACACCGTAATATATTCTTAAGCCGTTCAGTATCTGGACGGCTTTTTTTATGCCCATTGACCCCTTCGGCTTACTCCTCTGTTCACTTGTATATTTTAGTCGGCGTAAAGTTCCATGGCTTCTTTTATGGCGTTTCTACCATTGGAACAATGCCAAGCACCCAAACAATGCTACTTTTTTATGTGGCACGTTGCCAAGCCCTTACCTACAGTTAAAGTAAACAATGGCAAGATACCATTCGTTAAACTAGCGACAATTGTTCCAAAACCAACTCGCCAACAAGTCATTTTTAATAATTAAAGCCATGGCATTTTTCCAAAGATCACCACTCTATACAGCATAAAAAAACCGCCCCGTATATAAGGGCGGTATATAATTAATTGATGGTGCGAATGCATAATCATCCGCTTTAACATGTAGAAGTGGACAATTCTAAAATAGTGAATATATTACGGTTAGTCCAGACATAACAACCGAAACCATGGTCATTAGCTTAATAAGTATATTTAATGATGGACCAGAAGTATCTTTAAATGGATCACCAACAGTATCTCCAACTACACCTGCATGGTGTGCATCACTACCTTTACCACCATGGTGACCTTTTTCGATGTATTTTTTAGCGTTATCCCAGGCTCCACCAGAGTTATTCAACATTACCGCTAAGGTAAAACCTGTTACTAAACCTCCCATTAACAAGCCAATTACACCAGCTACACCCAATAATAAACCAACAGCAATAGGCACCGTAATGGCTAAAATAGAAGGAACTAACATTTCACGCTGTGCCCCTTTGGTTGAGATAGCAACACATTTGGCATATTCAGGTGTTCCAGTTCCCTCAAGGATACCAGGTATTTCACGGAATTGACGACGCACCTCATCAACCATAGCACCTGCTGCTCGTCCAACAGCTTTCATGGTCATGGCACAAAAAACAAAAGCCATCATAGCACCAAGAAACAATCCGGCCAATAACATTGGATTAAATACATTTAGATTATAATATTCGATAAAGTGATCCATTGTAGCTGCGGACAAACTCTCAGCTCCGGTAACTTCTATAAATTTAGTTCCTAACTCAGGTACTTTCTTTAACCAGATACGTACTTCCTCCATATACGCCACCATTAAAGCCATGGCCGTTAAAGCCGCTGAACCAATAGCGAAACCTTTACCAGTAGCAGCAGTTGTATTTCCTAACATATCTAAGGCGTCAGTACGTTCGCGAACCTCTTCTGGTAAATTAGCCATTTCGGCATTACCACCTGCATTATCTGCAATTGGCCCAAAAGCATCAGTAGCCAAAGTAATCCCTAAGGTTGATAGCATACCTACAGCGGCAAAGCCAATACCATATACACCGTGTGCAAAATCGCCAAAACCACCTGCAAAACCGAAGGCCGCAATAATACCTGCCACAATAGTTACAACAGGTATCCAGGTTGAATACATACCAACAGCAATTCCATCGATAATAGTTGTTGCTGGCCCTTGCATTGCCTGTTGAGCAATCCCTTGTGTTGGTTTATAGCCATCTGATGTATAATACTCAGTACCCTGACCTATAATTATACCAGCTAGCAAACCAGCTACTACAGATCCAAAAATACCCCACTCAATCCATCCTCCATAGGCCATTACGCCCATTGCAGCCAGAATTAGTACCGAACTACCGCCTGTACCTACTAACAATGAATTTAGCAAGCTTTTAGCGGTTGCTGAATCTTTTGTACGCACCATATAAACACCAATGATGGAGAATATAATACCAATGGCAGCCACCATCATTGGAGCTAGCATTTTCATCTCATCAAATTTACCATCGGGACCAACAGCAATAGCGGCACCAAGAGCAGCAGTGGCTAAAATAGAGCCAGCATATGATTCATATAAATCAGCACCCATACCAGCTACATCACCCACATTATCACCCACATTATCGGCAATAGTCGCAGGGTTACGCGGATCATCTTCAGGTATACCAGCTTCAACTTTACCCACAAGGTCGGCGCCCACATCGGCAGCTTTCGTATAAATTCCTCCACCTACACGTGCAAATAAGGCCTGAGTAGAAGCACCCATACCAAAGGTTAACATGGTAGTAGTAATATGTGTCATTTTAATGGATTGGAAAGCATCGCTAACGATAACACCGGCATCCCACATTGCACCATCGGCCAAAATACCGGCTTCAGTAGCAACAGAAAGACCCATACCGAAAATATTTGAATCGTAAATATAATTAAGTCCCCAATACCAGAGGGCAATATCCAAAAGACCAAAACCTACCACAACCATACCCATTACTGCACCACTACGAAATGCAACTTTCAGGCCTTGGTTAAGCGATTTTGAGGCGCCATGCGCAGTTCTTGCTGAGGCAAAAGTGGCTGTTTTCATACCCAAAAAACCACATAAACCAGAAAAGAAACCTCCAGTTAAAAAGGCGATAGGCACAAATGGATTCTGAACACCAATAACAGCCAATAAGGTTAATATCACGAATAAAACAGCAAACACTATCCCAACCACTTTGTACTGCCGACTAAGGTAGGCCATTGCACCATCGCGTACATGTTGTGCAATCTCTTTCATCTTATCGGTCCCCTCGGACTCTTTCATCATGGATTTAAAAAATATCCACGCAAAAACCAAAGCCAATACAGAGGCAAATGGTATAAACCAAAAAATTGAATTCATAGAAATTTTATTTTAGTTAGTAATTGACCAATCAAGTGTGAGTGAAATACATCAATTCTTTGCCACAAAAAAAGAACAACAGGCTTGTTCAGTTTTAAATTGTGCTGATAAAAAGTCGGTAGATTCCGGCTTAGACACCTCATGCGTTTGTGTTTTAAGAATTGTATAATTCATCTTTTCCTCACGCCAAAATTATCTGTCCCTACAATGACAAGATAATGATTTTAAGGTGTGTATTGCGCTATTCGGAGAAAAATATTCGTGATTAAAATCACCATCCGGCAAAGATATTAATGCCAAACTCACCCGTTTTAATCCTATTCTGATGGAAAGGAAATGCATAATAAGGCTCTAATATAAGCGCGCCAAATAAGTTAACACGATAGGCTAAACCACCACTAAAAACAGGAATTCGCTGTTGATTACTGTTGGTTGTGAGGCGGGCAACCGGGTACGAATTTTTATTCCAGCTAACCCCTGCATCAATAAACATGGCTAGTTCACTAAACAGAAAACCAGAACTAAGCATGGCAATTTCTTTGGGTCCGGTAAAGGGCATGCGCCATTCAAGGTTAGAAACCAAAAGGCGCGTACCAATCATCTGATTCATACTGATGGTATTACCATTTGTTGATTCGTCACCATAAAAATTACCCATATCGTAACCACGTACAAACCATGGCGAACCAAGGAATAATTCGGTCATGCGTTCTGTATCTGAATCTTTTCCATAACGTCCGTAGTGGTACAAACGAAATGCTAAACTATATGGTTTAATAAAAACATAGCGCCTAAAATCAATCAATAAGGTCTGCATTTGTAATTTATGAAGATAATGCTCCATTTGAATGCGCAGTCTCTTTCCCTCTACCGGCGATGCCAAGCCCATTTTTGCGTTATCAATAACAAAGGCGGCATCAAAGATACCCGTTCCAAATCCATCAGGCGCAGGCATCCGTTCTTTCTCTGCAGAATATACCTGAGAGAATGAGTTAATATTCTTTAGTTTCTCAATCCTATAATTATAAAAAGCATAGGAAGCTCCCAATTCAAAACGGCGCGTTTTATTGATAGGAATAAAAGTAAATACCGATAATTTATCTTCAAAAGTCCGCCGAAACAAGTAATTAAGCGAACGCGATGTGCTACCATCACCCAAAGAGTCTGTTTGATATTGATAGGTACCAGTACGGTAAGGAATATGAGATAGTCCAACACCCACTTTCACTCTTTTTCGCTGGTTGATGTAGGCTATCTGACCACCAAAATCATAAATCTCTCCATTAATACTCAAGGCTGTATAGAGCATGTTCTTGCCCAATATATCACTAAACATGGCTTCAATACTACCGGCCATTCCTGTTCCAAAACGCCCAGTCATAACACCGGCCGACGCATTACCAATAAAATCAAGCTTAAAGCGATTTTGTATTTTATCGGTAAAAAAACTATCGGCCTGTAAAGCATATGGTTGACGATTAAAGTATAAGTTAGTTTCTACTTGTGAAGGAATAGATGAATAGGGCATCAGGCGCGAATCACTAAAGTTTACTTCACGATTATTAACGGCTTGTAATTTATCGCCCAAGTGCTGTAGCGATGTTTGATAAATGGAATACTCTCCATTCCATAGCATGGTATACAGCAAGGTGTCTCCAGATATGGTTAAGGCCGGCGCATAATCAGTCATTCCAGTTATTCCAGTAGGATAATTGGTTACCTGGTTTAAGGATTTAGTTTCAGTATTATACAAATATAAATTACGCCTACCATCCCAATTGGATAGAAATAAAACCTCATCATTATTTTGCGTGCTGGTTGGATTAAGGTTTTTAGCACCGTCGAAGGTGTTATACAACTCATGCTGTTCACCATCAGCTGAAATACGTGCGATATTCAGGCTATTTCTGGAATAAAGTTGTTCACTTAACGATTTGTCGCTCACATAATACAAATATTCACCATCGTGCGTCCAGCTTGGTTGTATGCACGAGTAATTATTGTGGGTTAAATTAGTAACAGAATCAGTATCTAAGTCATATACGATAATATCGGATACCCCATTGTTTAAAGCAGCAAATGCAATGTGGTTAGATGCGGGGTTCCAATCCGGCCACGATATTTCGTCATAATTCTCTATGATAATCTCTCGATCAAGCTGTTTCTTCTCCACATCAAAAATCTGACAGGTCGATTGCCCTTGCTTAAAGGCGATAAAGGCAAAAAATCGGCTATCGGGAGACCAGGTGCCGGCGGTTTCCAAATAATTTAAAGCATCAATCTCGTCGTGGCTGGTAGCTGTGTACAAACGTGAAATAACCTCACCGGTAGAACCCTTTGCCAGGAACAGGTCGATATCATACAGATCGCGCTCAGATAGGTAGACTAAGTAATTTCCATCAGGACTTAATGAAGGATTAAGGTTATAGCGCCCACTATTTTTCTTTGAGATAAGGCGGTTTCCAATGATAGAAAATGTGGAATCAATTGCTTCATCCAAGAGGTGCTCTCTTAAAGTCGTTTCCCATTCGATAGAAAGAGAGTCATTTGAAATCATTAAGACATCGCTGATGGCTTGTTCATAACCATTATGTACTGTAGCTCTAAAAAGTCGAGAGATATATTGCTCGCCATATTGATGTGCTATATAAGCCCAAAAAGCGTGTCCGTAGCGATAGGGAGAATAGCGATAGCTTCGGGTCATATCTTCCAAACTAGGGAAGTTATTATTGATTAAGGCATCTCGCATCCACAATGCGGTGTGACTATTAATACTGCCCAGCGACAAATACTCAGCCATTCCCTCAATCATCCATAAGGGTACATTGTTAATGGCCATGAGGTTTATCTCTTCATCATTAGCTAGCATATGGTATTGAAAAGCATGGACCAACTCATGACCCAATACGTGGTCGGTTTGTTGTTTGGTAAAAGTCACTGGCATCACTACACGCCTTTTCATGCCCTCAGTAACTCCACCTGTACCCACATCAATACGGCTACTTACAGCGGTTGTTTGCTGAAAATCAGCATGATTTGAATAAAATATGATAGGACTTTTTAATTTAAAGGTATCGAGCAAAATTTGTTGATGGTAGTAGTACCACTTCTCAGACTGCCTACCTAATGACTCAACTAGTTCCTGATTACTAAAGTAATGATAAAGCTCAAAGTTTGGGGTTTTATAAAGCTCAAAATCGAACTCTTCGTAAGACGGCTTATTCTGACCAAAATATTGCGCATGCAGTGATAAAACACTCCATCCAACCAATAACGATATGGTGAATATGATGCGCATAAAGAGTATGATATTAAAGGTGCACTTACAAATACGTAAAACAAGTTGTTTTAGTTATAAGATAAGGCATAAATAGTGTATTGAGAAGGAATATTTGATCAGTCACTCTTTTTTCTCAACAACCTTATGCCTCCGAAACCTGCAATAATGGAAATATAAAACCCAAAATCGTACCACCAACCTGTGTTAAATGATTCGTATACGCCTATATCTTTATTAAACAAACCTAAAATAAGTGATAAAGGGGCAATCCAACCGTGCCAAATACCTGTAAAAAATCCAGCTGGATCAGCAGGTGAGTAATTACCTCCTCCTGGTAAACAGGCACTCAATACAAGACTCATGGCAACAAGAACGGATAGAAAAAAATATTTCGAGGTTTTCATAAGAACTGGTTTCAATTTGTATCACTCTAAAATACAGAAGTGTAATGAATATTTCAACGATAAGATTGCATATAATAAGATGAAATACCTTGAAAATATTGAATTATCTATTTGATAATACCAAATTGTTAACTATTTTTGCATCCGCTGAAAAGGTCATGTACCTTATAAAGCCGGGCCTATAGCTCAGTTGGTTAGAGCACCTGACTCATAATCAGGGGGTCCCTGGTTCAAGCCCAGGTGGGCCCACTTCATTATCAAGCACTTACAGAGATGTAGGTGCTTTTGTTTTTTATGGGTCCAACATAGGTCGAACAATTTCTGAAAATTAATCTCTCCCTTTATCGTTAGATGAAATCGAGTCTTCCTTGATTTCAATTTTTGGTTACATTAACTTGTTCTATATTTTCAACAATAACCCAACCTTAAACCTCTTAAACACTAATATACCTACTAGTAAGATTTTTCGGGCAACTTCTTCTTAAACTAAACCATGTTTTGAATCGTGTTTTATTTTTTAAGATATTACTTGATGCAGAGCTCAAAGAGGAAATAACAGCTCTTGGATTGAAATATAATTTGCTGACTGAATTTACACCTTTTGTAGCGATTGATCCAATCATTAACTCTATTAGAGCGCAAAATCGGAATCCTCAATCACCACCACCTCCTCCAACATCAAGTGATATTCTATCAATTGTAGATTGTGATGTTGAATTGTGTGAAGAATTACATATCGAAGATAGTGAGGGAGACTTTGAGATTGTATATATGGAAGTTGAGGAGGAAGAAGAGGGAGATGGCCTGCTTTTAATTGTTGAGGAAATGCCCGAATATCCGGGAGGTGCTGAAGCCTTAACTGAATTTATTGCCAATATCCTTGTTTATCCACCTATAGCTGTTGAGAACGGTGTTAGTGGAATTGTTTACATCAGTTTTGCCATCGATGTTGATGGAAGTATAACTGATATTAAAATAGTACGTGGAGTCTCATCCGAATTAGAAGCTGAAGCTACTCGTATTATAAAAGCAATGCCGAAATGGAAGCCAGGCAAGCAGCGAGGCAAACCGGTGAAAGTGAGCTATACAATACCAGTTAGATTTAGTCTTACGTGATCAAAATAACTTCTATAGCATACTATTTCAATTCAGAGGTATGCTATAGAAGTTCCTGATTCGAGTTAATATTCTAAGTTTCAGTCTAATGCAATTAAATTGATAAAGTTAAAGAATAGGTTTTAATTCCTTTTTAATCTCCTCATAGCCAACCACTTTTTTCTCCTGTTGTTTTGATAGCTCAATGATGTTTTTCATCTTATCTTCATCGATATGAAGTCGCTTGCCGATTTCAAGGCAAAACTCTATTTCTTCCGCCTTCATCGACAAATCCACTTTCATCATCTGGATAAGAATATAAAGTGTCATAAATCGCTCTTTTTCATTGGCAGGAGGCAAATACCTATATTTTTCATAGTTATCCAGTATAGTATCAAAATCACTGCTATTAATATTAAGTTTGTGTGCCAGCAGTTTTAAAAACATCATTTCTGCTTGGATAATTTCACCGTCGGCTTTGGCCATTTTAATAAATAATGCCAGTTGTGCTTCAGCTGAGTCAAAGTAATTTCTAAAGTCCATTGCTATCTTTTAATATCGTTAGTTCTTGTTTTTTCCTATTTCATCTTTAATGCCGAATACGCCTTTGGCAATTTCTTCCATCTGAACCAATACATTAGCGGCCTGCTTATCACTACCCATTCCTTTTAATTTGTTATTTCTAACAAAGGTTTCTTTCAGTTCAGTCCAGCGCTCTATCTCTTCGGTTGTTATTACGCCGTATATCTCTTTAAACTTAAGAATGTTCGCTTCGGCACCGCTCGTCAGTGTCTGTGCTTCATTGCGATAGTGAGATAAGAGCAATGTTTCCAGTTCCTGGTCATTCATTATTGGCAGGATCTTTTCCGATATCTTATTCATATCTCTGTAAGAACCCTGTAGTTTAAATGGTGGCTCAGATCTGTATTCTTCGGCTTGCGCAGCAGAAGAAATGTATTCCAGGTTTACATTTAGAATAACATCACGTGCGGTCAATAGCTTTTTGAGTACTGTTACATATTCGTTGACTTCCTCTGGTGTATGTGACGCTTCGAACTCCAGTCCGTCTTTACTGCCTGTTTGGGCAATGGAAATAAGAGTGTATAAGTCTTTCTGGCTTTTGGAAGCCAGTTTGTTCAATACAGGATTGGAAGTGAGGGAGTTTTCAATATAGCTCAACTTGAATTCTTCAGCAGATCCTCCGATAATGTCACCAATGTTATAGATGTCGGCACGGTTGGCTAACATATCCGGAATTTTGAATTTATCACCACTCTCGGTATATGGGTTACCTGCCATCACCACACATACTTTTTTGCCTCTGAAGTCGTAGGTTTTACTTTTACCTTTGTAAACACCTTCCACCTTCCTCTGGGCGTCACAAAGAGAAATGAATTTCTGCAAAAATTCAGGGTTGCAGTGTTGAATATCATCCAGGTAAATCATCACATTGTCGCCCATTTCAAAAGACAGGTTTAGCTTTTCAAGTTCCTCTCTGGCTGCAGCATTTTCAGCTTCAGAAGGATCCAGTGATGTAATAGTATGTCCGATTGAAGGCCCGTTAATCTTCATAAAGATGATACCAAGGCGACTTGCCAGGTATTCCATTAAGGTTGTTTTACCATAACCCGGAGGAGAAATTAATAGTAGCATACCCATGAGGTCGGTTCGTTTGCCGGCACCCTCTGCACCAATTTGCTTGGCCAGGTTATTACCAATTAATGGGAAATAGACCTTATCAATTAATCTGTTTCTGACAAATGAAGACAGTACACGCGGTTTAAACTCATTCAAACGCAATTCGTCAGTAAATGAATCTGTCAGTTGCTTTTTTAGTAAATTATACTTCTCAAACTTTGGGACAGTGGAACGTGTAAAACCATTCATCTTAGCCATAAAGGCGTTAAAATGGAAGTTGTATTTATTTTCAATAATCAACTGGTGTGAGCCTTTAAGTCCTGTTAACTCAGAAGATACAGGTTGATCAATCAACTTCTTACGTAATTTTGAATCAAGCAAAAGCGTCATACTTACCTCATTCAGGTGTTCGGCTGATTTGCCTTCCATGTCTAAATAGGCCTTCACCCATTTTGTAATTAAGCGATAGGCATTAGCATAATCTTTTAATAAAGGTTTTAATGACTCTTCGTAAGTTTTTGTTGCCCTGTTTTTTCTCAGGTAGGCCACAAATCCATCCAGGTGGTTGATAGCTGCCTTGGAGATGATAAACTCATCGGCCTCCAGCATCTGATGGAAAAGGAAATGGGTTGCATCCTCAATACTCTCTTCATTGAATAGTTTTTCGGCAACTTGAAATTCCTGAAGCATCTTAAGCAAGGTATCCAGCAGGTAATCAAACTGATGTGTGTCTGGGAATACCTTAATTATCAGTCCAGCACCTTTCAGATTGTTGTTTAGATCAGAGCGCAGCTCGTCACTGCAATATACTTTCCAAAAATACTCAGCCATTGCCCTAGCATCGGCAGGATAACGTAGCAGACCTGCATTGCTGTACACATTCAAAAGTTGTTTCAGGATAATGGCTGTATCAAAATCATGCACTCCTTTGGAGTAACCTTCGCTAAAGCGCAATGACATTATTCTTTGAACATGTTCTACTAATTTTTTGTCGCTTAAGCCTGCTAGTTCTGGTAGAGACAGATGTCCATCTGTTTTATTCTTAGATGCATTGAATATAATATAGGCCATATATTCAGCCCTATAAACCGATTTGTTTTCGGATGGTAACAATTGACTCCAGATATCTTTTGTTGCCATAAACTCGGTATCTTTTACTTCCTCAAAAAAGTTGGTGCCCGATAAATGGTAAAACATGCTACCATCTTTGTTTACCATTGAAAGTTCTAATGGTTGGGTATTTACCGAAAACTTATGATTTCCAAACTTAATGATGTTAGCGTCACCCTCGAAAAGTTCTGTCCGATCTTTAATCTGACGAATTGTTTCCTCTTTTAATGACTTTAACTTACTTTCTAAATCATCAGCTTTCACATTGTCATCTAACTCTTTCAGCTGAGTTATGACATCGCGCACTTTTTCAATCATTAAATCAGATGCAAAGTAACCATTAACCTCCGAGGTTTCTTTGAATTTTGAAATACGACTACGAATTGCTTTTAGAATACGTTCTGCAGATGATTGTAAAGCTGTTGTTTTTCGATTGCGTTCTTCAGTTAAGCTCAGCTTTTTAGTCTCGAAAGCATTGTAAACCTGCTCTCTTCGTTCAGCAATGCTTGGCATAAATTCGTCAAAATCAGAGAATTTACCTTCTAACTCTTCGAGCTGTACCATTAGTTTAGAGAGGTATTCGTCGGCTTTTCCCGGTGAATCACAAAGGTCGATGTAATTGAGCATGCCTTGTTCAACTAGCATTAATTGTGAGTTAAATTCAGCTTTGGCTTCAACGGCTCTGAGGCTTTTTCGTTGCTTTTTAAGATCTGTTTTAATGAGATTAAACTGTGAATATACACCTGAAATATTATTGATTATTTGCGTTGTTTGTGTGGCATCCTCAATTTTTAGGCTACTAACGATGTCAATAAGCATTTCGAGTTGACCGGCAAGTTTGATTATCTCGTCAGAAAGGTCATCGGCCTCGCTAACCTTAGTGATCTTTGAAACTCCCTCTCGAATATTATTAACTTTTTCTTCGTATGAATAGAGAGCTTCCTCTCGTAATAGAAAAGTAACACAGTCCTGCGATAATCGAACTGTTTTTTCTTCCACATCATTCTCTAATTCGTCAATAAAAAGCATGTCAACATAGCGTAGTTCTTTCAGGCTTATAACTTCGCCTCTAGCGGTTCGGAGTGCGGCCAATAATTCCACATAGCGATCTATGTGCCCAATTTGTTGCTTGGTAATGTGGTTAAATATTTCCTTGACTTTATCACTTACCTCCTTAATTTGCTCTTTTGTATTTTTGCGAATATTTCTGACTTTCTCGTATTCGGTAATCGCCGAGAATGCAGATTCTTTAATCTCATTAAGAGGTGTTTTAATGTCAAATGCATCTTTTTCGGATAACCAGTAATAACTGTCAATTACATCGGTGCAACGTTTTACCAAGTCGCCATATACATCAGTATAAGCTTCATCTTTATTAACTAATAAGATGACTTCGTTACATTCAGCCATGGCTTTAACCACATCCTTATTCCCGATTTTATATAAACGAGAATTGTTTGTTGGAGTAGCTTGGTTTTCAGTTGTCATAAAAGGTGTTTGCCAGACTTGTATTATATGATGACGTGATGGCTCATCGGGTTTTTTGAAGTAGCATAACTCACCATTGTCAAACAATGAATAGCCGTTACAAATAATTGGTGTTTCAACGCGCTGATTAATCAAATTATATATTAGAAGCACATAGGCGCCAATTTCCTGATTGTAAAAAGTATAAAGAAAGTCTTCTCCATTGATAGAAGCTAACTTGCGTTCATACATTAAGCCTTCAATATCTCTGTCGAATAGTTTGAATTGTCCGTTTTGTAAATAATAACCATTGGCAAAAATAAGGCCTTGGTCATCAGGTAATAATACACATGAATCTTCGAGGGCGTCGATACGTTGAACTTTCTGAATTTTTGAATTATAGACAAAATAACGGAACTCATTTTCTTTGTATGGCAAGATACGAATGATGATAAGGTTGCCAATAATAGCGTAATGAATCTCTGCGTCATCTAGTGTTTGATCTTTAACTTCAACCTCTTCGGCATATATTCCAAGACCAGAATCTGTATTGTCTTCAATTTTGAAGGTGATGTCTCCGCCTACAGCTTCAACAAAAACCCTATCTCTGATTGAAACATGCGGATGCTCACCATAAACATATTGTTCTCGTGTAACTTTTTCCCACTTAAATTCATGCTGATCGGGGAATACAAATTCGTGTGAGCTACGATTGCCTTTGTATTCGAGTTCATCGCTTTTGATAAGCCATTTAAATGCTTTTATGTCGTCATTGCTTTTACCCGTTTGAAACACCATAAACAGATGAGGGCCGATGGTTGCAAATTTTTTAAACTGAGTCTCTTTGTAATACTCATACAAGTTGTCGAAATCATTAATAAACTGTGAGTCATTAATGATGTTGATGTTGTTTTGATTGAAAGTGTGTTCGTTAAAGTCATAAACACTGAATACATCATCCAATGAAGTTTTTGTTTTCAAGCCCATGGTTACATTGTATCCAAAGAGTAGGATGTTGCCCAGGGCCACCATGTCGGCAGGGGTACAGTTGTTTTCAGTTCCGATTCGATCAGTTGCAACGAGAGTGCTTTCAATGGATCCGAACACATCTTTTCGAGATGTATTGAGTTGTTCTAACCTTTGACTTAGCTCTCCGCCACTTTGTCGTAATCTGTTTTTGATGATTTCGTAAGTGCCTTCCTCAAGCTGTATGTTCTTATCTGTAGTGTTTTGATTATCAGACATAAATCAATTGTTAGGGGAATGTGATGAAAAAAAAGCATGACAATTTGAGCAATATGAAAATGTACTATTGCAGAATAGTAGGATTAACACTTCCTGAATAGTTCAGGAAGCGTTAATGAAATTTGTTATACGATGCCCAGGGCTTTAGCAGTGCTATTTGATACGCCTAAACTTTTAGCAATGTCGTTTAAGCTACTAAGCATGCTACCAGTCTTTTCATCGGTGTTTTCTTGCATCATTCGGCCTATCAAGGCACTGATACTTAAATTGCGAACATCTTCAGATGAGATGCCAAATTGGTCGATAAAGCTGGCGAATTGGCCTTTAAAGCTTTTGCCATCAGAACTATCAAAGAAGTGGTTTTTGATATCGCTAATAATGTCACTGTTCTTAACTAATTTATCAACTTGTTTGCCTTGCGTAATGGAACCAATTATCTTATCGAAGAACATTGTTTCTCCACCAACGATATCTATATTAGCAGCTTTTAATGCTTCAGCAATCACTTGTGATTGTGCATCTGCAATTCCTTTTTGGATATTGATACGCGCAAGTTCAAGCTCTTTTTGCATGTCTAACTTCAGCTTAAACTCTTCATGGTCTCTGCCAACAGCATCCAGCTTCTTCATTGCCATACCTTTTTCTTCAATACCTTTCGCCTCAACTGCATTACGTTCATCCAGAACTTTGTTTTCAGCTTGTCCTTTTTCAGCATGAGCTTCAGCTTTTGCTTTGATAACCTCTGCTTCAGATTCTCCAACCTTTTGTATAGATTCGGCCTCGGCAGCTGCTTTGGCCTTTTTTCCTTTAGCTTCGGCTTCTGATTTCATCTCCATTACTTTGGCCTCATTTAGGCCTTGTTTCTCCATGGCGTCGGCTTTGGCCTCAATAACCTGCGCTTCGGCAACACCGATAGCAGCTTCCTCAGCAGCTTTAGCTTCAGCCATTATTTTGCTTGCTTCAGCCCTTTTACCTGCTGCTTCAAATTCAGCCTCAGCGTCAATCAACCTTGTCTTTGCATTGTGTTCTGCCGCATTCTTGGCAGCTTCAGCCGATTTAATTTCACGTACAAAAGCTTCTTCTGCATCCATTTCTGCTTTAGTGATAGCCACTTTCTTGGCACGATCAGCAGTTGCAAAATCTTGCGTATCCTTAATTTTCTCTTGTTCAGCAACTGTTGCTTTTTCAACCTCTACGCGTTCACGAATTACTTCCTGTATTTGTTTCTTTTGAATTTCAACTTCTTTTTGTTTTTCGATCTGTGCTAGAGTAACAATGCGTTCACGCTCGGTATGCTTCAATTCACGTTCTTGTTCTACAGCTTCAGTTTCAACTGCCTCAACGCGTTCACGATTTTTATCGGCAATAACAACCTGGCGTTCTTTATTCTTTTCAGCAACGGCAATTTCTTCCTCCGCAATTATGCGAGCTTTTTCTGCTACTAAGCGTTGTTCCTCTGCAACTTTTTTGATTTCAGCTTCCTGACGGTCTTTTATGTTAGCGACTTCCCTTTTCTGGTTTTCTTCGGTTTCCGCTAACTGACGTTCTAGCTCCAAAACTGTTTCACGCGCTTCAACATCCTGTTTAGTTATGGTTTTTTGTTTATTACGTTCGATTTGGTTTGATAACACCTTTTGTTTAGCGGTTAATTCTACAATTTTCTTAATGCCTTCAGAATCTAGGATGTTGTTTTCAGATAACGATTCAAGCGGTGTTTGTTCTAGAAAGTCAATGGCACAGTCATCCAGTATATATCCGTTTAAATCAGTACCGATAATGTTGAGAATCTCGTGTTTAAATTTCTCACGTGAATTATATAGTTCAACAAATTCAAATTGTTTACCAACAGTTTTAAGTGCTTCTGAGAATTTGGCATCAAAGAGTTCTACCAAAGCTTTCTGGTCAGAAGCCCGATTACAACCAATTGATTGGGCAACTTGAATAACATCCTCGCTTGTTTTGTTAACTCGAACGAAGAAGGCCACTTTGATGTCAGCACGCATATTGTCTTTACAGATCAAGCCATCTTTGGCCATGCGCTCAATAACCACTGTTTTTAAGGTAATGTCCATTGATTCCATCTTGTGGAGTATTGGGATTACAAACATTCCAGTAAAAGTTACTTTTGCACCACCGGCTCCTGTCCGTACCATTGCCTGACCTTGTGTGGCTTTACGATAGGTTTTTATTATTAAAGATATAATACCGATAATAACAATTACAAGAAAAATAACGGCACTTATGCCAAGAGATTGAATCATTTCCATATATTTTAAATTTTATAAGGTTCGACTAAATAACACTTCTTATTAGCTAGGTATTCGATTATTAAGGCTGTTTGACCTTTCTCCAATATGGCCTCACCATGGGTCAGGATATTTACACGATAAATGTTTCCGTTTCTGCTTATCTCTGCCTGACCGAACCTATTATTGGTGGTACGCATTAAAACGGTACAAATTTTACCGGTGTATTTAAACTGGTCGTCATTATTCTTTTTGAGTCTGGCAAAAACTGCTGCAATTGGGGTTGTAAGAACTTTTGAAACTATAAGACTGACAATCAAATTTGGTATCAGTGCGACTAAAGCTATTAAAAACAAACTATTGCCCATAAAGTGATTAAATAAAATGGAAATAATCCACATGGGAATAATCAGGAAGCTTAGCCATACCATAAATGGTATTTTACCAAGATTAAAAAAGACTAAAACAGAATTAAGAAAAGCTATTGAGCCAATGCCTTCTTCTACAGAATTAGCCCCATCTAAATCAGTATCTACATCTGTATCAATGTCTATGTCAACATCCACATCTATATCGGCATCGATATCAAAGTCAACAGTGTCAATATCCATTGCACCAATGATAACCAATAGCCAATAGAATAATACTAAAACTAATAGTACCGTTGGGATAACATTTACTCCCGAAAAGGCAGCTTCAAATAATTCCTTCATGACAGAGGGATTTGGATTAGTGATTAAGGGTTCCCGTTTGCGAAACCAATATTGTAGCTGTTCAAAAAAATAGAGGTTAATTCCATCAGGTACTAACCTCTTTGCATTTACTCTTCTTCTTTATCTAATCCTAACTTTGCTTTTAACTCAGCTAAGGATTCGGATGCTTCGGCTTTATTTCCTCCAAGTGCAGAGTCTATTTCATCATCCAATGTTTTTGACTCATTGGCTATTTCTCCATAAGCTTCAGATAGTGCCTCTTCTTGGTCTACCTTTTCTTTCATCTTTTCAAGCATGTTAATGGTGCTACTTGAATCGATCTGTGCCATTTGTTTGTTAATACTCTTGGTTGCTTTGCTAACTTTAACACGAGCGGTTAAGGTTTTTAGCTCATTTTCATATGCACTAATTTGTGAGCGAAGTTTTTTAATATTACTATCCAATTGTCCTAGATTCTGTTCAAAACGGGCTACTTCACTTTGTTTCTGAGTAGCATGAACTAAGCACTCTTCTTTTTTAGCTAAAGCTTCTGTTGCTAGGCGGTCGGCATCTTCTGCGGATAATTCGCCTTTTTCTGCTTTTTTGAGAAGTAATATGGCTTTTTTCTCATATTCGCCTGCATGTGTACGGCTTGATTCGTAATCGTTTTTTGCACGAATCGTTAGTGCTTTTACTTCTGCTAAAGCTTTTAAGCTATCGTCTAAATTGCTTTTGAGATCACGAATGCCTTGTTCAGTCATTTTAATTGGATCTTCTAATTTGTCTACTGCCGAATGTGCCTCGGCTGTTCCTATTCTGAATAATCTGCTAAATATGTTCATGGCGTTACTTTATTGACGAAAATTTAATGATATCATTCGCATATTCACTAAGTAATAGGCTTAATGAATTAATCGAACCTTCCAATTCATTTAAGTCAAGGTTTTCAATTTGAAGTGTGTCTCTGAAGATGACCTTGCGACCTGTTTCGTCTAGTACAAATGCACCGTGAACAATATCTCGATTCTTCATAAGTAATTGTTTGAACACATTCAAGTTGTCTCCATTAATTTCAAATATAAATTGCTCCATTATTAGGAGTGGATCAACACAGCCTAAAACTAAATTGACTATTCCTTCGTCAGGCTTGGTTACAACAAGAATGCTTTCGGTCTCATTCTCATTAACTATCTCGCAATTTAGTTCTAAAAGGTAATTCTTTACTTTTTTAAAATTGTTTTCCATCATTAGAGTGGTTTAATCATTTTTCGGGTTTTGAATTTAAAAAAAATATTGTCTCATTAAGCATAAATAGTTTATTTATATTCATAAGAAAGAGGTAAGGAAATTAGCATTTTAATCTATATTTCTATTTCTTTGATAGTTGCATTAGCAAATATAACGATATAATTTAGCAATGCAAATATAAATAGCATTTACCATGAGTTATTTTGGAAGTAATATTAGAAAGATTCGTTCAATACAGAAGATAAGTCAGACTGAGTTTGCTGAAGTATTTGACTTATCACGGGCTAGCATTGGTTCGTACGAAGAGGGAAGGGCAGAACCGAAGATCGATTTAATTAATAGGATTGCTAAATATTTTAGCATTACAATCGATGAGTTAATCAATAAGGAGCTAACAGTAAACGAACTTTATCATTTTGATGTAGGAAATGAACCGACTTTTAAGAGTACTAAAAAGTTTGTATGCCACATTAAAAATATACCTTTTTATTCATCTATTCATGAAGTTGAGAGAGGTGTGATAGATGACAACAAAGAGCTTGATATAATTAAAATACCTTTGCATGAGACTTCAATGACACTAGTTGCTGTTAATGTGATGCTTCGTGACTATAGGGCATTACCTAATAGTATAAAACAAAATGACATTGTAATAATTGAAACTCAACAAAATAATATTTCGCGAGATCAATACTACGTTTTGAAAATAGGTGATGCTATTTTTATTAGTAAGCTAAAAGTATTAGCAGATCACACTATTTTAGTATTGCAAGTTGATTATGATTTATTAAGAGTAAGTATTGACGATATTGATTATTATTATCCTATAGTAAGGTCTATTGGTAATCTTGTTGATGAAACAGAATCAAAGAGAATAGGGCGCCTTGAGGAACAGTTTTATCAGTTAGTAGAGAAGACAGTTTAAATAAAAAATGAAGAATTAGTAACTTATTTAAAGCAAACACTTGAAAATAGAATTTTTCCCAAAAGTTAAATGAATGCACCAAAAGTTGTTATTAACGATAAGTAACTTGCTAAACATTATTTAATTATGTTAGAAGTGAGATCTTTAAAGAAGCCAATAAGTTGATGCTGCCCAAAGAGCCACAAAGCTTTTATAGTCGCTCTTATTATAGTCCGAGCAAGGAATGCGTGTGTACGATTCTTACACAAATTAGTTATGCCGTCAGAAAAATCGATATTTGTGTTTTTACCATCAGCGATAATGAGATTCTCGAAAGGATATAGTAAGTCATAAACAAGGGTGTTAATGTCAGAATTATTACCGATGACGATCAGGCGAATGACCTGGGTTCTGATACGGAATACCTTCA
This sequence comes from Carboxylicivirga sp. M1479, assembly GCF_007097485.1. GTDB lineage: Bacteria > Bacteroidota > Bacteroidia > Bacteroidales > Marinilabiliaceae > Carboxylicivirga. The sequence goes on along the minus strand of NZ_VKDE01000009.1, from coordinate 300 downwards.
GCTCAAAGAAGCCATGGTGTAGAGAGATAACTGCATCATCATATACATCACAAGTTTGCCATTTTTTGATAATGTGTACTTTTAACCGGATGTTACAACTGGACACGAAGTGAGGCACAGTATAATCAGGAAGATATCCTTGAACCCAATAATGTCCAAATAATTAGTCAAACCTTAAAAGTGACTTAGGGAGTTGATATTCAGTAGATAATACATCTCATTAAGTTTCTTGTTCTGCAAGCAATTGTGTATTTTAGTAACAAAGCTTGCAGATATGGTTGGAAAACAAGACAATACCCC
>NZ_VKDE01000089.1 GCF_007097485.1 Carboxylicivirga sp. M1479 | reverse complement strand
GGTTTAACTCTTCGTTTCTACTTCCTTCTACCAACGATCGTGTGCCAACGGTTTATTTGGATGGACACAGGGTGCTTAACCTGGATACAAAAGACTCACTTTTTGTTGGGAGTAAAAAGTATGTCACGAGTAAAAAGCATGTCACTCAATATCCTGATGGCAGAACCAATCCAGAGGCGATGACCTACTACATGGGGGTGCATGGACATAATAACTCGGTAACCAATGGCATTGGCCGAATTGGCTATATGGCAGGAGGTAAATCAGCGCTTTGGAATGATGAAACCATGACAGACGTATTTGTTGAAAAAACAAAGGCTTACATTAAAAAGAATAAGGAAAAGCCGTTCTTCCTGTATTATGCTGCTCAGGATATTCATGTGCCTCGAACGCCGCACCCCCGTTTCCAAGGAACAACTAGCCTTGGTTACCGTGGTGATGCCATGGTACAATTCGATTGGGCTGTTGGTGAAATTATGAATGCACTGGAGGAAAATGGTGTAGCTGAAAATACCATTGTGATCTTCTCCAGTGATAATGGTCCTGTTTATAATGATGGCTATAAGGATGGAACCACTGTTGAACTTTCATCTGAAGAGCTTGACCGTGGGCATGATGGTTCCGGTATTTACCGTGGAGGAAAATACCAAATATACGAAGGAGGAACCCGTGTACCATTTATTGTAAGTTGGCCAGGCAAGATCAAACCTGGTGTATCAGATGCCCTGGTTAACCAAATTGACCTGATGGGTTCACTGGCTGATTACCTGAATGTTCCATTAAATGATAATGAAGGAATAGATAGTCGAAACACCATGGGCGCCTTCTTAGGTACTAGCAAAAGTGGCTTACCATACATGATTGAAGAAGCGGGTAAAGGCAAAGCTTTACGGCGTGGAAATTGGAAGTATATTCCGGATTTAAAGCGAGGTTATGGCAGTCCTAAAATGAGCAAGCAGTTGTATAACCTGGCAACTGACTCTGGTGAGCAAAACAATATTATTGATGAAAATCCGGAGATGGCTAAATCAATGGCTGAAGAACTGGATAAGATTTTAAATGGAGAATCCATTCGATTAAATCGCTAAGAAAATGTATTAGCCTATATGCGGTTGTGAGGCTTATTATTAGTATGTGTTAAAGAATAAATAAATGAAGAAAGTATTTGGTGTCCTATTCACCCTGGTCATTGCTTTATCGTCGTGTACAGACAATAGTTCGATTGATTTTGCTGCTTCAGTTCCCTTAGCCGGTAACGCCTGGCTAAATGG
>NZ_VKDE01000088.1 GCF_007097485.1 Carboxylicivirga sp. M1479 | reverse complement strand
CCATTTAGCCAGGCGTTACCGGCTAAGGGAACTGAAGCAGCAAAATCAATCGAACTATTGTCTGTACACGACGATAAAGCAATGACCAGGGTGAATAGGACACCAAATACTTTCTTCATTTATTTATTCTTTAACACATAACTAATAATAAGCCTCACAACCGCATATAGGCTAATACATTTTCTTAGCGATTTAATCGAATGGATTCTCCATTTAAAATCTTATCCAGTTCTTCAGCCATTGATTTAGCCATCTCCGGATATTCATCAATCACATTGTTTTGCTCACCAGGATCAACAGCCAGGTTATACAACTGCTTGTTCATTTTAGGACTGCCATAACCTCGCTTTAAATCAGGAATATACTTCCAATTCCCACGCCGTAAAGCTTTGCCTTTACCCGCTTCTTCAATCATGTATGGTAAGCCACTTTTGCTAGTACCTAAGAAGGTGCCCATGGTGTTTCGACTATCTATTCCTTCATTATCATTTAATGGAACATTCAGGTAATCAGCCAGTGAACCCATCAGGTCAATTTGGTTAACCAGGGCATCTGATACACCAGGTTTGATCTTGCCTGGCCAACTTACAATAAATGGCACACGGGTTCCTCCTTCGTATATCTGGTATTTCCCACCTCGATAGATACCGGAACCATCATGCCCACGGTCAAGCTCTTCAGATGAAAGTTCAACAGTGGTTCCATCCTTATAGCCATCATTATAAACAGGACCATTATCACTGGAGAAGATCACAATGGTATTTTCAGCTATACCATTTTCCTCCAGTGCATTCATAATTTCACCAACAGCCCAATCAAATTGTACCATGGCATCACCACGGTAACCAAGGCTAGTTGTTCCATGAAAACGGGGGTGCGGCGTTCGAGGCACATGAATATCCTGAGCAGCATAATACAGGAAGAACGGCTTTTCCTTATTCTTTTTAATGTAAGCCTTTGTTTTTTCAACAAATACGTCTGTCATGGTTTCATCATTCCAAAGCGCTGATTTACCTCCTGCCATATAGCCAATTCGGCCAATGCCATTGGTTACCGAGTTATTATGTCCATGCACACCCATGTAGTAGGTCATCGCCTCTGGATTGGTTCTGCCATCAGGATATTGAGTGATATGCTTTTTACTCGTGACATACTTTTTACTCCCAACAAAAAGTGAGTCTTTTGTATCCAGGTTAAGCACCCTGTGTCCATCCAAATAAACCGTTGGCACACGATCGTTGGTAGAAGGAAGTAGAAACGAAGAGTTAAACC
>NZ_VKDE01000087.1 GCF_007097485.1 Carboxylicivirga sp. M1479 | reverse complement strand
TATACGCCTGTGCTTTCCATGGCAACATGGGTTATTTTATTCTTTATGGGGTATTTAATCATCTCCCGTAAAGTTTTAACTTTATGGATATGGAATATCCGGCAGATCAAATGGAATTTGAAAAAATGTTTAAAACCGAACAGGACTGCATTGATTATTTGGAGTCATTAAGATGGCCAAATGGTTTTGAATGTCCCCAATGTGGTTCAATACGTTTTTGGAAAAAGAACAAAGGCAGATTTGAATGTTCTGATTGTCATAAAGAAACTACCGTGACAAATAACACAATGTTTCATAAAACCACTAAACCTTTGCTGATATGGTTTCATGCCATTTGGTGGATGGTTGCACAAAAGAATGGTGTTAGCGCAAAAGGTTTGCAAAAGGTACTTGGACTGGGAAGTTATCGAACAGCATGGACTTGGTTGCATAAATTCAGGCGATTAATGGTATTGAGTGGCAGAAATAAGTTGAAAGGTATTGTTGAAGTAGATGAAGTCCTCGTTGGTGGTAAAAAGCCAGGAAAGCGAGGAAGAGGAGCAGAAGGCAAAAGTTTAATAGCTGTGGCTGTTGAAGTTAAAGGTCGAAAAACAGGTAGAGTGCGACTGGAAAAGATACAGGATGCATCGGGGAAAAGCTTAACAGAATTTATTAAAAAGAACATTGAACCAACATCAACAGTCATTACTGATGGTTGGCCGAGCTATTCAGGATTAGAAAAACTGGGCTATATACACAAAAT
>NZ_VKDE01000086.1 GCF_007097485.1 Carboxylicivirga sp. M1479 | reverse complement strand
TTTACGGCATTTACGCTATACATGCTTATCATCTTTGAAATGGTATCACGATTGGTGGTAGTCCACAAAATATTGATCTTATCCATATTAATCTATTTTATATTTTATTTCTGACTCAGTAGTTCACTTAAAACTTGCTTGTAAACATCAACCGATTGGGCACCTGTTACTGCACTATTAAGGTTAAACACCATGGTGGGAACAGCTGATATTCCGTGATTCTTCCAATAATTTTCTTTTTCTAGCACATCTGCTTTTCTACGATCATCCGACAAACAATTATTTGCTTCTTCAGCATCCAATCCTATGCTTGTCAGCTCTTGCAGCAATACGTCCGGATGTAACAAGCTTTTACGCTCTGAGAAATGAGCTCTCATAAAGCGCATGTTCAAGTCGTGCTGTTTTCCTTTTTCTTTAGCGTACTCAAGCAAAATATGAGCATTTAAGGTATTGGGCATGCGCATCCCATCATAATAGTCAAAATCAAAATCGTAGTCTTTCATTAAAGCCACCATCTGCTCTTTCGATCGTTGCAAATCCTCAGCCGATGAACCATACTTACGCCTTATATGCTCAGTAAGATCTTCCCCTTCACTTGGCATTTGCGGATTCAACTCAAAGGGTTGCCACTCCAAGTCGATTTTATCCTGAATACCCATTTCTTCGATAGCTCGTTCTAAGCGCTTATAAGCAATGGCACACCATGGGCATACCACATCGGATACAACATCTATTTTTATCTTATCGTTCATTGCTATTTTGGTATTTGTACTCAA
>NZ_VKDE01000085.1 GCF_007097485.1 Carboxylicivirga sp. M1479 | reverse complement strand
GTTGGCATCATATCCCAAAAAGCAGAGATGTGATCTGATGTTGTACCTGCTTTAATTTGGCCAGGCCAGCTGGCAATAAATGGTACACGAATACCCCCTTCGTACAAGTCACGCTTGTAACCTTTGTAGGCACCGTTACTGTTAAAATAACCAGGCTGGGCGCCTCCTTCTTTATGAGGGCCGTTATCTGAAGTAAAAATAATCAAGGTATTATCGCTCAATCCTAACTCTTCTACTTTGTCCACAATCTCACCCACCTGGTCGTCCAAAAGGGTTACCATGGCAGCAAAGGCAGCGTGTGACTCCGGTTGTGAGCCATAGCGACCTTTTCTGAATCCTTTACCCTTATCAAGTCCTTTATAGGCATGTTCGGGATCATATTTTCCTCTGAACTTCTCCATATATTCTTCCGGTGCAAACAACTCGGCATGAGGAATAATGGATGGTACATAGCAAAAGAAAGACTCATCCTTATGATCTTCGATAAACTTCAGTGTTTTATCATGGATTAAGTTAGGAGCATATATGCCTGTTTTTTGTCCGGCATTGGCCTCCAACACAAGGCTATCCTGGTTAGAGCGCAAGAAATAAGGATAATAATGATGGCCTAACATTTGGCAGTTGTAGCCAAAGAAGGTGTCGAATCCCTGGTTATTGGGATCTCCTTCAGAACCAGGGTATCCCAATCCCCACTTACCAAAGGCTCCTGTGGCATAACCGGCTTGTTTAAATAGCTCAGCAATGGTAAAATCCTCAGCTCGAATAGGGTATTGTCCTTCTGGCTTGTGTTCTCGGTTGCCACGTATAAAGGTATGCCCTGTATGCTGGCCGGTCATGAGTGAAGAACGCGATGGTGCACAAACTGTACTGCCCGAATA
>NZ_VKDE01000084.1 GCF_007097485.1 Carboxylicivirga sp. M1479 | reverse complement strand
TACCTGCGTTAACCAATCAGGGCACTCAAAAGGAACACGAATACCTTTATTGGGAATTTAATTCTGTGGGTGGTCGAAAAGCCGTTAGAATGGGTAAATGGAAAGGTGTGCAGTATGGCATTAGAAAAAATCCTGAAGCACCCATACAGCTTTTCAACCTGGAAGAGGATCCGGGTGAAACGCAGGATATAGCAGCCCAACATCCTGATGTGATTAAACAGATTAAAGCCATCATGCAAGAGGCCAGTACCGAGTCGCCCCTTTTTAAATTTTAGAAACGTAGTAATATTTAATATGAAACTAAGTATATTTTTCGCAATTATTATAGTAGTTTTCTCAGCATGTTCACAAAGGCCTGGGGATTCTGATGTTCAAAAACCAAATATCGTCATTATTTATGGTGATGATGTGGGGTACGGTGATGTGGGAGCCTATGGTTCTGAACTTATTCCAACGCCTAACATTGATAAACTGGCAGAAGGTGGATTACGCTTTACCGATGGACACTGTACAGCTTCAACCTGTACACCTTCACGTTTTTCGTTGTTAACAGGTGTATACGGTTTCAGACATAACGCCAATATATTACCTCCTAATGCTCCTCTAATTATACCTGTTGATATGATGACCCTGCCGAAAATGCTAAAAAAAGCTGGCTACGAAACTGGTATTGTAGGGAAATGGCATTTGGGTATTGGAGAGAAAGGTGTATTAACTAATTGGAATGGAGAGGTGAAACCAGGTCCAATTGAAGTTGGGTTTAACTCTTCGTTTCTACTTCCTTCTACCAACGATCGTGTGCCAACGGTTTATTTGGATGGACACAGGGTGCTTAACCTGGATACAAAAGACTCACTTTTTGTTGGGAGTAAAAAGTATGTCACGAGTAAAAAGCAT
>NZ_VKDE01000083.1:790-921 GCF_007097485.1 Carboxylicivirga sp. M1479 | reverse complement strand
GCTTCAGTTCCCTTAGCCGGTAACGCCTGGCTAAATGGAGATGAGGTACCTGCCAAAAGAAACCGTTTTAGTAAGGAGGGAGTTCTTAACTGGGCTGAGCAGGATAAAACCGTACGTATCTATTTCCGTAC
>NZ_VKDE01000083.1:0-770 GCF_007097485.1 Carboxylicivirga sp. M1479 | reverse complement strand
TATGTGTTAAAGAATAAATAAATGAAGAAAGTATTTGGTGTCCTATTCACCCTGGTCATTGCTTTATCGTCGTGTACAGACAATAGTTCGATTGATTTTGCTGCTTCAGTTCCCTTAGCCGGTAACGCCTGGCTAAATGGAGATGAGGTACCTGCCAAAAGAAACCGTTTTAGTAAGGAGGGAGTTCTTAACTGGGCTGAGCAGGATAAAACCGTACGTATCTATTTCCGTACAGAGCACACCGGTAAAATATACCTGGGGCTGCGTGCTAAAGCTCAAGATGGCCCATCTAAAATTAAATTGTCTTTTAAGGGTAAACAGCAGGGTATTGCCATAAGTGATACCAGCTGGCAAGATATAGAAGTTGGTGTTTTTAAGATTGAAAAGCCGGGTTATCATACTGTTGAGCTGATTGGTTTCGAAAAGACCGGCGAATCATACGGCCAGTTTAAAGACCTGTTGATTGGAGGCGAAGCAACGCTTGATTCGGTCTATTATGTGAAGGATAGTTTTTACTGGGGACGCCGTGGACCTTCTGTTCACTTAAACTACCAGGTTCCTGAAGAAGCTGGTGATATTGAATATTTCTATAATGAGATTACTGTTCCGGAAGGTGAGGATGTATTAGGGTCTTATTTTATGGCCAATGGTTTTGCGCAGGGCTACTTTGGCATTCAGGTCAATTCGTCTGAGGAACGACGGATCTTGTTCTCAGTATGGAGCCCCTATAAAACGGATAATCCTAAAGAGATACCAGAAGACCAGCGCAT
>NZ_VKDE01000082.1 GCF_007097485.1 Carboxylicivirga sp. M1479 | reverse complement strand
TCGAATATCTGTATGCCCGGTATGTTTTCCGGTCAATAAGACACTTCTGGATGGAGCACAAACAGCCGAACCGGAATAGTGTTGCGAAAAAATCATTCCTTCTTTGGCCAATTGGTCGATATTGGGTGTTTCTATTTTCTCCTGACCATAACAGCCCAATTCGCCATAGCCTAAATCATCGGCCAAAATGTAGATAATATTGGGTTGCACAAGTTCTTTACTTTTTCCAGTTGAGTTTGTTTTGCACGCACTAAAAGTCATAATTATTATAACCATACTAGCTAAAACTGTCAACTTTAATAGATTCTTCATTTTAATTAAGCTTTTTACTTCAATTGACTAAAGTTAATCTCGGGTTGCTTACTCTGTGCTTCTCTTTCAAAATATTGGTCGAAAGGCACTCGTTCGCTAAAAAATCCACAGTTTTTCATAAAGAATTGACCATCATGCACGCCTCCGGCATAATCCAGGCGGGCGTCCTTGCGAGCCGTGGCATCAGCCGTAAACTTGGCTTTGGTCAGTTCAAACCACTTTCCTTCAGTATTACAGGCCCATTGATTGGTATACCAGGCCATGCGGCTTTGGTTCCCCATTTGAGTCATGAAGTTCTCCAGAAAAGAATGAGGACGTTTAATATAAGTAGATGTCTTTGGTCGACGGAAACTGGCGATGAGTTGCCATTCATTCACCACGGGGTCCATAAACCAGGCCGTATAATCGGTACTGTTGTTCACAGTAGGCTTCGCCTTTAATAAGAACCGATAGGTTTGACCTGCTTTCCACATGTATTTCAGATAGCTTTGTCCGCCGGAGCCTTCGTTACCGAATTTACCGGTATACACATCGTCGCCTTTCTTGAGCAAGGTGATGCGCTGGTCTTCTGGTATCTCTTTAGGATTATCCGTTTTATAGGGGCTCCATACTGAGAACAAGATCCGTCGTTCCTCAGACGAATTGACCTGAATGCCAAAGTAGCCCTGCGCAAAACCATTGGCCATAAAATAAGA
>NZ_VKDE01000081.1 GCF_007097485.1 Carboxylicivirga sp. M1479 | reverse complement strand
AACGTTTGGCTAGTCGAGTAGGCAAAGGGAATTTCACCCTAAGCCTCTCACAGAACCGTGCTTGATAGTCTCCCATCACACGGCTCTTGTTATACAATCGATACCAAATTTAACAAGTTAATCCAACTTGCCAATGATAGAACAGGTAAGGAAACTGTTTCTTTATCCGTTCATACCATCTGTAAGCTAGATTTAACTTTGTTTTATAGCGTTTATATCGCATGCGAGCCCAACGAACAATACGTTTCCGCAGTAGTTGAAATACTTTCATCAGTTCGGATTTTCTGAATTTACCATAGTAATTCACCCAACCTCTTATCATTGGATTAAGGTAATGGGCTACGCCTACTATACTTCTAAAACTCAGCTTTTCTACTTTGATTTCCTCCAGTTTATCTGCTATCCGTTTGCGAGAATTAATACTGATCGCACAATCAAAACCAAGAAATAATTTGCTTGTTTTCTTACATAGTGTTGTACGTGGCTGAAAAGAGTACCCTAGAAAATCGAACTTCACTATTTCATATTTCGCACGCCTTCTACGGTCTTTACAATACACAACCTTAGTCTTATCAGGATGGAGTTCCAGCCCACATAACTTCATTCGTGCATTTAACTGCCTCAGTAAATATTCGGCTTGTTCCTTGTTCTTACAGTGTATGATTGCATCATCGGCATAACGAGCAAACTTCAATGTAGGATTGGTCAACTCAAGCCATTTATCTAGTGCATAATGCAAGTAAAGATTTGCCAATAATGGACTGATAACACCGCCCTGCGGTGTTCCTTTACCTTGTCTATGCTCTAACACTCCAGACTTAAGCTGAACGGGCATTTCTAACCACCTAACAATATACATGCGAACCCAATTCTCTGGCACATGCTTATTGACAGCTAGCATTAACTTTTCATGGTCAATATTATCAAAGAAACCTTTAATGTCTAAATCGATAACCCAATCTGTTTGCCAGCAATTGGCTCTTACCGAAGCAAGCGCCTGATGGGCATTCTTATTAGGTCGATAGCCATATGAGGAAGGACTAAACACGTTCTCCATTCGTGGCTCGATAAAATCTTTGATCACCATTTGACCAATCCTGTCGCTGATGGTAGGAATACCTAATTTGCGCATCTTACCATCTTTCTTGAGTATTTCAACCTCTTTTACTGNGCGAACCCAATTCTCTGGCACATGCTTATTGACAGCTAGCATTAACTTTTCATGGTCAATATTATCAAAGAAACCTTTAATGTCTAAATCGATAACCCAATCTGTTTGCCAGCAATTGGCTCTTACCGAAGCAAGCGCCTGATGGGGGTCGATAGCCATATGAGGAAGGACTAAACACGTTCTCCATTCGTGGCTCGATAAAATCTTTGATCACCATTTGACCAATCCTGTCGCTGATGGTAGGAATACCTAATTTGCGCATCTTACCATCTTTCTTGAGTATTTCAACCTCTTTTACTGGTGGAGGGAAATAACTCCCTGAAGACATACGATTCCAAAGTTTGTAAAGGTGCTTTGACTTGTTAGTTTCAAATTCTTCCATACTAACAGAGTCTACACCTGCACTTCCTTTGTTTGCTTTTACTTTCTTGTAAGCCGACCATATCATTTCTTGACTTACTGGTATCGATTTTGTCTCATTCCATAAATTCATCCTCTTCCAAGTTGTTAAATGTTATGAGACTGTATAACCCAATCCCTTCGCTCCACTTCCATTACAGAAGCTTCAACACTACTACGGATTAGTCCGTCCCTATATAATACTTCGGTATTCTGCCTTTGGGGTGAACCCATTGTACATTTCCCTTTGACAGCCAGCGAATCCTTTAAGAGTAGCTTTAGCTGCCTGACATTGTCATACAGGTTCCCGAGTTCCGTAAATGAGCCTAGATAAAAGTCATGCCCCCTGAATGACGCCAGCCGAACGGACAGTAAACAGGTATCTTCCGAACTTATAACTGCATTTCATCCTTTGCAGATTTTGACTGAATGTACAATCTTCTCGACACCTCGTCAGGGGTTCAATTGCGTTCATCTCTTTTATCCATACCTAACTGCACTCGTGGTGCAGCCTTTCCCAAACGCTCAGCACCATGGCTCTTTACCAAAGCACCTTTGGGCGGTTTGAAGCCTCCTCCTGCAAGACGACCTCAGTGGCTCAACCCTACAACTGGTTTCCACCATCTCAATTTACAGCATGTAGTGAATATTTTGCCGTTCACTACTTCTCGGCACACGATGAAGCG
>NZ_VKDE01000080.1 GCF_007097485.1 Carboxylicivirga sp. M1479 | reverse complement strand
CTATCATTGGCAAGTTGGATTAACTTGTTAAATTTGGTATCGATTGTATAACAAGAGCCGTGTGATGGGAGACTATCAAGCACGGTTCTGTGAGAGGCTTAGGGTGAAATTCCCTTTGCCTACTCGACTAGCCAAACGTTAGCAATTATTAAAAAACAAATGACACACAAGAACCTAATATTTATTGGTTTAATAATTTATATATCTGCTTCATGTAATTTAAAACATGAAGGAATAGATAGACCTGCTGATTTTTTTCTCAAATTAGATTATAGCAAGATTGACACAACCGTTACAAATAATAGTGATTCCATTTTCGTTTTTAATTTTGATGGTTACAGTCTTGACGAAAAGGTTTATTTAGAAAAAGGTAAAATAAAACATGTGTTCGGACAATTTGATGACAAAGGGACATTTTGGTTAAATGAATGGATTACTTATACAAACCAAGGTAGAATATTAGACAACGAGAGCCAATATGTGGTTGTCAGCTCAAAGCATGATTCAACAGAATTTGACCTCATTGGAGAAGAAGAATTAAATTTTAAATTAAGAATTTATAATATAGAGGATTCTATAAGAGGGGAACTGATAAAGGAAATTAGTCCTACGTATAAAAACCTAACAATTGCATCCACTGAATTAGTTGGAAAATCTGCTTCATTAATGTATCTGAAAGAATTTGAGAAAGACTCAGCAAAAGAAGTAAGAAAATTAGAAGTATATTTTAATCGAGATTACAAAAGAAGAAGCTTGAAGAACTTGGGGCTGATTAAGGATAATAGAATAATAACAATTGCTAACAAACCGTTATAAAGCATAAAGGGCATAGTGTAATTTGGTTGGTTCGTAGCTTCGGCAACCACCGCCAAATCACTGATTTGGCTTTTGAAATGAAAACTTAAAACAAAATACAGCGCTTTGGCTCTGCTCAAAATGGAAAGTAGCTAAGGTTAAATTTCTTTACGCTTTATACGGCAGGCCGTTGGCAATAATTCCCCCTATAAACCCATAGTATTGATTTAAAACTAAGGTAATCAATACTTTTTAAGTTAATTGATTTCTGAAGCTAACGGGAGTACCTTTACGTTATGCTCTATGCAAGGCCGATCTTTAAAGTGTTGCTCATAAG
>NZ_VKDE01000008.1 GCF_007097485.1 Carboxylicivirga sp. M1479 | reverse complement strand
TATGAAACTGACTTCAAACGCTAAGCACACAGGACTATTGCCTCGAGCATGAACATGAAAATTTAACTTCTTGGCGTTTACAACTTATTTTGAAACAAACTCTATGTCAGAGAATAACAAAATTATAAACACATGAAAAATTTAACAACAACCTTGTTGTCAGTAATTCTGATGCTTGCAACAAGTTTACCTACGTTTGCTCAAAAAGATCGCTCTGAAATTGAGGATCAATACAAATGGAAATTCACAGATTTGTATGAAAGTGATGCCGCTTGGTCATCAGCGAAAGAGAAATTAGCTGAGCAAATGAACCAAGTTGCAGACTTCAAGGGAAAATTAGGCACATCTGCGGCCGACTTACTCTCTTACATGCAGTATTCCGAAGAGTTAATGAAAGAAGGTTACCGCTTATACATTTATGCCTCACTAAAATCTGATGCCGATTTACGCGATGCTGATAACACCTCGAGGGTTAAAGAAATTCGTCAGGTTTTTGTTGAATACGGTCAAAAGGCATCGTACGTAACGCCAGAATTAGCTGCAATACCAGAGGCCACTATGAAAGCTTTTATTGCCGAAGAGCCTAAGTTGGAGATATACAAAATGGGCTTAATGGATGTCTACCGCATGAAAAAACACACCTTAACGGAGTTGGAGGAAGCGGTAATGGCCAAAACAGGTATGATTACAGGAACTGCTAACTCGGCTTTTAGCGTATTTAGCAATGCTGAAATGCCACGTGTTAAAATGACAATTGACGGTGAAGAGAAAGTATTAACGCCTGCTAACTTCAGCATGGCTCGTTCTTCTACTGATCGTGATGTACGCCAGAAAGCCACAAAAGTATATTGGGATAACTACCTAAAATACGAAGGAACATATGGTGAAATGCTGAATGGTCAGATAAAGGTGGATGTTTTCCGTGCGAAAGCACGTAACTACAATTCGGCACTTGAATCGGCCGTTAAAGCCAACAATATACCCGTTGAAGTGTATAAATCTCTTGTACAAAATGTCAATAACAATTTGGGCACTTTCCACCGTTATTTAGAATTAAAAAAGCGCATGTTAGGTGTTGATGAATTAATGTATTCCGACATTTACGCACCTACAGTTAAAGGTGTTGAGTTAAAGTACAGCTACGAAGAAGCTCAGGAGTTAATCCTAAAATCATTGAAACCTTTGGGCAAAGAGTACATTGAAGTGGTTGACCATGCGTTTAAGAACCGTTGGATAGACATCTACCCAAATACAGGCAAACGAAGTGGCGCATACTCCAATGGTGGCGCATACGATGTACATCCATATATACTAATGAATTACACGGGTCAGTACAACGAGGTAAGTACGCTTACGCATGAACTGGGACACACCATGCACAGTTATTATTCAAACAAGACGCAGCCTTTTGCAACGGCCGACTATGCCACATTTGTTGCTGAAGTAGCATCTACATTTAACGAGGTACTGTTAAACGACATGATGCAAAAAAAGCTAAAGGATGACGACATGCGTTTATCCTTATTGATGAGTATGTTGGATGGTTTTAAAGGTACCTTATTCCGCCAGACACAATTTGCCGAATTTGAATTAGCCATACACGAAGCTGCTGAAAAAGGGACACCATTAACAGGTAAGGTACTAACCCAAATGTATGGCGACCTTACGCGTAAATATTACGGCCACGATAAAGGCGTATGTACCGTTGAAGAAAACGTTGGCGCTGAATGGGCTGCCATCCCTCATTTTTACATGAACTTTTACGTATATCAATACAGTACTTCTTTTGTAGCATCGCAGGCTTTAGCTGCTAAAGTGTTGGCTGGCGACAAAGAAGCTAAAAAGCGCTACATCGAATTTATATCTGCCGGTGGATCTGATTACCCAATTGAATTATTGAAAACAGCTGGTGTTGACATGACATCGTCGGAACCTTTTGACAAAACCATTGAAGCCATGAATGGCATTATGGACGAAATTGAAAGCATATTGGATAAAAAGAAATAACAAAAGTTGAAAGGGCTACCTACATATTGCCCAAACAACTGAACAATACATAACAAAGGGTTGTATCTTAAATTAGCTGAAAGCTTTAAAAGGTACAACCCTTTTTACAACTACTTACACGACACAAGCTACTTTTAAGCCCTACTTATTTTGCATTTAGCTGATAAAGCTTATTTTTGCAGCTATCCTTTCTCAAATCTATCATGTTTCGGTAATTTTTTTTAATAACTGAAGCAACCTTTCAATTAAAACTGTATCTAACTATTGCATCAAGCGGGGAAAACTGATGCTCAAAAAACATTAACAATGAAGAATGTACTATTGGCATGCCTAATGGGCCTATTACTAATTAGCTGTAGCAAAGATGATGAAGAAGTGGATTATGCAGCTATTGATGATGAAAAGATTCAGACCTATTTGGCTGATAACAACTTGTCAGACATCACAAAAAAGCATTCATCAGGTTTATATTACCAGATAGTAACACCAGGCACAGGTGACTATACCGCACCTCCGGGATCGCGCATTACAGTTAGGTACACTGGTACATTTTTAGATGGTGAAGTTTTTGATTCGGGCAGACTGGACAATTACCCATTGAGTAGTTTAATTGATGCCTGGAAAATTGGTATTCCAATGCTTAAAGAAGGTGGAGAAGCCATGTTGTATTGTCCATCGCACCTGGCATATGGCACTAAAGGTAGTGGTTCAATCCCTCCCAACACACCATTAATTTTTGAAGTTAAATTGATTGATTTCCAATAAAAAGTAAAAGAAGATAATGAGAAAGGTAGCTGTATTAGCATTGCTATTGCCTTTATTGGCAAGCTGTATGAAAGATGAGTATGTTGACTACACCGTGGTTGATGAAAAAATTATTAGTGAATATCTAGCTGCAAGGCCAGAAATAAATGCAGAGCGTGATGCTTCTGGTTTATATTACGAAATATTAGAAATGGGTGAAGGAGCCCCTATTGGCGAAGACAACACACAGGATGACAAAGTAACATTTTCATTCACAAGCGAAACCATTGATGGTGTGTCATTTTACGATAATGAAAAAAACCACACTTCAAACCTAAGTACTCTTCCATATAGTTTTCAAATTGGTTTGAGCCAGATTAATAAAGAGGGTGAAATAACCTTATATTCTCCATCTTTACTTTGTCGAGATGCATACGGATATATTTATGGTAAAGAAAACACTGTAATGATTTATCACATCAACGTTAAGAAAGATCAATCAGAAATTGATGATGCTATCATTTCAACTTACTTAGCTGAGAATCAAATTGAGGCTGTAAAGGATGAGAGCGGGATATATTATGAAATAATTGAAGAGGGCGATGAAGAAGCCTTACCAATAACTTCAACATCTGCCGTGAAAGTAAGCTATGTGGGTACTTTCCTTGACGGTGGCGAAGAATTTGATAGTGGTGAAACATTAGACCAGTATGGTAACTATATGGCTGTAACCGGCTTTATAGAAGGTTGGAGAACCATGCTACCAATGCTAAAAAAAGGAAGCAAGGTTGTATTATATTGCCCATCGCAATTGGCCTATGGCAGTAACGATCAATACGATACTACTACTGGTAAGATAACGATGGAAGGTAACAGCATTTTAGTATTTGACATGCATGTATTAGATGTTCATTAAAATACGATTATAAAAGTATCTAAGCCCTGATTCACTATGATTCAGGGCTTTTTTGTATTTTGCACTTCAATCAAATGTATTATGAGCGAATCATTTTTCGAAAAAGAAGAAAACGTTAAGCAGTATCTTGAAATGACTGCCGACTACGATGGACTTTGGTTTTATGAACAGTTTAAAAAACATATACCTCCAAGCTATAAAGCACTTGAACTGGGTATGGGGCCTGGTAAAGATCTGGATAACATCAGGCAAAGCTATCATGTGGTGGGATCTGATTTCTCGTTTACCTTTGCCGAATTATATAAGCGTCAGCATCCTGAAGTGAAAATAATGGTATTGGATGCGGTAACTATAAAAACACCCAAACGTTTCAATTGCATTTACTCTAACAAAGTATTGCACCACTTAACAGCTAAGGACCTTAGTGCATCAATACAACGCCAAGCACAAGTACTGGAAAAAGATGGTTTGATTTTTCATACATTTTGGAAAGGTACTGGCGAGGAGAATTACGAAGGTATGCTTTTCAACTATTACGAAATTGAGGCCTTAAAAGAACTATTTGATGCATCCTTTGAAATAGTGCACATTGATACTTACCAAGAATTTAAAGAAGATGACTCCATCCTACTTGTTGCACGAAAAAAATAAACACGATGCCTGTAAATGTTGATGAAATAAAACCCCTCATTCATAAACAAATTGAAATAGTTGAACGCAAGGTAAAGTCATTAAAAGAACTAACCCAAGCCATAGCACCAGACGATGCCATTGGACGCGTAAGTCGTATGGATGCCATCAACAATAAAAGCGTGAACGATGCAGCATTACGGCAAGCCGAGAGTAAGCTTAAAAACCTGAATGATGCATTGGAACGCATTCATGATGCTGATTTTGGATTGTGCATCAAATGCAAAGGTGCCATACAACCCGGCCGCTTAGTTTTAATGCCCGAAAGCCTTAAATGCATGCGTTGCGCTCGTTAATTAGTCTCTGCAAGAAAACTTCATTTTTTTCGTTAAGCTTGTTCTCAAAATGGTCATTTACACTAGTAAACTCACATTTTTCGAACTTCACAAGCC
Source organism: Carboxylicivirga sp. M1479 (assembly GCF_007097485.1). Lineage (GTDB taxonomy): Bacteria > Bacteroidota > Bacteroidia > Bacteroidales > Marinilabiliaceae > Carboxylicivirga. The sequence goes on along the minus strand of NZ_VKDE01000008.1, from coordinate 119,514 downwards.
TCAAAAATAAAGCCTTCTTATCAGAGACAGAGTTTTCTTGCAAGCACTAATTTAAACCACCCGGCAAAAGAGTACTTTCACCAGGCAGCCTTTGTCTGTATCTAATGACGAACCTCCAGCTCCAACTCTTTGGCTGATATCTCGCGCATTTCTACTTTGCGTACTTTACCTGTTACAGTGGTAGGAAACTCAGAAACAAATTTCCAATATTTTGGAATTTTAAAGGTGGCTATTTGCCCCTTACAATAGGCATGTAACTCCTCACTAGTTACTGTGCTTCCTTCTTTTAGCACTATCCATGCCATCACTTCTTCACCATATTTATCTGAAGGAACACCAATCACCTGAATATCCTTAATGGCCTCATGCTGATGCAGGAACTCTTCAATTTCAAAGGGCGATATGTTCTCTCCTCCGCGAATGATTAAATCCTTTATGCGACCAACAATCTGAACATAGCCGTCATCATCCATAACAGCCAGGTCGCCTGTGTGCATCCAGCGTCCATCATCAATTACCGATGCCGTTGCCTCAGGATTATTCCAATATTTGAGCATTACCGAGTAACCACGCGTACAAAACTCACCTCGTTCACCACGTGCTACAATGCCATCGGTTTCCGGATCAATAATTTTAATTTCAATATGAGGATGCACTTTACCAACCGTAGCACAACGACGGTAATCATTATCATCAACAAAGGTTTGAGTACTTACAGGCGAGGTCTCCGTCATACCATAACAGATTCCCACCTCTCGCATGTTCATTTTTTCTCGCACAGCCTTCATGGTTGACTCAGGACACGATGCTCCCGCCATAATGCCCGTTCTCAAACTTGAATAATCGTATTTATCAAAGCTAGGATCATTCAGCTCGGCAATAAACATCAATGGAACACCATACAAAGAAGTACACTTCTCATCCTGAACCGTTTTTAGAACAGCCTCGGGAACAAATGCTTCGCCAGTTAACACCATGCAGGCACCATGCGTTATGCAGGCCAGGTTAGCCAGCACCATACCAAAACAATGATAAAGAGGTACAGGAATACAAACACGATCATCTGCGGTGTATTTTAATCGCTGCCCTATAAAGTAGCCGTTATTCAAAATATTATGGTGCGACAAAGTCGATCCTTTGGGAAATCCTGTTGTACCCGAAGTGTATTGAATATTAATGGCATCATCAAACTGAAGACCAGCCTCTATCGCCTCTAATCGTTCGGTGTTGATGGATTTACCAGCTTCAATTAATGTTTGCCAATCGTGGTCAATAACAACAATATGCTTCAGATGGATACATTCGGCTCTTACCTCTCCCAGTATATCTGAATAATTTGTCTGGCGAAAGCCTTTAGACATAATCAAAAGGCTAATTTCCGATTGTTTAAGGGCATATTTTAGCTCCGCAGCTTTATAGGCCGGATTCACATTTACCAGGATAACACCCAGGCGAGCAGTGGCAAATTGTACCAACACCCACTCGTAACGGTTAGGCGACCATATTCCTACGCGCTCACCCTTTTTAACGCCATAGGATAAAATTCCTTTGGCAACTTCTTCTACTTGCTCCCAAAATTCTTTGTAAGTGGCACGGTAGCTTTGATAAGGAACTACCAAAGCCTCCTTTTGGGGATACTTATCAACCGTTTGCTTTAATTGCTCCGAAATGGTAATGCCCAACAAGGGCGTGTCCGACGTTCCATGGTCGTACGATAATAGATTTTTCACGATGTGTGGTTTAATTAGTTATGTTTTGTTCTGGAATCATTTACCTGCGATTTAGTTCGAATCATAAGTAAATGAGCCTTGAAAATATAAATTATTAATTAAATCACACTGTTTTGTTGAATTTATCCTAGTGAATTCGCTTTTATAAGCATTTTAACATTCCCACTTCATGGTACTCCTTCTTGGTAAGGAGGTGAGGTATGAAAAACCGTCACCTCATGAATTTTAAGAGGGGTGCCGACAGGCGGGGTGGTATAATTAGTTTTAAAAGCAATTTTCGGATCAATAGATATTCTTGTGGATAAATAAACAGTGTACTTTCTAATCAATGATTTTACAAAAAACAATAATCATGATTCATTCTTTTGGGTCATACAACAGATAGACTGGTAGCTGATGCAGAAGGGGTAATATTAAATGCAGATGGCGTTTTAGGTAAAACAACATGGCTGGTAGTAAATGTCAAGGGGGTTCTGTCTTTTACAAGATGGATTTTATCCAATGTAAAAGGCGATTTATCCTTTGCAGATGGCTTTTTAACCACTGTAGATGGCATGTTATCGAGAGTAACAAAGGATTATTACAATGCCAGATGGATTTTAGCCAGTTTAGCATGCGATTGATATAACTTATAAGCCAGTTTAGCTATCTACAGCAAGGATTTGATGACTGACTGACTTCGTTAAGCAATTTATGACATCGATTTAGTGCCTTACAAAAACGATTTAGCAACCGTATATCGCCATTTACCGAATGAAGGTAGTGACTTATCAACAGTAGATACCTATTTGAAAGCTGGAGTTGTTTAATTCAGAAGCGATACCCTTTGCGGCACGAGTTCTCTCGTGTAGTTTGTTTTAGTATTTCCCTATACTTTTGGCTAACCTCCTTGCCCACTCGAAATGCAATTTCGACAGTGCGGTGACCTGTTCCAAAGGCGAGCGGGTGGTAGCATCAATGGGACTAGCGTTTTGTTTCTCTTTGGACGATGCAAAAAAAAGGAAAAACGCCTCACAAAACAGGGTATCTCATTGCTTCCTTGCGTTACAAATTATTATTAACCCGAGTTCGACATAAAATTTATCTACTCTATCGTTTATTAAACCTCTAACACTTAAGTATAGATGAACTGCTTATTTAATCATTTACCACCAACTTAACGCTTTCGTGCTGTTTCCACCAGTGCGCTGTATGAGGCACATCCCCATTTAACACAATACCCTCACCAATTTTAGGTGTTAACAAGGAGATTTGCATTTCACTGGCTTTAGCACTTGCCCTTGTAATAGGATCTAACCAATCGTGCATGGCCAAACGAAAACCACCCCAATGGATCGGCATCACTAATTTAGCACCCACATCTTTACCTGCCTGAATGGTCTCTTCGGGCATCATGTGTATTTCTTTCCAAAGCTCATTGTACTGTCCGCATTCCATCATGGCCAAGTCAAACGGGCCATATTTATCACCAATGCTAGAAAAATGCTTACCATAGCCGCTATCTCCACTAAAGAACAGATTCTTTTCCGGTGTTTTTATCACCCATGAGCACCACAAGGTAGATGCCTGATCAGAAAACCATTTACCGCGTCCCGAGAAATGCTGTGCGGGAGTACAAGCCAACACTACATTGCCTACCTGCGTTTCTTGCCACCAATCCAATTCAGTAATACGCTTAGCATCTACACCCCACTCTTTTAGGTGTGAACCAACACCCAGAGGCGTATAAAACGCATCCGTTTTGTCTTTTAATTTTAGAATGGATCCGTAATCCAAATGGTCGTAATGATCATGTGAAATGAGGATCAGATCAATCTTTGGCAATTGCTCTATGTCTATTGGTAATTCAGCATTAAAACGTTTAACACCAACTAAAGGCACAGGCGAGGCCGACTGTCCTAACATGGGGTCAATCAATATATTTTTCCCTGCTGTTTGTATGAGAAATGATGAATGCCCAAACCAAAATAAACGCGTATCGCCCTTATAATTGGCAATATCAGCTGAATCCATGGTTATCAACTCAGGTGCAGGTTTAGGCCTTGCATTCGGATGCATGTTAAACTGCTCCTTAATCATGGCCATAAAATTATCACCCGACATATTCACTTTCTCATCATTGATGTTAGCAAACTTTCCATTTCTAAACTGCGACGATTGCTTATACCCTGCTTGTGATTCCTTACTGGCTATACCTCCAAACTGAGGACTAAAAGCCATAAAAAGCACAACTGGTAATACCAAAGCCACTATAATGCTGATGCCTATTATCATTATTTTTCGTCTTTTACTCATTGTAATCATTTCATTTTAACATCAACAAAAGTAATGGGTATTTTGTGCGATGATGTATACAAATTAGCACAAGTTGTATACATTTTACCGATGGTTAATAATCGGATAAATTTATAATTAACCACCTGCACCCATTTAACTGCACAATTAAACAAACATTACCACCAATTTAGCTAAATGCGTTGCATTGAATAGAAAGTAAAGCAGTTATGGTCATAGTAAATAATTTTAGGGTATTGAATTCGCCTTCATGTAAAAGCGTTAAGAAAATCATTAAACGAAGCGTTAAAAAGAAAAGCTGTTTGAACGCAGTGAGTTCTTTTCTTTCAGTGAAGAGCAATGATTTTTAGTTTTTCCATGTCAGCGACGGCTTTTTTTGTTTCCGTTTTTGCAGCTGTAGGCAAAAATGAAAAGCCCGTCGGCTTGAGACATAAGTAATGTAAATAGGGAGCAGAATTAATTAGTCGATTATTAGTATTAAACAAACTTAAAGACACCAACAATTCATCTGTGAACACCTTATCATTCAAATGGAGCACCTAATCATCAACAGGAAACCTAAATCATCAAAATCTAGCCCTCCTGTTACTAAACCACATGCCCCTGTTAATGATTTGAACTTCCTGTTAGATACATCCACCTCCCTGTTAACTACATTCAGCCTCCTGTCACGGATCTTAGCTTCCTGTTGGAACTGACACTTATAAAAACGCAAAAAGCCTGGCAAAACCAGGCTTCAAGTGTGATACTTTATCTTATTCTAATGTCCGAATACATTGCTCAACTTTAATCCGGCATAAATAGTGCGTGGATTGGTTGGTCCATAAACATAAGCTGGATCACGGTCAATTCCCGAATCAAAATCATCCTGGTATGAATTGAAAATGTTTTTCACACCAGCAAATGCTTTAATTGGCAGGCCACCAATTTTAAGATCGTATTCTGCCTTAAGGCCTAAGTCAAAAAATGTTGGTGTAGTACGTATTACCCCAGGATCCTCATCTCCAATAACAATTGGTGTTTCGCCAGGTAAAAGTTCTGAACCATAATAGGCAATTTTCATCTTACCTGTATAAGTACCACTTGCAATCAAAGTTAATTTAGATGTTGGATTATAATCCAATGAGAAAAATCCATAATCATTTGGTGTACGTAAGAAATCACTTTCACCCAACTCAACTGCTTCACCATATTCGCTGCTTTGAGTTGTATAACCAGCACGTAAGTAAATTTTTTCGTTAGGTGTAGCTGTTAGCTCTAGATTAACACCTTTAACAACCGCACCATCCTCGGTATTACTTCGAACATATGTTGTAATACCTGTTTCTTCGTCAAATTCAGGAGACTTTGAAAAGGCATCATCCAAGTTGGTATAAAAACCCTCTACCAAAAGCCCCACATTCCATACACCAAATCGATGGTTAAAATCAAATGAAGTCATGTATGAATGACTTGTTTCTTGCTTTAAGTTAGGATCATTAGCATACACCACTTTTCGCGAGCCTGAAGTTTCGATATGTAAATCCTCATCAAATACCTGAGGCGCCCTGTAGCCCTGTGAGTAACTTACACGCCATTGCAAGGCTGGCATCACATCCCACAATAAATTAACTCGCGGACTAAACACATTGCCATCGTTATTGCCTTCTTTATGATCCAGGTCAGTAATTTCATAACGGTCAAAACGACCACCTAAAGACGCTTTAACAGGCCCTATCTGACGATCATACTGGGCAAATACACCGTATACATTTTTATTCTGATCAGTAATAGTGGTATTTGGTACGTGCTCAAAACCACCATCTGGTAATGGATTTGAATAATCAGGGTAGCCTAATTTCTGGTCAAACATATCATCGTGTACCAGTTCGATACCAGTAACAAGGCTGTTTTTTCCAAAATCTGTTTTGAATTGTGTTCCCACGTTATAAGTCAATCCGTCGGTCTGTCCATAATCCTGTAAGCTTTGCTCAGCTCCGTAGTACGATGCTCGATCAACATTTTGAGTAGAGCCGTATACCGACCACATGCTCCCTGTTCCAATAAATCGCTCGTACGTGGCAGCCACTGTCGTAATCTTATGATCCACGGCTTCTGAAATATCTGCTTCATGATGAGGAGAATCAAACATATTACCACCTCTTCGCTCCTCATTAATACGCATAAAATCAAGAGTCACTTTATTTCTGTAATCAATACGGTGGTATAAACGAGCACCCATTGTCAGGTTCTCAATTTGAGCTATCTCAGAAAAGCCATCATCATTCGCATCGTAAGGGTCTTTATCACGATAAAAACCATAAAGTGCTAAGCCTGTTCTTTTGTCATCGCTTACAATGGTAGTATTCATATTTACCGAATAGTCGCCTTGCGCTTGACCATCACCACCTAATCCCACCGAATTATACTGAGTTGTTAAGTCGTATGAGTTCGACATTGGATCTTTCGTAATCAAATTAATGGTACCAGCCACAGCGTTGCTTCCATACAAAGCGGAACCTCCACCCCTTACAACTTCAATACGCTCAATCATACTCGATGGAATTAGCTCTAATCCATAAACACCAGCCAGATTACTAAATACAGCACGGTTGTTAATCAGTACTTGTGAGTGAGCGCCATCCAAACCGTTCATACGTACTTGTGTAAAACCACAGTTTTGGCAATTATTCTCAAGACGCAGACCAGGCACATAATTCAATCCTTCTGCAATGGAAATGGCTTGTGTATTCTCAAGTAACTTGGGTGTTAAAGTATTTACAATAGTCGAAGCATCTTTTCGCTTCTTTTCGTTACGATCTGCAGTAACAACCACTTGCTCAAGTCCAAGAACATCGGTTTCCAATTCAAAATCAATATTGGATACCACACCATTTTTAAACGTAACAAGCTGTTCACTTGGCTTATACCCCATTGCTTGAGCTTTAACAATAAATTCTCCTTCAGGAATGTAGCCGAACCCAAATTCTCCTTGTATGTCAGATGCTGCTCCCAAGGTGGTATTATTAATAGTGATGGTGGCAAATGGTAAGGGGTTTCCCTCAGATGTAATAACACCTTGAATGCTACACATAGGTTCTGGTGGCGGGGTTTGCGCCATTACAAGTCCAGAAACAATAAAAAGGCTTAATAGTAATAAAGCTTTCGTTATACGATACTTCATTGTTAGATAGGTTTAATAATCTGTTATTAGATTATGAGTTAATATTAGGTTGTGTGATAATTGACAAAATGATTTTACAACTCTGCTTTAACCTTAGTCTATAAGGATAAAACAAGTCACTAAATACTTAATAAAGAAAGATTTACTATGCCACAGGAGGAGCCCTGCCAGCATTATTATTTAATAGGCAGTCTGATAATTGAGCCTTAACATCTATGCTAATTACCTCAAGATATATCGGTAAAATATCACTCAGAAGCTTAGGCTTCTCTTCTGCTAAAATATTTTGCAATTGTTGGTAAAAAGCAAAATCAGCTGATGCATGTGAATGACCATCACAACTAGGGTGCGAATGGCTATACACTTTACCGTCGATGGTATGTGTGTGATAAAATAAGGCATTGCTTGCTATTTGTGCAGCAAACAGCATAACCATGAGAATGGCTAGGCTATTTAAGACCTTTTGGTATTTTATATACTTATTTATCACGATGCAAAAATGAAAAAATTCTTTAATTCCGCCAATACCTACATTTGGGGATTTTGCATTGGAATGTTATGTCATTAATGAGTTCTATATTAAGCTTACAGATACTTTAATAATTAAGAGATCATTAATGAATCAGATTAATTCAGCATATAATTTATTGATACAAGCTGCTGTTTTTATCTTTTTTTCAGCCTAAAAATGCTTTTTACCTTGAACATTTTTAATACTCTGCTGTCTTTTTATTACGATTGATTGTCAGGTTTTAAAAAACTGATTTACTTTGCAGCGCTTTTCGACTAGTTGTCAGTTAGCATGAAGCATTGTCAGTAAATAAAAGTTGGCGCAATAATTGATAAGTGAGAAGCCATTAATAAGAAAATAATAACATACTAAATTTTATAAAATGGAAATAGGAAGAAATAAATTCGTTACCCTTTCCTACGAGTTACGCACAAACGGCACCGAAGGTGAAGTAATTGAAAAAACGGAAGCAGATGCTCCGCTTGGCTTTGTTTTTGGCGCAGGTAAAATGTTGGAGATGTTTGAAAACAAACTAGAAGGTCTTGGAAAAGGATCTGCATTTGATTTTGAACTAAAAGCAGGTGAAGCATATGGTGAAGTTAACCCAAATGCTATTGTTGAAATTCCAAAGAACATTTTTGAAGTAGAAGGAAAAATTGACGAGGAACTTCTTACTGTAGGTAACCACGTACCAATGCAAGACGCACACGGCAACCGTTTAAACGGTTTAGTTCTTGAATTAGGTGACGAAAAAGTTAAAATGGACTTTAACCACCCATTGGCTGGCGATAACCTTTTCTTTAAAGGTGAAGTACTTGAGGTACGCGAGGCTTCAGAAGATGAGCTTGTTGAGTCATGTGGTTCTGGAGGCTGTGGCTCTGAATCAGGTGGTGGCGGTTGCGGCGGTGGCTGCTCATGCGGATAATTTATCCATTAAGATATTTTTAAAAGGGAGGTGTTATTCATCTCCCTTTTTTAATGCCAAAGAAATCCATATTCAAATTATTTTGGTATTTATCAAACCAAGCACATAGTCAAGTGGAGGCTAATTACTTGTAAATAGTGTTTGGTTTTTCTAATCATTTTCTTTTTTAAACTGATAATCATCAGCTCAACTACTTCATTCCATTACAAAGAGTAGTACTAAAAACCTTTAATACCTTGGGCATTCACTTATAATCGCTTATTTTTGCGCATCATTTTTTAACAAACCATAAATATATTACATCATATGTCTGCAAATTCATTTGGAACATTGTTTAAACTTACTTCGTTTGGCGAGTCGCATGGCAAAGCTGTTGGAGGAGTTATCGAAGGTGTATTGCCCAATACTGTAATTGATGAAGACTTTATTCAAAATGAATTGGATAGAAGACGTCCGGGACAATCATCGATTACAACGCCTCGAAATGAAGAAGATAAAGTACAATTTTTATCAGGCATATTCGAAGGAAAAGCTACTGGTACGCCTATTGGCTTTGTTATTTGGAACAAAGACCAACGTTCCAATGATTATGGAAATATTGCAGATGTCTATCGTCCATCGCACGCCGATTATACCTACCAAAGTAAATATGGTATACGCGACTACCGTGGTGGCGGACGCTCATCGGCTCGCGAAACCATTGCACGTGTGGTGGCAGGTGCCATTGCCAAATTAATGCTTCAACAGCAAGGCATTACTATACAAGCTTTCACATCAAAAGTCGGTTCAATTCAGCTAAGTAAGGAGTATCAACAACTTGACTTGGCCAATACCGAAAGTAACATTGTGCGTTGCCCGGATACTGAAACGGCCAATGAAATGATTACTTATATTGATACTATTCGCAAAAACAAAGATTCTGTTGGAGGAGTAATAAGCTGTGTAATTAAAAATGCACCAGTAGGCCTTGGCGATCCGGTATTTAACAAGTTACATGCTACTTTAGGTCAGGCCATGCTATCCATTAATGCGGTAAAAGGCTTTGATTATGGTTTAGGGTTTGGTGCAACCGATTTACTAGGCTCGCAGCACAACGATGAATTTTACATGGATGGTGATCGGGTAAGAACAAAAACCAATCGATCAGGAGGCATACAGGGAGGCATCAGCAATGGTGAAGATATCTACTTTAATGTAGCATTTAAACCCATTGCCACCATATTAATGGAACAAAACACTGTTAACAAAGATGGTGAAGAGATAAAGTCAACCACCCATGGGCGACATGATCCTTGTGTATTGCCGCGAGCAGTACCAATTGTTGAGGCCATGGCAGCCATGACCATTGCCGATCATATACTGGTCAATAAAATGTATAAATAATATTATAGAAAAAGGCTGTTCCAACGAACAGCCTTTTTTATTGCTCATAACTTCTATCAATAATTAAACACTTAGCCCAACAACACACATTCCCCTATCTCCGATTCAACATAGGAAAACCATTTTAACAGAGGCGTTTTTATGGTAATAGTAAAGCTTTAGATAGTTTAGCAAAAGTTATTAATGGAATTATTCTCCAATTTAATCTAATAAAACCACCCGTTAGTCACAAAGACAAAACTTACACAGCAGAGCAATCATTGTTTTGTATTATATTCGTTTAATCTTTCCTAACAGGTTGTTTTCCCCTTGCCCCGTTCTTACACTCTTTCCAAAGTGAACGGGGCTTTTTTATTCCCAAAATGCTTCCTTACCAGGGTACATGTATTTGGCTTTAGCTACATTAGGCGGAAATAAATAATACTCCACAATCGCTTTACAACAAACCACTCCTTTTGAATTAACTATTTCTGTCTCAATCAGCGCTGACTTAGCATTCTTTTCTTTAAGCTTAGCTTTCACTTTCACCTGACCTCCCAACACATAAAGCGGTTTCAGGTACTCAACATCTAAACGTTTGGTAACTCCAGCCGTATCCAACATCGCGTATATATACCAACTGGCTATTTCGTCCAGCAAAGTTGCTTGTATTCCGCCATGTACAACATTGGTATAACCTTCAAAATTCGTGGTAGCATCCCAAAAGGCGACCACTTCATGATCTGAGGCATAAAACTCTAAATGGAATCCTATTTGATTATTGGGCGAACAGCCAATGCAATTATATATCTCGCCTTTTTGTTTAATAAACGGATTACTAATCTTTTTAAACCCTTCCATTATTCCTTTTTTACATTATGTAGACTAAAATATTGAAACAATCGTAAAAGATACCTGTTTTGTTAATAATTATTAGCATTTACATTCAACAACTAGCATGCGTTAGCGTTAAATTTCTATACTTTTACGAATACTTAAAATCTAATTTTATAATCGACTAATCAAGCTTACAAACTATGAGAAACATAGCATTAGTATTACTGATAATTACAGCTCTCGTGAGCTGTAACAATAAAAAGGCTCAGGTGGGCCTGCCAGATATCCCCGTTTACACAGCTAAAACTGAAAACATAGCTCTGCATAAAGAGTTTGTGGGTCAGACCTATGGATTATTTGATATTTCAATCAGAGCCAGAGTTGATGGCTACCTTGAGGGTATCCATTTTGATGAGGGAGGAAATGTTAAGAAAGGGCAATTGCTATATTCAATCGACCCTGCTCCATTAAATGCCAAAGTAGCTGAAGCGTTAAGTGTTGTCGCCCAAGCCAAAACAAACCTGGTTAAAACAGAGAGTGACTACAAACGTTACAAACCATTAGCAGAGACTAACGCCGTTAGTCAAAGTGATTATGATGCCGCATTAGCTAATTTTGGTGCTGCCAAAGCCTCATTGGAAGCAGCGGAAGCATCGCTTGATTATGCCAAAATACAACGAGGTTACACTAAAATATACTCTCCTATTAATGGATTAATTGGACGCTCGCAAGCTAAAGTAGGCGATTACGTTGGACGCGAACCAAACCCAGTGGTTTTAAATACTGTTTCTCGCCTAGACACGATTCTTGTTCAGTTTCACCTAACCGAACTGCAATATTTAAGCATCATTAATTTTGCAAAAGCCAGAGAAGCTGTAAAAAACACACGTGAACAACAAAAAGCAGAGGTAGAACTCTTTTTTGCCGATGGCAGTAGACACCCTTACCTAGGAAAGGTCGATTTCGTGGGTAGAAATGTAGATCCTACAACCGGAACGCTAATGGTTCAAACATCATTTCCAAACCCGGAAGAACTTGTTCGTCCAGGGCAATTTGCTAAACTACGACTGACAATTGAGAATCCTAATGATGTGGTTATAATTCCAATTAAGTGCCTTCAAGAGGTACAAGGGAAATACAACCTTTATGTGGTAGATGCAGAAGATAAAGTTGAATACCGTTCCGTTGAAATAGGACAAACTTTAATGGACATGGTAATAATTTCATCAGGCCTCAATGAAAATGAGCGGGTTGTTATGGAAGGTCTTAACCGTGTTCGTACGGGAATGAAAGTAGCACCAAAAGAAAAAGAGTTTAAATCTGTACGCAGTAATCAGTAACAATTATGGGAAGTTTTTTTGTAAGAAGGCCCATAGTGGCCATGGTTATTGCCATTGTAATTCTTATTGTAGGAGGTCTTTCTGCACTGCAATTACCAATGGAACAGTTTCCGGATATAACCCCTCCAATGGTTCAGGTAAGAGCCAATTATACAGGGGCTAACTCACTAAATGTAGAACAATCGGTAGCGACACCTCTTGAGCAGCAGCTTAATGGTGTTGAGAATATGATCTACATGAAATCAACCAATGCCAATGATGGCAGTATGGCCATTAACATTTCGTTTGAAGTGGGTACCGACCCAGATATGAACACCGTTTTTGCTCAAAACAGAGCATCGGCAGCAACAGCCAAACTTCCAGAAGAAGTAAAGCGCCTGGGCGTTACTACTGAAAAAAGTATGAGTAGTATTGTAATGGCTCTAGCCGTTTATAGTGATGGACGTTTTGATCAGGAATTTTTAGGTAACTACTCCATCATTAACATACAGGATATACTAGCACGTGTTAATGGTGTTGGTCGCGTACAAGTGATGGGCGCCAGCGATTACTCAATGCGAATTTGGATAAAACCAGACCGCCTGTCGCAGCTCAACTTGACCGTTCCTGAAATTACAGCCGCCATTCGCGAGCAAAACATAATCGTTCCTGGAGGTAAATTTGGTGCCGAGCCTGCCCCCGTTGGAACAGAACACACTTACACTGTTACCTTACCGGATCGTTTGGTAACAGCAGATCAATTCGGTGAGGTAGCTATTCGCACTAACCCCGATGGAAGCCAGGTACTATTAAAAGACATTGCAACCATAGAGCTGGGAACAGAAAGTTACAATTCCAACGCTCAGTTTAAAGGCCAGCCATGTGCACTGATCGCAATTTATCAGTCTCCAGGCACCAACGCCGTAACCATGGGAGAGGAAATTCTTAAAACCATGGATGAACTTGGGCTTTCATTTCCTGAAGGTGTAACATACGATGTAGCTCTAGATGCAACGGCTCCAATTACTGCCGGACTTAAAGAAGTAGCTATCACGCTGATTGTTGCTCTTATTCTTGTTATTTTAGTGGTATTCTTATTTATACAAGATTGGCGAGCAACACTTATCCCTACCGTTGCAATTCCAGTTTCTTTAATTGGTGCTTTTGCCATTTTTCCAATGTTAGGTTTTACTATTAACACTCTATCACTTTTAGGACTGGTTCTGGCTATTGGTATTGTGGTGGATGATGCCATTGTAGTAGTTGAAGCTGTGCAGGTGAATATTGAAAAAGGCATGAATAGCAGGGAAGCTACTATTGCTGCCATGAAAGAGGTTACTGCGCCGGTTATTGCAACCACTTTGGTGTTAATTGCTGTATTTATCCCAGTAGCATCAATGGGGGGAATAACAGGTCGACTCTATCAACAATTCGCTATTACGGTGGCAGTATCGGTTTGTTTCTCATCTGTCAACGCCTTAACATTGTCTCCTGCCTTGGCATCTATACTGCTGCGTAAGACAGAGCCTTCATCCGGACTGCTCGGACGGTTTTTCAGTTCTTTCAACAAGGCCTTTGACAAAAGCTCTGTCAAATACATGAAAATAACCAATATCGTGGCGCGTAAAATTACACGTAGCATGATTTTTATTGGTGCAACAGTAGTTTTAATTGTTGTGGTTGGCCGTTTCATTCCAGGTGGTTTTATTCCAGAAGAAGACCAAGGTTATCTTTTTGTGAATGTACAACTCCCAGATGCTGCCTCATTACAACGAACCCAGGCAGTAGTTGACGAAGTTGAAACCCTCTTAAATGGAGTAGATGAAATCAGCAGTGTTGCTTCTGTATCTGGTTACAACCTTTTGTCAGGTAGTATGTCTACCAACTCAAGTATCATTTTTGTAACCTTAAAAAACTGGAGTGATCGAAAACTTAAAGCAAACCAGATTTCTCAAAAGCTTAATTTTCTATTTTACAAAGGAATCAAAGAAGCTCAGGTGTTTTCTTTTGGTCCTCCTGCCATTCCAGGTTTAGGTAGTGGCTCTGGTTTTTCATTAATGCTGCAAGATAAACAAGGTAATACACCTCAATATCTGGCAGAAGAAACTGCTAAATTCATCGCTGAGGTGCAAAAGCGACCTGAAATCGCCAATGTATTTACTACTTTTAGAGCGAATGTGCCACAACGCCGATTAAATATTAATCGCGACAAGGCATTGAAAGCAGGTGTTCAGCTAAACGATTTGTACACCACAATCAGTGCTTTCTTAGGAGGAGCATACATCAATGATTTCAACCGTTTTGGTCGTTTGTACAAGGCCTATCTGCAAGCTGCTCCTGAGTTCAGGTTAAACGGCGACCAACTAGATATGTTCTTTGTTAAGAATAAAGATGGAGCAAGCTTGCCTCTATCATCTCTAGTAACCGTTGAAAAAAGTTATGGCGCTGACTTCACTAACCGATTTAATTTATACCGTTCAGTTGAATTATCAGGATCACCTGCTGAAGGTTACTCATCGGCACAAGCTCTGAGTGCACTTGAAGAGGTAGCGCAAGAAGTATTACCTCCAGGAATGGGGTACGAATGGGCTAACATGTCTTATCAAGAGAAAAAGGCTGGTGGATCAGGCAACATTGTTTTTGTTTTTGCCTTACTGTTTGTATTCCTCATTTTAGCCGCTCAATACGAAAGTTGGTCCTTACCTTTTAGCATTTTGCTGGGAACGCCATTTGCCGTATTAGGCGCCATGGTATTTGTTTTATTCGCACGTTTCATTAGTCCTAGTTTTGAGAACAATGTCTTTATGCAAATATCTTTGGTAATGCTCATTGCCATGGCGGCAAAAAATGCCATCCTTATTGTTGAGTTTGCCAAAATTAAGTTTGACGAAGGCTTAAGTCTATTTGATGCTGCCATCGAATCGGCACGCTTACGATTCAGACCTATTTTAATGACAGCCTTTTCTTTTATTCTTGGCGTACTTCCACTGGTAATTGCATCCGGGGCTGGAGCCGAAGCCCGTAAAGTAATGGGAATGGCCTTATTAGGTGGAATGACAATCGCAACAATACTTGGTGTGGTTATGTATCCGATGCTATTCGTATTCATTGGAAAAATAGCCAAATACGAAGAAAAAAGAGAGCTTGCTAACCAAACAAAGACGACCGATGAAAATGACTAAATACATTCTGTTTTTTACACTTGGAATACTGCTTGTTAGTAGTTGTAAAATGGGTAAAAATTATACGCGCCCAGAAATGGAAGCACCTGCTAGTTTCATGTTTGCGTACGGAGATACAACTTATAACGAAACTTTAAGGTGGTGGGATCTATTTAATGACCCTATTCTGGATACCCTAATAAATAAAGCACTTGAGAACAATAAGGATTTGTTAGCAACGGCTCAAAATGTTGAGGCAGCCCGCTTACAAATGGCTATTCAAAAAGCTGACTTGTGGCCTCAATTCAACTATTCAGGATCTGCGGGGAGAGGTAATTTTCAAGGATTTAAATTACCAGAACCCACCGGTAACTTCAGTGCTGTAGCACAAGCCAGTTGGGAAATTGACTTTTGGGGTAAACTTCGACGAATGAACGAATCAGCCAAAGCTCAATACTTAGCGTCGGAATATGGATTAAATACTCTGCGCTTATCATTGATATCAATGGTGGCTGCAACCTATTTTCAGGTAATGGAATTTAATACAAAAGCATTGATTGCACAACAAACATATGCTATTCGCGACAGTTCATACCTGATATTGAAAGAACGCTTTGAGGCAGGTATTATTCCTGCCATTGACGTCAATCATTCGCGTATTCAAAAGGCGATTGCAGCAACTGCCATTCCTGTTTACAAACGAAATGCTGCGCGTTCGGCTAGCCTTTTAAGTGTTTTAATTGGTGAAAACCCCAAAAGCATTGAGTTAGAAAGTAACCTAGATGCCTACACTGAGGTACCTGAAATACCAGCTGGTTTGCCTGCCGACATCCTTAATCGAAGGCCTGATATTTTAATGGCGGAACAACAGTTGGTAGCACAAAATGCATTAGTAGGAGCAGCACAAGCGGCACGCTTACCATCCATCAGCTTAACAGGTATGTTTGGACTGGCCAGCGATGACTTAAGTACGTTTGCATCTGGCGATCCCGCATGGAGTATTGGTGGTAGTCTGTTAGGCCCAATTTTCAATTGGGGTAAAAATAAAAACCGAGTAAAGGCCGAACGAGCAAGAGCCGAAGCAGCAGTGTATCAGTATGAGAACACGGTTCTTAATGCTTTTAAAGAGGTTGAAGATGCCCTTATTAACATCGAAACTTTAAAAGAAGAAGAACTAGCCATTCGGGAGCACGTTGAGGCAGCTGTAGAAGCCGCAACGTTATCAGGCGATAGATACGATAAAGGTATTGCTAGTTACATCGAGTTTCTTGAAAGTCAGCGACAAGCATTTGATGCTCAAATGTCGCAAACAGGTAATAAACAAGATTTGTTAGAAGCTTATGTAAAACTCTACCAAGCATTAGGTGGAGGCTGGAAATAAGCTTTAAATATTCAAATACTAAAAAAGCGTTGCTCATTTATGGGCAACGCTTTTTTTATGACAATTGTATGTGCAATTTAATTCAACAATCGCTTACTCTCCCAATTGGGATAAGAATTGTCGAACAGCATCCACCGACTCCAATTTAAAGTTGGCACTAGTACGTTGAATACCAACCTTAACTGTAACGGCCTCTTTTGGCAGTTCGGTAAACATGTATTCGTCAGTCCAATCATCCCCCATGGCAATGATGTGGTCAAAGTTCTCGTTATGAATAAACTGATTAGCAGCAATACCTTTATTAATACCACCACTTTTCACTTCAATAACCTTGCTACCCTCCATTATCTCCAGATTTAGGTTACCCACTAAATCCAGCAACTCATCTTTCAACTCATTGGCACGAATAAGGCTTTGTTCTGGCTCGGCTTTTCTATAATGCCACACGAGTGAATAATTCTTTTCTTCGATAAATGAACCTGGCGTACGATCAACAACACGCTCCAAAACCGGACGAATTATTGGCATCCAATCATTATTAACCTTTGTAATTGTTTGCCACTCTTCACCATGTTTGCGAAGCCAAACACCATGTTCGCATATCAAATTAATTGGCACATCAGCAAACCACTTTTCTAGGGTATAACGATCGCGCCCACTAATAATTGTAACGGTATTTCGCTCGTCGGCAATTAAACGATTAAGAATGGTATATAACTCCTCGTTTGGCGTTGCCTCTTGTGGATTTTTATGGAAAGAAGTAAGGGTGCCATCGTAATCAAGGAAAATAGCACGTTTACCCGCCTTCTTATATTTATCATTAATCTCAGTAAACACCTTATCGGTAATTTTCTTGACAAGAAACTCCTTTTGAATACGCTTAACATTCTCTAAAGCATTAACAAACTCACCCGCCCACTTAAACACCGAATAACGCTGAATTCGCTCCTGCAGAAACTTCATTCTTTCTTTCTGCTCGTCAATAGGCATTGTAAGGGCGGTATGCAATGCCGCTGCAATTTCATCTTCATTAATTGGATTAATTGTAATGGCCTCTCCCATTTCCTGCGCTACTCCCGCCATTTCACTTAATACAATTACACCCGTTTGATTACCCCTCGAAGCCACATATTCTTTGGCTACCAAATTCATTCCATCGCGCAATGGTGTAATCAATGCCACATCTGACATATTATAAAGTTCTACCAAATTCTCAAATGGCATAGCTCTGTAAAAATACCACACAGGGGTATAGTTAATATTCCCATAGGTTCCATTGATATTCCCAACAAGCTCATCTACTTCCTTTTTCAGGTTTACATACTCTTCTACCTGTCCACGGCTTGGCACCGCTAACATTATCAGAGTTACTTTACCATGAAACTCTGGATACTTCTCCAGAAACTTACGAAAAGCTTTCAAACGTTGAGGGATACCTTTTGTATAGTCCAAACGGTCGATGGATAATACTAATCGTCGATCGGGAGATGTCATAAAATACTTCTCAAGCTCCTTATGCAAGTCCGATCGCTCTTGAATTGTCTTATGCATAACCATGGTCGAAGTTTTCCTAAACTTCTCATAATCGATACCCATTGGGAACGAATCGGCTTTTATAATTCGATTACCTGCATGAATCTGGTTAAAAGCTATTTCATATCCGTATAGTCGACGAACAGAACTTAAAAAGTGACGTTCGTAATCGTAAATATGAAAGCCTAATAAATCAGCACCCAGCATTCCCTTCAATAACTCCATACGCCACGGAAGAATACGAAATACTTCATAGGAAGGAAAAGGAATGTGTAAAAAGAAACCGACCGTTACATTTGGTTTCACAGACTTGATCATTTCAGGCACCAAAAGCAATTGATAATCATGCACCCATACAGTATCTCCATCTTCAGCAACTTCTAATACGCGATCAGCAAATCGTTGGTTTACGCGCTTATAGGTTTCCCAATTCTCAGGTGAGTAATCAACATATTGGGTAAAATAATGAAACAAAGGCCATACTGTTTTATTACTAAAACCTTCGTAATACTCTAATATCTCTTGCTCACTTAAGGGTACTGTTACACAACTCTTTTCATCTAATAATTGATCAATTTTTGTCGATTCATCATTTGATAACTCATCAGAATTAACGCCAGACCAACCTATCCATTTCCCACCATATTCGGTGTAAACCGATTTCATGCCAGTAGCTAACCCTCCAACACTTTCTATTAAACTGTATTCATTTTCTTCTTTTACTAAACTATATGGCAACCTGTTGGCCACAATGTGAAGTTTCGACATAGGCTTATATTTGATTTACTGAATAAGTTGATAAACAATTAATTACTTCTTTGAAATTTACTTTGTTTAGAAGTGGAATTTAATAGTACAAAAGTTGTTCTTAATGATTTTATAAAAGAAAACTGTAAATAGTAGTATTATTAAAAAAATACCTTTTTTTTTGCACTACAAGCAAATATACATTTTTATCACTTAATCTTTGTTTGTGGAAAGAAGTTTATTATTGAAATAGCATAAGTTGATTTGCGTATGAAGAACCTTGATTATGGTATCATTGGAAACTGCCGAAGCGCAGCGTTGGTTTCAAAAACCGGTTCGGTTGAATGGTTGTGTTTACCGCATTTTGCCTCTCCCTCAACCTTTGCAAAAATACTGGATGATGAGAAAGGTGGATTCTTTAGTGTTAGACCTACTGAAGAATATGAAACAGAACAGTTCTATATTCCTCGAACCAATATATTAGTAACCAAATTCACTTGTGCTTCAGGTGTTTTTGAATTGCACGATTTCATGCCACGATATCGAAACGAAGGTGGCGTTTATTACACACCGCCTGATATTGTTCGCTACATCAAACACATATCAGGGTCGGTAAATGTTGTTATTAATTTTGAACCAAAGTTAGAATATGCCTTACCCAATACAACTGTAGATGTTGAAGAGGAATACATAAAGGCTTACACTACTGATGGCGAGTACGACTCCATTTACCTTTATTCTTCGTTTGATAAAAAAAGCATTAAGAATAAACTACCAGTAACCATCAAGCAAAACGAATTTTTACTGTTAAGTTATAATCAAAAGTTACTGAAGCAAACAACAGATCGATCCTATTTAAAGCATCAAAGAACCAAAGTATACTGGCTCAATTGGTCTGATAAAACCACAAGTTTTAAAAAGTACGAGAACGAAATCAATCGTAGTGCACTGACTTTAAAACTTTTGAATTATCAAAAATCGGGCGCTATTTTGGCTGCTCTTACCACTTCTCTGCCAGAAACAATTGGAGAAGTTCGTAACTGGGATTACCGATTCTGTTGGATTAGAGATGCCTCCATGGTGGTTAAAATCATGACTCAGTTGGGGCATGAACGTATCGCTGAGCGCTATCTTAATTTTATCATTTCTCTAATGCCCGATAAGGGAGAGAAAATGCAAATCATGTATGGTATTCATGGTGAGAAAAACCTGCATGAGATAGAATTAGACCACCTGTCGGGATACGAAGGAACTAAGCCTGTAAGAATTGGCAACGCGGCCTATATTCAAAAACAAAATGATATCTATGGTATCCTCATGGATGTGATTCTTCAATATTTCGAACAGTTTAAAAGCACACTTGGAAACAGCGAAGACCTTTGGACGATCGTTCGGAATATTGTTAAAGTTGTTGATGAAAACTGGCAATTGCCTGATAAGGGTATTTGGGAAATAAGAAGTGAAGGTAAGCACTTTACCTTTAGCAAGGTACTATGTTGGGTTGCCATTGATCGAGCTCAAAAAATTGCTCATTTATTAGGCCGAGACACCTACGCAGCAGAATGGAAGCAGTTGGAGGAAGAAATTGCCGCCGACATACATAAAAATGCATGGTCGGAAGACAAGCATACCTTTACACAATCCTATGGATCAAACGATCTGGATGCAGCAGTTTTATTAATGGAATCATATGGTTTTGTTAAAGCGGATGATCAGCGTTATAAAAAAACTGTTTTGGCCATTCAAAAAGAGCTTGAGCACGACGGCTTGATGTTCCGCTATAAAAATGAAGATGATTTTGGCGAGCCTCAATCTGCTTTTACCATTTGCTCATTTTGGCTAATTAACAGCCTTTATAAAATCGGACTAAAAGATGAAGCCACGCGTAAATTTGAAGCTCTGTTAGCATGCTCAAATCACTTAGGTTTGTTTAGCGAAGACTTAGATTTTAAAACACGGCGCTTATTGGGTAATTTCCCACAAGCCTACTCGCATTTAGCTATTATTGAAACAGCAATAACCTTAGCGGGTGATGAAATATCAAAAGAAGAAGAAATTATGAAGACGATTAGACAATAATTTAATTCACAATCGTTTATAAAATAAGAAAGCCGGCTGATAGCCGGCTTTCTTATTTTATATGCAAAAGATAACAACTACTCTGCGCTGGCAGGTACTTGTCCTCTTAATCCCATAATATCCCTATCGAACATATACAAGTTATGATCGCCTAACAAACGTAATTTATCATTGATAGCAGCTACTGAAGCTTCTTCTTCAATTTGCTCTGTTACAAACCACTGTATCCAATTGTGTGTAGTAAAGTCTTTCTCATCTAAACAAACACCAACAACACCGCTAATCAACTCAGTAACATACTGTTCGTGTTCGTATACCTGAGCAAAAACCTCTGTTATTCCCTTATAATCAGCAGGTGGCTGCTCAATTGCAGGAATAATAGCTTTTCCTCCACGTTCGTTCACATATTTAATAAACTTCATCATATGAATACGCTCTTCCTCAGCCTGAGCATATAACCAATTAGCTGTTCCCTCGTAACCATTGGTATCGGCCCATACAGCCATAGCCAAATATAAATTAGACGAATAAGCCTCTTTTTCGATCTGATTAATCAGTATTTCTTCAACCTTTTTCTTAAGCATAACAGTAAAAAATTTAAAATTCTTCCTTAACAAAGATACACTTAATTAAACCATCAACTTAAAAGGGTGTTTAGCACTAATCTTATTTATAATGATTCCACACAAATTGCTCAAACTATTTGGAAGTCTGACAAAAATCAGCTTTTTTGCATGTCGGAATTTTAGGTCTTTTAATGTTCTATAGAACATTTTTAGTTCTAATTTTTTATTAATGAAATCTTTATTCCATTATGATTAAAAAAATATTAGTTGCTAACCGAGGTGAAATTGCCGTTCGCGTTATGAGATCATGTCGCGAAATGGGCATTAAATCCGTGGCAATATTTTCAGAAGTTGACAGAACTGCCAAACACGTTAGATATGCTGATGAGGCGTACTGTGTTGGTCCGGCCTCGTCTGCCGAGAGCTATCTTAATATTAAAAAAATACTTGAAGTAGCCGTTTTATCCAAATCGGATGCAATACATCCGGGTTATGGATTCTTATCCGAAAATGCGCAATTTGCTGAGGAAGTAGGTAAAGCAGGTATTATTTTTATTGGGCCATCAATTCATGCAATCAACACCATGGGCGATAAGCTTACAGCACGCCAATTGATGATTGATTCCGAGGTGCCTGTTGTACCTGGAACAAAAGAAAACATTGATGATCCTAATAAACTAAAGGCAACAGCTAACCAAATAGGCTATCCGGTTATGCTAAAAGCCAGTGCCGGAGGTGGTGGCAAAGGTATGCGACTAGTTCGCGAAGAAAAAGACCTGGTCAATGCCTACGAAATGGCTAAATCAGAAGCCCGTTCTGCCTTTGGCAACGATGCTGTATACATCGAAAAATACATCGAGTCTCCACATCACATTGAATTTCAAATAATGGCTGATCAGCATGGTAATTACGTTCATCTATTCGAACGTGAATGCTCTGTTCAACGTCGTCATCAAAAGGTAGTTGAAGAAACACCATCTCCTTTGATGACACCTGAATTACGCCAAAAAATGGGAGAACAAGCTATATCGGCAGCTAAATCAGTTGACTACGTAGGTGCCGGAACAGTAGAGTTTTTGGTTGATAACGATCATAACTTCTATTTTTTAGAGATGAACACCCGCTTGCAAGTAGAACACCCTATTACAGAACGTACCACTGGTGTTGATTTGGTAAAAGCCCAGATTAATGTGGCCAATGGCTTGCCACTTGAATTTAAGCAAGAAGATTTACGTCAGAATGGACATGCCATTGAGTGCCGTATCTATGCCGAGGATCATAAGAATAATTTTATGCCTTGCCCTGGTGTGATTAAAAACATTACTGAACCTATGGGATTAGGTATGCGAACAGATGGCTATGTGTACGAAGGTTACGAAATACCTTTTCACTACGACCCTATGATTTCGAAGCTTATTTCGTGGGCTCCAAGCCGCGAAGAGGCCATTGATCGTATGAAGAGAGCCCTGTATGAATATAAAATTACAGGTGTTAAAACATCGATCCCATTTGTTGCACGCATTATGGAGGCCGATGACTTTGTTAACGGCGATTACAACACTCATTTCATCGAAAAGAATATGGATTTTCTGATGACAGAGGAAGATGACTGCACCGATTATTGTGAAGACATTGCGTTGTTTGTTGCTTACCTTGATTATACCCAAAAATTAAAAGAGGCGGCTGACAAAACCAATGTAGCAACACCAAACCAATCGGCATGGAAAGAATATGCCCGACGCAAAAACATCTTACGCCTTTAAAAAACGAACTATGCCAATTGAATTAAAAATAGACACACGTCATGCACGGATAAATATACTGGAGCAAGACGGCACCAAATACAAAGTGGACATTGATGGTCGTGTATATAATTTAGACCTGCAGAAAGTTGAATCTGACACTTACTCCATTTTATTGAATGGACAATCCATTAATATGGAAATGATTCAAGGAGATACTCTCAACCATTACAAAGTAAACACCATAAGTAACTACTACGAAATTGAGGTAATTGACGCTGCCACACGCTATCGCAACGCTTCAAAATCAAGTTCTGACAGTGCTGAAAACACCATCTCCACACCAATGCCTGGTAAAATTGTGAAAATCCCTGTCAAAGAAGGCGATACAGTAGAAAAAGGACAGACGGTGATAATTGTATCGGCCATGAAAATGGAAAGTGAATACAAAAGCTCTGTTGATGGCGTGGTGAAACACGTTCACGTGAAAGAGGGAGACGCTGTTGAAGGTCATCAGCCATTAATTGAAATTGAATAACTAAGATTTGAAACAATGCACACTTTAGAAGAAAAATATAAGAAGTTTGAAGAACGCAACCAAGAAGCGGAAGCTGGTGGTGGCGAAGCACGAATTAAAAAGCAACACAAAGGTGGGAAACTTACTGCGCGCGAGCGTATTGATGTTTTTTTAGACGCTGGCACATTTGTGGAGTTGGACAAACTGGTTAAGCACCAATGTAATAATTTTGGTATGGAAAAAACACATTTTCCAGGCGATGGTTTTATTACAGGTTATGGTAAGGTTGATGGACGCCTAGTTTATGTATTCGCGCAAGATTTTACAGTTTTTGGTGGTTCCCTAAGTCGTTCCAACGCCGATAAAATTATTAAAATATCAAAGCTAGCACTTAAAATGGGTGCCCCTTTGATTGGATTGAATGATTCAGGAGGTGCCCGAATTCAGGAAGGCGTTCAAAGCCTTGCCGGTTATGGCGATATCTTTTACCTCAATGTAAAAGCATCGGGTGTAATACCTCAGATATCGGCTATTATGGGGCCTTGCGCTGGTGGAGCAGTATACTCTCCTGCCCTCACCGACTTTATTTTTATGGTGAAAGACACTAGCTACATGTTTGTAACGGGCCCTGAGGTAATTAAAACAGTAACTCACGAAGAAGTTACCAAAGAAGAATTAGGTGGGGCAATGACTCACAATGCCAAGAGCGGCGTGGCTCACTTTATGGCTGATGATGATGAACATACTTTAATGATGATTCGTGAGCTATTGAGCTTCTTACCATCAAATAACATGGAAGATGCACCAGTACTGCCAACTACTGATGATATCCGACGTGAAAATGAAGAGTTACAGAAACTCATACCTGCAGATCCGAACAAGCCATACGATATGCATGAGATATTGGCCGATGTGGTGGATAACAAACACTTTTTTGAAGTAATGCCGCATTATGCGCAAAACCTAATCACAGGCTTTGGACGCATGGCTGGTAGAACGGTTGGTATCGTGGCTAATCAGCCCAATTACCTTGCTGGAGTTTTAGATATTGAGTCATCAACCAAGGGCGCTCGCTTCGTTCGTTTTTGCGATGCTTTCAACATTCCGGTAGTTACTTTTGTCGATGTACCAGGCTTTTTACCAGGTACGGTTCAGGAGTATGGTGGTATTATTAAGCATGGTGCTAAGTTACTATACGCTTATGCCGAGGCTACTGTACCAAAAATCACCGTTATCACTCGTAAAGCATACGGAGGAGCTTATGATGTAATGGCATCAAAACATTTAGCGGCCGATATAAATTTTGCCTACCCAACTGCTGAAATTGCCGTTATGGGACCTGAAGGAGCCGTTAACATCATTTTTAGAGGAGAAACGGATGATATTGCCAAGGCTGAACGCGTTGATGATTATCGTGAGAATTTTGCCAACCCATATAGGGCAGCTGAGTTAGGATATCTGGATGAGATAATCTTACCGAAAGAAACACGATTCAAATTGATTCAAGCGCTTGAAATGACGCAAAACAAAAGTGAATCAGCACCATTAAAGAAACATGGTAACATGCCATTATAATAATCGTTTGCTTTAAAAATTACTGCTACCCGTAAAACATTTACGGGTAGTTTTTTTGTTGCAATGTTATGTTTTTCTAACTTAGTGTTAGATTTATATAACATTACACTAATATGATGAAACGAGACAGACTAAAAAAGGAAAACCTATTAAAAACATTTGGCACTTTGTCGATGGTAATTTTGGTGTGGTTATTAATTAGCAACGACCTAAAGTCATATCCGTGGCTAAAAACACTAATATTAGGACTTTTAGGAGTAATTGGTATTATTTATTTCTATAATTCATATAAGCGAGATAAAGAAGAAGAATTAGGATTAGCTACTGAGGATGAATTAAGTCGCCTACTTAAATATAAGTCTGGCTATTATGCCTATACATGGTCAATGTATGTATGGTTTTGCATCTTTATATTTAAAGATTACTTTCCAAACATTGAAACCATGATTGGAGGTGGAATACTGCTTTCTGCACTGTTATCATTCATAGCCAAAGTACTCGTAAGAATACAATTAAATGAAAAATAGAATAAAAGAATTGCGTGCCAGAGATAAGCTAACCCAACTTGACTTGGCGAAAAACGTGAATGTAAGAAGAGAGACGATAGTCTTCCTGGAAAAAGGAAAGTATAATCCCTCTTTAAAGTTGGCCTATGATATTGCTAAAATTTTCAATCTTAAAATTGAGGATGTTTTTATTTTTGAATAACAACAAAACGCTAATTAATCAACACAAACACCAATTCCAACATTCGTAAATGGCACTTCCTGCCACTGCCCATCAATAAGCTCTGTTAAGTGTGTATAACCAGCATCTACCAACATTTGTGCTACCTCTTCAAAGGCATTGGTAAGTTTATCAGGATGATGAGCATCTGAATTAATGGTGATAGCAACACCTAATTCTTTCATCTTTTTAAAATGCTCAGGGCCAGGGAATAAATGATCATCGCGATAAAAAGCTTTGGTATTAATTTCAACAATTACACCTTTCTCTTTCGCTAAAGCGAGCGTTTTAATCACTTCATCAACATACCATTGTTCTTGCTCATCAAAAAGATTAAATGTTTGGTTGTGCATCTTAATCTTATCCATATGCCCAAGAATAGTTGGTTTTGCATCTTCCAACATTTCACGTTGTAGCTCAAAATACCTTATGGCAGCGCGCTTACCATCTCCATCAAAAGAATAATCAAGACCTTTTTTAAACTCATCGGCAGGTGCATCAACAGCCCAATGTGTTCCATCTTGCATCTTACCAATATAATGAACAGAACCAACTGTATAATCCAAGTGGCATTCATTAATCTTCTCATGATTCGGTGCCGCAAGTCCTGGTATATAATCAACTTCCAGAGATTTGTAAACCTTAATCTGATCTTGATATTTTATTTTTAAAGCATCTATTTCTTTCTGATAACTCTCTAACTTGTAGGCAGGCATTGTCCAATCGGTAGGAAAAGGAACAGGCGCATGCGACGATATCCCCACAGCATCCATCTCTAACTCAATTGCCTTAATAATGTAATCTTCTATTTTCCCCGCACCATCACAATATTCACAATGACCATGATAATTTGTCCATCCCATATTTCATTAAAATTTCAAAGGTTTAATCTTCCAGTCAAATATACTTTTAATCTCTAAGTAAATTTGAATAATAATCTTTAAACTAAAGTAAAAATGATCATTTTTTTTAATCAAACAATTCTTTAAATCAAAACATGAAATCGCACTGATTGTTTAACTTTGCAGCTGCAAAATTGAAGAACATGGGTTTTATTGATGAAATAAACAGAAGACGCACATTTGCCATTATCAGTCACCCCGATGCGGGTAAAACAACACTGACTGAGAAGCTACTATTATTTGGTGGTGCCATACATGTGGCAGGTGCTGTGAAATCGAACAAGATAAAGAAAACTGCTACCTCCGATTTTATGGAGATAGAAAAACAAAGAGGTATTTCGGTGGCAACATCGGTAATGGGTTTTGAGTACGACGGTTACAAAGTTAACATCTTAGATACGCCAGGTCACCAAGATTTTGCCGAAGATACCTTTAGAACTTTAACGGCTGTTGACAGTGTAATTATTGTTGTTGATGCTGCCAAAGGTGTGGAGGCACAAACACGCAAGCTAATGGAGGTTTGTCGCATGCGTAACACGCCTGTAATTGTATTCATTAATAAGCTGGATCGACCTAGTAAAGATCCTTTTGACCTATTGGATGAAGTTGAGGAAGAGTTAAAAATAAAAGTTCGCCCTTTAAGCTGGCCTATAGGTAACGGTCCGCAGTTTAAAGGTGTTTACAACTTATTTGACGAGAGCTTATACCTATTCGAACCCAACAAACAAGTGCTGGAAGAAGGCATCTCCATCAAAGATTTGAGTGACTCGGCATTAGAAGAGCAGATTGGTGAAGATTCAGCTGAGCTAGCGCGCGAAGAGCTGGAATTAGTAACGGGTGTTTATCCTGATTTTGAATCGGAAACATACATGAATGCGCAAGTGGCACCCGTATTTTTTGGTAGTGCCCTTAACAACTTCGGTGTAAAAGAGCTTTTGGAGTGTTTCCTTAAAATAGCCCCATCGCCTCAGCCATCGCAAGCCGAAGAGCGAATAGTGGATTCTAAAGAAGAGAAATTCAGTGGTTTTGTTTTTAAGATTCATGCTAACATGGACCCTAACCATCGTAACCGTTTAGCTTTCTTAAAAATATGCTCTGGTAAATTCGAAAGAAATACCAACTATCATCATGTTCGCCTAGGCAAAAACATGAAATTCTCAAGCCCTACAGCTTTTATGGCTGAGAAAAAAACCATTATAGATGAAGCTTACCCTGGTGATATTGTAGGTATCCCTGATTCGGGTAATTTTAAAATTGGCGATACAGTAACGGGTGGTGAAAAGCTTAATTATAAAGGCTTGCCTAGTTTCTCCCCTGAATTATTCCGCTACATAGAAAATGCCGATCCAATGAAATCAAAGCAGCTGGCTAAAGGTATTGATCAGTTAATGGATGAAGGGGTTGCTCAGCTGTTTGTAAGTCAGTTTAATGGCCGCAAAGTTATTGGAACTGTTGGAGCACTACAATTTGAAGTTATTGAATATCGTCTGCTGCACGAATATGGTGCTAAATGTCGCTATGAACCAATAAACTTGCACAAAGCTTGTTGGTTAGAAAGTGATAACAAAGAAGAGCTGGAAGACTTTAAAAAACGTAAATTACAATATATGGCCAAGGATAAATTTGGTCGTGATGTATTTATGGCAGATTCGGCTTATATGCTGCAAATGGCTGAAAGTAATTTCAAGAACATTAAATTTCACTTTACTTCAGAGTTTTAAAATTACACTACATATTTCGAGGCGGGTATTTAATTATACTCGCCTTTTTTATTGCTAAAAATTACCATTTGGTCTTTCTTAAATTTTAAAAATGAATTAAATTTAAAGAAACAAGCCCATACACCATGACAACAGACTGCGATAAAAAACACAAAGGAGCTCCCCCAAGCAATTATCACTTATCGGTTGGAAGCCAAAATGAAAGAAAAATAACTGTAAAAAAGGAAGACTTAGCAACCTACCTCAAAACAGGACAAGTACCATTTATTTCTACTGCTGCGATGATTGTTTACATGGAACAGTGTTGCGTAGCTTTGATCGACCCGAATTTACCCGTGGGTTATGACACAGTAAGCACAGAAATGAATGTACGACACCTTACAACTGCACAAGTGGGAGAAGAAATCATATGCAAAGCCCACCTTAAGTTTATGGAAGGGAAAAAGCTCTTTTTTGATGTTGCCATGATCAATGGCAAAGGTGAATCCATTGGACTAGGAGCTCACGAACGTTACATTGTTTGTCACAAAACATTTGTTGACGAGCATACGGTATAAAAAAAGACCGGGCAAACTGCCCGGTCTATATTATTTTGTATCCTTGTGTCTATTAGAAATTAAAGCCAGTCATAACTGGCATTTCTCCAACCTTATATTCTTCTTCTTTATTCCATTTACTTACATCACTGGCCCATCGCAGTATAACCAACTGTCCATCATTAGTTAATGCCATTAAACGACCAGTTCTTCCATCATAGTCAATGCCATTAAATGCTTCGCTTGAATAGTCTCCAGTTATAATAATATCGGTTGACAATCCTTCTTCTGGAGATGCGTATATCGTATTAGAACATAAATGCCCATATACATAAAACACAATTCTACCATCTCTAGACATTGTTAATGGATTGTCTGAGCTACCCTTTGACGCACCTAATAAAAGGTTAATTGGCTCATTGGTGATATAAGTCGTATCTACTAGCTCCAAGGTTTCTTCATCGAAAGAAATAGTATCAGTTTTAAATTCTCTATCTAACTTCACCAAAGCCTGATCTACTCCATCGCAATAGACCCACACCTTACGGTCGATGTCGACGGCCATGTCAATTGGATTATCGTAAGCTAAATCGATGGTATCAGCTTTTACTTTGTTACTCATATCAATAACAATCACTTTAGCACCTGTTTCATCGCCCTTACAGGCAACGTAAAGATACTTACCTGAACTAACCATCTTTTGCGGCTTGTCAGCAACCTCATAGGATTCAACTATCGTATTATTCACAATATCATAAGCCGAAACCATGGCATCATCATGAGCAACATAAATAACAGTTTCCTCAGCCGGAGATACATCTGTAGGGTTTGTAAAGCTATCGATATTACCTATAGACTTAAAACCATCCAAATTAATCATTTCAATGTTACCATCGGTAGGTGAAGTTACATAAGCAATTCCTTTCTGATATACAGAAGTCTTTCGTGTGGCTATCGACGTTGCTCCAGAACCAATACTTGCGCCACTATTATTAGCTTGATAATAATCATTGGTGCATTGCTCGCGCTCGTAGTTATAATAGCTAATGGTGCTATTGGTTGTTCCTTTGTTTAAAATATATGCACCTTGATGATCTTCCAGGTTATAGATAGTAACATCATTACAACTCGTTAATCCCAAAGCGGCAGCAACACCTATAGCAACAAATAATTTCTTCATATTTTCTTATCGTATAATCGTCATCTTAAAAAAACAACCAAAGATATTATTCCTTTTCCAATAATCTTAACTATTAATCAACAGAATATAAAAAAGGTCGGTAAAAAACCGACCTTTAGAAAACTTTCCTCACAAATGAGGACTATGTTAGGGTGTTAATCTTCGAATTCAAAAGCTACTGAGTTAGCTAAAACACCAACTGTATATTTGGTAGTTTCCATTCCTTTATTTGAGTACACAAGCATATCTGTTTCAGTTGAATACCCAGTACTTCCGCAAACCCATAGATTATCTGTCTCCGGATTCACATCCAAACCATAAACTTCAAGATATTTATCGCCCAAAGTTAAGAATGCATTTTGCTCATCAATTTCCGTTGCCATATAATCAACATCAAAAATAGATTTCCCTCTAGCAAAATACAATGTCATTTTATCAGCACTCACAGCTAAACGTTTAGCACTAAATGATGAAGATGGAGAAGAAAAATCAAAGTTCTCGACCATTGAATTCGCTGTATTGATCTTTGTTAGTCCTTGCCCAGTAATGCCAACGGCATTCCAATTACTGTCATATTCTGTAACACCTCCACAGTAAACCCAAAGGTTGTTCGCGGCATCAGCAACCATATCGCGAGGACAGTTTAATGTTGTTATTGATTTCTCAATAGTTTTTGAGTCTAAATTAATAACGTCAACGCTTGTACCGTCATTACTCCAGCCTCCACTACAAGCTACATATAGTTTTCTTCCTATAATTACCATTTGCTCAGGACCGTTGGAAACTGTTATACGCTCCCCTTCTTCTTCCAAAGTTTCCAGGTTAATGGTAATGACTTCACCATAGGAATTGCCGTTTGACACATACGCGTAATTACCATCAACAACAACACCTCTTGGATATCCCACATTGGTTATTGCCATAACGTGTTTCATAGTTTCATTATCTACGACCTCAATGTGCCCTTTTTCATCAGTAGCAGTAACGGCAATTACCAAGTAATCATCTGAGGCAGCAATCGACTGTGGGTAAGATCCCAATGGAATTTCATTATTGGCCTTAAAGTAAGCATCATTAACCACTTCGTTAGTTTTAATATTTACTAAGGAAACAGAACCACTTGTTGAGCCTTCATTTAATACAAAAACCACATCATCCAAGTCTTTACCTTGTTCATCATCATCGTTATCACAGGCTACTGTAGCTATTATTAGCATTGCTAATAATAAAACTTTAAATAGATCTTTCATCTTGAGTATATTTATAAAATTAAACTTAATCCAACCGAATAATTACGCCTTGGTTGGGCATATTGATATATTAATTGATAGTTAGTATTAAAAACATTGTGAACAGATATTGATACCTGTAACTTATCATACTTCATTAAGGGTTTTACATGTGCCATTATATCTGTAATAAAAAAACGATCAACAGTATAACCATCTGGTGTAGTGCAATCTGACTGGAATGAGTTATTAATAGTTAAGTCAAATATTTTATCGGAATATGTAGCCCAGGCTCGCAAAAGGTGCTTGGGTTTATAATACAGTATTTCTTTATAATTGCTTGCATCCGCATCGTTAAACTGATGCTTACCATAGCCATAAAGCAATGCTGCAGTAATTGTGTGATTAGCGCCATTTCTCACGTAACTAACTTTTGTTTCACTTCCTAGCGATTTAACTTTACCGGTATTAATAGGCTTAGATGCACCATCATCAGGAACCCACATTAACATCTCTTGGTTGTAGGCCGTGTACAGTGTTTCATCTATAGTAATATTCTGTTCCAAAGTATTCCAAATAACATACGAAAGACCTACCTCACCGTTAACACCTCTTTCTGACTTAAGATTCTGGTTTCCACCAGGCTCCCAATATCGTTCATTAAATGTTGGACGGCGGTAATGGCTTGACACCTTAAACCTTAAATCTAATTGCTGGGGAACTATAACCATTTGACTTGCGAAAGCAAACATAATTGGTGGATGAGTAACGCTATTCCACTCTTTACTCAGAAGAATTGAGGTACTGGAGATGCCATGTTTGAAAGTTGTATTTAATGATACTCCTAACTCATGCTCCTTTTTATCACCAAAATAATTATATGACTTGCCTTTGAGGTAGTTATATCGCAGCCCCGTTTCGAAACAAAATTTTCCTACACTATAACCCGCATATACAGAATTTAGATGACGCTTCGAACCTATTTCATTAATGAGAACTCCATTATTCGTATAGATGAGTTCGTCGTTAATAAAGCCTGATAGTGCTTCTAATCGCCAATAATTAGAATAGTGCTTCCAATTCAAAAAGGCTTTAAAAGTAGAATCCTTTTGATTAGATGTACTGACTAAATCGCCGGGTCCCATGACTGGAGGAATGTTGTAATCTTTAAATTGGTACCAAAGACCAACATTAAACAAGTGCTGTTTTATTTTAAATCCCAAATTATGAATTGTACCATACTCATGGACATCAGCATTTTGCATTGTTTTTTCAGGCGTACCATGGTCCAGATTATCTTCGAAAGTAAAGTTGTTCTTCGAGTCTGAAAAAAATAACTGTCCAGAGTAGCTTAAATTATTGTTTGATACTTGAGCATTAGCTCTTGCTTTATATGTTTCAAAACTACCATACACCCCACTAATCGCAACTGAAGAGCTATCTTTAAAACTGGGTATATTATTCAGTTCAACAGCTCCACCTAATGTACCACTTCCATATTTTGCACCAGCAGCTCCGTTAATTACCTTAATCTGGTCGAAAGCACCAACATTTAACATGCTTAAATCAGCTCCACCAGTAGTAAGTGAATTAACCGGTAACCCATTCCAAAGCACACTCGTATGATTAGATCCTCCGCCTCGTAAACGTATACTGGCAATACCGCCATTGTAACCGCTTGAAGTAATCATACCAAAGGTTGTTTTCGCTAATAACTCTGAAAGGTTTTGGTTTTGGTAGTTTACAATTTGTTGCTTGGGAACGTCAATGTAGCTATCTAGCTCACTATTCCGACTTAAACGGGGCTTAACAATTTCAACCTCAATAATATTGATGGTATCAATTGAAGCCGTCAACTGAGCTGAAAGCTCACTAAAACACCCATTAAGCATAAAAGCACACCAGAGCATGCACTTTAAACACAATAATGAGCGAAATACATTAGCTATATCTCTAAAATTCAACAACATCAACAGTTTACTCCTCATTCTATAAATTGAGTTAATTAAACTGTTCTGACAAAACGGGGCTTTGAATACTTTTACGTATTAATCGCCATGCATTTATTCCGAATGACACGAACAATTGAATAATCTTTGGCAGGTCTTCTGACTTATCCCACTATAATCGCCTTCCCGTTCCCCAGAACAGTGGCTTTGATGATTATAGTAATTCTGGTTTTACCCAGATAGGACTTACAGCAGCGGATACTGTTGCCGATTCTCACGGCATTCCCTATTATCACTTAGCACCGATAGATGCTGTGTGAACCAAATCGAGTGCAAAAGTAATGTAATTGAACTAGGGAAAAAATATATTGGAAATAAAAGTTAGACTCTTTAGACTTATTTTAAATAAAAAAAAAGACCAGCACTACCGCCAGCCTTTCTATTATTCAAATACTATAATCATTTTCAATGACAACACTTAACCTCTTGTGTTTCCGCTTTAAATTCAGGGCTTATATATGGGATACCCAAATTTAAACCACGCAAAATAAACAACAGGCCTAGTATGATGATAAAAACAGGAATTGCTTTACGAAGTTGATGCAGAAAACGACTTTTAATGATATTAGCAAAGTAGGCTACTGCAAACATCAATGGCAAGGTTCCCAAACCAAAAAACACCATAAACAATACACTGTCGCTTATGGAGATAGAAGTAACAGCTCTTGATATGGCAACATAAACCAGTCCACATGGCAAAAAACCATTAAGAATGCCAATAACAAATAGATTACTTAATTTCTTTCTATTGAGCGAATCGCCTATTTTTTTCTTCAACGAAGAATAAATGGATGTGGAAACTTTATTACTTGATTTAGGCATTTTGATGACACCAGGAAGTATAACTGATAATATCATAAGCACACCACAAGCAATGGAAACCCATTGTTGCACCCCCGATAATTTCAAACCCGCTCCAAGTAAACCAAAAATTAGCCCCAACAAACCATAGGTAATGGCACGACCAACATTATAAAGCACTGCTCCCGTTGCCTTTTGTGTTGCTGATTTAGTTGGCAAAGGTAAAGCTAAGGCCAAGGGGCCACACATACCTACACAATGCAAACTCCCTAAAAAACCAAATACAAATCCTTCTATAATATGCATCTTATTATTAGTCTATGTAAATATCTTGCTTGGTTAAATATGCTTGATTATTGGCTTGCCATTCAATTATCACCTCATATTTACCGTTTTTAAACTGAGTCTTTGGAATCGTCATAGCATAATCATCGTTTAATTGAATTTCCTGCTCCACATCTAACTCCTTGTTTGAGGGACGATAGAAATGAATAAGACCTGTTATGCCATTCGCATCGGCTATATCATTTGGAAAATGGATATTTATTTCGCCATTGGATGATATTTTTACTTTGGTTACTAAAGCATTATAGTTTTTAATCTTCTTAATCTGATCATCATATTGCAGCTCTTTAGGATAATAATCTTCGGTAACCATATCTATTTTCTCACGGGTAGATAAAAACACCAAGGTAAGAAATCCCATAACGCCCGTTACAATAACTAATATAATGGCGTGTCCCCAATTAAACTTCATAGTAAAAATTATTATTTGTGATTTAAACTGTAGCTACGGCCCAACAAAAGTGGTATGAATTGTTTCAATAAGGTCATCACCATTGTATACTCCCAATACAACTTTGGTACTAGAGCCCGATAATTGTTCTTTTTGTAATTTTAATAAGAAGACACCTTGAATCTTCTCCTGCTTTTTTACCAACATGGTATTACCAGCTAATTCTACTTCGCCTTGTGGTTCAACCAAGCGTATACTTAAGTTACCCTCATACTCCGTTTTATTTACAATTTTATAATTGTAAATGTTCGAGTAAGTTGTATCATCAATTTTCTGATATAAGGAACCTTGCACACGCAATATGGTTGTTTCGTAGCTTGAACGTAAGGTAAACAACACCACCATAGCACCAATTAAAGCCGTTGTTAATGCAGTGTAGGCAATAATACGTGGTGTCCAACGAAAGCTAGCCCCATTTGATATATTGTTTTGAGAGGTAATTCGAATTAAACCTTCGGGTAGTTGATAGCGTCGCATGGTACTGTCGCAAGCATCCATACAGGCAGTACAGTTGATACATTCTAATTGTATACCATCACGAATATCAATACCCGTAGGACATACACTTACACACTTATTACAATTAACACAATCACCTTTACCGACTGATAATCGATCCTCATCTTTGCGCATTGGCCCTCGTCCTTCTCCTCGCTTAAAATCATAACTTACCATTAAGGTATTATTATCAAGCAAAGCCCCTTGTAAACGTCCATAAGGACAAACCAAAGAACACACCTGCTCACGAAAATAAGCGAATACAAAATAAAAAGCTCCGGTAAAAATCATGATAGCCATAAAAACACTAATATTATCTGAGGGCGTTCCTACGATGTATTCCATTACTTTATCTGAACCCACAATATAAGCCAGCATGGTATGTGTTATTGCCCATGATATCGCTATAAACAAAAAGTGCTTAAGCAGCATGCGCCAAACTTTATCAAAAGTATCCTCTCCTTTTGCTCTTATCCGTTGCTGATCACCACTCCCCTCAATCCAATATTCAATTCTTCGAAATACCATTTCCATAAAAATGGTTTGAGGGCAAGCCCAACCGCACCAAATACGACCATACACCACTGTAAAAGTAACAATGGAAATAATAATTGTAATTAAGCCGATAACAAACAAATGAAAATCCTGTGGCCAAAAAACCACTCCAAATAACACAAACTTGCGCTGTATAATATTAAACAGTAGCAAAGGCTCACCACTGGCTACTTTAATGTGTGGTGCAACAAATAAAAAAGCAAGAAGAACATAAGCGACAATAGAACGGATGGTATAGAACTTTCCTTTAGGCTGATTGGCATACACCCAGTTACGCCTACCTTCTTCGTTCATAGTAACTATGCGGTCACGAAAAGAATCGTTGTGTTCATTATTCATCTATCTGGATTTGTAGATTTTAAAACAAATGACTTTTAATGCAGATCAATCGTTTTTTAATAAATTCTTGTTTCGAACTTTAAACAAATAAAGCTAACATTTTTTATGATGCTAGCTTTATAATATACAATCAAATACCGAAGTACGATTATTAATTTAACCTATACTGGTTTAATAATCACTCTGCATCAGGCACATATTTTTCTCCCTCTGGAGCTTTCGGATTAGGAGGGTTGGTTCCCACCAAAGTGGTAATGTAACTAGCCACTTGATGAATTTGTTTTTTCGATAATTGACCTTTCCAGGCAATCATCCCCTTTTCAACCACACCATTATTAATAATGCGCGTAATATCCTCAAAGCTACCACCATGTATCCAGTATTCATCGGTTAAGTTAGGTCCAACCAATCCCTGTCCTTCTGCTAAGTGACAAACAGCACAATTGGTTTTAAACACCTTAGCTCCTTTATCCAAGCCAGCAGCATCGGCCAAAGGAACCGAAAAATCAATATCCTCCATTTCAATGCTAATTCCTGCAGCCTCTTCTTCTTCCTCAGGATTGGCTGCCAATAGCTCATTTTCGTACTCCGCAATTTGCAAATCGCCATCTCCGTAAAAATGGTATTTCGCCAAATAAACGTATGCAAAGAACATGGAGAAAATAAAGATAAATGTTAACCACCAAGGTGGGTTATTTGCTAATTCACGTATCCCATCAAACTCATGTTCTGGCACAAAATTATCATTTGTTAACGGGTCTATTTCAGGTAATTCCTGTTGTTTTTTATGCTCTTCCATAGATGTGAAGTAATATTTTAATGAAGCACACAAGCCAACTTATGTGCCTCAATAATTTTTATGAATGATTAGATGATGGCGTTTCGTCGGCCCTATCTGTGGCATAGTTCGCTACCTCATCAATGTACTCTTTTTTCATGCGGATAACCATGTAGGTCACCACTAAAAAGAATGTGAAAAAGATGATGAACGAAATAATCGGATAAATTTCCACGCCCGATATCGATTCTAAATAATGTCTTACAAGTTTCATAATCTTCTCTATTCGTTAACTATGGCATTTACCTCAGGTGCTACCTTATAAATATCGGTACCCAGGCGTTGCAGATAAGCAATTAATGCAATAATCTCTTTTTCACGAGCCGTTTCAATTCCTGCCGCTTTAAGGCCTGTTACAATCTTATCAGCTTGCTTATTGTAATCATCAATCGCCAATTCATCATAGCCTTCAGGATAAGGTACACCAAGCGTTTGCATGGCCCTTATTTTAGCAGGCAAATCAGAAATATCCAAATCATCACTAATTAACCATGGATATTTAGGCATAATTGAATTCTCATTTAGCTTTTGCGGATCCAACATGTGGCTATAATGCCATGCATCTGGTTTGTAAATTTTACCAGTCATCACACCTTCACGGGCTAAATCAGGACCAGTACGTTTAGAACCCCATTGGAATGGATGGTCATAAACAAACTCACCTGCCTTAGAGTATTCACCATAACGCTCAGTTTCAGAACGGAATGGACGAACCATCTGTGAGTGACAATTGTAACAACCCTCACGCAGATATATATCGCGCCCTTCTAATTCAAGCGGCGTATATGGCTGTACAGTTGATATGGTTGGCACATTAGACTTAATTAAGAATGTTGGAATCAACTCTATAAATGTTCCTACCAAAACAGTAACTAGGGATAGCACCATGAACTGAACAGGCTTACGCTCTAACCAGCCATGTAACTTCTCTCCTTTTTTACCCTTGGTAATATCTTCAATTACTGCACTAGCTTCCTCATTGGCTGCCACCTTACCCTTTGCCGCTGTTTTAAACAGGTTAATGGTCATTAATACTGCACCCAATAAGTAAATAACCCCACCAAAAGCACGCATGTAATACATTGGACGTATTTGCGTTACCGTTTCTAAGAAGTTTGGATATGCCAACAAACCTTCTTCGGTAAACTCTTTCCACATAAGGCTTTGGGTAAAACCAGCCCAATACATCGGAATGGCATAAAACAATATACCCAAAGTACCAATCCAGAAGTGAGCATTGGCTAATTTCTCAGAATACAATTTAGTTTTAAATACCTGTGGTACTAACCAATATAGTACACCAAAGGTCATAAAACCATTCCAGCCTAAAGTACCAATGTGCACGTGTGCTACTGTCCAGTCTGTAAAGTGACTAATGGCATTTACTTCTTTCAACGACAACAAAGGCCCTTCGAAAGTTGCCATACCATAAGACGTAACGGCTACTACCAAAAACTTAAGTGTTGCACTCTCTCTTACCTTATCCCATGCACCACGTAATGTAAGTAAGCCGTTAAGCATACCACCCCACGATGGTGCTAGCAACATAATTGAGAAAACAGTACCCAATGACTGAGCCCAGTCGGGTAAAGCAGTGTATAATAAATGGTGCGGTCCGGCCCAAATGTATATAAACAAGAAAGACCAAAAGTGCACGATCGATAAGCGATAAGAATAAACAGGACGATTGGATGCCTTAGGGATGAAGTAATACATCAGTCCCAAATAAGGTGTTGTTAAGAAAAATGCAACTGCATTGTGCCCATACCACCATTGTACCAAAGCGTCCTGAACACCAGCATACCAAGAGTAACTTTTCCATAAGGAAACAGGTAACTCAACAGAGTTAACCACATGCAGAACAGTAACAGTAATAAAAGTTGCCAGATAGAACCAAATGGCTACATATAGGTGCTTTACACGGCGCTTTACAATGGTTCCAAACATGTTCCAACCAAAAATGAGCCATACAACAGCTATCATAATATCAATAGGCCATTCTAACTCAGCATACTCCTTACCGGTTGTAAAACCAAGTGCCAAAGTAAGTGCTGCCAGCACAATTATAAGCTGCCATCCCCAAAAATGCACATAACTTAGTATATCGCTAAACATGCGTGTTTTAAGCAGGCGCTGCATGGAGTAATAAACACCCATAAAAATACCATTTCCGACAAATGCGAAAATGGCCGCGTTGGTGTGAATAGGTCTAACCCTACCAAAAGTTGTGTATTCCAGATCAAAATTAAAGATTGGCATAGCCATTTGCAAAGCCGCTAAAACACCGGCTGCCATACCTACCAATCCCCAAATAATGGTGGCATACATAAAATATTTGACAATTTTATTGTCGTAATAAAACGTCTCTTGCTTCATGTGTTCAACATTTTTCAATATTCAACAAAACAAGTACTAAGCCTTTGCTTGCTTACCTGTTTTACTGAGATTTTGGATTTTATTATTACTTTTTCTTTTCTCTTCTTGCTGATCAAATAAAATGCGTACCGAGGGCGAATAATCATCGTCGTATTGACCAGTTTTTACAGCCCATATAAAAAGGCCTAAAAACACTAATGCTACACATAAACTGGCTACTACAAGTACAATAATTATCTCCATCCTCTTTCAAATAATTTGAAACATGGCAAAAATAGAAAATATATTAAGATTTTAAGGTCTTATTATTTATATTTCACTTGCCAAGTTTTCGCCTTTAATGACAATCAGTACAATATGATTGTTTAACATTTTTTAGTTTTTTTCCCTATTCAGTGCTATCCTATTCATTATCAAGAGTGATTTTAAACAAAAAGTTACGCATTGCAAACATCATAGGCCTTTGCGCCTGCCACTCAACATGACTGAAATACTGGTAAACACAACCACAGACACACTACTTAATGGCATAAGAATAGCAGCAAACAACGGACTTAACCGTCCCGAAACCGCAAACGACAAGCCCACTACATTATATAAAAAGGATATTATTATGGCGACATAAACAATTTTAAGGGCCGAACGTGAGAAACGTATAAATTTAGGCAGATGCATTAACTCTGATGCACTGATAATGGCATCGCTGGATGGAGAAAACTGATGAACATCATCGGCCACGGCAATTCCCACTTGTGCTTCTTTTAAAGCCCCAACATCGTTTAAGCCATCTCCAACCATCATAACTGTTTTCCCTTGTTTCTTTAGCTGCGAAACGTAGGACTGTTTATCCTTTGGCGTTTGGTAAAAATGAATCCTATCCTTATGATTCACAATTTCGTTTAATACCCCTTGCTCGGCATCGTTATCTCCTGATAATATATGTACTTCAGTAAATTCCTGAACCGTTTTAACCATACTTTGCCAATTGGGGCGGTAATAGTTTTTAATGGTATAAAAGCCAAGCACCTTATCATCCAATTTAATGTAAACCTGTGCCGATTGATTTTTTGCATCACTCCTTGCTCCAACAAATTGCGCCGAACCCATTTGAATGTATTGATTCATAACCATGGCTTCTACTCCGGCTCCCTCTACCTCTTTAAAATCCAATACATCAAAAGTACCCACTTTTTCGAGATGCTTAACTAAGGCTCTGCTTAAAGGATGGCGTGATTGGTAGGCCAAAGATTTAACAATAGATTGGGTATATTGATCGAGTTCAGCTCCCTCAAACTGTACTTCAAAGTGATCAGGATCCGTCAATGTACCTGTTTTATCAAAAACCACAGCATCCACTTTGGTCAACTTTTCAATAATGGCTGTTAGCTTCAAATAAAAATGGTTTTTACCGAGTATACGACCTGCATGACCAAAAGCAAAAGGCACCGAGAGCGCCAAGGCACATGGGCACGCAATTATTAATACCGATGTGAAAGCCATCACTGCTTTGCTGCTGTCGTACAAACTCCAATAAATACCAGTCAGGGTACTTATTAGAATAATAGCAATGGTAAAATATTTACTTACCACATTTAAGGTATTCGATATCATGGATTCTTGCTCCTCAGCATCACTGCGCTCTTTCCACAGTTCAGCCAAGTAACCTGTTTCTGCTTTTTTCTCCACTTCCAGCAGCAGAGCATTGCCAATCACGCGCCCACCTGCATAAATCAGTTCTTCTTTTTCTTTACGAACGGGTACCGACTCACCCGTAATAAAGCTATAATCGATGGAGGCACCCAGTGATAACAGCTTGGCATCGGCAGGTATAATTTCACCATTACGCACTTGAATTTTATCACCTGTTTGCAACTCGCTAATGGGTACAATTTCTTCTTTGTTATTGGCTATACGTGTAATACCCAATGGAAAATAAGAACTATAATCATTATCAAAGCTTAGCGCTTCATAGGTTTTTGCCTGATACCATTTCCCTATTAATAAGAAGAAAACCAAGCCAGTAAGTGAATCTAAATAACCCGAACCATTATCAGTGGCTATTTCAAACAAACTTCGAACAAATATGGCTATTATACCCAGGGCAATGGGCATATCAATGGAAACAATGCCACGTTTAATATTCTTCCATGCCGTGATAAAATATTCATTACCCGAAAAAAACATCGCCGGGATAGATAGTAAAACACTAATCCATTTAAACCAGGCAATTATTTCAGGATTAAGGGCAATATCATCAGATAAGTAATCAGGGAAACTTAACAACATGACGTTACCAAATAAAAACCCTGCTACCCCAAGTTTTACCAGAAGTCGTTTACTACGTTTAGCTGTTTTCTTCTGTTCCTCCGTTTTAATATGCGGTTTATAATTGATCGATGCCAGCAAGCCCATCAATTCACTCAGCTTAAGCTCATCTTCATTAAAAGTAATAGCGGCCTCTCGTCGATTAAAA
Organism: Carboxylicivirga sp. M1479; assembly: GCF_007097485.1. GTDB lineage: Bacteria > Bacteroidota > Bacteroidia > Bacteroidales > Marinilabiliaceae > Carboxylicivirga. Next base: position 77,092 of record NZ_VKDE01000008.1, on the reverse strand, counting down.
TTAACGGTTGATGATATCACTCCTTTGTGCAAACGGTGCATGTTCTCAATCAACCAAATACACGAACTACAGTGAATAGCAGGCACGTATAACTTTATTCGACTAATGTTACCATCGTGAAAATCAAGTACTGAACGCTTAATATCTTCCTGATCAAGGTAATCGTAATAGTCAATTGGCGCTTTTTTATTGCGGATGCCGGGTGCCTTTTCAATATCGTAGTAGGCTCCCATATCATTGTCTTTGAGTATATCGTATACCATAACGCAGCCATCGCAACAAAAATCTTTATCGTCGTGACGTACCCACGATTGTGAGGGGCTTCCGCAATGGTAGCATGTTTTTGACATGGAGGTGTATGTTATGTGAGTTTGGTAATATAAAAAGAAAAGAGGGGAATTTGTTTAAGCTTATTCCTTTAAAAACTAAAAAAACCTGACAGGTCTGCAATACCCATCAGGTGTTTCATTTTATAAACTACTTAACATTACTACTTACATTCCAACACCTACCTCCTAAACACATATTTATATGTATTATCCTTTTCACCTTTTTCTCCAAAGAAAGTTCCTTCCAGTGTAATACTTCCTTTATTATCAAAAGTATAAACCTCTTTTCGAGCTTCCCAATCAGGTTTATCTACAATGCGATAACTAATGTGCAGCTTTCCATCTTTAAAGGCAGCTCTCCCAATGGCTGCATCCAACCAATTGCCACCACCAGCTTTTATAAATACAGGCAAGAAATTATTATTCTGATCGACATTGAGCTCCTTTACTTCCCACATATGCCATTGACCATCACCATGATTATTGGTAAAAACAGACTTGATTTTAAAACCCGTTGCTGTTTTTATAAAATGACAGGTTTGCTTCGCTACCGAATCGGCCCATGGCATATCTACAGTTGATTGGGAAGCATCCATATTCCAAGTACCAAGTGCCCATTTGAGAAGCCCCATCGTACCTTCCTTTTTAAATTCCGCCTTTTTCACAACTGTCATTTGTATAATTTTCCAATCCTTACCATCCTTGATCATCATTCGTGTCCCAGAATCATCTCCTTCTTTAAAAGTAACAAGTGCTGAGTTTTTACCCACATGAAATCTATAATCACCCTTCTCTGGGTATTCGGTAATGGCTTGTGGATTGCTCTTAAATTCTTCTTTCACCATTGCGCTTAAGGATTCCCACGAAGTATGCTCCATGTACTGATTGGGTATCACCACCGCCCAATAAATTATTGGAGAGTGCATCCAGGTGCTTTGCCATTTATCAAAATCACGTTGCATAAAATACATGGTTTCGCTTTCAATCACTTGCTTAATCGCTGCCTCGTCTTTACTTAGCTGCGCCATAATAGCTGGCGATATCAGCATTAACAATACTATTGTAATTGTTTTCATCTTCCCATTTTTTAATGAATACCACTTCTTTTCAAGGGCTATAATCTACAATAGGGATGATCGTTTGTCAAATTTGGATACTTAAACAACTTCAGCACAGCTGATCCTACAACTGTTTTGTGAAATAATTTATCTATTTTACAAAACTATAGTTGTTTAAAACCAATCCTGTCCTAAACGATTTACTTAAGCCTTAAATTGAACCTAGAATTCAATATTTGAGATCTATTTTGAGGATATTTCAAAAAAGAACCCCTTGTTTTACAATTTCCACTCTCGATATTGGTTCATCAAAGGGTTTATCAAGCCATTTTTGGAGATCTATTTTCACGAAAAGATTAAGCCTAATAAAAGCCACCAAATTGGATAATTGCCAGCCATATTTAGAAATTTCTTTAAGGGCTTTTAGGACTAGAATTGTAATTAGTTCTACTTTAACAGATTAAAAGAGAAAGCTTTTAATTAGGCTAAGATATAGATATTTAGTATCTTAGGGGTGTGAAACAACGAAAGCTATGGGTAACGAAATAGTCATCTAAACAACCGACAAAATTATGGTAAAACACTTCATCAACTCTCAGAGCGACTGTGTTCTTACCTTCATAAATTTCATCAATCTTTTCGCACCAGGACCAAAGACAATTTTGATAAAGCACAACAATACGTGGAAGGCATAGTCCTTAGCGACTTAAATAACATTGAGCGTATCAGTGAAACTTTAGATACGGACTATCATAAATTACAGCACTTTATAAGTGAATCCACTTGGGATGCCAGAGCTGTAATTGACCAGGTATCCATGAAAGTTAGTGACATGATGCCACATGATACACTTACTGGTTTGTTAATTGATGAAAGTGGTTGGGTGAAAAAAGGGACAAAAAGTGTAGGTGTAGCACACCAATATTGTGGAAATGTGGGTAAAACAGCCAACTCTCAGGTAGCAGTTTTTGGTTGTTTGTGTAATAAGAAGTACGCTGCCTTAGTTGACACCAGGCTTTATCTTCCAAAAGCCTGGATTAGTGATAGGGCCCGCTGCCAGGAAGCGGGGATACCTCATGAAGAACAAGTATTTAAAACTAAACCAGAGCTGGCGTTGGACATCATTAAGCACCAATTGTCAATGGGTGTCAAGTTTGACTATGTCGGAGGAGGCGGTTTGTATGGAAACGATATAGCTCTTGCCCGTGGCGCCAATTCGTTAGGTTGCATATACATGTTTGATATCCATTCAACCCAGCAAGTCTACCTTGAGAAACCGGAGTTGTACTTGCCTGAACGAAAAAGCAAGAAAAGACCTGCTCCCAAACAGCTGAAAGCCAGCACTGAATCGATTAAGGTTAAAGAGTATCTGAAATCGCTTGCAGCCTCAGATTGGCAGAAGATAAAAATCAGACATTCGGCAAAAGGCATACTAAAAGGACTGTTTCATTATCAAAAGGTTTACATCTGGGATAAAAACATTAACTCCGTAGAGGAGCGCCTTTTGGTCATTTCAAAACGACAAACCAAAGAGGGAGAAGAAATAAAGTACTCATTTACAAATGCCACTCTTGCACTGTATACAGAGAAATCACTGGCTCAGATGCAGGCACAACGCTTTTTTATAGAACACAATTTCAAAGAGCAGAAGCAAATAATTGGCCTTGATCAATTTCAAACCAGGAAGTGGCTGTCATGGCATCACCAGGTCGCACTCAATATGCTAATAGGTAGCTTTATGCTAAAAGAAAAGCTTCAATGGAAAGACGATATCCCTTTATTGTCGGCACGAGACATTATGGACTTTCTGGTATTTAAGTTCTACAAAGAGATGACTGAAGACAGGTTAATTGACCAGATCATGCAACGGCATCGTAAGAGGCAGAAAGATATAAACTACTGTTATTCAAAAGATGAAAAGTGGTAAAGTAGAATTAGTGCTGTCCATATCTGAATCATCACAGCATTTTCACTCGTTCCGATAAAAGATTTAATATGGAGCAGCTGTTTTATTTCTCTAAAAAATATTTCTATCTGCCACCTGCTTTTGTATAGTTCACTTATAGTGTTTGCTGTCCACAACATCTGATTCGTGATTACTTCAATTACTTGCTTGTTCTCTTCATTCCAGATGGCGACTCTTCTGAGTTTCTTCGGATACTTCTTTTTGGACGTCTTTCCAGTGAGTTCAATAATCTCATCTTTAAGGATGTTCATATGTCTGTTCTCTGGTAGTTCATTCTCTTTTATTGTCCGAAACTGGATATTGTCTTTATGTCTAACGACAAAGTAGACGCCTTTGCTGTCCCAAACATTGAGTAATGAAAAATCATTATAAAAACGATCTGCAACAATTACACTGCCTTTTAGTAACGGTACGTCATATGCACCTTTATTATCCGCTGTTTTACCATCAGTTATATTTACGTAGGCGGGCAAGTTTCCGTCATAATCAAGTAGTGTATGCATTTTCACAGCACCTTTGGAAGTCTTGTATTTAGCCCAGTCAAATAAGCTTAAAACAAAGACTAATTGTGGAAGAATCCAGAAGGAATATTTTTGATTTGATTCTGAATTTCCGTTGCTTAAACCCGGTTTGCTGTCCTATACGAGAAAGTAATTGATAATAGTAATCGCGAAATAAAGTCCAGTCTCTATTTTTGTTTTGATAACTAACTGTTGATTTAGAAGGGGCTCTTTGTATACCCAGGTGATTTAGATTACCTGTGGCGGAACGTAAACCATTACTAATATCACGGACCGATTGACTTTTTGCAAATTGACAAAATAGCATCGACACTAAATGAGTCCAGCTGTCATATCCGTTTTGATGCTTATCGGTTAACTTTTCTGAAACAATTTTTTTGAAACTTGTACGATCCAGTTTTGATATGATTTGGGAGAATAAATTTAAATTTGTCATGAGAGAAAGTTGTTTTTGTTGTGCAACTCAAAGATACTTTGAGATACTTAAATTCTTTCTCTCGTTTTTAATCATTTAGGACGCTATTGGTTTAAAACCAAATATTTATGAAAGCTTCTATTCTAAAGCTCGTTGTTATGGCAATTTCTCTCTCAATAGCAATTCAGCTATCAGGCCAAAACGATCAATACCCATTTCAGAATCCAAATCTGAGTAATGAGCAACGGGTTGATGATTTATTACAGCGTTTAACATTGACTGAAAAGGTATCGCAAATGCAGGATATATCGCCTGCCATTGAGCGATTGGGCATCGAAGAATACAACTGGTGGAATGAATGCCTGCATGGAGTAGCCAGAGCCGGACGAGCCACCTCTTTTCCTCAAGCGATAGGAATGGCGGCCACCTGGAATACCGACTTGATACATGAAGTGGCCGGTGTCATTTCAGATGAGGCGCGGGCTAAGTTTAACTACAACATACAAAAAGGACAGCGCAACCGCTACCAAGGCTTAACAATGTGGACACCCAATATCAATATATTCAGAGATCCCCGTTGGGGAAGAGGGCAAGAAACCTATGGCGAGGATCCTTACCTGACAACCCAGTTGGGTGTTGCGTTTGTTAAAGGACTTCAGGGTGATGACAGTGACTATTATAAAGTTATAGCCACTCCCAAGCACTTTGCGGTGCATAGTGGCCCTGAATATAACAGACATAGTTTTGATGCATACACCAATAAAAAAGACCTGTGGGAGACCTATTTGCCAGCCTTTGAAGCAACAGTAAAAGAAGGAAAAGCACACTCTGTCATGTCGGCCTACAATCGGTATTTGGGAGAGTCGGCAACCGCAAGCCAATTATTACTCACCGATATTTTAAGAAACCAATGGGGCTTTGAGGGTTATGTGGTATCAGACTGTGGTGCTGTATCGGATATTTATAAACACCATAAGATTGCAGAGACAGCTGAAGAAGCCGCTACCCTTGCTGTAAAAAATGGCTGTGATCTAAACTGTGGCAACACCTACAATGCATTGACTAAAGCTGTTGAACAAGGACTTCTGACAGAAAAAGAGATTGACACTGCATTAGGCCGCTTGTTATTAGCCCGCATGAAACTGGGATTATTCAACCCTATTGACCAAATGCCCTACGCACACATCGATGAAACACATTTAGAATCAGAAGAGCATCAACAACTAGCACTGCAAACAGCTAAGGAGTCAATGGTATTGCTGAAGAATGATAAGCAGTTATTACCTTTTAATGATGAACCAAAATCCATTGTTTTAATCGGACCTAATGCCAATGATAATCAGTTTTTACTCGGCAACTATTTTGGCGTTCCATCCAACAGAACGACTATTCTGGAAGGCATGCAGAACAAAATACCCAAAGGCAGCAACCTTCATTACTTTAAAGGTGTTAACATTGCCGATGATCAAGAGATTTTTGACATCATACCTACGCAACAGTTTACAGGTGGCATAAAGGCTGAATATTACGATAATGCAACATTAGATGGAGCACCTATTCAAACTGATCAAATAGAAAACATTGATTTTGAATGGGGCGGTGCAGCACCTATTCCTGGTTTAAAGCCAGGAAACTTCTCAATCAGGTTTACAGGAACAATTAATCCAGATGAAAATGGTGAATATGCTTTGGCTGTGGATGAAGTTGGAGGGCATTACCAATTATATATCAACGATGAACTTTTTGCACAAACCAAAAATGGAGATTCACCAACAGTTCAGTTTAAAAAGGATAAAAGCTATACTTTTCGTTTAGACTATCATTGTACGAATGAATGGATATCGTCTATTCAGCTACGGTGGAACTGGGAAGCTGTCAAAGGCAAAGACTATATGATGGATAAGGTGAAACAATCTGATGTGATCGTCTTTGTAGGGGGCATATCGACCAGGCTCGAAGGAGAAGAAATGCCAATTGATGTAGATGGCTTCTACAAAGGAGACAGAACCAACTTACTCTTGCCAAAGGCTCAACAAGATTTGTTGAAAGAATTAAAAGCCACAGGTAAACCAGTTATTTTTTTATTAACAGCCGGAAGCGCCATGTCAATTAACTGGGAACAGGAAAACCTGGATGCCATATTAAATATTTGGTACCCTGGTCAGGCTGGTGGCGATGCTGTTGCTGATATACTATTTGGTCATTACAATCCTTCAGGATGCCTGCCTCTCACCTACTATAAATCGGTAGATAACTTACCTGATTTTGAAGATTACAGTATGAAAGAGCGGACCTATCGCTATTTTACCAAAGATGTACTTTATCCATTCGGATATGGATTATCCTATTCCTCTTTTAATATTCAAAAACCCATTTTGGCAAAAAAACGAATGGGTACAGATGATTCTAACACCGTTACTGCTGAGGTAACAAACACTGGTAATTACGATGGTGATGTGGTGATTCAGCTTTATATCAAAACTAAAAACCTGCAAAACAATGCTCCACTCAAGTCACTCAAAGGATTTCAAAAAATTCACTTAAAACAAGGCGAAAGCAAAACAGTGACATTCAGTTTAGGAAAAGATGAATTACATTTGATCAACGAAAATGGTGAGCAAGTATTTTTTCCGGGCAACTACGAAGTGTTAATTGGCTTAGATTCCAATACAACAAACAGTGTACAATTATCGATTCAATAAAAGGAGTAGCTACCTCACATCTATTAAAATTGACCGATAACTAAGTTAACTACGTTGGAGCACGCCCTGACACACGGCTCAAATAGAATAACTTACACCACTCACCTCACCTCACAATCGCAATTACGAGGCAAGCATCGGCGAATTAAAACCATGTCAAACTAAATCTCTTTTTAAAAAAAATAGGTAAAACACCTATGTAAATTTAAGAATCCTAACACTCGAACATTTAGTAATATACTGGTTGACGATTAAAGAGCTACTCATAATTTCGTCCTACGAATATCTAATCAAAAGGCACTTATATGAGATTAAGCTTTTTACTTGTATTTTTAATAGCTTATTACACGTTATATTCACAAAACATCATGGATTTTGCAAATATTTCTGTTGCAAAGGAAACGAATACACAAGAGATTACAGGAGGATTTGGTAGTCAACTGGCAAAAAAAGTAAGTTTTGTAGATTTTAACGGTTTCATAACTAATGAATTTTTCATTCCTAAAGAAGGTGCTACTACCTTTAATAACCATTATTTCAATCTTTTCTTCTCATCGCAACTAAATGAATATATTTTCATTGAATCTCAACTGGAATATGAACATGCGGGTAAAGATATTGTTTTAAGATATGCCTATGCAGATTATAAATTTTCGAATGCTTTTGTTATTAGGACAGATAAATTCCTTGTTCCCGCAGGAGTATTTAACGAATACAAATACCGGGAGTACATCTCAAAAACAGTTAGCCGAGCATGGGTAAATCGTGAAATATCGCCATCGACATGGGGTGAGGTTGGTATTCAATTAAGAGGTACTGTCAAGATAAATAACATCAAACCGTATTATTCAAACTATGTTGTCAATGGTTTACATGGTGAAACAGGAGACAACATTCGGGGCATGAGAGGCAACGATCGTGACACTAAAGGTGGAAATACGACTAAAACCTTCGGCGGTGCTCTAGGGCTTAGAAATTTAAGACCCAATGTAGTACTACATTATTACTCCGGAAGGCATACAACTGACAATGTATTGAACTTAGAAATCTATGATGCATCATTTTATTATACGGCATCCAAATATAGTATCTGTAGCGAGTTACCCAAGGCAACACAAGACAACTATACTACAGATGGTAAAATTATTACAAATAATAAACTAAGATTCTATTTACAAGCAGGCTTATTTGTTTTAACAAAGGTAGAATCAATAATTCGCTACGATCAAATTGACTTTGAAGAAGAAAGAGCTGACAATCGCAAAAGATCATCCATTGGTCTCATTTACTATTTGTGTCAATCAGAGGCATATAAAGTAAATAATGAAAAAATTAATTCTGACTTGGACTCTGACACAGACGAATTAATAGGGCTTCAATTAGCAATTGGTTTTTAAAAAACTGATATAAAAACAGTGCTACTAAGCTTACATTTATACATTATTATATTAAGTAACAAAGGACAAAGTGTGAAAAAACTAGAAGAATTAAAAGCATTATACATCTTTAATTTTACTAAACTATTTAATAGGGAGTATCAGTCAAATATAAAAATTGGAGTTATTGGTAATTCACAAGTATTACTTTCACTACAAAAAATATCTAAACTAACCAATAACTCTTTTGATGTAAAAAAAATATCTCAACAAACATCCATTGAGGAATGTAATATCATTTACATAGCATCTTCGCAAAATTAGGAACTTACAGATGGTTAAATATACAATCAACAATGCACCTATCCTTTTAGTAAGTGACGAATTACAATTGTTAAACAAGGGGGCGGAAATAGCTTTTAATATAGAGGGAGACAAACTAAAGTATTACATCAACAAATCAAATCTCGAGTTAATGAATTTAAAATATAGCAGAAAACTTTTGCATTTGGGTGAGGTAATTGATATGTAATACTACTAATCATTGGTAATACTACATCATGCATATCAGTTAGTGGTTTTATAGACAGGGCGAATGAATAATACTCATCCCCCTGTCTATTTATGCTTTCATAAAAAACTTGAGGGCAAAGTCATTGTTATCCTACGCTATCGAACAATAGGAACCATACGACATTAGCTCCTTATTCGAAATCAATGCATACTTGAATAATTAACACCATATTTAACATAGATCATGAATAAAAGCATCATTAAAAAATATAGATTTTACTCCTTGCTATTTGGCTTGGTGATCGGTATCACATTTCGTTTTATTACCCCACTCTTTGTTAGCTTTAAATCTAAATACTCCGATTTCATTTTTACTTGTTTGTGTATAGTTGCTGGGGTACTTGTTGGCTACGTATCCTACATCATTGGTAAAATAACCCTTATTCAAACCATCAAAAAGATAAATGAATATACAACAAAGGTAGCCAGCGGTGATTTTCAGCAAAAATTTAGTTTGAATTCTGATGATGAAATAGGAGAATTAACAAGTTCGTTATCGCAAATGATTGATAAAATCAGAGGAGTGATCCTCTGCATTACTGAAGAAGCTACCGCAATAACAAATGCAAGTCAGAAAATCAGCACAAATGCTAAAGAATTGTTTGAAGGAGCAGACCAGCAAGCCGAAGCATCTGATTTAATTACCAATAACATTAATCAAATTTCAAAACGAAGTTACAAAAACTATGCATATGCCATTCAAACGGATAAATTGACCTCACAAGCTATGACTAGCATCAATGCTTTATATCAAACGGGTGAAGAGAGTATAAATTCAATTAAGAACATTGTATCAGAGGTGGATATAATAAACAAATTTGCTTCTCAAACCAATGTTTTAGCAATAAATGCATCAATCGAAGCAAAAAGAGCTGGCATTCATGGCAAAGGATTTAATGTGGTTGCTAATGAAGTTAGAAGTCTTGCTAATAAAAGTCAGCTGGCGTCCTATGACATTGGTATTATTACAAACGATATTAAATCAGTGTCATTGAGATCCAATCAGTTACTAAATGAATTACTCCCCAAAATTCAAAAAGCATCAAAGCAAGTACAGGGTATAACACAGGCAAGCAAAGATCAACAAACCGCTATTGAAGAAGTTAACTTTGCGGTATGTGAAATGAATGAAGTGATGCAACAGAATAAATCAAATTCGAAATACTTTGCTGACAGCTCTTTAAAACTCGAACAGCAAGCGGAGCAATTAAAAAATGTTATTAGTTTTTTTAAGGTGTAATGCTTTTAATAAATATTTTATATGACAATCAATAATTTAGTACCAAAAATATAACCTTTCCTGAAAATCGGACAGTTTAAATTTTAAACCGTCAAAACCAATATGAAGAAAGTGCTAAATACAGTGAACAAAATCGTAAAAGTCTTGAAGAAAATTGAAAGCAACAATGAGGCAAAAAGTTTGTGCAAGGTGTACAATATAACCAAGGCTAAATTCAACAATTGGCGCAAGAAGTATTCCAGAATGGAAACTCATCAATTGCAACGCATAAAGGAGCTTGAAGAAGAGAACCGGACGCTCAAGAAAATGTATGCAGACATAAGCCTTGATAATTCCATGCTCAAAGATTTCGTAGTCATGCTCAAGGATTTACTAGGAAAAAAGAGTTAATGACCTGCTAAAAAAGCACGTGTAGTGTACTTTAATGCAAGCAATTCTATCGGTATTGACACGACACTTGAACAAAAAATCCTACAAGCTCAATATGAGATTATCAAAGCAAGAGTGAATCGTCAACCTTACCATTACAGTGATTGTTATCAATGTTGTCAAAACATATCATGTTTGAAAAGACAATTTCTAAATGGTACTGTAGCAAAAGCAGCATCAGCATGTAGCAAAAGCCCATCTATACTTATATTCTACTGCTCTAATGGGTAACCATCTCATCAAAGTTCTTTGTGAGCTCTAAAGCATCATTATGGTTTCCCAATATTGGGTCCTTACAGGCAATTGATATACCTTTACAGTCGGAGAGAATATGCATATTACTTGTCTTACACTTTTTTCTTCCATGGTAAGCAAGTGCTTCCCCGCCACATTTATCAGGAGTATGTGTTCCGTCTAGCTAAACAGATGATCTAATAGTGATGATTTATATTTTTTTAGTAATACTTGACAAAGCTTATCCCAACTACCATCTTTACACCATTTACGCTAATGGGCATAAATGCTATTCCAACTATACTTTACTCTGAAAAATTGCTTTATTGGTATTTCACGCCATTGACAGCCTGTTTAAGGCATATACAATTGCTTTGACAACTTGGTGTAGTATAACTTTAGTATCGTCCCATGAATTACCAAGAGCTAAATATGGTCTTATGTTTTTTTTTATTTGAGCACTTATACCAATATTACATTGAAGTTAGCGTTATTCTTCTTCTCTTTTAAGCCAATGCTCCGTTAAAAAGTATCGCCGTAGCTATGGCTACGACTCTATTCTTAGCCTTGCCTTAGCTAAAAATAGCTAAAACAATTTAACGCTAAATTCAAAATAAAATTGGTATTAACACTTGATAGATATTAATTAAATACACTAAATATTTATCTGCATATCAATTAACCAAACATCTTAACTAATTCCATTTCAAGCCCTTAGTAAGTCTTGTCATTAAATACTAGCCAGCTATCAATATCCAATTCATTGTCGTTTAAATAATCATGAAATTTCATCCTAAATACGCCAGCGAAAAATTCGTATTGCACAGTTGTAAGGACGCACTAAGCAACTTCGCCAGGCTTGCTTATTAGAAATTCATTCTGCAAACAGTTTTACATTTTTTGGTGATAATAATAGGTAATATACCTATAATATTTAAGAATTTTCCAGCCCTTAATTTAAAGGCAATAACTCTACTTTTGTTTGATTATTTTTCTAATATAAATATAAAAAGAATAATAATTGAGCCAAATCACACAGTACATCAATTAACTAATTAGCAATTTACATCTTATAAAATCATTTTACTTATAAACTTATTATGAAACGAACAATACTACTTCTTTGTGCCATTTACATAGGTCTGGCAAGCAATGAGGCAAAGGGGCAAACGGCCGCTTATAAGGCACTCTTTCTTTACAACTTTTCAAAAAATATTGATTGGCCACCTATGAGTACTGATGATGAACTAGTTATCACAATTTTAGGCGATCAAGAAATTAGTGCAGAATTGCAGAAAATTACCAAGACAAAAAAGGTAGGCAACAAAAACATTAAAATTCTTTCTGCTGCCAGTATAAGCGATGTTCAAAACTCACACATTGTATTTTTGGGTTCCAATAAGAGTTCATTATTAAAATCCTTGAGTTATAAAAAGGAGAAAGAACCAGTATTGTTGGTTGCCGATAAAGGAGGGCTATGCAGTCAGGGCGCAGCAATCTCCTTCCTTACCATCAATGGTAAATTAAAATACGAGATTAGTCCATCTATCATCGCAGCCCATAATCTAAAGGTGAGTCACAAGGTAGTGAGTTTAGGTATAGAAGTTCAGTAAATTATTTTAATATCAAGAAATGTTAAGAATCAAATTTGTTATAGCTGCGTTAATTTCATTGCTTTTAAGTTCAGTTACGGTTGCTCAAAACGAAGAAGGAATTGGGTTAACCAAGGAGAAAGTATTATCAATGAGCTCAGAGGAACTCAGTGATTTACCGCTTGAAGACTTGATGGCTGCCATCGAAATTGCAGGCGTTTCATCCCTTGATGAACTCTATGAATTATTATTAAATAAGAATGTGACTTCCGCATCTAAATCGTCAGAGAATTTATTTGACTCCCCTCTCTCAACAACCGTTTTAAGTTATGATGAAATAATACGCTCTGGTGCTACCTCTATTGAAGAAGCAATGCGATTGGTACCTGGTATTATTGTGCGTGAGAAAACTAATGGTAACTACGATGTTCATATCCGGGGGCTGGATAATATACCATCGAAAAATCTGTTGCTGTATTCCGAAAACACCAGTACCCTGGTTATGATTAACAGACGCCCGGTATTTAATTACGCCATGGGTGGTACATTATGGGAAACACTGCCAATAGGACTTGGTGATATTAGTTGTATTGAGGTGGTACGCGGCCCTTCTGGTGCCTTGTATGGACCTAATGCCGTATCAGGGGTTATTAACATTGTTACCAAAGAACATACCGATTATAACAAGCTTTTATCAGGTAATATGCAGGCTGGTAGTTTGAACACCTATATTGGCGATTTAGCTTTCCGAAAAAAGGTAAATGAAAAACTGTATGTTGGGCTTACAGGTAATTATAACCACCGCAACAGAAGCACAGAGGAGTTATACGTATTTAAAGAACAAAAATTCTTTAGTAAAAGTGAGTATGCCGAATTGAAGGACAAAAATGGGAATAGCTACTTCGATCCTAACGATAATATTAATGTAATGTACGCGGAGCCATCACTGGCCAGAGAAAATTATGGTGCGAATGCTTTTATTGACTACCGTGCTTCTGACACGAGAATGGTGAGTTTATCAGGTGGTTATCAATATTCAAATATATTAAGCTCTACCATGGGTGATAACCCTGCATCAGCATCTGGACGTGAGTCAAGCACAGCTTATTTGGATCTGAGAGGCTTGGTACATGGTTTTGATATTCAAGCTAACTATATGTTTGGGGTACAAGATTTTTACGTTGGCAATGAGGGTTTTAAAAATGATATGGGGCAGTTAAATGCAACTGTTGAATACGACCTGAACTTTGGGAGCTTAGGTGTGCGCCCGGGCGTGAACTACACCTCTGTTTTTTATAACGACGATGCGTATCTAAGCCAGACAGGCACTGGTTTTCTTAATGGGAAAAGTCAACTTGACATTATGGCTGCCAGTCTCCGTCTAGATTATTATGCAACAGATAATTTAAGGTTTGTAGGTGCCTTTCGTACGGAGAACTACTCTCATCAGCCTGCTAAATGGACGCCATCGTGGCAATTAATCAGCCAATACAAGCTAAACGATAATAATAATGTGAGGTTTGTATATGCTCGTTCTAATAAGTCACCATTTCTGGTTGAAACACACTCTAATTATATTTGGGACAGAACTCACTTACCTAAGCCCGACTATATGCACTTTACAGGTAATAAAGACATGAGTCTGATGACTCTGAATATGCTTGAACTTGGTTATCGTACGCGGCCTACTAAGAACATTCTGCTTGATTTGGAACTATATTACTCAAGCGGTTCTAATTATACCGTGCTATCACCTGACAGTATAAATATGTCAGCACCGGCTGCCTTGGCAGGTATGATGCCCACATTGATGGGTTCCCCGATAGTATCAGCATATATGAATTATCGAAATATACCCGTTGAATCAATACAAACAGGTGCTTCATTAAACGTTGACTGGGTTATTAATGCCAAATTGATCGCCAAGGCCCATGTAACTGTTCAGCAAACGAAGCTGGATAATCATAACCCGATAACAAGAGATGAGATCTTAGGCACACAAGCCTATGAGCTATATCACATCAATGAGGATGGAACACCAGAAGGTATATTTGTAAATGAAATGGGTAGAATGGCTTTATCAGGTGAGCTTCCGGCAGCGCCTGACTATGCGGTTGTCTCAGCAACTTCTGACTGGCAGCCAGACAGGTCGTTATTTAAGAATGATTTTAAGCATAAATCAACACCCGATTACTGGGGAAGTATAGGTATTGATTACCGCCCTACAGATAAAATCAGCATCTTTTCAAACTGCTATTTGTACGGCAAGCAAGTATTTATGAATCAATATGACAGCTACACTATTAATGCGAAGGCACTGCTTAATGCTAAAGTATCGTATAAAGCCAGCGATAAACTTACCATGTATATTAATGGCAGAAATATTCTAAATATGAAAGCACAGGAATTTGCTTTCCTTGACGAAGTGCCAGGGATGGTACTTGGGGGAGTAAATTTTAGTTTTTAACCACCATGTTTTCTTTTTTAAAGAGTCATTCTTTTTAGGATGACTCTTTTCTCATGAATTTATTTTTTGTTTCTGTCATTATACTATAACAATAGGGTGCGTAAAATAAAAAGCAACATATAAAAGCCCCATTAACAAATTAAAAATGAAGAGCCTGTATGCTCAGACGACAAACAATGACACTCAAAGTCTGTTGTACCCTCTGGCATTCACAAAAAGCCCGTTTTTCACCATAAATATTTTGAAATTAATCACTAACTCCCCAAAGGTTATTACCTATGAATCACCATACACTAAAGAGCACGATTTCCTTGTCTGCTCTGTTATTCCTTTTTTATTCGCTCTCCTTCTCTCAGGAGCAGCCTCAGTTTGAAATGCAACACTATACTGATACCCTGTCAGGCAAACTCTACTGGAACAAAAATGTTCCTTTTTCACTAAAACTGGTAAACCCTCTCAACAATGATGAGGTTGTGGTAGCGCCTGCACAAAAGCAGGAGATCTATTTTGATTCAGAAGGTTTAAACACCATTCGCTCCCCGTGGCTCATCAATCCGCAAACTAAAAATATGGTATATCCACAAACAGAAGTTGTCTATAAAATATTTGCTGACGGCTTGCCACCAGCATCAAAGCACAGCCTTTTAAATGCACCAAACTATCATAAGGATGGTAAAACCTACTATGGTACAGATCTTAAAATAAATATTAACACTAAAGATGCCACCTCAGGTGTAAAAAACCTGTATTACTCCATTAATAATGAAGAGTATCAGCTATACTCTAACAACATTGGCATTGAGCGTGAAGGAGAATATACATTAAAGTATTTTGCTGTAGATAATGTGGGAAATGCTGAAGGGGAGCAGACTATTGAATTTATGGTAGACAATTCAGCCCCTCAAACGTTCCACTCTGTTACGGGTATTGATACAAAAAACAACATCATTTCAGTGAACTCTAAGATTCTATTATCTTCAGAAGACAAGGCCAGTGGTGTAGCTGATATTTTTTACTCCATTGATGATAACAAGCCCCAAAAATATTGTGGCGAAGTTATTCCTGTTAAAGACCTTAATGACGGTGAACATGTTTTAAGCTATTACGCCACTGATAAGGTAGACAACATTGAGGATAAAAAGGTTTTCAAGTTTTACCTGGACAATACAGCTCCAATCCTCTCGTCAGATGTACTGGGCGACAGATTTGTTTTTGAGGACAACATCTATTTCTCAGGCCGAACAAAACTTAAGCTTACAGCTATTGATAATAAATCAGGCGTTAAAGAAATACGATATTCCATTGACAACAAAGACTATACTATTTATACAGAACCATTTTACCTACCCAGCAATGAGGGCTTACACAAAGTTAAGTACTATGCCATTGACAATATAGATAATATAACTGGCACCAGGGGTGAAAATGGTGTACCAACACCCGAGCAGTATAAGCATCTGGTAGTTAGAGAAATTTATTCAGACCTGGTAGGTCCATCAATAAACCATCACTTTTCTGGTACTTTTTTTGCTACACGCGACACTGTTTTTATTTGTAAAAAGACTAGCATAAATCTTACAGCCACCGACAAAGCATCTGGTTTACAATTCATAAGCTATAGCATTAATAAAAACAAAGAGGAAATCAGGTATAAAAAGCCATTTACATTAGAAAAACACGGGCTACACAATATTGAGTTTTTCGCTTATGACAATGTAAATAACAGAAATAAGAGTTCTTTCTATTGCTATCTGGATGAAGAGCCTCCACAGATCCAATATACGTTTGGGATACCGCCAATTGGACATAAACAATTGAAGGCTAAAGAGTATAAAGTATACCCTTCATACCTCACCATCTTTTTAGCGGCTAATGACTTAGTTATTGGAGTTGACAAAATCTATTACTCATTAAACGACGGGCCGGAACAGCTGTATATCAAACCTATTGAAGGATTTATAAAGGGTCAGGTCAACACCCTTAAAATTATTGCCTTTGATAAATTGGAGAACAGTAGTGTGGAAGAGATTGATTTCTTTATCTCAAATTAATATTCTGCCATGCACAATTATAAAATCATAGTAGTTATTGCCGGATTACTTTATTGCCACTGTAGCTATGCGCAAGTACTGGATCCTATAGCTCTTTCGAGGCAGGATTCAGTAATGGTCAAAAAAAATCAGGAAGCAATTTCTGTACATTTAGCATCAGCTGAAAAAAGGGAAGCAAGTGATTTTATGAATCAAACAGCCTTGCTTTATTGGGAGCATAACCAGTTTAGAAAGGCTATTGAATTTTATAATGAATCGTATAAAATAAATGCATTCCTGAATAATGAAAACGGCATGGCAATGATTAACAGCAACCTGGCACTGTTACATGCAGAACTGAAAGAATATGACCTAGCTTTGGATAATTTTTTCACCACCTATTCCATCCGGAAAGCAAAAGGAGAAAAGGTTGGAGCAATATCTGCTCTCATAAACATGTCGATTGTCAATAACAATCTTTTTAAATACGACCAGTCCATTAAAATGTTAAAAGAGGCACTAGACATGTCCCGTGAACTGAATGATATTGAACAAATGAAAAGTTGCTATGGGATGCTGTGTGAAAGTTACGAGAAAGCAGGCCGGGTAGATACGGCTATGTATTTCTTTAACCTTTACAGAACTTTTCATGAAATATCACAGGACAAAAAGGTTGGAGAGGCAATGCATAAGCTTGAAAACGAAAGACTACGAGCTGAACTTGCAGAAGCCAGGGAAGCAGAAAAAGAGTTGAAGTTACTAAGAAATACTTCTGTGATTGAAAAAAAGGAAGATGAAATTAAAGAGGTTACGAAGGAAAAAGATAAGTTACAGGATGATTATACCAAAATGGAGCTACAACTAGCCTTAGCAGAACAAACAACCTATTTAAAAGAAATAGAAACCAAACACGAACTGGAATTAAGAAGGAAAAAGATTATTGGCATTTCAACTGCTACCATTTTTCTTATACTCGGTCTGATGTTTTTATGGCGTGCATACAGAAGTAAGGAAAAGTCAAATGTGATCATCAGCCATAAAAATAATTTGCTAAGCAAATTAAATACAGAGAACGCGGAGTATATTAAGAAAATTAAGTTACAGAGAGATGAAATTTCAATTCAAAGCCAATTAGTGACACAACAAAAGGAGCAACTACAGGATGTATACAGAGATTTAACAGACAGTATTCAATATGCCAATCGTTTAATGAAGGCGATTTTTCCTTCACAATTAAAGATATCGAAGATAGTTGATGATTTCTTTATATTAAATAAACCCAAAGATGTGATTAGTGGTGATTTCTTTTGGATTAACCGGATTGGTGACAAAATTATTTTTGCAGTAGCCGACTGCACAGGGCATGGTGTTCCTGGAGCTTTTTTAAGTGTACTGGCTAACACAATCCTTAATGCTATAGTTATAAGGCAAGGTATTACACAAACTTCTGCCATCCTTAATCGAATGAGACAGGAAATGGTTTTTGCACTTATGCAATCGGCTTCTGACGTTGAAATACTAGATGGACTGGATATTGCTCTTTGTTCATTTGATACTGTAACCAAAGAACTGGAATACTCCGGGGCACATAACCCCCTATATGTTATCCGTGATGATACCTGCATGCCAATACCCGGGTCTAAAGCCCATAAGGATGAAGTTAAGAACAAAACACTCTATGAAATCAAGGGTGACAGGATGAGTATAGGCAGATGTTTAAGGGTGGGGGAATTTGCTGCTCATCGTTTTTCTGTCATGCCCAATGATACTATTTATCTCTTCTCTGATGGATTTGCAGATCAGTTTGGTGGTCCCAAAGGGAAGAAATTCTTATACTCCCGATTAAGGAAATTACTTTTGACAAATAATGCCAAATCGTGCCCGCAACAAAAGAAAGAAATAGACTCTGAATTTGAAAACTGGCGAGGAGATATTCCTCGTGTGGATGATGTTCTTTTATTTGGCGCAAAATTACTATCGAGTAGTATTGACAATTAAGGGTCGATTGAAGCTTACATCTCTTTTAGTTCATTTTTCTATCAACCCCTCCCCACAAAGAATTAGAGTATATTGATAGTAAAGAACATCTAACACGTTAGGAATATGTCAGATAAATCACGCTTGTTATTAATGGTTTCTTCCATAACATTACTTTTAGTGTAACGCTATTTCAGGAATAGACAAAGTGCTAATACCAAGCTTAAAATAAGCTGGTATTACAACGAAAGATTTGAAATGATAATGGAAAAGGGAAAAGAAATTGATAAAATTCTTGAACTCCCCAAAATCATAAAGCAATTATATGGATGGGAAGCAATGATTTAAACGTTGTGACTAGAATATCATATTCAGATAAAGACAAATTCAGCATTTAATTAATTTTCAATACATTAAAAGAGGTACATCCAATTAACTTGGTGTTCCTCTTTTAGGATTTATTTTCTATTTTATGTCACTAGCCTCCGAAAGTCGGAATTTTAAATAGCCCTCAGAATCCTATATTTTTGTTTCGACAAAAAAACTTAAATAATATGGGACTCTTCAGGCGAAATAAAAATACCAATAAACCAATAATCCGACAAATACTGGATTTAGTACCACCTTGGCTGTTTAAAAGTTGTACCAATACTTACAAAACCGACAAGGGCGTTAGTAAATACCGCACGTACGACCAATTTGTTGCTTTAACTTTCGGACAGCTTAATAAGTGCCAGGGTTTGAGCGATATATCATCAGACATAGGTGTAAGTGAGATTTTTATTCAAGACCTTGGGTTAAGCCAAAGCCCTGCACGCTCAACTATGAGTGATGGTAATAAGAACCGTGACTGGCACGTATTTGAGAGTTTGTATTATCGTTTATTAAGTCATTACAAATCAGTACTAAAACAACACCATAATACCCACATCATAAAGGAGATTAAAGGCAAGGTGGTTAAACTGGTAGATAGCTCAACCATATCCTTGTGCTTGTCTATGTTTGATTGGGCAGAGTTTCGGACGGCAAAAGGAGGTATCAAATTACATACAAGCTGGGATTACAATTTAATGATACCTGATGTGGTAAATATTACAGGAGCAAAGGTCCACGACAGATATGGCTTAGAGCAACTAATCTATCCTAAAGATACTATTGTGGTTGAAGATAGAGCCTATTTTGATTTTGCTTTAATGCTCAACCGAATAAAGGCAGAAAACGTATTTGTTACCCGGATCAAAACAAACACCTTGTACAAAACAGTTGAAGAATTGGAGTTGCCAGAAAATATCGACCAAAACATATTAAAAGATGAAATAATCCAGCTTACTTCCGCAAAGGCAATAGAGACTGGTATTTCAGAGCATAAATTAAGATTGGTACATGTTTATAAAGAAGACGAAAACAAAGTTATAGCCGTTATTACAAACCAATTAGATTGGGAGTATAATACGATTGCAGAGTTGTACAAGAAACGTTGGGATATTGAATTGTTCTTTAAGGCGCTAAAGCAAAATCTACAAGTCAAAACTTTCTGGGGAACAAGTGAAAATGCAGTAAAGTCACAGATTTTTGTGGCTCTTATAAACTATCTACTATTAGAACTCATAAAACGAACAATTTCGAAAATATCAGTTGCTTTTTCAAATTTATCAGAGAAAATAAGATTCTGTCTGTATCACTATCTATCATTGGATTATGTATGCAACCAAGTCAGGGAGGGTGTCCGCAAAGTTAAACCGCCGAATCAAATGAAAATGACCTTTGAGCAAAACTTATTTTCTGGATAATCTTTGTTTTTTAACCTAAACATTGGGCTTCTACTATGTTTTTGTACGTTTTATTAAAACTTTCGGAGGCTAGTGATTTTATGTGATCCGCTCCTGTTGTCTCTTAAAAATAATGCTTTCGTAAATGCTATCATATAAATTCCATTTGCTAGCATTGTTACCACCAAATTCTTGATGAATTGTGGTCACTTGTGTTGGCACATGAACCAGCTCATCCACACTAAACTTCTTCATTTTAGGATTATAAAAAAACACCCATAGCAAGTACTCATCCATATATTGTCCATCAATTAAGTTGATGTCACACTGCCCATCAGGACGCAATGCAGCATTTATTTTCCACTCCCAATAGCCGTGCGTAACATTGCGCAAGACCCAAATTACCTGACTATCAACATCCGATAAGGCACTCATATTTCCAGGATGCCAACACAATGAAAAATGATTGGAGCTTCGCTCAATTGTAACAGATCGTACTCCTGCTCTACTGCCCCTTGACCAATGCAGGTTCTCATACACTTTTTTCGCATCAAGCCTGGCCAATCGAATGAATTGCTTGTGAAGGCCTATAAAGGCATTGTGTGAGTTCTTATAGCTGGGTGTTCCTTTGTAACAAAACTGCCTTAAAACTTTGGTTTGAGCACTAATCAAATTCAACTCTCTATGCAAGTTACGGTCTTGTACCTGCTTTTCTGTTTTAGGGTCTTTAGGCTTTGTATAACTTTTAACACGCATTTGCTCACCTGTCAAATTAAAAATAACATTGCCATCGCGCCCCACATTAATGTGTGTTAAACACTTGTGTTTTCTCATTTTGTTTCGCTTTTAATTCGTAAACACAAGTTAATACCGCAATCAGGCGTTTCAAAATCTCTGAATACGAGTGGCCTTAAGCCGATTAAATACGGCTGATTTTCGTTCGGCAATGTTCGGCAGAATTTTCAATCAAAAAAGTTTTATGATATCCTTTTCGGGCAATATTAAATAATGGCTTAAAACACCTTCAAATGGTTTATTTGCTTTTTTCGGCATTATCCAACAATCAACAGATACGCTTTTTATTGACTTAGCTAGCGACCTGCTCCCTACCAACCAGGGGACTGCTGCGGCTTAAGCTCGCTGGGAGCGTTGTTGTACCGATGCAGGTACGAAGAAGACTCGGAGAAGACACGAAGCCATGTCGAAGAAGATGCGAAGAAAGATCAGATAAAAGCCGAACAATAGACTGTAGACTCACTGCCACTCACTTGCATTAACTAATTATTTTCTTAATTTTAAGAACGTAAAACACCCAAACCAAACTTGTTATGATGAAACGACCAACGAAATGTAGCATCCGATATTTATACAAAAAAAGATGACAACATTTACTTGGAAGTTCCATCTGATAAAAAAATAACCTTAAACAGATGAGATACCCTTGTTTAAAACACCTGCTCCTACATTTAACCTGTCTTTTACTACTGTCCTTTGATGGCCCTATTACCTTAACCATCAATATTACTCAGCTCGAAAATAGCGATGGACACATCCTCTTGCAAGTAACAGATGCTGAGTCGAACGCCGTTGCCGAATCAATTCAGGCCATCGATAATAAAACATGCACCATTGTGTTTGACAAACTCAAGCCAGGTAACTATTCCTATAAATACTTCCACGATGCCAACGGCAACAAAGAACTAGACACAAACATGATTGGTATTCCCAAAGAGGGTTATGGTTTTTCGAATAATGCCAAGGGTACTTTTGGTCCTCCCTCATTCGAGAAAACAGTATTTACCTTACAAAATGATACCACCCACAACTGTGTGATCACTTATTTCTAATACCTAAGCCTCATTTATGGAATTGACAGATGCCGTTAAAATAGACATAGAAGATCAGTCAATAAGGAGCATTGAAACCGTTCAACTCCTTTGGTCACAAACCTATAACACTGATGGTAAACCCGACTGGTCGCATATTTTACCATTTTACGATAACACGATACTTTTTCGGGACTCCATTCAGCAGCTGCAAGGCATGGATGATTTTAAGGCCATGACGGAGCGCCTCACCAAACGCTCATCAGATTTAAAAATGAACTTAACCCACTCCTTGTTGCAGGATAATATCGTATTTATTGAGTGGGAAATGACCATCGGCTTTAAAAAATACCCCAACTCCATAATGTATGGTGCATCACGCCTGACATTGAATCAGGCAGGCAAAATCATTGAGCAGCGCGATTACTATGATTTGTGGGGAGATATTTTTGACAACATCCCCCGTTTTGGAAAAGCCTATCGTCGCTTTATGAAAAAAAAATTCGGCTAATCATCAAGCGAATATACACCCTAAACCCTTAAGGTTATTTTATAAACTAATATTAAACTAAATCTCCTAAATCATCCACTATGAGAAAAACCCTTTTGACCATCTTAACACTGGTAAGCATTGCCTTAACCATAAAATCACAAGATAAAACCGGCATTCGATTCGGTATCAAAGGCGGTTATAACATTGCCACCCAATATGGCATTACCCCGCCTGATTTAACCTACGATGTTAGTTCTGATGCTCTCAATGGCTTTAGCGGTGGTATCATGCTACTTTTCCCTATTACCACATCCTTTGCGGTACAGCAAGAATTTATATACAGCAATAAAGGATCGGTACAAAACATTAGCATGACACTGTCTCCTGAAATGGGCAATACCTTGGTTAACACATCAACCGAGTACCAAATAAACTATTTTGAGATGCCTATCGTATTCCGTTACACTTTTGCACGCATTGGAAATGTCGGCATTTACGGCTGTAGTGGCTTTGCTCTATCCATGTTGTTGAATGGCGAATACACTTTGAATGTGGACACCAATACACCCACTTTCACCACCACCGATGGTATTAATTTTGAACCAGGCCCGGATGTAACAACAACACAGCAATCAACACAAGACATTGAAGGATTAGATGAGTTTGATTACAGCTTTATTTATGGCCTTGGAGCGCATTTTAAACTGCTCAAACAAAACTTTTTTATCGACTACCGACAAGTTATTGGTTGGAACACCTTACAAATGCCGGTAGCGCCAAATGAGCCAGACACAGCACCATTGAGAAACCAAAGCTACACCATTTCCTTGGGAATGTATTTTTGGTAGTCCATTAACCTGAGTTCGACGTGAAATTTTGAACTCAGAACGCTCAAAAATAGCAAGTTTCAAGTGTGTGTCGAAGAAATAATAGCGGGCTATTTTGAGTCGGCCACACGAAGAAAATTGCTGTTTAGTTCTTGTTTATTGCAACGCTCAACATAACGAAAGCAAACTTTATTTCTGTTTTCACTTAATGCAATAATTGTAAGTGGAATTATCAAGCTTTGAATAAAAAACTGATCTACTACGTCAAATTTTATAGAAATAGTTCACTATTCCAATAAAATTATTACTTGTATATCAGCTTTTTATTTCAATCTGAGTTTTAAAATTTAAATCGAACTCAGGTTATTATTCTGTTCTTTCAAAAAATTAAAACTAAGCATTAGAGGATTGATGAAAAACAAAAACTTTAAGAAATATTTTAAGCAATACGAGTTTTCTAATGTGTGGGCCATGCTTAAAAACAACCAGCGCGATCCGCATATCTGTAATGCCCATTTCAAGGATAAATTAGTGGTGATAACAGGTGCCACATCGGGTATTGGACGCATAACGGCACACAAATTTGCTTCACAAGGAGCCCATTTACTTTGCATTAACCGCAACCTACAAAAGTCGGAGCAGCTAAAGCAGGAGATAGAAGAACAACACATGGTTTCCTGTAGCTACAAAATTGCCGATCTCAGTATTCTTGCAGACATTCATCGGGTGGCCGATGAACTGGCACAGCTTAATAGCCCCATTGATGTGCTCATTCATAATGCTGGCGTTTATTTAACCAAGAAAGAAGTAACAGGCGATGGTCTGGAAAAGGTATTGGTGGTACACTACCTCTCTTCCTTTATCATCAATTATAAGCTACGACAAAAGTTAAAACAGCAAAAGCAAGCACGTATTATTTTAATCAATTCAGAAGGGCATCGTTTTGCCGCCTGGGGACTTCAAGTCTCGGATTTAAACTGGGATAAACGTCGATATTCGGGCCTTAAGAGTTATGGCTCTGCTAAGTTAGCCCAGCTACAGACCATGCTCCTTTTCAATGAGCAATTCAAAAACTCAGGCGTCAGCATTGTGGCCATGCATCCTGGTGCTGTTAAGTCTGATACGGGTCAGGAGAATGGTGTTATATATAAATGGTTTAAACGAAATATGCTCGACAAAACACTTAAGCCTACCAACATATCGGCTGAAGCCATTTATTATTTGGGAGTATCTGATGAACTTGATAATATGGGTGGAAAGTTCTTCAACCTTACCACGCAAGAAGAGCCCGCTCCTCCTGCTCTTGATTATGAGGAGGCTAAACGCTTATGGCCAATTAGTTTGAAACTGGCACAATTAGATGAAGACAGAACTGACAGTAGCATTCCTAAGTAAAAAAAGATGACACAAAATAAATATGATAGCATAGTGGTTGGCGGAGGCATTGCTGGCTTAACATCGGCCACCTATTTAGCACGCGCTGGTCAAAAAGTATTGCTCATTGAAAAAAACAAAGAAGTTGGTGGCTTGGTAAACACCTTTTCGCGCGATGGTTTTCAGTTTGAAGCAGGTGTTAGAGCCCTTGAAGATGCAGGTGTCATTTTTCCGATGCTGAAAGAATTAGGCATAGAGCTCGATTTTGTAAGAAGTCCTGTATCTGTGGGTGTTGAAAATGAAATCATCAACATCAAGGACATCAATAGTCTCAAGGACTACCAACAAATGCTTATCAAGCTTTTTCCCGACAATGAAGATGAGATTGACAATTTGATGGTCATCATTCACAAAGTAATGAAACACATGGAAGTGCTGTATGGGCTAGAAAACCCCGCCTTTAAAGATCTTAAAAACGACACCAACTATCTCTTTAAACAACTTCTACCGTGGTTACCTAAATTCATTTTTACCATGGGTAAAATCAACCGCATGAACATGCCTATTGAAGACTACCTAAAAGACATCCTCACCAATGCGTCGTTAAGAGATGTGCTGGCCCAGCATTTTTTTAAGAACACACCCACATTTTTTGCCCTTAGCTATTTCTCTTTATACCTCGATTATTTTTATCCTCTTGGTGGTGTGGGCAAACTGGCCGAAGCAATGCATAATAAGTATTTAGAATATGGAGGTGAATTATTAACGCAAACTAGCGTTATAAGCGTTGATGCTGGAGCAAATGAAATAACAGATAACACAGGGGCATGCTTTACCTATAAAAATTTGGTGTGGGCGGCAGACTTAAAAACCTTTTACCAACAAACAAATACCAATAAGCTAAGGCCCAAAGTAGTCCTCGCTTTTGAAAAGCAGAAAAACCCAATTTTAGCAAGCCGTGGAGGCGATTCAGTCTTTAGTTTATACCTGCAAATTGATGAACCACTCGACAGTTTTCGTCAAGTTGCTCACGGTCATTTCTTCTACACTCCTTCAAAGCAGGGCCTTGGCGATACCCATTGGGAAGAACTAAAAACGATGCTTAAACAGTGGACAGAAACCAGTAAGCAAGACGTATATAAATGGCTTGATAAATTCACGGCCTTAAACACCTATGAAATATCAATTCCGGGTTTAAAGGATGAAACCTTGGTTCCAGCAGGCAAAACAGGTATGATTGTTAGCTTCTTAGCCGATTACGACTTATTTGAACAGATTAAAAAAGATGGCTGGTACAATGAATTTAAAACAGAGTTAGAGAACAGAATGATACAGGTATTAAGCAATAGCATTTATCCAATGCTAGCTAACAAGGTAATGAAACAATTTTCCTTTACCCCACTTGGCATTAAAGAACGGGTTGGCAGTTCTGAAGGTGCCATTACCGGATGGTCGTTTCAAGAGGCCATTCCTGTGATGCATAAAATCCAATATTCCGACCGCTCCACCTTTACGCCTATTCCAAACATATTCCAAGCTGGTCAATGGGCTTTTAGTCCGGCTGGCGTACCCATGTCAATATTAACTGGTAAGCTAGCAGCCAACAATGTGATTAAGTATGTGAAAAAGAATAAGGCATAAGGCCTATAAAAGGATCAATTAACACAAAATATTCTAAAAACTTTTCGCACACCTTAAGTGTTAAACATTAGAACTAAATAATCATTAATAACCCATTAAAAAAATACTATGAATTATAAAACATTTATTCTCGCTGTTTTATATTACTTTCAACTTCATTTAACAGTTGGGCACAAGACAAACCCAATGTTGTCATAGTTTTCCTCGATAATTTCGGTTTTGGCGAACCAGGCTTTAATGGCGGAGGCATCTTAAGAGGTGCTGCCACGCCACGAATGGATCAATTGGCTAGTGAAGGATTGCGGCTAACAAACTTTAATATTGAAGTACAATGTACACCATCAAGATCAGCATTAATGACCGGAAGGTATGCTATCAGAAGTGGTAATGCTACAGTTCCATTAGGAGAAGGTGTTTACGGTTTAGTGCAATGGGAAGTGACCATGGCTGAGATGCTTTCTGACCGAGGCTATGCCACAGGAATGTTTGGCAAGTGGCACCTTGGCAGAACCAAGGGACGATTTCCAATAGATCAAGGTTTTGACGAGTGGTATGGCATTCCCAATTCAACGGATGAGTCGGTTTATTCTTCCGTTGAAGGATTTGCTGAAAGCAACCTACCAGAAACCTTTGTGATGGAAGGGTACAAAGGAAAAACACCTAAAAAGGTTCGTCCTTACCGACTAGATTATCGTCCATTAATAGATAGAGATTTAACCGATAAGGCCAAGGCCTTCATGGAAAAATCTGTTGATAAGAAAAAACCATTTTTTGTATACCTTCCCTACACAGCTACACACTTTCCAACCATGCCTCACCCCGATTTCAAAGATAAATCAGGCAATGGCTTATGGGCTGACCTACTAATGCAGATAGACAGCTATACTGGTGAGTTAATAGACAAAATTGATGAGCTAGGCGTGGCTGATAACACCATATTTATTTTTACGGCAGACAATGGCCCTGAAGCAAATCAGGCAGGTGGCACCAACTTTACTGTTGAGGCTGCTTTTCATGGTTCTGCAGGACCTTGGAGAGGTACTTTGTTTACTGGCTTTGAAGGTGCATTACGTGTACCTTTTGTTATCCGTTGGCCCAATAAAATACCAGCTGGTAAGTCAAGCGATGAAATAGTTCATGCCATGGACTTATATCCTACGCTGGCTAAACTAACTGGCGCCACAGTACCTAATGATAGAGTAATTGACGGTATTGATGTTAGTGATTTTATGCTTGGCAAGAAAGAAGAATCAGGGCGAGAAGGCTTTATCGTTTACATGGGCAACAGTATTTTTGGTGTTAAATGGCGAAACTGGAAGCTTCATTTTAAAGAGCAAGAAGCGTGGAATAGCGAAATGAATACTTATACAATGCCACGCATCTACAACTTGTATACCGATCCACAAGAACGCGACAATGTGCTCTTTCCGAATACATGGGTTCCTAAAGCTGCTTTAAAACAGTTGGTTGAACATAAAATATCATTACAGCAACATGCACCTATTAAGGCAGGTCAGGTAGATCCTTATCTGCCGAAATAAAGCTTCCTTTATTACTCACAGTTAAGATATTTTAGAATCGCACCTTATAGACCATTGAGCCTATAGGTGCGATTCTTTTTGTGAATTTGATAGAGTTAATACCGTTAAATTATTGCCTCTCTTTCAACTCCTTATATTTATGCTTGATTAGGTTTATAATCGTTTTTTTTAATCTCTGGATCAAGTATGCTCTTTTGAGCTCTATTATCCACCCTTTTCTTTATCTTTACTCAAAAGGTACAGCATGCACACAAAGCCACTATCTAACTATTTAATTAAAAAAGCCTCGGGCGATCAGGTCTACTTCGATGGACAAAAACTAGTGGATTCATTAATGCGCTCAGGTGCTGATGAAGCATTGGCTAATCAAATACTACAAGCCATTAGCATGGAATTACACGATGGCATGCTTACCAGCGACATTTACACCAAAGCCTATCGCATACTACAAAAACAAGAACGTAAAACAGCAGTTAATTACCGACTTAAACAGGCGGTATTGCAGTTGGGGCCATCGGGTTATCCTTTTGAGCAGTTTGTAGGCGAACTATTTAAAGCACGTGGTTTTGAGGTTGAAGTGGGGAAATTAGTAAATGGTTATAGTGTACGCCACGAGTTAGATGTAGTGGCCACCAGCGAGCACAAACATATTTTTGTTGAATGTAAGTTTCATAATTACCAAGGCACCAAAACCAATGTCAAAGTACCTATGTACATACGCTCACGCTTTGATGATTTAATTCGGGCACGCCATTTTAACAATGAACTGAAAGAAACCAATACACAGGGATGGATTGTGACCAATACACGCTTTACAAGCGATGCCATTAAATTTGGTCGTGATTACGGATTAACACTTTTAGGCTGGGACTATCCAAGTAAAGGAAATCTCAAAGACTGGATCGAATTGGAGAATTTACACCCGCTTACCTGTTTATCATCCATTACGCGTAAAGAAAAAAAACAACTATTAGAACGGGGCATTGTAATGTGTCATGATTTGTACAAACGAATTACTGAGCGCGAACATTTACCCATTAAGCCACGTAACCTGAGGGCTTGCAAGCGTGAATTAAGGGACTTTATTGAGTAAATAGGCTTATTTTCTTAGAGCTAATCGAAAGCGGTTTGAGCTTTCTTCCCTCTCGAACCCAATCTTATGTAAATACTTAATGTGCAATTTATTATCCGAAACACTTACCAAGTATTCAGTCCCTTTTTTAATTAATGTGCTACTAAATTTCTTTAGCAAGTGTTTACCGGTTTTATAATCGCGATATTGTGGTATCACGTAATCTAATAACACCTCACTCTCACCACCTTTGGGCTTTGTGGCAATCATAATTCCCGCTATCTTCATATCGCGCATGGCCATCAATACCATAACCTCATCCAATGCTGTGCGATTAAAATCTGGAAAAAACCTTTGTATATCCCTCCGATGGAAGGTTAAAAATTTTTGGGTGTAGGCATCTATATCATCCAGGTACAAACCATCGAACAACTCCTTTTTAAATACCAATGATCGCAAATAGTAAATATTAAAAAAGCAGATAACCAGGTTCATAATTCCCACCGGTAAGGCATCAATATAGAAGCCATAAAAAGAGAAAATGGCTGCCCCAATCAAGTTGTAAATTCGAAGTTTTACGATGGATGAAAGGCTTAATGAAATCAACACCAAGGTAGATGCTGCATAACCGATCCATTCAATTAAAGGTAAATCAAAATAGAGTGTAGACATGTTGGTATAGCTTTTGAGGTTCTTCAATCAAGCTGCAAAATAGCAATTCTTTGTTAGCTCTGGTCTTTTTCCAAAGAACGAAGAAATAAAAAGATGCTTGAGCCTGTGAGCACCATAAATATTAAGCCAATAATGATAAAGGCCTGACTCAAAGACAAGCGATCAGTCATGTAACCAAACAGCGGCGCTAAAATTGAAAAGTTAGCCCTGATAATTAAACTACGAATGGACAACACAGTCGCACGCATATCGGAGGCTGTAATACGGTTGATATAATCTTTGAGCACAGGCGTAGCAATTCCCCGCGAGAAATAAAAGAAGGCCAGCACTGGCAGCACGTACAGTGAGTGCAGCCAACCTGCCGCAATAAATGCACCTGTAATAACTAGGGTTGTTCCCCAAACAGTAGACTTGGGTCGTAACTTTCGCTCAATCTTATAAGCGAATAATGTGGTCATACCTACCACAAGATTCAAGGCCATACTCGCTGAACCAATGTGGATTTCTCGAAAACCAATTTCTTTGAGGTAAAGCGGATACACCCATGCCATGGTTAATGTTGCGGAGCCAATTATGGATGAGTAAATAATGTTATAGCGTAAACTTTTATTCTCCACCATGGCATATTTGATTACCCTAAAGATGTCGCCCCAAGTGGCCTTTTGTGTTCGTGTATACAACTGTGGTTCAACCAACATAAAAGCGGCCGGTATGGCAATAAAAGCAATTCCAGTTTGAAAAAAGAAGGGTGTACGTAAACTAATTTCGGCCAGAGCACCTCCCATAAGACCGGCAATGGCTTCGCTAAAGTTACCGACAGAAAAATTACGTCCTTCAAACTTGAGGTAATCATTCTCACGACCATCAGCTTTAAGGCTATCATACAACAAAGCTGAATCGGCACCACTAATAAAACTTTGTCCTATACCCAATATAAGTTCTGCTGCTAAAAAGGCGTAAAAACCCGATGTGGTGGAATAAATAGCAAAACCCAGGGTACCCAAAATACTTCCAATAATTAGTGTGCGTCGGCGTCCAAGAACATCGGCAGCATATCCCGAGGGAATTTCAAATACCACAATAGCAATACTGTAAATAGCTTTCAGCTGAAACGATTCCTCAACGGTAAAACCCAAGTCCTGAAAAAATAACATCAGAATAGGCATGGTAAGCATAAACCATTTGGCTATTTTAATCAGATAGAGCCTTGTTATATTGCCTGAATACATGGGTTTCTTACGTTTAATGTTTTTAGTGTTTACGAATTGTTTGTTTTACGGAAGTATTTTTCGGAGTAAATCATTAAGCCAATGGCCATTAGTAATAATATTACCCCTACCCCATAGGTAAAGCTAAAACCATACAACTCATACAGTTTAATACCTATAATGGGTGCAAACAAAGCCCTGAATCCGGTTAAGAACAGGTGTACCGATTGATAATCGGCTGCCTCGTGGGGTTTGCAAAAATAACTACTACCGATGCCCCACAATATGGGCATACTCCCCATAAAAACACCATTAAAAAACAGGGCTACTAAAAACAAGTAGTATAGTTTATAATTTCCTACTTCAAAATAAAAAGGATAGTACTCTGTTAAAGCCGTGAAAACAATAAACAGCATTAATGAACCAAAGGTTAAGATCCCAAAACGTCGGGGATCACGCTTACCTATTAACTTGCCAAACAAAGGCAATAAGAGGATGGCCACCACATTAAACAGTATATTATAAAGTGCTACCGTTGGGTAATTAACATCAAGAGCCTCTTTGTAAAAAATGGTTACCACTGCATGGGTACTCATCCATGCAAAACCATAAAGAATAAAGCCTATTTCCAAATGACGAAATGGTTGATTATTCTTTAAAATCTGCAGAATGCGGCGAAACGAATTGCCAACTGCATGCCAAACAGGTGTAGTTACCAACTCTGCCCTTTGTATGAAGTTAATTTTAGTGAGCTGATAAACAGAAACAACTCCCAGGACACCCACAACCGGATAAAACACCTTGTATGAGTTGGGGTTAAAATGCAATAATTCTCCCACCGCAAAGGTTGATATCAGTACAAATATTTTATTGAGCGTGGTCGAATAACCAAATAACTTACCAAATAACTCATGCCTGTAGTTCCCTTTTAGGTATTGATTGATGGAAGGAACAACGGCTATTTTAGAGGTGTGAAATAACAAGAATACAGCTAAGAATATAAGGTGGTAAGTGGAACTCAAACCATTGTCGCCAGTAACATTGGGAAAAAAGGCAAAACCCACCAAAGGTAAACGGGTAATAATACCAGTAATACGCAAAAAACGCTTTCGGTTGGTCAAGCGGCGCATCACCTCATTGGCCACCATGGCGAATAAAAACACCACCATGCTAAACTGGAACAAAAAAGCCAGCTGTACATTGGTTCCTTTCAACGACTTGATAAAGATAAACTCGTTAAGAATCAAGGCCCCGCTTGCAATCCCATCTATACTACTATAGAAAAGATGCAGTCGAAATGTGCGAGCTTCCTCCGATGTGAGCTTATCAAATATTTTCATCGCGCAAAGGTAAGTTTTTTGCACGTAAAGAAAGCTTGTGTATTTATGATTTACAAAAAACAACAAAGCGACGTAACTACCTAATTACGTCGCTTACTAATATTCTCTTACGGGTTGTGCTCCTAAAAATGAAAATAGAGAGAAAAGCTTAAGTCCGTGGCATCAAGTCCAAAAAATGATGTACTGATATCTTCTCTATTATCATCGTCGTAGTTGACACTATGAAAAGACAGGACAGGGGTGGCTGCTGCCAATGACCATTTGGGAGTAAACCAATACTGCACGCCAGGTCGTACCTGAATACGAAACTGACTTGAGTCATCATTACCTCCAAATGCGAGGGCTCCATCGCCAAAAAACTTAAAGTTATCTGTTACTCCCAGATAATACCTAAAGTAGGGTTCAACCATCCAATCGTCATCGGAAAATACCAGATTGGCTCCAACACCCATATTCTCATTAAACATCATGCCCCACTGCGGACTAAGGTTCCAACCATCGTTATCGCCTCCATGAAAGCCAATGCCACCACCAACCCACATGCCTTTACTTTCTTTCTCCTGCCCTACTGCCCCAATAGACAATACAGCCACCATTAGTAATAATAAAACTTTTCTCATTTTGTTTGAATTAGATTAAAATAAAAGTTTTGCACAAGCTACTGTACACATGCACACTAAGTTAAATGAAAAAATACGTAAAGGTCAACTTTTTAAAAACCAATATCACAAACTAAAAAAGCGCCACAATATAACTACTGTGACGCTTTATCATTTATTTCAACTCCAGGCTACTCTACCAAATCATAGCCGTAGTCTTTTCCTTTTTTAACAGCAGGTACACCATCGTGCATCCACACTGGCATAGGCTCACCCTTTAAGTAATGATTAAAAAACTGCATCATTCTAATGCTTAAATCCTTTGAGTTTGCTCGACGTGTAAGGTTGTGTTCTTCATCGTTATACACCAACATCCACACCGGTTTTTGCAAACGACGCAAGGCCATGTAATACTCAATACCCTGATACCAAGGTACCGCACCATCGTTATCGTTATGCATCATTAATAGTGGTGTTTCTACCTGAGGTGCAAAAAACACAGGTGAGTTTTCGATGTACTTGTTCGTTTTTTCCCATAGCGTTCCGCCAATACGACTTTGTGTTTTCTCATACTGAAACTGACGACTCATACCCGAGCCCCAGCGAATTCCACCGTAGGCACTGGTCATGTTACTTACTGGTGCTCCTGCCATACCCGCTTTAAACAAGTTAGTACGGGTAACCAAATGCGCCACTTGATAACCTCCCCAGCTTTGTCCTTGAATACCCATGTTCTCACGGTCAATAAAATCATGACGATCAGCCATAGCTAGACAACCACTTACAATAGCTTCGTAGGCACATAAACCAGGATCACCATCGCGATAAAATACATCTGGCACAAATATCACATAGCCATTGGAAGCATAAAAATTCCAGTTAACGGTTGATCGACTAGGTGCAGGCGATCGATAACCGTGTAAATTATCAGAATAACGCTCATAGAAATACGATACCATCGGGTACTTTTTGTTCGGATCAAGGTTTTCAGGTGTAATCAATAAGCCTTGATGAGTTAAGCCGTCGGACGCTACCCAATCAACCAATTTTATATCACCCCAAACATAGTTTTTTTGCTGAGGGTTGGTATTACTAATAACTTTCGAGTTATTGAATTTAAGGTCGCTCACTTGTAACTCAGCATACTCTTTATAGGTAGACTTACGCCACAATAACACATCGGCATCTTTCGCTTTCATAGGTGTATAAACGCTATAATCACCCATCATTATTTCGCCTAATTTCTGTGATTTTAATGTGGAGTAACCCGATTGCTTGTTAACATCGTTAAATGTTTTCAATAACAATTCCTGATTGAGATCGATGTACTTTTCTTCCTTATCTAACTTGACGTAACGATACTCCGTTGTGTTCTTTCGTCCTTGCTCCTGAGTTAAACAGATGGCTTGGGTTTTGCCACTCAAATCTAATTTCCAAATATCGTAACGGTCGTAAACTAAAACACTCTTCTTATCTGTAGAGAAGCCAACAACACCATAGGCACGAGCATCATTAGGTGTATCGTGCAATTCATCAGCAAAACTAACCGAAGTTCCTTTCGAAATTAGTTGGTGCGTTCCGCTTTTCACATTTACAGAATAATACTGGCCGTCTGTAGGTTGATAATAAACGCCCCATTGGCCATCCTCTGATATATCTCCTTCGCCCGACTGATCTTTAACTAACAGCGTTTTTTCACCTGTTAATACATCAATCTTATACACATCTGAAGTCCATTTTCCTGAATAAGTACGGGCCCAACGATAGGGTGTATTGTCATTACCAATAGCAATGTTTGAATTGCCTTTAGCCAATACTTCTACCGATTTTAGGTCCTTATCCTCAAGCTGCACAATGCGCTTTTTCTTAATGTGGTATACAAAGGTATAAGTCGGATCTTTTTCACGTCTGAGGTTCTTTTTTTGCATTGGCTGAATATCCAAGTCTTTCCAGTTCCAGATATCGACATGCATTTTCTCATCGGCCGTTAAAGTATCTTTTGGTTCCTCAGCAGGACGCTTGCCTGCATCAAAAAACAAACGTTGACCGTTCTCTGAAAAATTCAAACTGCCTTTAGTACGAACCGACCATTCAACAGGCATAGAAGCATGCATGGTGTCCACAATCATTTGTGGCGACTTCATCTTCATTCCCATATGATACAAGCGATAAACTTTCGTATCTGCCGTATCAGGCGAGAATAAAAAGGCACATTGAGCACCATCAAAAGCACTGGCTAATTTTTCAATTTTACCTATTTGCTTAAACAGAGTATCAACTGTAAAGGATTGTGGGTTGAACTTCAATACTTTTGATACCTCAGTAGTATCGCCTACACTTTGTACTATGTATGCAGCAGAACCGTTATCAGCTAATGAGTAATGCTTTACCTTTTCGATGTACAAGCTATCGCCGGTAACTGGTCTATAAAATACAAGAGGTTTTCCTTTGGACTTAAACGATTTTTTCTTGTCCTTCTTTTTATCTTTTTCTTCTTTTTTATCTTCCTTTTTCTCCACTTGAGCAGTGTCCTTCTTCTCTTCTTTTTTCTTCACTTCTTTCTCAAGCATATAGGCTAACCAATCGCCTCCCTTTTTGGGTGCACTCCATTTATTAAGATTGGCAACTGTTTTAGTTTCACCGCTTGACAAAGTGCGAATAAACAAGCTGTCTTTTGGCATCTTGTCTTTCTTAGTTTTCTTTAATTTCAACGCTCGTATAGAATCTGCCTGTGCAGCTACCCTAAAAGCAATAAATTCGTTGCTTTGCGAAAAAACAGGCGATTTACCGCGTGGAATAGAATCCAGTGATTCGGTTTTTACATTATACAAATAAAGGTAAGTATCTCCTTTTTGAGGTTTGATGACGTACGAAACAAAGCTAGCGTCATTTGAAATAACATACCCTCTGTCTATGGATTTCCATCCGTCATAAACGGATGCATCCAGGTTCTTTTTTCCATCGGCCAATGATGACTGTGCAAACATGCAGCATATCACCAGCGATAATGTGGTTCTGATTAAAGATTTATACATTGTTATAGAATTGTTTGAAGGCTTGAAGATAAATAATAGTAACGATAATATAACATAGATGCTCAATAACATGGATTTGATGTTTAGTTTAAATTCTAAAATAACTTGACTTTTATAAATATGAAATAAGATCAATGTTGTCCTATATAGTTTGATCAATTGGGCTATCCGCCCAAACTGGACTTCATTTCTTGCCTTGAAGCAAGAAACGAAAGCAAAGAAATTCAAGGCTGCTTTTTAAATTATACTCAAGCATAGTAGCTAATCAATGAATAATTGCCTCTAAACGCTCTAAACCTTTGCTTAATCAAAAATGCAACGCTTATACGATATATGTTTTTTAAGTTTGTATCTTATCGCTTGTAACCAGACTTATTGCATTTACCTGAGTGAATGCAAAAACCGTATATTTATGAACAAACCCCAACTATCAGGCAGTCGCCTTGCTGTGACTTTCTTATTGATTTTAATCTGTTTCCCCTGCACTTTTGCCAAGGCTCTGCCAGATGAGCAAGCTGCTAAAGCCATATATAACTCAATTTCCCAAGAGTTAAAAGACAATGCTGCGGACACCGCCAAAATGCGTGAAATATTGTTGAAGATTAGGCGAAAAAGACGAAAGTTAGAAAACAACTACCAACCCTTAATGGCTGATTTTATTGAATATTGTAAAGCGAACAACAACCAGCCAAGCCTGATGAAGAGTTTAGATTACATGGGTTTACAAGAGCGATATAATGAAAAATACAATTCTGCCTTTTTGTATCATCAACAATCCTTGACTATAGCACTTGACTTACAGGATAGTAATCAAATGTGCTACAACTACAACAACCTGGGTCAAGTATACCGAAAACAGGATTTATATACACTTGCCGTACCTTTCTTTTACAAAGCACTTGCCATTCAGGAACGACTGAAAGATACAAAAGGGGCTTCTTATACACACAATACTTTAGGTGCCACATATTTGGCACAGCAAGAGTATGCCAAGGCCTTATACCACTTGTCGGCATCCAATCAAATGGCACTTGAACGCAACGATAAGCGCACCATGTCGTTTAATCATGGATTGATAGGCGAAATACATTTGCAGCGCCTGCAGCCTGATTCAGCATTGGTTTATTTTCAGCTGGCCTTAGAACTAAAAAAGAAACTGAATTATGACAAAGGAATGGCCGTAACTTACCACCTAATGGGCATTGCTTATTATCAAAAGGAAGACTTCCAACAAGCCATTGACTTATTTGGTAAAGCCATTGAAATACATGAACGGTATAAAACCAAGCGATACCTATCGCTTTGCCACGCTTATATGGGTAAAATCAGCCTTAAAAAAAATGATTTATCAAAAGCTGAGGAAGAGTTAAAACTTGCTGAACAAATGGCTCAAGATGTGCATTCTATTGAGCAGTTGATAATAATAAATGAGGCATTAACCGAGTTATCGAAACTTCAGAGTAATTGGCAAAACGCCTATTTGTATCAACAGCAGACTAACCAATGGAAAGACAGCATCAATGCGGCGAAGTACCGTAAAGAAATTCAGAGTCTTGACATTAATTACCAAACAGAAAAGAAAGAGCAACAAATAAAGATTCTTTCAGCGGATAACGAAATCAAAAACCAACGGTTGCGCCTGGGCTTTGCGGTTATCTTCATCTTGATACTAATGCTCGCTTTTGTCTTGTTTATTCTAAAAGTACGCAAGAGAAATGCACACCAACAGCAAGAAAAGCTTCGTCAGCAATTATTAAAATCTTTAATGAACCCACATTTTATTTTTAACGCTTTGGGGAGCATCCAAAACTATATGTATAAAAATGAACCCAAAGCAGCCGCACGATACATGGGTAATTTTGCACGACTAACAAGGTCAATTCTTAACAACTCAAGCAATGATGAAGTAGCACTTATTGAAGAGATTGATACACTAAAAAACTATCTGGAATTGGAACAAATGAGAGTTAACAAGGCATTTGACTACTCCATCGACTACACGGAGGACTTGGAAACTGAATTTATTCAAGTACCTCCAATGTTGTTACAACCCTTTATAGAAAATGCTATTAAACATGGCGTTAAGCACCTAAGTGAAAATGGCCAAATCTCGTTACATCTTAACGAAGAGAACAATTATATATGTGCCATTATTAAAGACAATGGCATTGGCATTAATAGTACTTGCCAAACAAGCAACGAAGAGCACAAGTCTAAAGCAACTGAAATATTTAATCAGCGGATGGCTATAATAAAAAATGACATCCCAAATTTACCAGCACCGGAGATACTAGACCTTTCAGATATTGGAGGCCAAGGCACACAAGTAAAAGTTTACCTACCTATTTTAAACTAATATGATACAAGCAGTTATAATTGACGATGATCAGCAAATGCGTGAACTCAATAGCAGTTTATTGAAAGAAAATTTTCCTGAAATAAACATTGCTGGCGAAGCAGACTCTGTTGATTCGGGCATTGAATTGATAACCAACACAAACCCCGACCTTGTATTACTCGATATAGAGATTAAGGGAGGTACCGGTTTTAACATCCTGCAAAAGATTCGCCCTTATAACTTCAAATTGATATTTATTACGGGCTTTAACGATTTTGCCATTAAAGCATTTAAATTCAGTGCCATTGACTACATTCTGAAACCAGTTAACGAGTTTGAGTTTATCGATAGTATTAATAATGCTTTGGAACAGCTAAAAGAGCACAACACCGAGCAGCAGTATGGTAATTTTCTGGAACACTACGAAAAGAAGACACAAAACAAAAAGATTGTTTTGCGCACAGCTGAAGCCATGCATCTTGTTGATATTTCGCGCATAATGTATTGTAAAAGTGATAATAGCTACACCACTTTTATACTTGAAAACGCTCACGATATTATAGTATCAAAACCCATGAAAGAGTATGCTGGCTTGCTCGAGGAATTTAATTTTGTACGCCCACACCAGTCCTTCTTGGTCAATATTCAATATATCAGCAAAATAGATAAAAGCGATGGAGGCTTTGTTATTTTAAATAACGGCAAAGAAATTCCAGTATCAGCGCGCAAAAAACAAGCTCTGATCAATAGTCTGAGTTCAAGTTAAAAATCTATGCGAGTGTAAACCTATCGATAAATAAAAATGCAGATTCTGACAAAGGTAATACACATTCAAACTAATATCTGACACATTCAAGTACACCCGGCTTTGATCGCTATTCCACCTTATTTTTGGATTGTAATTAAAAGAATATCAAACTTAAACACGATTCAAAATGAAAAAGCTATTATTTATTGCCTGTTTTATCGCTTCAGCCACTTTTATGTCGGCTCAGGATTCAAAATTTATGGCTGGCGCTGGTCTTACTTACGCTACCGATATTGATAACATTGGTATTAATGTAAAAGGTTTATACCTCATTAATGAAACATGGGAAGCAGATGCCGGATTCACTTATTTCTTCGAGAAAAACAATGTAAATTACTCAGCACTTGACTTTAACGGACATTACGTATTTCTCAATAACGAGGGCAAATGTCTTTATGGTTTAGCGGGTATCAACATTACCTTTTATAAAATTGAAATTGATGGAATCGGTACGTCGGATTATGATGAGTATGATGACTACTACGGTGGCTCTAGCGAATACGAAGATTTTTATGGCGAAAACCCTTTTTCAAGCCTGGCTGATGCCATGGAATCAAAAGGCAGTGAATTTGGATTTAACCTTGGATTTGGAGGTCGTTTACCATTAACTGAAGCCTTGAACCTAACAGGCGAAATAAAATACATCTTAGGTGGTGCCAATTATTTTAGTATTGGTGCTGGTATTTTGTATCATTTTTAACTCATATTTAGTTTTTTTCAAAAGCCGCTCATTGTGATGATGAGCGGCTTTTTTTATGCTAAAATTCTAGAGTTTGAGCAATCTTTACCAATTGATCTTTTG
The DNA here is from genome assembly GCF_007097485.1 of Carboxylicivirga sp. M1479. Classification (GTDB taxonomy): domain Bacteria; phylum Bacteroidota; class Bacteroidia; order Bacteroidales; family Marinilabiliaceae; genus Carboxylicivirga. Next base: position 36,838 of record NZ_VKDE01000008.1, on the reverse strand, counting down.
ACATATCTGGCACACCAGCAATGGAAATAAACATTTCATGCTGAGGATATTCGATAATTAAGGCGGTCCCATCTTCCTCCTCATCACTTCCGTAATAGCAAACTTTACCATCTATGGTAAATGCTTCGAAACCTACTTCCTCAATTCCTTCCATATTTTGCGTGGATGAGGCAATAATCATTACAGCACTCATGCCTTTCATAAAGGTAGATGCATGCATACCATCCATAGAGGTTGTTCCAGCGCAATTGTACCCTTCTATGGTACAGGCATCCATAACTTTTTTAAACTTTTCAAAAGAATACTTAACGGGAACAATCGTTTCACTATCATCATCAGTATCGTCATCTCCAAATTCTCCCATATCCATCCCACTCCACATGTCTTGCTGCATTTGACCTATTTGTTGGTATTTGACGTCGCTGGCGGGTGTAAACTTGCTAGAAGCAACCGATTTATTAGGTACAAACTCAGAGTATTTCTCATGCATTTTAATACCCATTACATTGGTTTCACTTTTAAGTGTTATGCCTTTATGTATCCACACTTTTGCTCCCATCATCTTATATACTTCACACAAATAGGCATCCACCTTTTCATTACCAAGCTTCTCGCCACCCATACTTGCTATCATGTTATCTGCCATGGCCTTTTTCTCCTCATCTGTAATGGATTCATAGGCCGAATACATCTCCTGATAAGCCGGTACTTCACCCTTGGTAGCTGTTCCATTGATGTAATCTCTCACCCAGAACTTTCCATCTTTCACAATTGTTAATGAATGCGTTTCCTCAACACTCTTAATACCAAACACCTTGGTAGTAGTTGTATATTTCATCAACTCAGAGCTTGATTGGCCATAATTATCCCACCATAACTCTTTTACACCAATTGAGTTGCCTGTTAGTTCTAGTTTAACATAGCCTGATTTTAAAAGAAACTGTTTGGCCTGTTGCGCTTGGGTGCCCACACTAATTAGCAGACACAAAAGCAATAATAAGTTTTTCATTTTTAAAGTATTAGGTGGTACAACAATGCCAGTGAAATTTCTATCACTGGCTTTAATTTTATAATGCAAATAAGCACCATTATTCATATCTGGTATTTTAAGATAAGTTACGTGTTTTCCGAACCATTTGCCACCAAGCATATTTTAAATCATCTCTTTTTAGAAAGCAAAATTTAAAATAGCTAATAAAGCCGGAATTCAGTTGACAACATCATTCCGGCTATTCCCGACTCTAGCAATCACTTCACCTATCCATGAGGTTAAAGTTAATCGTTGAGCAATCCTAATTGCTCTGCAGCCTTGTATAAGTCTGGTTGACTATTTGTGGCAGCTCTCAACTGTTCTGCTTCATTTCCTGTAATCAATTTAATCATGTAATGGTTTCTTGCAACAGATAATAATTCCGTTTTATCGTTACGAGCTTCTAGCATTTTTTTAATTTTTAATTGGTACACGTCTTCGTAATTATCGTAAACCAAAGCATACGTTCGCTGCATTAAGTTTTGCTTCATGGTATAGGAGATAAAAGGCAGTGGGTATTGATAGTAGCCATTTTTCCAATATACCAGAACAATTCCATTGTCGTACACATCCTGGGTTAATGCAGGAAAAATTGCATTGTAATCGGCCCATTTATACTCATTTGATGTTGTGTTCTGAGTCACTTTCCAATCCTCCGTTGTAACGGTTAATTTAAAGGTGCGCACATTGGCATTACCATCAGCACCTTTTAATACCAATCCAGGTCCCCACACGGTCTTACCTTTCATTTCAAGGGATTTTGCCTTAGGACCATAAAGCGTATAGGTTTCAATATCTAAATAAAAGTCGCCTAAATTACCAATGGTATTATCAGGCATACCTCCTCCAGCCAATATTTGACTTCCGTTTTTGCCATCAACACCATCGCTTCCATCCACGCCATCTTTACCATCTACTCCATCCTTTCCATCAATGCCATCAACACCATCCGTTCCATCTTTGCCATTTTCACCATCTTTTCCATCTGCACCATTGCTGCCCATCAGTGAAAACACACCAGAATCACTCCAACTTTCGTCGCTTGGCTTAGGTCCATAAATACTACCATTGCTGGCATCAAAGTAATAATCTCCTTTAAGTCCCGTTTCATCTAAAGGTACACCTTCACCGCTGTAAATTACCGATCCGTCGGCGCCAGCAGGTCCTACCATACCTTGCAGTCCAACTTGTCCTTGTGCGCCTTCTGGGCCAATTTCGCCATCATCACCACTACACGAAAAAAGAGCTACGCTAAGCAGTATTAAACAAGCTTTTACAATTCTGTCATTCATCTTTTTCATCATTTCAGTTTGATTAGTTTTATACATGTGTGAATATCATTCGTTATCAAAAAAATGGCTTCTCTCATTCACTTTTGACTCTATGATCATCACAAAAATATATGCCCCATTTTGTGAAGAAGCTTAACATTTGAAAGTGTAGTTAGGGAATTTGTATTCGTACTGAATTATGAAGAAACTGCATAATGTAGCGCTTACGGCGCGAACTGATCGGTAATAATTCTCCATTACGCATCAGCACCTTACAAACTGTAGCTTTGTGCACTCTGCTGATATGATTCACATTAATAATAAAGGATTGATGAATGCGCACAAAAAACAATTCATCGAGTAGTTTTTCTACCTTTTTTATGGAGCACGATACAGTTATTTCTTCGCCGTTTTCAAGGTAAAAGGTGGTAAAGCAATTGTTGCTTTTACAATACAAAATAGATTGTTCCTCAATAAAGAAGAAAGTGTTTTGAGTGGAAAGAATTATTTTGTGCTTTGGATAAGACATGCGAACGACTTAAGTAATTATCCAAAGCAAACCATTAAATTCAAAACGATGGGCATAAATTTGAAAAGCGATACGCTCTATTTGAATTCGTGGCAAAAAAAAGAGGCACCTCAATAGAGATGCCTCCGTATATGTAATTATTGTTTAATTACGAACCTAATGTAGCAACCATTACTGCTTTAATAGTGTGCATACGGTTTTCAGCCTGATCAAATACTATTGATGCTGGCGATTCAAATACATCTTCAGTTACTTCCATACCGTCTAAACCAAACTTCTGGAAAATTTCTTCTCCCACTTTAGTTTCGCGGTTGTGGAATGCTGGTAAACAATGTAAGAATTTACAGTTTGGATTGCCTGTTGCTTCCATTGCCGATGTATTTACCTGGTATGGTTTCAACAACTCAATGCGCTCTTTCCATACTTCGTCAGCTTCTCCCATTGAAACCCATACATCAGTATATAAGAAGTCACATCCTTCAACACCTGCTTTAACATCATCAGTAATGGTAATGTTAGCACCTGTTTCTTTAGCAATTTCTTCACATTTTTCAACCAAGTCAGCATCTGGCTGTAATGATTTAGGACCAACAATACGTACGTCCATTCCCATAATAGCACCTCCAACCATTAATGAGTTAGCCATGTTGTTACGAGCATCGCCAAGGTAAGCATATGATACCTGGTTTAATGGTACACTACTGTGCTCCATCATTGTTAAGAAATCAGCTAAGATTTGGGTTGGGTGAAACTCATCTGTTAAACCATTCCAAACAGGAACACCTGCATACTCAGCTAACTCTTCTACAATTGCCTGACCAAAACCACGGTACTCGATACCATCATACATACGACCTAATACACGAGCCGTATCTTTCATCGATTCTTTATTTCCAATCTGAGAACCTGAAGGTCCTAAATAAGTAACGTGAGCGCCTTGGTCAAGAGCTGCTACTTCAAAAGCACATCGTGTACGAGTCGATGACTTTTCAAAAATCAGAGCTATGTTTTTACCTGTCATACGTGGTTGCTCAATGCCTGCATATTTAGCAGCTTTTAAGTCCTGCGCCAGTTTTAGCATAAACTTTAATTCTTCCTGCGAAAAATCTAATAATTTAAGGAAGTTCCGATTTTTAAGATTGAATGCCATAATTCTTTGTTTTATATATTTATTTATTTGGTTGCATTAATGCCAGTAGCTTTCTACTCTACTTAGCGTACTTGTTTAAATCAGCTTCGTCGTACTCGGCAGTAATTTTGGTGCCATACGATTTATCAACCAATTTAGTTGCTTCGGTAATAACGCTCATATCTCCACCACCTTCAACAAACTGAAGAGCAGCGTTCATTTTTGGCGCCATACTACCTTCGGCAAAAGTGCCATTGCTCATGTATGATTTGGTATCCTCAATATTTAAGAATTCCAACTTTTTTTGATTTGGCTCGCCAAAGTTAGCATAAACAAATGGTACATCGGTTAAAATATAGAAACGATCTGCTTTAATTTGTCGTGCTAATAATGAGTTGGCTAAATCTTTGTCGATTACGGCTTCGGCTGGACGGATATCGCCTTTTTCATCGGTGTAAACAGGTACACCGCCACCACCAACTGCAATAACAATGGTTCCCTGACGTGCATTTTTCTCAATCACTTCCCAGTTACCCACTTCTTTAGGCTGCGGCGAAGGCACAACACGGCGGTATCCGCTAGTTGATTTCGTTTCTTCTTTAAATTCCCAACCTTTATCAGCATGAAGCTTATCAGCTTCTTCTTTGCTTACAATTTTACCAATTCGCTTGGTTGGATTTTTAAAAGCAGGATCGTTAGGATCGACCTCTACAGTAGTCATTAAGGTTAGTACATTGCGTTTAATACCATGTTTACGCAACACATTTTTTAATGATCGCTCAATCATGTAACCAATTCCGCCTTGCGAATCGGCCACACAAACATCTAATGGCATTTGCGGAATGTTATACATCTGCTCTCCGGCATCGTTACGCATAACAATGCTTCCTACTTGCGGTCCGTTTCCATGTGATAGAACAATGTCGTACCCCTCTTCCAGTAAGAATACGATGTTTTCAAGTGTATCGGTAGTATTTTGCTCTTGTTCTTCGATAGTACCAGTTTGGTTATCTCTCAAAAGAGCATTTCCTCCAAGTGCAATAACTGCTAATTTGCCCATGGCTTTTAGATTTAATTTATTTGGTTTATAATTAATAGGTCTTCGTTTTGCGATATAACAAACTTTTACCCATAATTTTTATGACTATTATCATTCATCTGTCATAAGCTGTTGTTTAGCATGTTTACATCAAGCTACAAACAGAAGTTCGCAGCAGTATTGTTAGTTCATTCTTCAACTTTACTATGCTAGTTTAAGGAGTAAATACATTTTCGTCAACAATTAAAACAACAACATATCATTAAATAGCTATCATCCAGTCATTATGTGCTGACAAAACACAAAGGAACAAGCGATATGTTCAAAAACCTGCTTATTTGAATGCACTGTTTTTTTTGACAAACCATGCATTTTAACCAACTAACGGTAATAGGCCTCATCTTTATATTTCCTATTTTTGATGCCTGATAAAACACTTTTTTATGCGTCGACTCTTATTCGTTTTTTTTTCATTTTTAGTATTAACCAGTTGCGTTAATATTCAACCAACAGAAATGGATGAGGGCGTTATTACCTACAAAATAATTTACCCTAACGAACTGGAGGATAAAAGCTATTCATCCTTATTACCCAGTAAAATGGTGAGCACCTTTAAAGGGAAAAATTACAAGCTGTCGATTAAAGGTGAATTAAGTTTGTATAACCTGGAGTATATTTCAAAAGCCGATGGCGATAGCTCTGCAACCCTTTTTCGCATATTCGACCAACGCCTATTTCATAAGCATGAGCAGGACGAACACCTGTTTTTATTTGAAAGACTGGAGAAAACAAATGTTGATTTTATAAGCAACGAAACAAAAGAGATAGCGGGTATATTGTGTAACAAGGCCATTGTACACTTCACTAACTCTGAATTGAAAAATATTACTGTTTATTATACCGAGGAAATTAAAATTAATCGCCCGAAAGAAAACAGTCCATTTGATGATATTCCAGGAGCCTTAATGGAGTTTCAAGTTAGCTTTCAGGATCTGGAATTGCAGTTTAGTGCTCAAGATGTGGACATTAAAAAGGTAAAGAACAGTTCATTTGATATTCCTAAAAACTACAAACACAGTGAACGCGGTGAAATAGACGAAATTGTGGCCTCATTAATACAATTATAAGCATTGGCTTAGCCCCTCACTTTCAGCTCAATTACATCTTCTTTCCAAAAACTAGCTTTGGTTTGATTCTATTGGTTGTTGTTTTATTATTTTTGTCAGTAAACAAGACCTCTGACAACACATAAGCATATGGCCCAAAAGAAGACCAAGAAAAATAAACCAAAAACCAATGCCCTCCAGGCAGCTATTAATGCTTGGCAGAAGAACTTCAAAGATTTTAAATTCCGTTTTATATCTGGTTTAGTTACCATTGGTATAGCCTTTTATTTTCTGTTAGCTTTTTTCTCTTTTCTGTTTACTGGCTTTGCTGATAAAAGCATTTTTGACATTAACAGATGGGAGCTTTTTAAAAGTTCAGATGTGGTTGTGCAAAACTGGACCGGTCATCGGGGCGCCTTATTAGCTGATATTTTTATCAACCAAGGAATTGGCATCGCCGCTTTTTCAGTCGTGCTTATTCTTTTTGTAATTGGTTTTAGACTGTTGGGTGCACGCATATTGCCATTGCGTAAAACTATGGTTCACTGCTTTGTGGCTTCGGTATGGCTATCTGTTGCTCTGGGTTTTATTTTCATTAGTTCCATTAACGATCAATACCTGCTATTGGGTGGAGCACATGGTTTTTTCATGAGTAAATGGCTAACGGCTGCTATTGGAGGTGTTGGAACGGTTATTTTACTAATTGTAAGTTTAGTAGCCTATCTCTCTGTTACCTTTGAGTCGTTTTACCGATTTGTTAATCGCCCTCTTAATAAAGACAAAGAGACACAAACTGCTGACAAAACAAATGAACAAACAACTACCGACACCAGCGTAGCCAATGAAGTTGCAACGCCTACTTACACTGAAGATATTGATGAAGACGATCAACCATCGTTTGACAAAGAAATAGAAATTGACATAGCTGGCATTGAAGAATCTATTGAGCAAGAATCTGAAACCCTAAAGGAGGAAATAGTTGCTGAAGCAGAAAAAGGTTCAACCATGGAGTTCTCTCCTACCGTTGATGCACCTGTTGACGATGACATAAACCTTGATTTAACCATTGAAAAGCACGAGGAAGAAGAAGTTCTGAGTTCTTCTGATAATGCTCCTCTTGGTGATTACGATCCAACACTTGATTTATCATCGTACCAACTACCTAATTATGAATTATTGGATGACCACAGTGCCGACAATGCTGAGGTATCTATGGAAGAGTTGGAATCCAATAAAAACAAAATTGTTAAAACACTGGAGGATTATAAAATCCAGATTAAAAACATAAAAGCCACTGTTGGACCAACAGTTACCTTGTATGAGATAGTGCCCGCTCCAGGTGTTCGTATTTCAAAAATTAAAAACCTGGAAGATGACATTGCCTTATCACTGGCAGCACTCGGTATTCGTATTATAGCGCCAATACCAGGTAGAGGTACCATTGGTATTGAAGTACCTAACTCTGATCCTGAGGTAGTTTCGATGCGTTCAATTATTAATGCCAAAAAGTTTCAAAACACCAAGTACGAATTGCCAATTGCATTGGGTAAAACCATTTCGAACGAAACCTTTGTAATTGACTTGGCTAAAGCTCCACACATGTTGGTGGCAGGTGCTACAGGTCAGGGTAAGTCGGTAGGATTGAACGCCATTATCTCATCTTTGCTTTATAAGAAACATCCATCGCAATTAAAATTTGTGATGGTAGATCCTAAAAAGGTAGAATTAAACATCTACTCAAAGATAGAGCGACACTTTTTGGCCAAAATGCCCGATGAGGAAGATCCGATTATTACCGATGTTCAGAAAGTGGTTAACACACTTAACTCATTGGCCATTGAAATGGACAGCCGCTACGAACTATTAAAGACAGCACATGCTCGTAACATAAAAGAATACAACCATAAGTTTGTTAAGCGACAGCTCAACCCTGAGAACGGCCACCGCTTTTTACCATACATTGTGGTTATAATTGATGAGTTTGCCGATTTGATAATGACGGCTGGTAAAGAAGTTGAGTTGCCAATTGCCCGTATAGCCCAGCTGGCACGTGCCGTTGGTATTCACATGATTGTGGCCACACAGCGTCCGTCGGCCAATATTATTACTGGTGTTATTAAGGCTAACTTCCCTACTCGTGTAGCCTTTAAGGTGGCTTCGATGATTGATTCGCGTACAATATTAGATTCGCCTGGTGCCAACCAGTTAATTGGCCGTGGTGATATGCTTATTTCGCAAGGAAGTGACCTGGTTCGTGTGCAATGTGCCTTTGTTGACACTCCTGAAGTGGAGAGAATCAATGATTTTATCGGCTCTCAACGTGGTTACACATCGGCCTTTTTATTACCGGAATATGTGGGTGAAGGAAATGGTGAACCTGCCGCTGGCGATGTTGATTTAAGTAAGCGCGATCAAATGTTTGAAGACGCAGCAAGGGTGGTTGTTGCCAACCAAAGTGGCTCTACATCATTAATACAAAGACGTTTCTCGATAGGATACAACCGTGCAGGCCGTATTATTGACCAATTGGAAGCTGCCGGTATTGTGGGACCATTCGAAGGAAGTAAGGCACGTCAGGTATTAATACAAGATGAATTGGAATTAGAAAAACATTTAGCACAATTTAATTAAGACTTGTTTTTTGGAATAGTTATTGATTGATTCGGGTACATCTAAACGCATAAAAATGAAAAAAACATATAACATGAAATACGTATTTACACTTCTACTGGCTTTCATAAGCCTAATGGGCTTCGCCCAATCGCAAGAAAAAGCCAAAGCCATACTTGATCAGGTATCGGCAAAAACTAAAAGCTATCCTTCCATTGTTGCCGACTTTTCGTTTACACTAGAAAATCTGCAGGAAGAAATATCGGAAACATATGATGGTGACATCATTTTAAAAGGCAACAAATATAAGGTTAACCTAATGGATGTTGATTCTTATTTTGATGGCAAAGTGCTATATACCCACATGCTAGATGCCTACGAGGTTAACATTACCATTCCTGATTTGGATGACGAAGAAACATTAAACCCAGCAACCATTTTTACTATTTACGAAGAGGGTTATACCTACAATTATGTAGCCGAGGGCTCAATTAATGGAAAGCCATGTCATGAGATTGATTTGTACCCGATTAATCGCGACAAACCTTTTTCGCGTATCAAATTACTGGTTCTGAAAGATAATCTTCAGATATACTCTATCCGACAGGTTGGCAAAGACGGTAACAACTACACCGTGATTGTAAAAAACATGCAGACAACGAAACAAATTGACGATAAAACCTTTGTTTTTGACCCATCAGCTCATCCAGATGTTGATGTCATTGACATGAGGTAAGAGAAAATATCAATACCATAGTGAAGCCTGGCAGTAGTCAGGCTTTTTTGTTATTTCGTTTTACGTTAAACCCGCATTATGTATTAGAATGTCGTTATGAACATTGAAAGTGCAATAAAACAAGGTTTTATCGAAACGAGGCATAGCATCGTTCTGGTGAGTTGAGATGAAACAACGGTGTGACTTGTTTTGAAGCAATTTCAATGTGTAATAGATTTTCTAATGCATATTGCGGGTTAAAGCCTAATATCGATAATCTTTTATTTTTCTCTCGATACAAACTGTATCGACTCACTTAAGAGTAAAAAGCACAAAAATCAATGGTATTTAGCCTTTTTGGTTCTTAGACTCATAAATACAAATGGTATCGGCACTTTTTACTACTAAAACAGACAAATACCAACAGTATCGGGCATTTTAGTCGTTGTTTTCCAAAATATCGTTTGATATCGGCACATTTTAGTCTTTCGCTAACAAAAAACAACAGTAAACTACCTGTCAGCGAATACCCACAACCTAGCTCAGTAGTGATTGACAAATTACGCACACTGTTATTTACACAATTGTTTATAATCCTCCCCTCTCTACTTCTTCAGTTTCAGCACCAAATAGAGCTTCTAAAATGAAGCACCAGACTACAATGGTAAAGTGTTAAGTAAGATCACCACCACAATGCCCCTCATAAAAGTAAAGGCTTTATACATTATTAATTGTTTAACAAACTTAGCAGCCAAGGGTATTATCGTGAAAATAATAACCTTCACTTGGTTTGTATAACTATCTCTCATTCTAATCAAGATTCAATAATATGCCAACCTTATGGCCTCTATTTTAAATAGCTTTCGTTTTGTTGAAAACTTTAGGGAGACCGGAAAGTTCCGAACTTGATTCGGAAATCATCCGGCCGAACTTAAGTTTGAGATAAATAAGAAAACTATTTAAAAAGTAGCCTTGATCTTTTTTCCTTAGTTTTTGTGATCAAGAACAAAAAGTAAGTCCGGTTTGGGCGGATAGCCCAATAGATGAAATTAATACGCACATTATTCCTTTTAAATAGGCATTATTCCCACTTTTCACCTGAACATTTAGCCTTTGAAAAGGTTATAATTGGCGAATAGAGAATAAAAGATGTTTAAGTACAATTCAAGCATAAATACCAATTCTGAAGCCTTTATTAAAAACCAACAGTTGAATCAATCTTTAGCTGACGAATACTTTCAAAAGCTACAACACATTCAACAAGGAGGAGGTAATAAAGCGCTGCAGAAACACATGGCCAAAGGGAAATTACCAGTACGTCAGCGAATCGACTATTTACTGGATAAAGATTCCTACTTTTTAGAATTATCGGCATTGGCTGCTAACGGTCTGTACGATGATGCTTTTCCGGCAGCAGGTATTATTACCGGCATTGGCATGGTACACGGTCGCAGGGTAATGGTAATTGCCAACGACGCCACCGTTAAAGGAGGCACGTACATTAGCGAAACCATAAAAAAACACCTGCGAGCACAAGAGATAGCACAGCAAAATAATCTGCCCTGCATATACATGGTGGATAGTGGCGGTGTATTTCTGCCACAACAAGCTGAGGTATTTCCCGATCGTGATGATTTTGGACGCATATTCTTTAATCAATCACGCATGTCGGCACAAGGCATCGCACAAATAGCCATTGTAATGGGCTCCTGCACCGCTGGTGGAGCTTACGTTCCAGCCATGAGTGACGAAACAATAATTGTTAAAGAGCAGGGCACTATATTTTTGGCTGGTCCCCCATTGGTTAAAGCAGCAACGGGCGAAGAAGTAAGTGCTGAAGAATTAGGAGGCGGTGCTGTTCATACGCAAATATCGGGTGTGGCAGATCATCTGGCCGATAACGATGAGCACGCCTTGCACATTTGCAGAAACATTATTGAAACACTCCCACAGCAGAATGACGTTCAAGAAAATAACTTTCAAGCACCTAAATATGCAACTAAAGAGTTGCTTGGCCTCATTCCCGAATCAGGCAAACCCTTTCCGAATGTACATGAAATTATTGCCCGTTTGGTTGATGACAGTGCGTTCCATGAGTTTAAAAGTGAATATGGCACAACACTCGTAACAGCCTTTGCCCAAATAGAAGGCAAAAAAGTGGGCATATTGGCTAACAATGGCATCCTGTTTTCTGAATCGGCTCTAAAAGGCACGCACTTTATACAGTTGTGCAACGAGCGCAATATACCCATGCTATTTCTGCAGAACATTACTGGGTTTATGGTGGGTAAAAACTACGAACACAAGGGCATTGCTAAAGACGGGGCCAAAATGGTAAATGCATTGGCCAATTCCAAAGTACCGTATTTCACAATTTTAATGGGTGGCTCCTATGGGGCAGGTAACTATGCCATGGCCGGACGGGCTTACGATCCCCGCTTCCTGTTCATGTGGCCCAATGCGCGCATCTCAGTGATGGGCGCCAAGCAGGCCGCACAAGTATTAACTACCATTAAACGTGATCAGGCAACGGCACTTAATAAAGAGGTAAATGAACAGGACTTAGCTCAAATTGAAGCATCTATCATTAAAAAATACGAAGCAGAGGGCTCGCCTTATTATAGTACAAGTCGCCTTTGGGACGATGGAATAATCATACCTGAGTCGAGCCGACAAATAGCAGGATTAGTATTAAATATTATTAGTAAAGAACAAAAAGACGATACAAAATATGGCATCTTCAGAATGTAACGATAATCTATTGGTTCAGTTAAACCAATCACATGGCATCAGTCGCATTCTACTCAACGATACGACTCGAAAAAATGCACTTTCGAAATGCATGCTTAAAAAGCTAATAAATGTTTTGGATACGATTGCTACAGATCCCAAACAAAAAGTAGTGGTGATGAGAGGTGCAGGAGGTGTATTTTGCTCGGGTGCCGATTTGCAATGGATGAAAGATGGACTTCATCAAAGCGAAGAAGAGAATAAGGCAGATGCTGGCTTATTTTACGAGCTCTTTACAAAGCTTAACTCTTTTCCCAAGCCACTAATTATGTGGGTAGAAAAATATGCCATGGGCGGTGCTTTGGGTCTATTGGCATGTGCCGATTATGTGATTGCCGAGAAGGATGTTCAATTGGCTTTTTCGGAAGTTAAACTAGGCCTTGTACCAGCAACCATTGCCCCTTTCGTTATTCAAAAAATAGGCCATTCACAGGCGAGGGCCTTAATGCTAAGTGCCGAAGTATTTACAGCTAAAAAAGCCAAAAGAATAGGCTTGATACACGAGGTAGCTCACAGTAAAGAAATACAAACACGGGTTGACAAGCTATGCCAACAATTTAAAAACAACAGTGCACAGGCTATGGAATCGACCAAGCAACTCATCAGTCAATTATCCAAGAACTTAGATTCTCATGAGCAGGAAACACTATGCATCAACAAAATAGCGGAAGCACGCAACAGTGAAGAAGGACAAGAAGGCGTCACGGCCTTTTTTGAGAAGCGACAGCCTAAGTGGTACATAAAGTAAGCCAATGATGAGGAAAGTATTGATACCCAACAGGGGCGAAATTGCCGTGCGCATCATAAAAGCAGCTCATGAACTCGAACTGTCTACGCTTGTTCTTTTATCTGAATTGGAGAAAGACACGCTTCCTGCACAGCTCAGTGATGAAGTGCACTTTTTTAAAGATGGTCCTTTCGAAGATAACTATTTGAACATCCCCCTAATTATTGAATTAGCCAAACAATATGATGCCGATAGCATACATCCAGGATATGGATTTTTATCGGAAAGCCACCTCTTAGCAAAAGCTTGCTTGGCCAATAAACTCATATTCATCGGCCCCTCTGTTATTAATTTGCAACAAATGGGCGACAAGCAAGTGGCCCGCACCATTGCCAGAGAAGCTGGCATCCCACTTACCCAATCGTGGCAAGGCAAACTACAAACGATTTTATCGGAGGCCGATTCATTGTCCTACCCTGTGCTGGTTAAGGCGGCCATGGGAGGCGGTGGCAAAGGCATGCAGGTTTGCAACAGCAAAGATGACTTAGTTTTACAGCTACCTATTCTTAGTAAGCAGGCCCAACGCTATTTTGGCGACGATCGCCTTTATGTTGAGCAATACATAGCAAAAGCACGGCACATAGAGGTGCAGGTATTGGCTGACCATACTGGAAAAACAATTCATTTGTATGAGCGTGAATGCTCTATCCAAAGACGTTTTCAGAAGATTATTGAAGAAGCTCCTGCTCATAACCTACCAGATGCCATTAAGCAGCGTTTATATGCCGATGCGCTCAAAATTTGCCAAACAATTGGCTATAAAAGTGCTGGCACCATAGAATTTTTAGTGGATGAAAAAGGTCAGCACTACTTTTTGGAGATGAATACCCGCATTCAAGTAGAACATTGTGTTACCGAGGAAGTAACGGGCATTGACTTGGTCAAATGGCAGTTCCTCATTGCCAACCAAAAACCATTAACTCTTCAGCAAGAAGATGTTCCGCTCCTTGGCCATGCCATTGAGCTGCGTATTTGTGCCGAAGATCCCAATAACAACTTCCAACCCAAGCCTGGGAAAATACAAGCTTTACTTTTGCCCAAAAGCAATGAAGCACGTATTGAAATTGGTTTTCTGGAGGCTATTGAGATTCATTCTCAGTTCGATCCTATGTTGGCCAAAATAATTGTGCATGCCTCAAACAGAGATAAGGCCGTTGAAAAAGCACTCAAAGCCAACCATCAATTAATCATCCAAGGATTAAAGACCAATGCTGGCTTTATCAATAACATCCTTAAGCATAAAACATTTAGTAAGGCAGCGGTCGACACTCGCTTTTGTGAGAATAATTTGGATGAACTCACAAGCAACAACGATCATTCAAGTCTTATTGCAATGGCCTACCTGGCTTATCGGCATAAAAAATTACAAAATCGTTTTTGGCGACAATTGCAACAGTTTCGATTTTCCTTAAGTGCTAAGGAGCTATCTGCTTCTGTTAGCCAACATGGAGAAGAAATAAGTATTCTTCTACAAAATCAAACATATGATTTGAATGGAATTACCCTGTCAAATCATACACTTGAATTCACTTACAAGCAACAAGTACATCAATTTTACTGCTTTGAGGAAGATGACAAGGTGGAGATCATCCATCAGAATAATTCAAATATTGTAACGGTGCATGACTGGTTGCCCCCTTACAAACCTGCCGAAAATAAAGAATCAACATTCAACGGTAATAAATACCTGGCTCCAATTCCATCGCAGGTAATGAAGGTAAACATTGAAAATGGACAGAAAGTTAAAAAAGGCGATTTGCTGCTGGTATTGGAAGCCATGAAAACGGAAAACCATATTAAAGCATGGAAAGATGGCACCATTAAAGCGGTGTACATCGCCGCTGGTCAACAAGTAAAACTCAATCAAACATTACTAAAATACCAATAGAATTATGATCAACCAGAATATGCGCAAACATGCATAAAACCAAAAGGACTAGTTTGAAACATTGAGTCTCAGTCTTTATCATCAAACGAGAAAAAAGCACAGTTACAAATACCATAGAACGATAAAAATAAGCCATAAAATATGTCAATACTTAGTACAGAAAAGCACGAACAATTCAGATTAAAAGTAAGAGATTTCGCAGAAAAAGAAATAGCACCACTTGCTGCCGAATTGGATGAACACGAAACATTCTCGGTAGAATTATCAAAAAAGATGGGACAAGCAGGTTTATACGGTATTGACCTACCCACTGAATTTGGGGGACAAGGTCTGGATACCTTATCATACATTATTGCAGTTGAAGAGTTAGCGCGGGTAGACAGCTCACAGGCCGCTACCATGGCTGCCCATAACAGTCTTGGCCTCGCTCCGATTTATAACTTTGGCACTGATGCACAACGCCAGAAATACGTCCCTCAACTCACATCAGGAGACGCACTTTGGGCTTTTGGATTAACCGAGGTAACGGCTGGCTCCGATGCCCAGGGCGTGCAAAGCATTGCCCAGGATAATGGCGACCACTGGTTAGTAAATGGTAACAAAAGGTACATTACCAACGGTAGCAACGAATTAATGATAGGTACAACAGTACTCGCCGTAAGCAATGAGGAGAATGGAAAGAAACGGTTTTCAACCATTTTGGTAGATAGAGAAAGTGAAGGCTTTGAAACAAAACGCATGTATGGCAAAATGATGTGGCGTGCTTCTGATACAGCAGAATTAACATTCAAAGATATTAAAGTAGCCAAAGACCAATTGCTAGGTAAAAAGGACAAAGGTTTAGGCCAAATGCTTAAAACACTCGATTCTGGTCGTTTATCAATTGCAGCCATGGGACTTGGCCTGGCACAAGGAGCCTTTGAAATGGCCATGGATTATGCCAAAAAGCGCGAACAGTTTGGAAAGAAGATATCGCAATACCAAGTCACGTCATTTAAGCTGGCTGATATGGCTTTGAAGCTGGAGTTAGCTCGTAATACCTTGTACAATGCATGTGCATTAAAAGATGCAGGCAAACCATTTGGCAAAGAAGCAGCCATGGCAAAATTATATTGCAGCGATATTGCCAAGGAAATTTCCGATGAAGCAGTGCAAATATTCTCTGGTCAAGGTTTATTGAAGTCCTCAGCTATAGAACGCTTCTATCGCGACCAACGCATTTTGCAGATAGGCGAAGGAACTTCTGAAATTTTACGCATTGTTATCAGCAAGCATTTGGGAATAGAATAAGTTCAGCTTATTTTTACCCTTATTAAACAAAAAGGAATGGAAGACAGGAAACGCGACCATATTGATTTAGCCTTTAGTTCGAAATTAGATGGCAAGTATGTTGATAAACGCTTTGATTATGAGCCTTTATTTGGCACCCATGAGCAACAAGAGCAATCCTATACGTTTTTAGGTAAAAAAATGCAGATGCCATTGTGGGTCTCGAGCATGACTGGCGGCACCAAGCGAGCGGGCACCATTAATAAAAATCTGGCGCAAGCATGTGCCGAATTTGGCTTGGGCATGGGATTGGGTTCCTGTCGTATATTATTAGATTCACCTGAACATTTCAATGACTTTAATGTGCGCCCCATAATGGGTGATGAAGCTCCTTTGCTTGCCAACATAGGCATTTGTCAGTTGGAAGCCATGCTAGAAGATCAATCAACCGATAAATTGGGTGAGCTGGTTGAAAAGTTAGATGCCGATGGTTTAATCATACACATTAACCCCTTACAGGAAGCTTTTCAACCCGAAGGTGACATCATAAAAAGACCTGCAATAGAGTTATTGCAAGATTTTCTTGAGCGCACTTCACTAAAACTGGTGGTGAAAGAGGTTGGGCAAGGATTTGGACAAAATAGCCTGCGTCAGTTATTGCAGCTACCCATTGAAGCCATTGAATTTTCGGCCATGGGAGGCACTAATTTTTCATTGGTAGAGCTTAACCGTTCCAATGCCATCTCTGCTGAAGTTTTTAATCCCTTTATACATGTTGGACATACCGCAGAGGACATGACACGCATGGTTAATCAGCTTGTTGACGAACTACCTGAAGAGCAATTAAAAGTTAAGCAATTGATTATTTCGGGTGGCATCAGCAATTTACTAGATGGTTACTACCTAACGTCTATTTCTAAAATACCAGCTATTTATGGTATGGGTTCTGCCTTTTTGCGCCATGCTATGGGCGACTATGAAAAGCTTCAGATTTATATAGAGACTTTAAAAGACGGCTGGCACTTGGCGAATAACTTTTTAAAAGTAAAATAAGCTTATATGCAATCACTCATAAAAGGATTTTCAAAACTGAGTCGTGAGGAAAAAGTAAAGGTCCTTATAGAGCAACAAAACCTGGCTCCCGAGTACGAAAATGCCTTTCAAGACTTTCTCCATAAAGAGAAGCAACATTTATTTAACGATATTTCAGAGAACATCATCTCTAATTATTATTTGCCATTCAGCATTGCGCCCAATTTTCTTATTAACGATGAGTTATACATGGTGCCAATGGTTATTGAAGAGAGTTCGGTGGTGGCAGCCGCATCAAAAGCAGCAAGTTTTTGGGCTAAAAACGGCGGTTTCAAAACAAAAATAATCGACACCCTTAAAAACGGTCAAATATTCTTCAATTGGAAGGGCTCAATTCAACAACTCGAAAACTATAAGCATGAGATACTAGAATTGATTCATTCGCTAACGGATGACATCACATTTAAGATGCGCCAACGCGGGGGAGGTATTGTTGGCCTTGAGTTTAAATCGGTGCCTAATATGGAAAACACCCATCAGGCATTGATACAGTTTCGAACAGCCGATTCAATGGGAGCTAATTTCATCAACACTTGTCTGGAAGCCATCGCCCCTCATTTGGTCAATTTTATCAATCAACACAAGGAGCTTAAAGCCAATGAAGAGGCGAGCGTTATCATGTCGATACTGAGCAATTACACACCCGAGTGTTTGGTTGAATGCACTGTAAAATGCGAAATTGAAAACCTCTTACCTTATGCAGGCAACTTTACACCATTAGAGTTTGCTCAACGATTTAAAACAGCCGTTGACATAGCTATTAACGACCCGTATAGAGCCGTTACTCACAACAAAGGAATTTTTAATGGCATTGATGCCGTTGTATTGGCCACAGGCAACGATTTCAGAGCCATTGAAGCAGGTGCGCAGGCCTATGCATCAAAAGACAAAACCTATTCTTCGCTCACTACAATACAGCTTAGCGAAACACATTTTGAATACACCCTTAAAGTACCATTGGCGATGGGAACCGTAGGCGGACTAACCAATACGCATCCTCTTGCAAAAGCGGCCATGCAAATACTTAAGAAGCCATCTGCCGAACAATTAATGGCCATTAGCGCAGCAGCAGGATTAGCCAACAACTTTGGTGCTGTAGCTTCATTGGTAACAACTGGCATACAAAAAGGCCATATGAAACTGCATTTAAGCAATGTACTAAATGCATTGGATGCCTCGGCTGATGAAAAAATACTGGCCACCAAACATTTTAAAGATAGCGTGGTTAGTTACACAACGGTTGAGAATTTTTTGAATGAACAAAGGGGATAAATGCAAAACGAAACAATAGAATCATATTACGCACACGGAAAGTTACTACTCTCAGCTGAATATCTGGTTTTGGCAGGCGCTAAAGCACTGGCACTCCCACTTAAATACGGTCAATCACTAAAAGTTGAGAGTAATCAAACGCCCTTTCTAACTTGGCAGGCATCTAACAAACTAGGACATTGGTTTACCGCTGAATATGACGAAACACTTCAAATTATTAAGACAGACAATACAAAACTGGCTCAAAAACTGGCATCCATATTAAAAACATGTGTTAATTACCGACCAGATGTTAAAGACATTATGGCCCATAAAAAGGTAGAAACACATCTTGAATTTAACCCTGACTGGGGTTGGGGAAGCAGCTCTACCTTAATCTCTTTATTATCTCAATGGTTGGGGGTTCAGCCCTATTTCTTATTGGAAGATACATTTGGTGGTTCTGGTTACGACATTGCCTGTGCCACGGCCAACTCCCCCATTACTTATCAATTAATTTATGGCGCTCCCAAAGTAGAGCAGATCAATTTTTCTCCATTGTTTGCTAACAACATATATTTCATCTACACTGGCAACAAACAAAGTAGTAAAAACGAAATTAGTCGCTTTAATCAACTAGAGGTCAATCCCAAGGACATCCAACAAATTAACCACCTCACAGATAAAATGATTGTATGTGAAGCTTTAGATGATTTTGGACAGCTGATCGAAGAACATGAAAAAATTGTAGCCAACAAGGTTGATTTAAAAGCGATTAAACCTGATCGTTATAATGATTTTAAAGGTTACGTTAAATCATTAGGTGCCTGGGGAGGCGATTTTATGATGGTGGTTTCCAAGGAAGATGAAGCATACATCAACTCCTACTTCGGCAATAAGGGCTGCTCGCCTGTTTTTAAGTTTAATGAGCTAAAAATTCAATAACATGAATTCATCTGTAACGAATACTTCTTTTACTGCAGCATCCAGCGCCCCCTCAAACATCGCTATTGTAAAGTACTGGGGAAAACAAGCAATTCAAGAACCTGTTAATCCAAGCATCAGCTTTACCCTTTCGCAAGCACTAACCAACACAAACATTAAATATACGGCAGGAACAGGGGCCTTAACAATTGAGTTTCTATTCGAAGGCCAAAGCAAAAGTTCATTTGTACCCAAATTACAAACACTTGTTAATCGGCTACATGAATATTTACCGTTCCTAAAAACAGGTCACTTACGTATTGAGAGCGCCAATACTTTTCCTCATTCCAGTGGTATCGCATCGTCAGCCAGCTCAATGGCTTCCATTGCTAAAGCACTTTATGATATTCAAATGCAAATTGATGCCAATGCTATTCATCAAGCTAAAGAGGAGTTAACATCAATTATGGCTCGCTTAGGTTCAGGCAGCGCTTGTCGTTCAACCCAGGCAGGGTGGGCTCTTTGGGGAGAAACACCCTTAAATAAGCAAGCGAGTAACCAATACGGTATCTCCATACAAGCGGATATTCATTCTACATTTAAGGATTTACAGGACTCGATATTGGTTATTCGAAAGGGTGCCAAATCGGTAAGCAGTACAGTTGGTCATCAACTAATGGAGAAACACCCTTACCGCGAAGGACGCATACAACAAGCCAATAAAAACACAGAACTTCTATTAAAGGCCTTAAAAACAGGCGATTTTGATGCTTTCGCTACCATTTGTGAAGAAGAAGCTTTGAGTTTACATGGTCTGATGATGAGCTCATCACCAGCTTATACACTGATGGCACCTGAGACGCTAAGAGCCATCAAGCGCATTAAAAAGTTTAGAGAACATCATCACATACCATTGACATTTACCTTGGATGCCGGCCCTAATATCCACCTCATTTACCCATCATCACAAAGCAAGATCATTAAACCATTTATACAAGAACACCTAAAGGTTCTATGTGAAAATGGCGAGGTTATTTATGATCACATCTCGAAGGATTAAACCAAGAATACAAAGCATGCAAAGCGAACAAAAGAAAGAAATATATTATTCAAAAGTAATGCTCTTTGGCGAGTACAGCATTATTATGGGTTCAATGGGCTTAACCATTCCGTACTCCCACTTCAACGGCGAATTACGCTTTATTAACCACAATAGCTACACCAACCTCAACTTTGCAAAACACTCTAATTTGCAGCTTAAAGAGTTATTTGAGTACATCTCAATTTTAGAAAAAAGCAACCAATTGGTGGCCGATATTGATACAAGCCGATTGGCAAGCGATATTGAAAAGGGTTTGTACTTTGAATCATCAATACCAGAAGGTTATGGATTAGGAAGTAGCGGCGCATTGGTTGCCGCTCTTTACCATGAGTATGCCAACAAGGCAATTGAGGCTAGTGCGGGCATGAGCGATGATGATCTGTTTCAATTAAAAAAGGCCTTTGCTCAAATTGAATCGTTTTATCATGGTACCAGTTCAGGCATTGACCCCTTAATTTGCTACTTAAAACACCCTATTGTACTTGAAAATGCCCAGCATATTTCATCGGTTAGTATTCCAAGAAGAGATATACTAAACGAAGATGCAATCTTTTTGGTTGATGCCGAAACAACTGGCAAAACAGGGCCATTGGTAAAGCTATTCATGGATAAAACAAAGGATATAAAATTCAAAGAGAAAATTAATACACAACTCATTCCACTTACCAATCAATGCATAAAATCGATGCTTAATGGACAGTTAGATATGATGTTCAATAATTTAATACCCCTCTCAAGATTTCAATTGAAAAACTTCAATGAGATGATTCCTCAACACATTCAATCCTTATGGAGTGAAGGACTGAACAACCAGCTTTACACGCTTAAACTATGCGGATCGGGCGGTGGAGGTTTCTTTTTAGGTTTCACACGAAATTACACTGCTACTAAAGACTTTTTTGCACAGCGCGTCAAAGATATCATACCTGTTTATCAGGAAGTGTAATTACTGGATAGCAACAAGTTACAATGCAATAAAGGAGATATGAGAAATGGGCTTATTGCCTTTTAGAAACGAAAAGGACTTGTAATTTTCTGCCAAACCATACCCAAGAAACGACCGCCCAAGGTAGCCAAGCGTTTCATAGTACCTGACTGAGCGTTTTCTGGTTTAAAAATCCTCTCTTTGATAAATTCAAGCTTAGCTGCTATTCCCTTTTGATTCTTTAATCGTTCAAAGGCAATTTCGTAACCATATTCGGTACTACTCTCAAGTTCATTATTGATAAAATAAATCATTCGTTTCTGAACGTTTCTAATAGTCTTTGACGAAACATTGTACTCTATAAACGAGAATGAATGATCAAAAAGCTTTTCCGTAGTATACAAAACCGCCAATACGGGATCCGCACACTTTAAATCCCTAAGTACTCGCATAAAATCTCCTTGACACTGCATAAATTCATCGGATTGACTATAAATTATAAAGTCATACAACCAGGATAAGCGGATTCCCCCTTGACGTACAGTATAATACAGATGCAAGCATAGGTATATCAAATTAATGTGCGGATGTATTCGAAGACTTCCATTATTATCAATTGCTTTACTCCAAATAAACTCCGATGGTATATTAAAACTAGCGTCAGCGGGCAAAATACCTCGATGTAACTCAATATATACTCCTTTATAACTCAGTCCTGGCAGGTGATGATCACTTGTGTCGTCTTTTGCCACGTAATGAGGTTCAGATGTAACAGCCCCCATTTCAAGCATTGTCAAGTACATTTTTTCGGCATGCTCCGGCAACATTAGTACATCAATATCACTCATGGCGCGCAAAGTCATATCATCGTAAATATACTGCGATAAAAAAATGCCTTTTAATGGAATGTATCGATAGTGTTTATCGGCAAATACATGTATTAACTCTTGCCACACACTACTAATGGTCATATTTCTGACCATGTTTGAGAAATAGGCCTTTTTCAACTGTTCTTTCAACTCAGAAGTAAAGTCAAGCTTCTTCTCATTTATCATTTGAAAAAGCACAGCCGCTAAACCATTCTTCACTGCCGACTCCACAAGAACATCCACATCATAAAGCTCTGTTAAGGCAGGTCGTTTGCCGCTCAAGGCATCTATAATCCACTGCTTCTCGTTATTTTCAATCAAGCGTTTATTCATTGACCTCAATTGTATTGTTTTTTAGTTGCTCTATTTTTGTTCTTTATGGCAATACGCCATAATCAATCATCTCTCTTTATGTCAAAGAATTACTGTAGCCTATTTCAACTTACCTTATAGTGACGCCTGGCTTTTATAAAAAACAAAAATAATGCTAAAACTCCACCTATTAAACCTAAACTAAAACCAAGAGAAGTATCCATTGCAAAGCCTCCATTTTTAAAAGGTGCTACCAAAAGGTAAGACAAACATACCACAGTCATAAATACAGCTGGTAGTGATAAGTACCAGTGTGCTTTTTTAACTTTTACCAAATACATAGCTCCAGTCCAGAGTACCACGACGGCTAAAATTTGATTGGACAAGCCCAAATACTTCCAGATAGTTGCAAACTCCAATTGTGATAACACAAAACCAACGGCGAAAAGCGGAACGCTTATAATTAGTCTTCGTTTGATGGTCGATTGATCAAATTTAAATACATCGGCTATCGTTAGGCGTGCACTTCTAAAAGCTGTGTCACCTGTTGTTATAGGACAAGCTATAACACCAATTATGGCGAAAATCGCTCCTACACTCCCAAGCCAGGCAACACTAATTTCGTTCACTACCCAGGCAGGGTTATGACCATCTATCTGCATGGTCGCATTTAATCCATTGGCATCCCCAAAGAATGTCATGGCAGCGGTGGCCCATATAATTGCCACTATCCCCTCGGCGATCATAGCCCCATAAAATACATACCTACCATAGCTTTCTTTTTTTATCGTACGCGCCATCATAGGAGCTTGAGTACTATGAAATCCACTTAATGCACCACAGGAAATAACAATAAACATCATCGGAAACAAGATGTTTTCACTTGGATTATGGTGCCAATTCGCAAAACTAGAAATTGATAATTCGGGCATTTCAACAGTACCTGAAATACCACCCAACAACATGGCAACTGCAATAGCAAGGGCCATAATAATTAATGCTGCTCCAAAAAGAGGATATATTTTACCTATAATCTTATTAATAGGCAAAAGAGTTGCGACCAGGTAATAAGCGAAAATAACATACAACCAAATCGTTAAGCCTCCACCTGTAAGGTTGGCCAGCAGTCCTGCCGGACCAGACACAAAAGCAACCCCAACAAATACTAGTAGCAACAAGGTGAATACCCGTAAGAAATTCTGAAACCCTTTTCCCAGATACTTACCTACAATTTCAGGAATACTCGCTCCTCCATGCCTTATGGATAACATACCCGAAAAATAATCGTGAGTGGCCCCCATAAATATACAGCCAAAAACAATCCATAAATAGGCCATTGGACCGTACATTGCGCCTAATATTGCGCCAAAAATAGGCCCCAAACCTGCTATATTTAAAAACTGTATAGTAAATACTTTCCAGGTGGGCATGGGTGAAAAGTCTACCCCATCGTTGTGTTTAATAGCTGGTGTTGGACGACTATCATCAGCACCAAAGAAACGCTCAATAAATCTTCCGTAAAAGATAAAGCCAAGTATTAAGGCTACAATGGCCCCAATAAAAGTCCACATAACTGTTGTTTTTTTATGGTTTGATAAACAAATCTAATGCTTTAAGAAACGCGAACAAGGTAAATGAAGAATATTTAAGTCATGGCGCTTATTTCATGCCACACAAAGCTTGATTAATTAAGGGTAATTACTAAATTCGATCATTCACAGATAATTCTGACAAGCATGAGAACCCTCGTCTTATTCCTTATTTTATTAATTACTCCCAATAGCTTTGCAGCCGATTTACATGATTATTTATTGCCCTTACCCCAAACCATTACATTAAATAATGGAAAACTAATGTCTCAAAAGGGCGACATTTTTATTCAAAGCAAGGCCTCACAACTTAACAAGCCATTACTAAAGATCCTTTATTCACTAGAACAAACAGGAATTAAAGCACAGCTAACACCATTATCTATCGCCATTAAGCCAAGCATATTAAAGGCATCAATAAACGATTCATTAAAACAACAAGCCTATCAACTCAGCATCACTACTAATGGCATCATTATTCAAGGAGGTAGTGCACAAGGATTATATTATGGCTTGCTTAGCTTACAGCAAATAGGCCAGTTTGCCGAAGTTGTTGGTTACTGGCCAACTTTAATAATTAGCGATGAACCCGATTTTGAACGACGTGGAGTTATGCTCGATATCAGCCGAGATAAAGTGCCAAGTATGCAAACATTGTATTCGATTATTGATAAGTTGGCATCGTGGAAAATAAACGAAATACAACTTTATACTGAACATACTTTTGCCTATCAAAATCATAAAACGGTATGGAAAGATGCTAGTCCGATGACGGCAGAGCAAATCAAAGAATTAGATCACTATTGCAGCGAACGTTTTATAGATCTGGTGCCCAATCAGAATTCATTTGGCCACATGAAGCGCTGGCTAAAGCATCAGGAATATGAACATTTGGCTGAACTACCAAAGCCAGGAAAAACCATTTGGGGCATGATGTCGCGCACAAGCTTAAGTCCTGTTGAAACTGGATCGTTTGAATTGATGAGTGAATTATACAGCGAGTTACTACCAAATTTCACTAGTCAATATTTTAACATTGGATGCGATGAAACTGTAGAATTAGGTGTAGGAAAATCAAAAGCTTTATGTAATGAAATAGGAAAAGGAAGAGTATACCTCGACTTTGTAATGAAATTAAAAAAGGAAGTTGACACTTATGGTAAAACTACTCAGTTTTGGGGAGATATTATTTTACATCATCCCGAATTAATTCCAGAATTACCCAAAGATATGGTGGCGCTGATATGGGGTTATGAAGCAAATTATCCCTTTGATAAACACTGTCCCAAGTTTAAAGAAGCTGGCTTACCTTATTATGTTTGCCCTGGCACGTCAACCTGGAATACCATTATCGGTAGGAACAGCAATGGTTTTGCCAACCTAAAAAATGCAGCCATCAATGGCAAAAAGCATGGGGCAAGGGGCTTTTTAAACACCAATTGGGGCGATCAGGGGCATTGGCAACCGCTTTCGGTGTGTTACCCGGCTTTATTATATGGCGCAGCTTTAAGTTGGAATGTTGAGAACAATAGCAACATAAACATTGCTCAACAAGTATCAATTCAGGTATTTAATGATCGTACTAATTACAGTGGTCAAGCGCTTGTGAACCTAGGTAATGCCTACCTAAAGATGGGTGCGATCACCGACAACAGCAACATCTTTCACCAATTGCTAAAACGCAACAAGCGTTCAATTAAAACCGATCGATGGTTAAAACGTACCACTAGCCATAAAACTACTCTTACCATCAACTATATTCAAGAACAAATGGCACTTCTCAGTAGAGCCGAATTAGCATGCCCCGATTCAGAAATCGTTTTGCAGGGAATAAACCAAGCCAGCCAATTGGCACTTCATTCCTGTAAATTAGCTTTGGCCAAACTGAATACAGAGGATGGTAATTTTTCAAGCATTCCAGAAATCGAAAAAGAACTATTGAGAAATGAGCTAAGTGAGCTAATTAAGTCGCACCAAACAATTTGGCTATTACGAAATCGTGAAGGAGGCCTAAAAGATTCAGCTGCAAAAATGCAAGCAGTACTTCGCACTTACAATTAATCTATTTGCGGAGCAACAAGCACTTATAATGTATTCAAAAGCAAAACTTTGTAGATAGTTCATTAGCGATCTAGTGCTACAATCTCAACTTTATGGCAACAAATAATTACTAGTTCAAAATATTTTTTAACGCCACTTAACACAAAAACTGCTTATTTTTGCGCTCAATCTTTGGCGACTTTTAAACATCAACGACCAAACGTTCAAAGCTTCTCACCTTGAAGCCCAAAACAATGTTTTGCAAGCCTTGAATTTTGCAGGTGTTTAAAAGGGCAAGGTCTCGCCCAATGGTACATCAAAATATAATTTACACGTATTATGAAACGATATTGGCGTTTGTTTCGACCTCATTATGCCGAAACTCAAAAGCTTGCTTTGCCTGTAATTATTGCGCAAATTGGGCAAATAACGGTTGGACTGATTGATAACATGATGATTGGACAACTTGGCAAAACCGAATTAGCTGCCGCTTCATTTGCCAACACCTTGTTTGCTTTACCTTTAATATTTGGGATGGGTTTTGCTATGGCTATTACACCTTTAATTGGTAAAGCCTATGGTAATGGCAACAGTAGCGAACTAAAGGCTTTACAAAAAGCGGCATTTATCACCAATTTTATAATGGCCTTAATATTAATAGCGGTATGTATAGCTATTTATGTTTTTATGCCTTTAATGGGGCAACCCAAAAACATACTCTTCCAATCGCAATCCTTTTTTAGTATTATTAGCTTATCCATACTGCCGCTAATGATCTTTTTAAGTGGCAAACAAGTTGCAGAGGGGCTTTCCAATACACGCCTAGCAATGGTTATAACATTGGGTGCCAATATCATTAACATTGCCGGCAATTACCTGCTTATTTTTGGCAAATTTGGAGCTCCTGAATTGGGTTTATATGGCGCAGGCTGGTCTACCTTGCTCGCCAGGCTAATAATGGCAATAGCCATACTCATCTCCATTCGAAAACTCAAAGTACTTACGATAGAGCACATTATCACATCAACAAAAACCCTTATCCAATCCACTGGGAAAATTATTAAGCTAGGCATTCCCATGGGATTACACTTATTCTCTGAAGCCTCAGCCTTTATTGTTGCAGGTATAATGATTGGTTGGATTAGCGAAACAGGGCTAGCAGCCCACCAAATTGTATTAAGTATATCCACATTGGGCTTTATGCTCTATCAAGGTATTGGATCAGGCACAACCATTCGTATCAGTCAGTTTTCGGCACGACAGGTTCCAACACTAATGCGACAGGCATCTACGGCCTCGCTACAAATAGTGATAATAATGGTTGTAATTATTTCTGCAGGGCTTATCTTGATGAGAAACAAGCTTCCATTGCTTTTTTCAACAGATCCAGAAGTTATAGAAATGGCGTCGAAAATGATAATTGTATTGGTTATTTTCCAATTGTTCGATGCGATACAAATTATTTATTCAAGCATATTAAGAGGCATGGCAGATGCTACAGTTCCCGGTATTCTAACAATCATCTCATACTTCTTTATTGCTATACCATTCAGCTATTGGGCTGCCTTTGTAGGCGGGTATGGCGAAATTGGTATTTGGTTAGGCTTTCCACTTGGTTTGGGAATATGCGCCCTCTTGTTTCATTTCAGAGTAATGAAACTACACAGAAAAGCAGCCTTACTTTCAACTTAGAAGCAAAAAGTATTAAAAAGTATTAATTATAAATACACCCTGTGAATTTTGAATAGAATCGATACTTTTTAAAACTAAATACAACACCCCCCCTTAAAAACAAAGAACAAACGCTTTTATTTTATAATTTATCATCACAACACCCCCTTCAGACACACCACAAAATCACTTTAAAATCAACTTTTTCACATACACACCCCTATAATTAATGGTTATTTTGTAATTATTTAACACTTTTAACCTTGTCAACCCCAAAATAATCTCCATCTTTGTAATGGATTTTTTCATAAAAACTTGGATTTAGTTAGCTGATTTAAGGGTAAGGACAGATAAACGTATCTGTCCTACTTTTTTTTAAAGACGTTTCCGATTAAAAAATCCTCACCGCATATAACGCTAAGTGCTCATTCCACATTGCATTGTAATACAACAGCACTACCCAAATTCTTCTTAGCCCTTACATTATTATTTCTCAACTATACCTCTTCCCAATTTGAGTAAAGAATTTACATAGGCAAGTACAATTTATATCAGTCTGCAAGTAAAAGCGCTATTTTACTTTAAAATACATACACCCCCTACTCATTTTAATACAATTCAATATATTTTAAAAAAACACAAGCCATTACCCCCTCTAAAAATAAAAATCATTAGTAATTATTATACTTTCTCAGACACCACCCCTTCTTTAGTGGGTATTAACTTAAGTTTTACCACACTTTTCAATCATCAACCCCCAATTTATTGATCATTTTACAATTATTTAACACAATTACACTTGCATACCCCAAAATAATCTTCATCTTTGTAATGGATTTTTTCATAAAAACTTGGATTTAGTTAGCTGATTTAAGGGTAAGGACAGGTAAACGTATCTGTCCTACTTTTTTTTTTACAACACATCACTACTAAAACAAAAAAACCAACACATATCTGCATTGGTTTTACCACTATCCTATCCTTATAAAGTCCCTATTCTTTACTTTCTCTTCATAAACAAATGATCACTCACTAATTATCTCTACTCAAATACTGTCGTATCGCCAAGATAACACCATTATCATCATTACTCAAAGCCTCAAACCTAGCAACCTCTTTTATCTGAGGGTGGGCATTTTCCATAGCATAACTATACTTTGCCCTTTGAAGCATCTCTAAATCATTTAGGTAATCACCAAACACCATGGTCTCCTCAGGTGTGATGTCCCAATCATCTTGCAACCTTTCAATGGCCTTTCCTTTATTAATTCCTGTAGCCATTACATCGAGCCAGATCGGACTTGAAGTACTGATTTGAAATCTATCACCAAAATTCTTAAGCAAATTAGGGTATACTTCTTGCTCCAAGGCGTCAAAATGATTAACTGCAATTTTAAGTATCTTGTCTTTCACTTCTAGCAAATCATCAACCACACTATAACGCGCATAATACTTTATCAACTCTG
Source organism: Carboxylicivirga sp. M1479 (assembly GCF_007097485.1). GTDB lineage: Bacteria > Bacteroidota > Bacteroidia > Bacteroidales > Marinilabiliaceae > Carboxylicivirga. The sequence continues at coordinate 7,434 of NZ_VKDE01000008.1, read as the reverse complement.
TCATAAATTCATCCGATGCTCCACGCTGAATATAAGCTCCTTCTGCGCCACACAACACCACATTCGCACCTTCATTAGCCAGCAAGCTTTTAACCAATGGCTTCATTTCCATCTCGTCAAGCGACTTAACCACCAATTTTTGATTATCATGGTCTATAAAGCCTCCATTCTCAGCAATAAAAGAAATATCATGTTTTAAGTGATCAAATTCATCAACCAAAGTATAATACTGACGACCACTAGCAACTACAAAACGTATTTTTGCATCTTGCATCATCCTATACACTTCGGTAAAATCACCTGGCAGTTGCTTTTTTGAATTTAGCAAGGTTCCATCCATGTCAGATACAATCATCTTCACCATATTCCTATTATTTTTGTTTTTATGAGAACAAATGTAGCCTTATAAACAAGTCTCTTCTAACTTTTAATGTTAACAATCACTAAGCAACAAACAACACTTCGTTTAAAGGCATAAAAAAACCCGCAAAAAGCGGGTTTCAAATATCATTTTAAATCTCAATTACTTTACTTGAAATTCAAATTCCACATCAGTTGGTGGCAAACATGTTTCATTATCGCAACACATAAATGTCAAATACCCTTTTACTGTTGCTGGTCGATTTGTAATACGCACATTATGAGTAAGTGTAGCCTCATGCTTAAAATAAGGAACCTCCATATCAAATACTTCATCGTGCTTTACTGTTGGCTTAGTTACCTCAACTGGCTTTTTAATTTCTTTAGCATTAACCATGTCTTCGAAAGTAAACTCCGTTGCAACCGGACCACCTTCAGGTACATTCAAGCCATAAGTCTTCCATCCATCTTCTACAGTTGCATGAGCCACAACCTGCACTTCATACTGATTAACTTCTTTAATTTCAAACTTCCACTTTACAGGCTCTTGCATTTGAGCACTCACGCCTACCGCCCCAAATATTAGGAGCATCATCAAGGCAAAAATGTTTTTCTTCATCATTTTGCTTAAGTTTTTAAGTCTCGAACTAGTTTCCCAGCACACATTTAAATTGAATGGTAAATATACGACCAAAAAGCGATTCGCAATACTCGATCCGCACATCGGTACAAATATCATGTTTATATAAGACACTTATTTTCATAATTAGGGTGACATGAATATCGTTAAAGATGTTAAGCACTTGTTAAAGCCGATTAACACACTACAATTAATTCAGTATTTGTAATTCTCATTACAATGTAAATATGTAGTTTTGATTACAACAATTAACTTAAACAACTAAATTAAATCACACCATGAAAAAGACCTTAAGTTTACTATTTGTTGCAATCGCACTCATTGCTTGCAACTCGTCACAAAAGAAAACAAGCGAATCGGACCAAAACACAATCAAATCTGTATCTGTTGATAAACTATTAGGTCAGGCAGAAACTCTAGTCGATCAAACTATTAAAGTAAAAGGACACGTTACTCACACTTGTAAGCACTCTGGCAAACGATGCTTTCTAGTTGGCGACAATGAGCAATTTACAATCAGAGTTGAAGCAGGTGGTAAAATCACAGGCTTCAACCGCGATCTTGTTGGTAATACAATTGAAGTGGAAGGCATATTAAAAGAGAGACGCTTATCCAAAGAGTACATTGACCAAATGGAACATGAGGTTAATGAAAAAGCAAAAGAAGATGGAACCGCTGAAACCTGCGCCACAGAGATGAACAACATAAACGACATGCGTAGCTGGATGAAGTCCAACAACAAAGACCACTACTCTATATATTTTATTGAAGGCACTAATTATGAAATGGTCAAGTAAAACAAGAAAATGGCTGCGCATCATCCATAGAGATCTTGGCTACCTAATGGTTGGCATCACCATTATTTATGGCATTTCAGGCTATATACTTAACCATATGGAAAGTACCGACCCAGCCTATGAAACCATAGAAGGAACATTTCAAATAGAAGCTCATCTTGACAAAACGACACTTATAAAATCATTGCAAAACCAAAACAACTTCCCAGAGGTTAAACGCATCCTCCCCATTGACGAAGAACATTACAGATTAATGCTCGATGGCGGAATTGGTGTTTATCAAAGTTCCAATGGCGAAGTTGTTTATGAAGAGCATCGCAAGAAACCGTTCATCTATTTCATAAATAAACTACATTATAACAAAGCTGGAGGTTGGACAATAATTGGAGATATCTTTGCCTTTTCACTTATTTTCTTTGCATTATCTGGCTTGTTTTTAGCGAAAGGTAAAAACGGACTCAGAAAACGTGGCAAATGGTACCTCATGGCAGGACTTATCATTCCACTTATATTTGCCTTCTTAATGTAAAACATCTCACAAAGCCCTATAACTTACAAATAGGGCTTTTTTATTTACCTTAGTATTACCTAAAACAACAATCATGAAACGTGTATTATTATTTCTTTGTCAGGGATTTGAGGAACTTGAAGCAGCAGTTTTTACCGATGTTATTGGCTGGACAAGACTAGAAGGCAACGAACCTGTCGAATTAACAACTGCCGGACTAAGGTCAAAAATAAAGTGCACCTGGAACATGACTGTTGAACCGGAGATTAGCTTTGACAAAATAAACGTCGACGATTACGATGCACTTGCCATTCCAGGTGGTTTTGACGAAGCCGGGTTTTATGATGATGCTTACGACGAACGTTTTCTAGAGCTAATTCGCTCCTTTGATCAAAAGAATAAAATAATCGCATCAGTATGCGTTGGAGCCATGCCAATAGGCAAAAGCGGCATTCTCAAAAATCGTACTGCCACAACGTATGATTTATCAGGAGGACACAGAAGAAAGCAATTAAGCGAAATGGGCATTAAAGTATTGGATCAAAGCATTGTTGTAGATGGGAATGTCATTACCTCCACCGGGCCTGCCACTGGTTTAGACGTTGCATTCCTATTACTGAAGAAACTAACATCTCACGAAACAATGATGGAGATTAAAAAACACATGCGCTTTATATAAATCACCAATTATTGCGCATTAAAAAACCCCGTAAGTATTGACTTACAGGGTTTTTCTTAGAATTTCTTTCGCTATCAGCGGAGAGAGAGGGAACTGAAAATTTGCTTTAAGTGCCCTATTCTCAATATTTTACGAATTCATTATTTTAAGTCCTCTGTAAGTCCACCAAAATTGGCTAAAAAATACCCGTTTCAAATGCGTTTTAATGAACTCATTTCCCTCCAAATGTAGCAAAAAGGAACCGAACCTAAAAATGGAGTTATGACAAGTTTTATAAATGAAAACTACACTTTCTAGTTTGCTATACACTAGATGTACCAAGAATTAAAATTTCTTGACCCAAGCACAGATTGCTTCACGGGACTTAATCAAAAATAATTAATTACCACTTGTAAACATCGATTTCTAGTGAAATATTGGCTTGATAGAACTTGTAGTAATGTCGCAAGCATTCCTAAGAAACAATATTTAAAGGTTGTCTGAGTCATCTACATATCATACCTAGCAGCTCTTTGAGCGTTCTTGGTTCTCAATAATTTACCTTGACACCATATTCGTATCTCTTTTGTTAAAATATGCTATTTTAGAAGACTTAAATGGTTAAGCTCGAATCACTGTTAGCCTGATAATAGCTGTCACTGTCAGCAATCACATAATTATAACCTGAAATATTACTTCTAACCTTGTCTTTTCATATGATTATTAATCAACTTCTATTTTTTAGGTTGAACCAACTTGTAATCCTTATCATATTTACTAATCTGATTTTTTCTCCAATTAGGCCCTTCTTTAAACCATTCATGTGGACGAGTAACATCCCAATCACCTAATTTTTTAAGCATGCTAATTACTCGTTCAGGATGCTGAGCTGCTAAATCATTTAACTCCGAAGGATCTTCTTTTAAATTATATAGCATTGGCAAGCGGTCTGGTAAGCGAATCAACTTCCAATCACCTTCCCTCATGGTAGCACTAATTGTAAAACGCCATTTGAGATCATCATGAGGAGCATTGGCAATATCACCACTAACATAAGGAAGTAGATTTATCCCATCTAGTTCGTCTGCCTCTGTAATTTCACCTCCTGCCATACTAACAAATGTAGGTGTTAGATCCAAACTTGTGACAGGTTCTTTAAAGGTAATGCCAGATGGGTCACTTTTAGTGAATTTAATGGTGTAAGGAACGCGTACACCTCCTTCTAATAGAATTCCTTTTTGTCCTCGATATGGCGCATTGATAGAGGCATTGGAGTCACAAGGACCACCGTTATCACTTAAGAAAACTATCACGGTGTTATCGTAAATTTTGTTTTTTTCCAATTCCTTAACTATACGTCCGATATTTACATCCAGTCGATGAACCATGGCACAGTAGGTGCGCCTTTTTTTGTTTTCAACATGTAGATATAGTTCAATGTCATCCTCCGTTGCTTGCATAGGAGTATGTGGCGCATTGAAGGAAGCATAAAGAAAGAAGGGCTCATCTTTATGTCTTTTGATAAAATCCACACACTCATCCCCTTTATCATCCGTCAAATAAGTTATTGCCTGCGGTTCTTTATAGTTACTCTCCAATGGAGCTAGATAGCCTCTGCCATCAGGTTTAGATTTGAAATAATCGTGTCCTCCTACCGGGTAGGTCCAAACCTCCTGAAATCCTCTTTTTGTTGGATGAAAATGCTCCTGATCTCCTAAATGCCATTTACCAATCAATCCCGTTACATAACCTAAATCTTCCAATCGGTTGGCTATGGTTTTTTCGTTAAGGGGTAAACCACTATTTTCTTTTTTGTACTGTGGTAATGTACTAACAGGTAAGTTATTATCAAAGCCAAAATTAACTTGGTTACGTCCTGTCATCAAACCCGCTCGGGAAGGTGCACAAACAGCAGAAGATACGTAACCTTGCTCAAAAATAACACCATCACTTGCCAACCTATCAATATGTGGTGTTTTAATTTGTGTACTCCCCGTGAAACCAACATCCCCATACCCAAGGTCATCAGCCAAAATGATAATAAAATTTGGTTGATTGCTTTTTTCTTTGGCATTTACAATTGAAAACGCAACTTGAATAAGTATCGAGATCGTAAAAATAAATAACCTGCTTAATATAATTCGTTTCATCTTTGTTTATTATTAATTTGATACTGCATTAAGTTTCATTCAGCCAGAATACCAAACTCAGCACCTCCTGCAAAGTCCTGTCCGTTCTGTGAGCTTTTAGCTGTAAAACGGACAAAGCGCGCTTTCACTGGTTTATTAAGCAAGATACGCTTCTCTTTTTTATCCTTAGAGAACTGACCTTCATGTACTGGTTCACCCCAGTTTTCACCATCCATGCTGACATGAATGGTATAGTCCTTTATATCACCGTTTCTACCTCTCTGACGAGGCAAATACGTAAAGCCCTTGATGGACTTAGCTTCCCCACAATCAAAATCGACCCAGTGCGGAAATTGCGCTACCGTGACTGAATACATGGTGTGCCAGGTCGTTGATGGATCGCCATCCACCAGGTTTTTAGCAGAAGTGCCTGAACCCGGCTCTTCACTACTTACAAAGACAACAGTTGTCTCAATCTTTTCAATTTTATTGAAGGTCATGGTCACCTCAGAAGCTTTGTTGCCTTTGAACCAGGCTTTAATGGTGCCTGCATCACGCATAGAAAACGTACTACTGTAATCTCTTGCTTTTCCTCCATTTATTGAATATAGATATTGAGCATCCTCATTAATTGATGAGATTTCAATCATACCATTAGCTGAACGCGTAATCGTAACAGGTACTTCGCCTGATGGAGTCACATGTGCAATTTGATCTAAATCTTTACCGGCAGGACGAATGATAAAACCAAAATCGTTTTGACCGGCATACACACGGTCATGCTTGAGCGGACCACCTTGTCCACAACTGGCACCACCAAGGCCTGTCACTTTCATATCCAAATGAAGAGTTATATCTCCTGCTTCCGGTAATTCATAAATATGAGCCGCTGTTGCTATGTCTTGTGCCGTGTAAGGTAGTGCGCTAACAACCATCTCATCTGCAGCTACAAATACAGCCCCGCTTAAACTGTTATTGGTTAAAGCACACCAACGCGTTTCCTCGTGGTTAGCCATATCCTGTGGTTTCGGGAAATTAACAAACTCTTCTGTTACCCTTGTTGTGTATTTCTCAATATTCTGAGCGGTCTTACGGTCGTTATAGTTACCAATCGGGCCACGCCCATAATACGTCAGGTTTTCGTAGGCCTTTGGAAGCGTCATTGAGTAACCCAGGCGTGGCAACACAAATTGCGCATCATTAGTAGTGATGCTTGACTGCAGCTCAACTGAGCCATCCTGGTAAACTGTCCATATCTGGTTCGTCACGAAACGGAAGTCATCTTCACCAAATTTCTCCTCTGAAAGTTCTTCAACAGTTATAAAGTTGTCACGCGAACCGTGTATAATTGCACCATTAGGCGCTTGCGAAACCACTGTAAAAGCCAGAGTTACCGTTCCGTCAGCATTAGTTCTGATTTTAGAATCAATGGCTTTATGTTTCAGGTTATGAAGACCATTTTTATACCAATTATTATAGGTCCATACATCATTATTCACATAGGCACGGAAGGCGTCCAATTTTGGACCATTACCGTCGGTGATAATCGCTTGTCCATTGTAAACTAATCCATATAATGAACCATCTGCCAGGTTAAATTTAGCGGTGAAGTTTTGACCACTCACCACCTTGATATTATCATCGGCATCACTGAGCTTCACTTTACCGCCTGCTGCTTTAGCCACTTCGGCCATAGTTGGCACTTCTGTTTTTGCTTTTAGTAAGAACTGCTCTTCGGCCTCTACATAACCTTTATCCGCCCATGGCTGATTGTCTTTCAGTGTCAACTGAAGCTTGATAAAGTATTCTGATCCGGCTTTTAAATTGGCAAAATCATAAGGCAACTTGACTGTTGTTTTCGTTCTTGCTGCGATTGGCTCAAAAGCCAGCTGACCGTTTTTAATCTCTGATCCATTTTCCCAAAGCGACCAGCTTAAATTATAATCAGACAATGACTTGAAGTAATACTTATTGAAAATTTCAATAGTAGCTTCTTGAATATCCAAAGCTTTGAAACCAATGTGCTGATACACTTTTTTTACTTCATAATACTGAGGTTTCAGGTCACGCTCGGCAAACAAAATTCCATTCATTACAAACTGACCACTGTTGGGTTTGTCGCCAAAGTCACCTCCATAGGCCAGATAACGCGTACCATCTTCACGGTAGTTATAAACCGCCTGGTCAATCCAATCCCAAATGGCGCCACCACAAAAGAAGTTAGTCGACTCAATGGCATTCCAGTAATCAATCAGGTTACCACAGGCATTACCCATAGAATGCGCATATTCTGAGATATGGAACGGATATTTAATATTCATTTCTCCGGTTACGGCATTATT
>NZ_VKDE01000079.1 GCF_007097485.1 Carboxylicivirga sp. M1479 | reverse complement strand
TATAAACACATCGTTAGTTTGTGGAATACCTAAATATGAGAAAACCAATTAGGAGTCAAACGTGATTTTTAACTTAGGCAAAAAGCTCCATCTGCTGCATTAACTTTAATAAACAGATAGATAAAATCTAAGTTTCATATTAAGCACAGCAGATTATTGAGTAAAAGCCAGAGAGTATTTAGGGCAGAACCCATTATCACGATGTTAGCCACTCAATACGGAGCATAAAACTAATTGTTTATGCAAGTATATGGAATTGATTTATCGATGGAAAAGTTTGATGTGAACTTTATTGATGTAACAGGAAAAGAAAAGAACAAACAGGTGAAAAATAGATTAACATCCATATCAAAGTTCCTAGAAAATGTGCCCGATAATAGTGTGTTATGTGCTGAGCATACAGGGTCTTATGGGGACTTATTGGTTTATCTGTGTAATCTTATGGGGATAATAATAGCATTGGTTCCTGGTTATACGATAAAGCATAGTTTGGGGATGATAAAAGGGAAGTCTGATCCAATAGATGCCAGAAGGATTCGAGAGTATGGAGAAAGGTTCTTTGATAAGCTAGAATTCAAGGAGTATGACACAGAAGAAATAGTAGAAATAAAATCTCTATACACTTTACGTGCTCAATTGGTAAAAGCAAGAAAGAGTTTAAGAACAGGGGCTCACGGACGTTCTAATTTACCAATGCAAAGCATAAGTGTTAACAAACACGTTCAGCAAGCCTTGTGCAACTTAGACGTAGAAATAGCTGAAGTAGAGTATGAAATTGAAGAAGTAATAAAGGCAAATGAAGCGTTAAATGAGAATTATGAACTGGCAGTAAGTGTAAAGGGAATAGGACCTGTAATAGCCACTGATTTGCTCATAAAGACCGGTAACTTTATGGATATAGATACAGCTCGTAAAGCGTCTTCATACGCAGGTGTTTGTCCTTTTCCTAATGCATCAGGTAAGATGGTAGGAAAAGCTAAAACAAGCCCATTTGCAGACAAAAAATTAAAAGCCCTATTGTATATGGGAGCCAAGTCGGCAGTGAAGCACAATAAGGAGTATCGCTTGTATTATCAAAAGAAAAAACTTGAAGGTAAACCTCATTATTTAATTATGAATAACATATCAAATAAGATGCTGAGAACTATTTACAGCGTCATTAAAAACAAAACACCATATCGTCAGGATTATATATGTCTTGATCCGAGAGAGAAAAATATTAATAGCTCCACTAATAAAGTGGCTTAAAAACTTGTAATTAATTAGAGTATATGAAACATCCATGGCAAGTAAATTTGACACACAGGGGGATGATTATTGGTGGGAATTCGGAACTTAGTGAATAAAAGAAGGCATGGCTAGGACAAGTAACAACATAGAGTTTGAGCAGGTCATTG
>NZ_VKDE01000078.1 GCF_007097485.1 Carboxylicivirga sp. M1479 | reverse complement strand
TAGTCAAACCTTAAAAGTGACTTAGGGAGTTGATATTCAGTAGATAATACATCTCATTAAGTTTCTTGTTCTGCAAGCAATTGTGTATTTTAGTAACAAAGCTTGCAGATATGGTTGGAAAACAAGACAATACCCCTCAGTTAAGTATTTTTGATACACCCTTGGAACGGTTTATCAATTTAAAACACGAATTATGTGTTTTGTCTTGTAAAATTGACTGGACTTCAATAGAGGATGACTTTTCGATATATTATTCTGAGATAGGTCGTCCTTCTGTCCCTATTCGTAGAATGATTGGGTTATTATTGTTAAAGCATATTTATAATTTGAGTGATGAGGCAATTGTCGATAGATGGATTGAGAACCCTTATTGGCAATACTTTAGTGGAGAGAAGGTTTTTCAAACTCAGAAACCCTTTGATCCAACTGAATTTATACATTTTAGAAACCGCATTGGTAAAGAAGGTGCAGAAAAGCTTTTAAAGCTATCAATTCATCTATTTGGTAAAGAGGCTCAAGAAAAAGAAGTATTAATTGATAGTACAGTACAAGAAAAGAACATCACTTACCCAACAGATGCTAAATTACACAAGCGAGTTATTGAGAAGGTTAATAAGATAGCAAAACAAGAAGGTATTGTCTTGCGTCAAACTTACACCAGGACATTAAAACAGTTAATGATTGACCAACGTTTTCATAACCATCCTAAACGGAGAAAGAAAGCCAAAGCAGCATTGCGGAAAATCAAAACTATAGCGGGTCGTCAAGTTAGGGACATTGAAAGGCAATTTAGCCCATCTCAAGAATTGAAATACAGAGAGATATTTGTTATTCTCAACAAGATATTAAATCAGCAAAAAGGCGATAAGAATAAGATTTACAGCATTCATGAACCCAATGTTAATTGTATTGCAAAAGGGAAAGAAGCTAAAAAGTTTGAGTTTGGAAATAAATCAGGAATCGTTGTAACTAAAACGACAAAAATTGTTGTTGGCGCTATTGCTTTTGAAAACAACCCATACGATGGGCACACACTCGAAGAGCATTTGAAACAAACCGAATATTTAACTGAAAGCACACCTAAAATTGGAATCGTAGACAGAGGGTATAGAGGAAAAAAGAACATTAAAGGAGTTGAGATAATATCACCATCTTTTACTAAAAAAGAAAATTCGCAATACCAAAAACGGAAAGCTAGAAAACGATTTAGAGCTAGAGCTGGTATAGAACCAGTTATAGGCCATATTAAGCACGATCATAGAATGTTAAAGAATTACTTAAAAGGGGCCATCGGAGACCAACTAAATACAATCTTGGCTGGAACGGGCTTCAATTTAAAGAAAATGCTCAATAGAATTAAAGAGCAGATTCTTTTTACCCTTTTTCAAATGTTAAATGATTGGGAAGTACTTCTTTTGAAAATTGTAGCTCATCAAAATACAAGGGTTTTTAAGGTTTGACT
>NZ_VKDE01000077.1 GCF_007097485.1 Carboxylicivirga sp. M1479 | reverse complement strand
GCTGACTGCAGCACTCGATGACCTTTCTAAATTTTATTCGCTGAATGAAAAGAACTCTCCCGATAAAATAGGGCTCAAACAACTTTTCCTTCCACGCTCATTTCAATTGAAAGGTACCCATCTGCGTTACTGAGGTCAGGGCTTACGAACTTATCTTACACTTCTCTTTTTTTGTCCGCAGGACTTGTTCCGTTATGCGGAATTACACGGATTAAAAAGGATTACTGATAGGCAGCTTGCTAAAATAAGTCCGAAGTGCTATGTCCGTAGTCCAGTGTTTTTTTGTCTAAAAGCAACTTGTTGCGGTCTCATATCTATAAGCGTAGCGATCTCTTATCTATTCTTTTTTGTATACCACCCCGCCTTCGGCACCCCTCCTAAAATTCAGGTGGGGAATGATTGGCATGGGTTAAAATTAGTATCAAGATGTTAGTATCAAGACGATTTACAGCTTCTATAATTAACGGATTAATTGCTGCGCAATTGGGCTGTTACACATTTCTCACTGCTCTTATCTCTTTTCTTGTCCGCAGATTAATTGGATTATAAGGATTAAAACTTATTAAAAACAGATATATTAGATTATTTAAGTTCCTTTAGAACATTATTTATTTGAAAACTCAATTCTACAATCTCATTTTCAATAATATTCCACACTAGTTCATAGTCTACTCCAAAGTAATGATGTATTAACTTATCTCGCATCCCCGCCATTGCTTTCCATTCAATGTGAGGGTTATTGTAGCGCACTTCATCAGGAACAGCTTTAGCAGCCTCTCCAATAATCTCCAAACTTCTGGCAAATGCTCTTTTTAGAATCTCATCTTTCAGAAAGTTATCTAAGGTTAAATTTTCAGATGCCTTCTTGAGAAAGTCCAATTCAGCCGATATATGATTGAGGTATTCAATGACCGAGCGCGACATAACGTATTTCTTTTTCTATATGAGCAATGAAATTATCACTAAGGCTCTTGTAAGTCACTAAATCGACTTTCTTATTTAAAATTTCTTCAAGATAATAGGCCAATTTAATAAATGCTTTGTAGCTCTTCTTACCATCTTCAAACTTTACCACTATGTCAATATCTGATTGCTCAGTTTGCTGATTGCGTGCATAGCTTCCAAAAATACCAATCTTATCAACACCATAGCTTTTAATCATCTGGCTGTTCGTAGTAAGTGTATGTATGATAGTGTCTTTTGTCATATTTTGAAGATACAAATTTATTGTTAATAAGCAACTTACTGCTTTCTTTTTCGTCCCCCACAGAACGTTGGCCAACTCCTTCCAGTAAATGACAGAACACGTAAGTGAATCATTTATTTACAGCTTCGGTTTTGGATTATTTCCTCATTGCTCACCGCTCACTGCTCTTTTTCTTGTTCGCAAATTACGCAGATTAAAAAGGATTACTGATTGGTAGCTTGCTTAAATAAGTCCGAAGTGCTATGTCCGTAGTCCAGTGTTTTTTGTCTAAAAGTGAAGCGGTCTAGCATCTAAAAGCATAGCGTTCTCATCTTTCACTTCTCTTAACTAAAAGCAACTTGTTGCGGTCACTTATCTATTCTGTTATCACTTTCTGCTCTAGCCGCAGTGGCTTCTACTTTTTCCTGCAGTCGCAAAAGTAGACAAAAGGTCCGCTGACTGCAGCACTCGATGACCTTTCTAAATTTTATTCGCTGAATGAAAAGAACTCTCCCGATAAAATAGGGCTCAAACAACTTTT
>NZ_VKDE01000076.1 GCF_007097485.1 Carboxylicivirga sp. M1479 | reverse complement strand
ACGATCATTTTTAAAAAATATGGGATTGGCAGCCGGTGTTGCAGCCGCAGCTCCAATGGCAGCTTGTAATCCAAAAGCAGGTGAAAAAGAAGCAGTCGCTTATATCCGAAAAAATGCAGAACGTGTGCCTAAAATGGATTTTAATATGTGTGGTTATGCTGCACCAAAATTGGATAAAGTTCGTGTTGGTTTTGTAGGTATTGGTGACAGAGGTATTGGAGCCGTTGATCGCATGGGTTTCATCGAAGGTGTTGAAGTCACTGCCATTTGTGATACGCGTCAGGCTGCCCTTGATGGGGCACAAGCTTCACTGGCGAAGGCGGGTTTAGCGAGAGCCAAGGAATTCTCTGGTAGCGATACTGCTTTTAAAGCCCTTTGTGATAGCGGGCTAGTTGACCTGGTTTATATTGCTACACCATGGGAATGGCACGTGCCGGTAGCTTTAGCAGCTATGCGTGGAGGTAGCCATGCAGCTGTAGAGGTATCAACAGCCAAAACCATGGACGAATGTTGGGAGATGGTTGAAGTATCGGAGCAAACCAAAAAGCACTGTGTGATTCTTGAAAATTGCTGCTATGACTTCTTTGAACTGTTAACATTGAACATGGCCCGTCAGGGAGCCTTTGGAGATTTAATACATGGTGAAGGTGCTTATATTCATGACCTGGATTACTGGCACTTTAACAAGCCAAAGGATGATAAGCCACGTGGTGATGGTGCTTACGATAAGCTTTGGCGTTTGCACGAGAATACACGCAAGGCCAATGTATACCCAACACATGGTTTAGGTCCTATTTGCCAGGCTATGGATATTAACCGTGGTGACCGTATGGATTATCTGACCGCCATGATGTCTGATGATTTCACCTTGAAGCACCGCATTAAAGAATTAGCACCTGATCGTCCGGACTTGCAGCAATTTATTGGTAAAGAGATGCGTGGTAATATGGATATGCAGATGATTCGTACCGTGAAAGGCCGTACCATGATGATTCAGCATGATATCAGCTCACCACGTCCATACTCACGTATCCATATGTTGAGTGGAACCAAGTGCTTTGCACAAAAATGGCCACTGAAGCATATTGCTTTCGGACATAAGAAAGCTGATGATGCCAAGATGAAAGAGCTGGAAGAAAAGTACACACCGGAAATCGTGCGTCGTATCGGTGAAATGGCCAAGCAGGTTGGTGGCCACGGTGGTATGGACTTTATGATGGACTGGCGTTTGATCGACTGTTTACGTAACGGCTTGCCAATGGATATGGATGTATACGATGCTGCTGCATGGAGCTGTATTACCCCATTGAGTGAGTGGTCTATTGCCAACGGTTCTAAGCCAATTGCTATTCCTGACTTTACACGAGGAAAGTGGGAAACCAACAAGCCGGTTGAGTTAACACTTAAAGGTGGCGGTACAACAGGTGTTCGAAACCTGAAAGAAGCCGATTCAGGTAAGCAGTTGAATGTACATTAATAATGTATTATGAAACATCCATCATTAATCAGATTAGCATACTCATAGTCTGTACCGGGTTTACTCGGTTGTATGTTAAAATTAATTGATGGATGTTTTATTTCAATAGGCAGAGATAAGTAAAAAATCACAGATAAATAATTGTAGATATATGATACGAGTTGTAATCGGATTGATTGTGTGCCTCGTAGTACATTGTCACATAGCTCAGGCACAGCTTGAGGGCTTTACCTATGGTGCTCAAGAAAGCCCTTCTGGTAAAGAGTGGGAATCACCTTCCCATATAGCTCATAACAAAGAGCAGCCGAGAGCTACTTTTTACTCTTTTAAAAGTGTTGAAAGTGCACGTAAGGTATTGCCTGAAAACTCGGCCTACTGGCAATCATTGGATGGTAACTGGAAGTTTAACTGGGTGAAACACCCGAATGAACGTCCTATTGATTTTTATCAACCTGACTTTGATGTTAGCAACTGGGATGATATTCC
>NZ_VKDE01000075.1 GCF_007097485.1 Carboxylicivirga sp. M1479 | reverse complement strand
ACCAATATCCAGTATAACTTCATTTTCATTCTAATTGTTTTTTAAATAATTAACACGTTTCATCAACTCCTTAATAAGCTTCTTTTCTTCACTCAAAACTCTGATTTTTGAAACATCCAGATTAAACACGTAATCAAACGCTGGTGACTTCATCAATGCCATTGAATTAAGAATTAGCATAGCCTCTGTCACATCTTGCGAAGCATACAAGGCTTCTGTCATCACTTTTTGAGGTGCTTGCTCTCCAACAATAGCAAGATATTCTGCAGCACGAACCTTGTTAATAAGCAGATTATCATTATTAGCGATGGCTTTTATCACAGGTAACAATTGTGGTATTTTCTTCATATAAGAACTACATACAATCAGGGCCCAATACCTCTCCCACGGATTATCTGATGCTAAAGCCTTANATAGCTTTTTATGTGACTTTGAAATACTTAGTAATTGTAAATCGGCTATTGATGCTAATCGCTTTATTTCCTTACTATTCATCTGTCCAAAAGCTTCCGGATTCTCAAAGGCATGTTGAATCAGGTAGTACTCCGGATAAAAGGACAAATCGTGTAAGTCATTCTCTTTCTCTTTCAATAAGACTCTCATTTGTTTCAGCACTTTACTATACTCTTGCTTTTCCGCAAGGTTATTGACCTCGTAAGGATCATCCTCAACATTATAGAGAAGCTCAACCTGTCGTGGCATAAAAAAAGCACTCTGGGCCTCATTCAGTTCGCCTTTTTCAAATTTTTCAAGCCACTGCTGATACCCAAGTTGTTTGTATCGATATTGATTGTAGAGTCCGTCAATATTAAAACGTTGATAATTACGTATATATTTATAATTTCCTTTTCGTACAGCACGTACCATATCATACTTTTCATCAAAGCGGTCGGCATAACTATAGGTTTCATCTCGTTGATTCATTTCTTCCATATCCACACCTTTTCCTAGAAAAGACTGCCCATCCAAACCATCTGGTAGCCTCACACCTGCCAGGTTAAGAACGGTCGGTGCCAAATCAACAAAACTTACAAAACCATCTAAGCGAGTCCCGGCATCTAAGTCTACCAGATGCCTGAAGTTCTTTGGAACATAAACAACCATCGGCACATGTAGTCCGGTTTCGTATAAATACCCTTTTGAGCCAGGAAGTACACCTCCATGATCGCCGAAATAGAAAATAAAGGTATCATCCATCAAACCATCAGCTTCGAGTTTTGATATAAAACTACCAATTTGATTATCCAGTTTTGAAATTTGATCGCGATATCGGGCATTACTATACCTGAACAACTCTGTTTGGGGATGATTGGGTTGAATCGTAGCGTTTGTCTGGTCAAAATCAGTATTTTCTTCCTCAAAGGCATTATGTTTAAAATGCATGCTACCCTCATGTGTTACAGCAAAATTCTGCACATGAAAGAACGGTTGTCCTTCTGACCGATTACGCCAACTCGCTTTATTGGATGAATTATCCCAAACATCATCAGACTTATAAATATTATAATCCTCTTTGCTATTGTTACTTGTATAATAACCTGTTTGCCGCAGGTAGGCAGGAAACATCTTCAAACCCTCGGGCATCGGCACTTTGGCCTGGCGACGATGATAATGGGAGGCTATTTTAGGACCATATACACCAGATATAATGGTTGACCGGGCTGCACTACAAACAGCTGCATTCGAAAATGCATGATTAAAAACCAAGCCCTGATCTGCCAATGATTCAATATGTGGTGTAGCCACACCATCCTCACTATATAATTTCATATAATGGATCGAATTATCTTCAGAGGTTAACCATACTATATTAGGCCGTTTAGTTTCCTGAGCAAATCCTTTAGCCCACATCAAACAGGTAAGCAGCATAATAAACACAAAATTCTTCATATCTGAGCTTTTATTAATTTTTGAATTTGAAAATATCAGAATCTGTACGTGTAACTTTTGCTAATTCCTCAAGTTCACTTACAATTTGCGGGTATTCATTGGAAAGATCAGTTGTTTCTTCAGGGTCTTTTTCTANATCAAACAACTCAGTGACTGTTTGACTAGGTTTAAACACTTTTGTTCGAACTAATTTCCAGTTACCCTTACGTATAGCCTGACTTCCTCCCCGTTCATAAAACTCCCAATATAAATACTCATGTTCTTGTTGAGGTTTACCTAAAAGGGTAGGTAGAAAAGAAATACCATCAATATTCGTGGGTTGATCAGCACCTAATATATCGGCCATCGTCGGTAAAACATCCCAAAACGCCGACATATGCTCACTGCTTGCGCCTTGCGCTATGGTTTCGGGCCAGCTAACAATAAAGGGAACCCGAATGCCACCTTCATACAAATCGCGCTTAATTCCGCGATAAATACCATTGGAATTAAAGTATTCAGGATCGCCACCTCCT
>NZ_VKDE01000074.1 GCF_007097485.1 Carboxylicivirga sp. M1479 | reverse complement strand
TTCTGACTAACGTAAAATTTAAGTCCTGTAAATCAGCTTGATGCAAAGTTGAGTTCATCAGGGTTAAATCCATATTTGTCAATCTGTTTTTGTATTCTTTTGGCAATGCCAAGCTTTCTTTTCTGATCTAAATATAAGTATCCTTCAGGATTAATGTATGGTTTATTATGAATAATCATATTCCAAATAATGACTGCTAATTTACGAGCAGTAGCACTGATGGCTGATACACGTCCTTTTCTGAAATTAATCCGATGAAAGAAATCTCTTAATGGAGTTGAGTCTTTAAGGTTTCCAATTGCATTGGCTGCGCGTCTTAAAGCAATTTTTACACGATTACTTCCTTTTGGGACTTTACTGGATAATACTTTACCGCCACTTACTTTATTATTGGGAGCTAATCGCAACCAACTAGTAAAGTGTTTTGCGGTAGGAAACTTTCTTATTCCTTCAATTCCAATTTCACTGATAATTGCCAATACCGTTAAATGACTCATGCCTTCTATTGCTAAAAGGTCTGTTCCTTCAAGCATTTGATACCCTTTAAGGTTGATATCAATATTTTTGGGTGTATTCTTATTTAGCCGTTTGTATGGTTTGGGTTCTATTGTATGTTCTTTTTTTTTACGTCATTATCAATAATCACATTAAGCATTTGCTCTATTTCTAAATCACATTGTTGGATTTTATTTTGTAAGTGGTCATAAGTTTCCAGTTCTTGACTTAAAGCAAATAAGTAATCTTTCCTACCATTTGAATGTAACGCTTTAGCAATCTCTTCTTCACTCTTTCTGCAATTATAATGACGAAGTGATGCTAATTTCTGCGGATCATTTTCACCGCTACTAATAGCACGTATGATCTTTAGTCCTGTCAATCCACAAACATCTTTAACAACCACATCTAACCTTAAATTGAGCAAACGCAAGTATTTTTGCATCTTCTTAGATGTAGAAGCTGCCATATTGATAAGATTAGAGCGATGTCGACAATAAGTGCGTAATTGCTCTGTTTCATTGTCGGGCAAAAAGCTACTACTTAATAAACCTAAAGAATGTAACTTTTGAATCCATTGGCAATCTTTAATATCAGTTTTTTTGCCTTTGATATTCTTGGTAAACTTACCATTACACAATATTACCTTAAAGCCTTTGCTAATAAGTACAGCATATAAATTTTGCCAGTAGGTACCCGTACTTTCCATGGCAATAGAGGTTACTTTCTTTTCGATAAACCATTCTGCCATTTCAAAGAGATCTTCATTATAAACTCCAAATTCACGGATATCCTCTTCTCTTTGTCCAACAGCCACCCAATGCGAGCGACTTCCTACATCAACCCCTGCAGCATGGGAATTGACTACTTCCATTGAAATTGATCTTTCTTCCATAACCAGTCTTTTAAAACTCTATGGAGATGTGCTTTGGGCAAAGTAAACATTCTGAACGGGGTCATTGATACTAAAGCATCCATGCCACCACTGAAATCATCGCAAACATCTCAACCAGAATTGCGCTCGTGCTTATGAGCAACACTTTAAAGATCGGCCTTGCATAGAGCATAACGTAAAGGTACTCCCGTTAGCTTCAGAAATCAATTAACTTAAAAAGTATTGATTACCTTAGTTTTAAATCAATACTATGGGTTTATAGGGGGAATT
>NZ_VKDE01000073.1 GCF_007097485.1 Carboxylicivirga sp. M1479 | reverse complement strand
GCGCCACCACAAAAGAAGTTAGTCGACTCAATGGCATTCCAGTAATCAATCAGGTTACCACAGGCATTACCCATAGAATGCGCATATTCTGAGATATGGAACGGATATTTAATATTCATTTCTCCGGTTACGGCATTATTCATCCAACCGATAGACGGATACTGGTTGGAGCCCATATCCACGATGCTGTTGTTTCGCTCGTACTGAACCGGACGTGATGTATCAATGGCTTTCAATGCCTTGTAGGCATGTACAAAGTTTTCACCCGGACCAGCCTCATTACCAAGTGACCAGATGACGATAGACGGGTAGTTTTTATTCTGCTGTGTCATTTCAATCACACGGCCAACATGCGCGTTTTTCCACTCTGGTGGATGAGAAAGCGAAGCTTCTCCATAGTAATATTGGTGCGATTCAATGTTGGCCTCGTCTTCCTGGTAAATACCGTACTTATCACACAGGTAATACCAATAAGGGTCTGCCGGGTAGTGTGAGTTACGAACGTGGTTAATATTAGCTCGTTTCATCAACATCACTTCCTCTTCCATCTGCTCACGTGTCAATGTATGACCTGTTGCAGGATGTGTCTCGTGGCGGTTAACACCTTTTAATTTGACTGTTTTACCATTGATGTAGTAATAACGACCTGCCAAACCGAATTCATCGTCTTCAGCTTTAGTATCTTTAATCACCACTTCACGGAAACCAGTATAGGTAGAAATGGTCTCCACCACCCGGCCTTTCTTATCTTTCAATTCGGCCACCAGAGTATAGCGATACGGGTGTTCTGCCGACCAAAGCTTTGGAGCATTGACCTTCATCTCAGCAGTGGCCTTGACTTCAGCACCACCAGTTACCACAGGAACAGAAGCTGTTGCAACAACACCCTCTACCAATGTATTCTCATCAGAATACAGTTTATTGGCATACAATGAATAATCCACTGTATAGCCTTTAACTGTTTTCTTGCTGAAATTACGTACATCAACAGCTATATTTAGTGAACCATCTTTGTAGTTTTTATCTAGCTCAGGCAGAACAAATAAGTCACGAATCTGCACTTTTGGTGTTGAATACAGTTGCACAGTGCGGAAAATACCTGGCAGACGGAACATATCCTGTGCTTCCAGGAATGAACCATCGGAGTTACGATACACCTCAGCAGCAATAACGTTCGTGCCTTTTTTCAGATATTGGCTGATATCAAAAATAGCGGCATTACGTGAGTTTTTGGAAAATCCCACATACTCCCCATTGATCCACAGGTAAAAGAACGAGTCGACGCCATCGAACTGAACGAAAATTTCTCTGCCATCCCAGTGGTCGGGAATAACAAAATCACGACGGTAAGAGCCCACTTCATTACGAGCCTCGTAAGTAACCCAGTCTTTAGCCGGTTCGCGCATCACACCACCTTTCCAGTCATCTACTTTAACACTGTGCTGGAAAATAACCGGCTGGTTACAGTAGATAGGCGTACCATATGTCTGGCCACCATCTTTCGCTAATCCAACAATATTCCAATTAGAAGGCACCGGAATATCATCCCAGTTGCTAACATCAAAGTCAGGTTGATAAAAATCAATAGGACGTTCATTCGGGTGTTTCACCCAGTTAAACTTCCAGTTACCATCCAATGATTGCCAGTAGGCCGAGTTTTCAGGCAATACCTTACG
>NZ_VKDE01000072.1 GCF_007097485.1 Carboxylicivirga sp. M1479 | reverse complement strand
GGAATATCATCCCAGTTGCTAACATCAAAGTCAGGTTGATAAAAATCAATAGGACGTTCATTCGGGTGTTTCACCCAGTTAAACTTCCAGTTACCATCCAATGATTGCCAGTAGGCCGAGTTTTCAGGCAATACCTTACGGGCACTTTCTACACTTTTAAAAGAGTAAAAAGTAGCTCTCGGCTGCTCTTTGTTATGGGCAATGTGAGCTGGTGATTCCCACTCTTTACCTGTAGGTGCCTTTTCATCGCCATAGGTAAAGCCATCAAGCTGTGCTGAGGCAATATGACCATGAGCTAAAAAGCACACCATCCATATAATTATAATTTGTTTCATGTTTATAATTTTTATTTGTTGCATGCAACCCCAATAAAATTCAATCATTCACTTGTGCGTTAACTTGAATAATTAAAATTTACATGGTGTTTCACAATACAAGATTCTTTTATTCCTAAAAGCATAAGCGTATCTATGTGCACCTGTAACTATCAATATAATTTGTTCTTATCATTATGCTTATTACTCGATAAGCATAATGATAAGAACAAAAAACGCGACTCACCAGATACTTTTTGAAAGCAAAAGGTAAGTCACGTTATAATTATTATCATGTCCTACCTTTACTTAATTAATGCACATTCAACTGTTTATCTGAATCCGCTTCTTTCAGGTTACGAACCCCAGTTGTACCACCACCTTTTAAAGTTAGTTCAACCGGCTTATTGGTCTCCCATTTACCACGGGTAAAATCTGGAATAGCAATTGGCTTAGAACCGTTGGCAATAGACCACTCACTCAATGGGGTAATACAGCTCCATGCAGCAGCATCGTATACATCCATATCCATTGGTAAGCCGTTACGTAAACAGTCGATCAAACGCCAGTCCATCATAAAGTCCATACCACCGTGACCACCAACCTGCTTGGCCATTTCTCCAATGCGTCGTACAATTTCCGGTGTGTACTTTTCTTCCAGCTCTTTCATCTTGGCATCATCGGCTTTCTTATGTCCAAAAGCAATGTGTTTGAGGGGCCATTTCTGTGCAAAACACTTGGTACCACTCAACATATGGATACGTGAGTAAGGACGTGGTGAGCTGATATCATGCTGAATCATCATGGTACGGCCTTTCACGGTACGAATCATCTGCATATCCATGTTACCACGCATCTCTTTACCGATGAACTGCTGTAAGTCCGGACGGTCAGGTGCCAATTCTTTAATGCGGTGCTTCAAAGTGAAATCATCAGACATCATGGCGGTCAGATAATCCATACGGTCACCACGGTTAATGTCCATAGCCTGGCAAATAGGGCCTAAACCGTGTGTTGGGTAAACATTGGCCTTGCGTGTATTCTCGTGCAAGCGCCAAAGCTTATCGTAAGCACCATCACCACGTGGCTTGTCATCCTGTGGCTTGTTAAAGTGCCAGTAATCCAAATCGTGGATATAAGCGCCTTCGCCATGCACCAGGTCACCAAAAGCACCCTGACGAGCCATGTTTAAGGTCAATAATTCAAAGAAATCGTAACAGCAGTTTTCTAAAATCACACAGTGCTTTTTAGTCTGCTCCGATACTTCAACCATCTCCCAACATTCGTCCATGGTTTTGGCTGTTGATACCTCTACAGCTGCATGGCTACCTCCACGCATAGCTGCTAAAGCTACCGGCACGTGCCATTCCCATGGTGTAGCAATATAAACCAGGTCAACTAGCCCGCTATCACAAAGGGCTTTAAAAGCAGTATCGCTACCAGTAAACTCTTTAGCCTTAGGCAGGCCCGCTTTAGCCAGTGAAGCCTGAGCTCCATCGATAGCTGCCTGACGCGTATCACAAATGGCAGTGACTTCAACACCTTCGATAAAACCCATGCGGTCAACGGCTCCAATACCTCTGTCACCAATACCTACAAAACCAACACGAACTTTATCCAATTTTGGTGCAGCATAACCACACATATTAAAATCCATTTTAGGCACACGTTCTGCATTTTTTCGGATATAAGCGACTGCTTCTTTTTCACCTGCTTTTGGATTACAAGCTGCCATTGGAGCTGCGGCTGCAACACCGGCTGCCAATCCCATATTTTTTAAAAATGATCGTCTATTTGTTGTCATTTCTCTATATTTTAATTTTACAATTCTTTTCCTTCATGAATAGCCTTTTCTGCTTCCTGTGCCAGTTTAAGTATCTGCTTCACCACTTTGGGGTGCTGAGCGGCTATATCGGTTGTTTCGCCTAAATCATTACCTAAGTCATAAAGGAACATTTCATTAGCGCCTTCAGCATTGTATTTTTTCTTAAACACCAGCTTCCAATTCTGATAACGCACACTCATCAAACCGCCCCTGGCTCTATAACCATAGATAGCCTTGTGTGGAGAAACTGCGCCTTCTTCCTGCCGCATCAGATTTTGAATGTCCTTTCCATCAATTGGCCGGTCGGTCGGTATCTTAGCACCGGCCACATTGGCAAAGGTGGTGAACAGGTCCATGGCTGTTACCGGTTCGTCACAGGTGGTGCCAGCAGGAATATTGTTTGGCCAGGTCATGATACAGGATACACGAATACCACCATCATAACGTTCCTGGTATTTTCCCTCACGTAACACATGCTTTCTGGTTGGGTCGGTAAAACCGAATTTGCCATAGCAGTTCTCCAGTTCTTCATCCTTATATATCAATGGTCCGTTATCTGAAGAAAACACAATGATGGTATTGTCCTCAATTTTAAGGCGTTTCAGGGTATTCATGATGATTCCCACTGAACGATCCAGGTATTCCACCGCATCGCCATAAGCTGCTGCCTTACTCTGGCCTTCGAATCCTTTAGGTACAAACCAGGGCGTATGGGTTTCAATATTGGCATATTGTAAGTAGAATGGTTTCTTATCCTCTTTTACCGAGCGGTAGATAAATTTACAGGCTTCACGGGTAAACAAGGCCGGTAACTCCGCTAAATCGTTATTATCGCATCGCTTTATCACCTGTGCCTGCTCAATCAATGGAATAGCCGGATCACTCACACCATTAGGACGCCAGCCACTGTTACCAATACGTTCCGGTCCGTGATCGTTAGGGTAAGGGATACCCAAAAACTCATCGAAACCATGTACACAAGGCAGGTACTGTGGCAGGTGCCCCAAGTGCCACTTGCCATACAAGCCGGTCTTGTAACCTTGTTCTTTCAACAACTCGGTAATGGTCACTTCCATCTCATCTTCCAGTCCTGTTTTAGAGTGAGGAAACAGCACATACAGTCCTTTGCCTTCGTTGACACGAGGGGCATAGCGCCCTGTTAACAAGGCAGCACGTGAAGGTGTACAAGTACCGTGGGGCGCATAGAAATTTGTGAACTTCATTCCTTGTTCAGCTAAAGCGTCCAAATTAGGAGTAGAGATATCTTTTGAACCAAAGCAGCTCAAATCGTCAAAACCAACATCATCGGCCAGGATGTGAATAATGTTCGGTTTTTGAGCATAAATGTTGTTTGCAAAGATTTGCAAAGACAAGACTAAAATTACAAATAGTAACTTCTTCATTTCGATATTATTTGGTAATGTTTTTACTTAAAATAAAATTATAAATCTATAAAACAAACACTACTTTGTATAGTAAGTTGTTTGTATCATTAAAGGTATATTAATCCTTACATGATAATGAAATCAATTCATCCGATCACCCAATACGCTTTGCCTGAAGTCAANAATAGCAGCAGCTTCATGCTCTTCCTGCATTACTTTCTCTATTTGAACAACAATATCGGGATATTTCTCAGCCAGATTCGTTTTTTCTGCAATGTCTGTTTGAAGGTCATATAGCTCCAATTTCCCTAATTCTGTATTACTATTTGTTCTTATGCCTTTCCATCGCCCCATGCGAACTGCCTGTTTTCTACCTAATTCCCAATATAAAACATCGTGCTTTTTCTGCTTACCTGAACCTGTTAAGGTTGGCAACATCGATATCCCATCGGTATATTCAGGAATAGGCTCACCGGCCACCTCACATAGTGTTGGAAGTACATCCCAAAAAGCGGAAACGTGGTTAGTACTTGTTCCGGGTTTAATTTTCCTCGGCCATGAAGCAATCATCGGAACACGTATCCCTCCTTCCTTGAAAGATCCTTTAATCTCACGATTGCCGCTGCCTAAAACACCAGCACTTTCAAACCACTGTGAATTAGCACCACCGTTAAAGGTTGGCCCGTTATCCGAAGAGAATATAATGAGGGTATTGTCATAAACACCAAGCTCTTTTAGTTTTGCCACCAGCTTGCCTACATTTTCATCAAAGTAGGAGACCATACCGGCATAAGCGGCCTTGGGGTTACGGTGAGGATAATAGCCTTTATTACCCAGATAAGCTTCTTCGTCGCCAAACTTCTCAACATAATAATCGGTCCAGCGTTGTGGCACCTGAAGTGCTACGTGAGGAATTAAAGAAGCCCAGTAAAAAAAGAATGGCTCATTTTTATTCTCTACAATAAAATTTTCCATTCCGGCATACATCACATCTTCTGCGTAATCATTTTGTGCGTAGCGTTGGTAACTTTTCGGATCATTCGGATCGAGATTTTCAGGTAATTTTTCGCCCAAGGGTATTGCCTCATTATTAAGATATAATCGCTTATCATTCTCATAAATAAAAGGTGGGTAATAAGTATGGGCTATACGTTGGCAAATATATCCGATAAAATAATCAAAACCCTTTTTGGTTGGTATACTATTAGTATGTGGAGCTCCCAAGCCCCATTTACCTGACATACCCGTTTTATAACCCGCCTTTTTAAGGATTGATGCCAGCGTTTCAGTTTCATCCAGCATAGGCAAATGGCCTTCCAGTGTTGAATCTTCCTGCATGGCAAACAGATCATGAACAGCTCCCCGTGAAGGCCAGGTATTATTGTTTCGAATATCTGTATGCCCGGTATGTTTTCCGGTCAATAAGACACTTCTGGATGGAGCACAAACAGCCGAACCGGAATAGTGTTGCGAAAAAATCATTCCTTCTTTGGCCAATTGGTCGATATTGGGTGTTTCTATTTTCT
>NZ_VKDE01000071.1 GCF_007097485.1 Carboxylicivirga sp. M1479 | reverse complement strand
AACTTAGATTTTATCTATCTGTTTATTAAAGTTAATGCAGCAGATGGAGCTTTTTGCCTAAGTTAAAAATCACGTTTGACTCCTAATTGGTTTTCTCATATTTAGGTATTCCACAAACTAACGATGTGTTTATATTTTGTTTTTTTATTGCCACTACTTGTCCCGATTTTTCGGGATGGAACTCGCCAAAATTAATCATGCTCCTACTTGTGAAGTAATTCTCATAGCTCATTTCATTTAAACGAATAGAACTTGACATATTTATAGATACAAACCATTCCAACTGACTGGCACCTTTATAAGGCTATTCTTTAACAAAGGAAAAAACGCCTCCACGTTGATACAAAACAAACTCATCGACAATAATGGAATTATTATCCCCTTCGAACTTAATTTCAACACCCACCGGATCGAAACGAAACGATCCATTCTCATAAGGTGTTAAAGGATATGCTACATGTCCCGATGTTTGCGCATATAAGGTGCTATCTTTAAGTACTAGGCTTAATTTCTGTGGGTACAACTCACTTATGTAGTTACCCTCTAATTGCTCCAATATAAAGGTAGGAACTTTTGTAGTACGCCCACTAAAAGAGGGCAATACATAACTGTATCCATAACAAATATTGAGTCCTGTATTGGCAATCTCACTTAAAGAATAATTTATACCATTGCTTAATACAGCAATACTTACGCTATCATCAGGAAAAAATGATATATGACTTTGAAAACCATCAATACTCCCACTATGTCCTAATGATTTTCGGTCTCGATACGTATATTCGATCATACCACTTCCATAACCATCATTTACGAACATTAAACTATCAAATAATGAGGCACTAATTGTTCTTTTTTTAAATAAGGCCTGAGCAAACAAGTTTAAATCACGAGCCGTACTTACTACAGCTCCCGTCCCGCGTACTAAACTTAAGTCTGTTTGTGGCAACTCTTCCCATTGGCGATTACGGAAAACATAGGAATGTGCATCGCGGTTGGCAGTATTAATTTCTCCTCCATACTTTGTACCTGTAAGTAAATAAGGTTTGGTAATGTATTTCCGTAAAGAAGTGGCATAGTCTGTTTCGGTAATTCTATCGACTATAAAACCAAGTAACAAGTAATTCGTATTTGAGAAAACAGCCTTTTCACCTGGTTGAAAATCACTTGGATAATGGACCAGCATATTCATCAACTCCCCTTTCAGCCACGACTTCTCCGTTTTAAAAAGAAAATCATCTTCGGCAACGTAATTACGCAAACCACTTCTATGCGTTAATAAGTGTGATATGGTTATCAATCGAGCGTTTGGTATTTGGGGATAATACTCACTTAGGGTGGTTTCCATCGATAATTTACCTTCACTAATTAAAAGGTGAATCATTCCTGCGGTATACATATTGGTAATAGATCCGATCCTATAACGTGTTTGATAATTGGCTATTTTCTCTTCATCAACACTTGCAAAGCCACAATAATACTCGTATAAACGTTCTTCGCCTTTATAAATGGCAACAGCTCCCATAAAGCGCTTATTCTGTTCAAGTATCTCTAAATAATTATCCAGCTGTTTCCAGTTTGATTCCTTTTGTGCTACCAATTCGGTATGGCAAACATATAATAGAAGTAAAATACTTATCGTTATTTTCATCTGTTTATAATTTTGTATTTTTGCCACATGGAACTCGCCAAATTAATCATGCTCTTGTGTGAGAAGCTATCCTCATGGCTCGTTTCATATACTCTAATTAATTACAAGTTTTTAAGCCACTTTATTAGTGGAGCTATTAATATTTTTCTCTCTCGGATCAAGACATATATAATCCTGACGATATGGTGTTTTGTTTTTAATGACGCTG
>NZ_VKDE01000070.1 GCF_007097485.1 Carboxylicivirga sp. M1479 | reverse complement strand
TTTATATGACGCGCATTAACTAATAATATCTCAAATTCTTCTTCTAAGATATTAAACACGGGCTTCCAATATACGCCTGTGCTTTCCATGGCAACATGGGTAATTTTATTCTTTTTAAGCCAATCGCGCAGCTGCTCAATAGGCTCTGTAAATCCATCAAAGGAACGAGTTTCCTCTTTTATCCCGGTTCCTCGGATGGTTGCTACCAAAACTTGCTTATGGATGTCGATACCGCAGCCACGTTCAATGACTTGCTCAAACTCTATGTTGTTATTTGTCGTAGCCATGCCTTCTTTTATTCACTAAGTTCCGAATTACCACCAATAATCATCCCCCTGTGTGCCAAATTTACTTGCCATGGGTGTTTCATGTGTTTAAATTTTGTTTTTATTGCCACTACTTGTCCCGATTTATCGGGATGGAACTCGCCAAAATTAATCATGCTCCTGTGTGAGAAGCTATTCTCATGGCTCGTTTCATATCATTTTTTTTAAAATCCAATAGCTAATTGAAACCCAATTAATTCGTCGGTGTCAGAGTCTAAATCAGTATTAATTATTTCATAATTTACTTTGCATACCGCTGTTTGACTCAAGTGGTAATTGAGTCCAAAAGTCCATCTTTTACGATTATTGGCACCTTCTTGTTCAAAATCAATTTGGTCGTAGCGAATGATTGATTCAAGCTTTGGAAAAACAAATAAGCCTGCTTGTAAATAGAATCCTAGTTTATCATTGGTAATAATTTCACCATCTGTTGTATAATTGTCTTGTGCTGCTTTGTGTAGCTCGCTCCAAATACTATACTTAGATGCCGTATAATAAAATGATGCACCATAGATTTCTAAGTTCAAAACATTGTCAGCTGTATACTTTCCGGAGTAATAATTTAGTGCTGCATTGAGTCGTGAATTCCTCAGCCCCAAAGCACCGCCTAAGGCTTTATTAGTATTTCCACCTTTAGAGTCACGGTCATTTCCTCTCATGCTCCTAATGTCAACTCCAGGTTCACCATGTAAACCATTGACAGCATAAATTGAATAATACGGATTGATGTTGTTGAGTTTGACAGTGCCTCTTAATTGAATACCAACCTCAGCCCATGCCGAAGGCGTTATTTCACGATTTACCCATGCCCGGCTAACTGTTTTTGAGATGTATTCCGGATATTTGTATTCGTTAAACACTCCTGCCGGAACAAGGAATTTACCTGTCCTAATAACAAAAGCATTCGAGAATTTATAATCAGCATAGGCATATCTTAAATCAATATCTTTACCTGCATGTTCATATTCCAATTGAGCTTCAATAAAAATATTATCATTTAGTTGCGAAGAGAAGAAAAGATTAAAATAATGGTTGTCAAATGTTGTTGGGCCTTCTTTAGGAATGAAAAACTCATTAGTAATAAAACCATTAAAATTTACAAAGCTTACTTTCTTAGCTAGTTCGCTACCAAAGCCCCCTGTGATTTCTTGAGTCTTTGTTTCGTCGGACACGGAAATATTCACAAAGTCAAGGTTGTTTTGCGAACTTAATGTGTAGCAAAACGTTAGGAAAATGATTGAAAAGCCTAATCTCATATTGTAGTCTGTTTATTTTTCATAATACGAAACAAAACTATGAGTAGAATTTTAGTCCTGCATCAGCATATTGCTGATATTACTGTGGTAATATCCCTAAATTAGATAGGTAATTTGCGTAGTTTACTAATGTTAAAAAGTTAAAATGGGGTATCTCATCAACACCCGTGATTTTCTTTTATAATTTTATCGTATGTCACAGGTTCTGTAATAACAGCCTGCTCAAGTAGTCGCATAAATAGCAAGCCTCTGCTTTTAGAGGTTCTTCTATTGTACCTGAATA
>NZ_VKDE01000007.1 GCF_007097485.1 Carboxylicivirga sp. M1479 | reverse complement strand
TTTACAGCGTCATTAAAAACAAAACACCATATCGTCAGGATTATATATGTCTTGATCCGAGAGAGAAAAATATTAATAGCTCCACTAATAAAGTGGCTTAAAAACTTGTAATTAATTAGAGTATATGAAACGACCATGTATATTTGATTATCCAAATTTTCACACAGTGGGATGATAAAATTTACTTGAGAGTTCCATATGGCAAATGAAAGCAAATTATAATCATATGAAACCACCATGCTAATTCGATCAATTAAGTTGCACGCAGGGTAAAGAATTTATTTATTTGGGAGTTCTGTCTGACAAATAAAAATATAATTAAGCAGATGAATAAACTCTATATTTCTATCCTAATACTAGCATTAAGTGTTTCGTGCGCAAGCAAACAGTACGAATTAAAGCTCGTTGACAAGCAGAATTTCACAACTGTAATTGACAACAAGCAGGTTAGTTTGTATACACTCAAAAACAAAAACGGCCTTATTGCTCAAGTCACCAATTACGGCTGCCGGGTTGTCAGCTTGTGGACACCGGATAGAGATGGCAACTTTTTAAGTACAGATAACATAGAAAAAAGTCTTACTTTGCTGAGGTACAAAACTACCTTTTGTATAGAAACTCATTATTTTCCCGTCAATCCCAACCAAGCCAATTTTCCATCAACACACTTACACCCTGGTGAGGTTTATCAATCTGCGTGTATTTATCAATTTTCTGTTGATCGCGAGTAGTCCTTGTATCGCCTTAAATTATATCTGTTCGACATATACAGCACGCATGAGTTATAAGCCATGCAACAGACTTAATTTCCTATTCAAGAGCTAAATATCCTTGCACACTGTTCATCAGTGGCAAATAGTTATTTATCAACATTACTCGCTGAGTTTAATAATAAATTATATTTTAGTATTTCAGAATCGGAATTTACAAGATTAACAAAAGCCAGTTATACCTTTTTCCGATGACGAATGACACATGAATACGACGAAACAACTGTACACAATCAACTAACAAATTCTTTTTCCTGCCCTATGAAAAAAATACTCCTACTCTCACTGTTCTGTTTGAAAATAGCTTTGGCATTGGGACAGTTACCCAATGTTAATGCACAATGGCAATTTGGTATGTTTGGTAATGAACTTGGCGAGCACCTAATGGAAGTCATTGACATTGATAATGATGGTAAAAATGAGGTCATATGCTCCGCTGTAAGCGGTGGAGATAGTTGGAATGGCAAAGAGTATTTTTACATTCTGGAGTATGATAACAACAAGAACACATATGCGTTTGAGTGGATAAGCAGACTATTTGAAACAAGAATTAGTGCCACTCAATTTAAGGATTTAAACAACGATCAATTCCTGGATATTATAATCGCTCTTCAAAATGGACACGTACATATTTTCGATGGAAAAAACCGTAAAGAGGTCAAGTCTTTAGATTTTGGCCTTGAAACAATAAACGACTTATTAATTTTTGATGTAGACAATGATAATCAGGATGAATTAGTTGCCTGTAATAATGACACCACAGTTATTTATGGCCTTAACCTAGTCAAGGAAATGGAGATACCAATGGGTGGAAGCTATCTGCAAATTGGCAACATAGATACAGACGATAACATTGAACTCGTGTACTCTAGCGGAAATATTATTGAGCTTACGGATGAATCGTACCAGCAACAATCAACATTTGAAATATATCGCTATTCAACACCATTTCACTTAGTGGATGCCAACCAGGATGGGATTATGGAACTCGTTTACTTGACGAATTATGACAACATGGTTTGTTATAATTTTGAAACGAACCATACCTTTTGGACACTCGATCCCAACTCATCGGTTGAATCCGTAAAGGTTTATGATAACCCATTAAATGGACTGCGTGAATTATACTTTGGCACCACCTACGACGGTGTAATGGTATACAATGCCGCCAATGGTCAGTTGATTCGAGCAACTCATAGACACCACGAAGGGGTTAATAACATGGCAATAGGCGATGCCAACAACGATGGTCAACTTGAACTGGTTTGGGCCGATGGCGGACACTGCACCTGCGAGGACTATTTGTTCGTATATGATTTTGATTCTTTCACTGAAGAGTGGCGCAACTTCCCTCTCAACAGCCCCTTTATTTCAGTCGTATACGGTGATGTGGATAACGATGGTGAAATGGAATACGTGGTGGCGGCACAGTCAAGCGGCAGTCACGAAGGAGGTGTAATAAATGTTTTTAATGCACAAGATGGCACCTTAGAGTGGCGCAGTGAAGCCTATCGATATGATGTTTCATCGCTTAAAATTGCTGACATTAATAATGATGGCATCAATCAATTGATTGTAGGCATCGAATTTACCGGTTATGTCGTTCCGGCAACGCGTCTATACATTTATAATACCAGTTCCTATACAGTAGATCACATAATTGAATTAAGAGGAAGTAGGCGAACACGTGACATTGAAGTGGCTGATATAAATGGCGATTCGAATAATGAAATCATTATTGGTACCGGTTCGGGCTGGTCAAGTGATGAGTCTTTTGTTTATATTCTATCGGGCCAAAGCCATTCTATTCTATGGCAAAGTGAGAAAATTGGTCGCTGGAACTCATACGCTTATTCCTTAGAAATAGATAACATTGATAACGATGATGCACTTGAAATTGTTGGCATTGAGTATGATCACAACAACGATAAAAAGGGCATTTTCATTATCGATGGCAAAGACTATACAGTATTGAAGGAAGATCAATTCAACTACTGTAGCCTGACAACTGGTGATTATGATGGCGATAATCAACTAGATATTATAGCCGGCACAGATGAGGGGGAAATAGTCGTTTTAAATGCCCTCAATCTTGAGCCAAGTTATTACATGGATCTGGAATCGTCGAAGATAGAGTCCGTAGGCTTAATCAAAGAAACCAATGACGACAACTCCATTTTGTATAGCAATGGCACACAACTCAAATTACTAAATAGCTCACGAACAGCAACAACCTGGGAGAGCGATACTATCAACGGCAGGCTTGGCTACTTTAATAATATGTGCACCATTAACCGTGGTAGTAGTGAATTAAATGAGGTATTGATTGGTAGTGACCATGGAATATTTCTATTTAATTTCAATCATGAAGAAGTGCAAGTAGGAAAATACCCCTGGCGCGATGAAATGATTGGTATTTTAAATACCCCACACTCTGATATTGCACAAGTCAAGATATCACCAAATCCTTGCCTTGAGCATGCCAACATAAGTTTTAAAACAGCGATAGCAGCTCCTGCTCAAATTGAATTTTTCAGCCTGATGGGCCAAAAAATTAAGTCACACTACTTCTTAACTCAGACTGGTGAAAACCAAGTGCAAATTAATACACAAGGATGGCCGCAAGGAACCTACATTATAAAGGTTCAGCAAAATGATGTTTTTATTGCCAACGGTAAACTTTTTAAAATTAACACCCCATGAAACCATTAGTTTTAATAGCCCTCGTACTGATCCTATATACCCGGCCCATAAACGCACAAGTTAGCATTACTCTTCAAGTACATCAGCCACCCGAACTTAGTATTAATGCGGGTAACGACACCACCATCAGCTCAGGATATGTTCACACACTGGGTGCTAGCCCTACCGCAACAGGCGGCTTAAGCTATTACGATTATACCTGGGCACCTCGTGCACTTTTAGATAACCCATATAGTGCTAACCCTAAAGTGAGCCAGCTAGATAAGAAAACCGAATTCTACCTCACGGTTGACGATGGAAACTGCAGTAAACAAGATGCTGTTACTATTTCATACAACGACTATATTGGTATCGATGATATGAACCAAATTCAAGCTCAGGTGTATCCAACGCTCTTCACCAATCAAATAACCATAGAATTGGAGCCCGATGATTACCTTATCTACAAGTATGCATTACTTTCATTAAGTGGACAAACGATTATTGAGGGCCCAATCAAAAACAGGCAAACAGTATTAAATCTAGATTTTTGCCTGCCAGGCCATTACCTCTTTGTCATTAAAAGTGCTAACAAAACATCAGCATTCCGAATCGTTAAAAAGTAAGCCATGCCAAAACCCTTAAAGTTGTTTATTACAAGTCTTGTCTTTGTTATCGGTTTTATCAACATGATACAGGCACAGCAGTTAAAGCACACATTTGATACTCGCAACGATAAAAACGAAACGCTAATTCTTAAGCCTTCAAGCTACCGTGGAACACTGCAGTGGCAAAAATCATACGATGGTATTGAGTGGAGTGACATAATGGTGGATAAAGATACCTACACCTTTACGGCCGATACCATTATGTTATTACGAGCGCAGATAGATGAGGAGGACTGCATCGATCCCTGGCATTCAGATACCCTGCTTGTTAATTTCAATCCTCAAATAAACAGCATGGAACCTTCTACGGCTGTTATCGGAGATACTGTTCGTTTGCAGGGAAAAAACTTTGATGTGTATACACCCAGTCTTGCTTTTAACCAAATAGCAGGAGAGCTTTTATCCTTAAAAGAAAATGAGCTTGTGACCATTATTCCACTGGACACAGATACTGCTCATGTAAACATAGCTGTAAGTTTATATAACACTCGCCACAATCATGACATAAAACTCTTGGCTCCCACTATTGAGCAGGTCAGTCAAAAAAATGTTCGCATTGGCAACGAGGTAACATTGAGCGGTAAAAACTTTTGCTACGACCCCAAGTACAACCACATTACAACAGGCATCAATAATATAGCAAGCATCACCCATGCCAGTAGAAATAGCGTAAGCTTCACCCTCCCCGAAGGAAAATATCACGATCGCACAAGCGCAATTAAAATTTGTGTTGGTGGTCAATGCGATTCAGTTGTGGGAGCACTGTTCATACGCGATGCTTGGCTGCAAAAGGGTGATATTCCATCGGAAAAATATGCCCAGTTTTATATGCCTTTTCAAATTGGCGAAACAGGATATATATATGTTAGTAAGGATAATTCGTCCAATGAAGCTATCGCAAAACTATTAAAGTATGATTACAAGACAGATACCTGGACACAGCTGAATGACTTTCCTGGAGTCCTCCGCACAAGTGGTATTGCATTTGTTATTAATGATACAGCATACATCGGAGGTGGAAGTGATCGGGTGACGAGGACTGAACTCACGGACTTTTGGCGTTACGATGAGAA
The DNA here is from genome assembly GCF_007097485.1 of Carboxylicivirga sp. M1479. Taxonomy (GTDB): domain Bacteria; phylum Bacteroidota; class Bacteroidia; order Bacteroidales; family Marinilabiliaceae; genus Carboxylicivirga. The sequence goes on along the minus strand of NZ_VKDE01000007.1, from coordinate 121,004 downwards.
AAATGATGCGTGGGAGAAAATGGCGGATATTCCCGTTACAAATAATGTTGACGCCTGGTCATTTTCCATTGGTGAACGGGGCTATATTTTAACTGAAGCTAAAGAAAATAACTTCTGGTCTTATTCGCCTCATACCAATACATGGCAAACAATGCCTAATTTTCAACCTACCGATATTTACCGTGCTCATGCCGATATTGGAGGCGTTATAAACAATAAAGCATATGTACTAACCAGTGATGGAACAACAGCGATTGACGAGTGTTGGGAATTTAATCCCATAACAAATAAATGGACACCCAAAGCCGATCAGACAGCTGATAACCTGTACTATGATGGAAGAGTAACGTTCGTCCTTAACAACAGGCTATACCTTCTCCCCGATGCCTACCACACGGTTTTCTCGAGTTATAACCCGGCCTCCAACACTTGGAGTAAATTATCCAAAGCAAAGCCAGGCGGAAGAAACAAGGGTTTTTCATATGTATTCAATAACAAGGTATACATAGGCGGAGGAACACAATACAGTTCATCCTATAATGACTTTTGGGAGTATGATCCATCACTATAAGTTGTTTCATTGTATCAAAAGAATCTAATAAAAGAAACTACGAAATATAAAATTTACAATTTACTAGCATTATGAACAGACAAGAGCAACTCGAATTTTGTAAGAAGTGTACAAATCGAAAGAGTGATATGCAACAAGGATTATTATGCGGCATAACTTCTCAAAAAGCAGACTTTGAAACATCGTGTGATAATTTTGAGCGTGACGAATTCGTTCAGGACACGGTTCATGAAACTTCTAATACGGATGACCAGCCTCTTTTACAAGGACTCAGTAGCAACATACTGGATAAGCTGCGTGGACATCAGGATTTTTATTATGCACTCATTGGTGGTTTACTAGCTACATTAATTAGTGGCGTATTATGGGCTGTTGTAACGGTAAGCACCGAATATCAAATTGGATACATGGCCATTGGCGTGGGTCTTATTGTTGGTTACTCCGTACGCTTTTTCGGCGCTGGTATAGATCAGCATTTTGGTTATCTGGGTGCCTTTTTATCCTTATTGGGCTGCCTACTCGGTAACCTATTCACTCAGGTTGGTTTTTATGCCCATGAGCAATCATTAAGTTATTTAGAGGTATTATCGTATTTGGATCTCACCACAACAATTAACGTTTTAACTGAATCCTTCAGTCCAATAGATGTATTATTTTACGGCATAGCACTATTTCAGGGATATAAGTTAGCTTTTAGGCGCGTGTCGGAGCTAGAAATAAAACTGATTCAGGAAGGCACTACTGAAGCCTACCCTCCCAATTATAAATTACGCATGCCTTTGGTAGCAGTATCGATCATCGCCATTGGTACTTTTTTAATCACCGTCAACAATGGTGTAAGTGGATATCAAACTTATCACTACGAGTCGGGTAACATTATGTCGGAAGGTGAATTAGTAAATAGCAAAGAAGAGGGTAAATGGACCTATTGGTACGAGAATGGTAACACTCAATTGATCGCCCACTATAACGAGGGAACTCCCGATAGTGTGTGGCAATGGTTTAATGATCAAGGTAAACTTGTTACCGAAGGCTTTTACAAACTAGGACTTGAAGATGGCATATGGATCAATTACCATGAAAACGGTATACAGCAAGATTCAGGGCGATATGAAAATGGCAGAATGACGGGCCTCTGGAAGTCATGGTACACCAATTCACAGCTATTGCAAGAAGGATTATATAACAGAAGTTTACAAGAGGGTCTGTGGTTATCCTATCATGAGAATGGCAAACTGGCGAGTGAGGGGCAAATGAAAGAGAATAATGCAACGGGCCAGTGGAAGATCTATTCTGAAAGTGGAGACTTAGAAAGCATTATCACCCATGAGTCACCTGAGCGCCTAGTTATTGAAAATGTTTGGGATGAGCATGGTCAACAACTTGTTAAAGATGGCAACGGAACCTTCTACACCTACTATGCATCGGGCCAGGTGCTAGCAACAGGCCAAGTAAAGGATGGTTTAAAAAGTGGTAAGTGGCTTAGCTATTTTGAAAACGGTCAGGTGCAGGAAGAAGGAATTTATAAGGCTGATGCCTACACCATAACTAACTCGTGGTACAACGATGGCAGAGCGGGTGTAACAGATGGTAATGGTTTTTACCAATCGTATTATTTGGGTGATGAAAAAATACATGAATCAGGACAGGTTACCAATGGTTTACGCGAAGGAACATGGCATACCTACTATGAAACATCACAAACAGTGTATCAAGAGTGCAACTACCACTTAGGCAAACAAACAGGCGAAGTGAATGTCTATTTCGAAACAGGTGAATTATATGCCAATGGTTTGATGAAAAATAATGTAAGAGAGGGCGAGTGGAATTGGTACTATGCCAATGGCCTTCTCTCATCAACCGCTACCTTTGTTGAAGACAAGAAAGATGGCAAACAAACCATGTGGAGTGAAGTAGGAGAATTAACTAAAGAAGAATATTACGACCACGGAAAACTAACTGACCAGAAGTTGTTTTAATCAAAAGCCCCCTTAGCAAAGATTGCAAATCAGCGCTAAGGGGTGTAAATTGATTAGGCATTAACAAAACCCAAAACCATGGCAACAGAACTTACAAGCAAAAAAGAAAAAGATAGAAAAGTCATTCTTTCAACCCTATGGATTTTTGTGACCTTAAATTATCTGTATTGCGATGTATTGAGTCTGATGGATTCGGAACTTCTAAAGCAATATCTAAGTGGTACGGTTGAAGGTCTCGAGCTCAATGCCAGCTTTTTACTGGCCGGTGCCATCTTGATGGAGATTCCCATTGCCATGGTTTTACTTTCACGCATCTTAAAATATAGGGCCAACCGATGGGCTAATATTCTAGCGGGTGCCATCAAAACACTAGCCATGATTATGACCCTGTTTATTGGTAAGGCTGCGTACTATTATCTCTTTTTTGGCTGTATTGAAATTGCCACAACAAGCTTTATCATCTGGTATGCCTGGCAGTGGAAGGCTCCTAAAGTAAGCCCTTCCGTTTAAGGCTTAGACACCTTAGTCACTTGCATGACTTTGTAAAACCGTAGAATGTATACCTTAAACCGTAATACATATACACCAACCACTGTTGTAAATACTATTTTTACAGCCACATTATCTTGTGTAAATTAACTACCATGAAAGACATCTTCCGCATCGATACTATTTCTGAGATACATGAGCATTTGGGACTTGAAGCCCCCTCCCATCCTCTTGTTTCAATATACAGACATGATACCATTAGGCCTAACAAAGATCTGGCTGGCCGACAGATTGCCATTGACTTGTATCAGGTGATGTTTAAAATGTGTGATACAGGCTCTTTTAGCTATGGGCGTAATAACTACGATTACCATGAGGGCACCTTCATTTTTATGGCACCAGGGCAAGTTATTACCATGGATGATGATGTTAAATGGGATGAAAATCCTCGTAGCGGTGGCTGGTCTCTCAACTTCCACCCCGATTTAATCCGTCGCTCACACCTGGGGCAACACATTGATGATTACAGCTTTTTCTCCTACGAAGTAAATGAGGCCCTGCATGTATCGGAGCTTGAAAAACAAACCATTGGCGAGCTAAAAAACAAAATTATACAGGAGTATTGTATGAACATCGATAAACACAGTCAAAAACTCATTGTGTCAAACATTGAGCTGATGCTGGATTATTGCACCCGTTTTTACGACCGACAGTTTTACACACGCGAGAACTTAAATAAAGACCTGGTAAGCAAATTCGATAGTGTACTTAAAGATTACTATGCAACCGACAAAGCTCTGGAAACAGGCCTGCCAACAGTAAAATATTGTGGGGCCGCCCTCAACCTATCATCCAATTACCTCAGTGATTTGCTAAAGAAAGAAACGGGCCGTAACGCTCAAGAGCACATTCACCATTTTATTGTTGACCGTGCCAAAACCAAGCTCTTAAACTCTACCGAGTCAGTTAGTCAAATAGCCTATGACTTGGGCTTTGAATACTCACAACACTTCAGTAAGGTATTTAAAAAGAAAACGGGCATCAGCCCGGCAGAATATCGTGCTGTTAATTAAGGGGTACGCCTACAAAGCAGCACTTTTTCATCATCAAAATTACAGCTCGCATCATTAAGAGCATTATTCTTAATATAGATGCGAGCCACTAGTATAATTCATATTAAGCTATACGCTCAATCCTATGCCTCTATCTTACACAAGATATGGTCCATCACTTCGGTATGCTCTTTTTGAGGACTAAACAGTACTATATCTGAATCATTGTTGACCATCACCGTGTGGCCTGGAGGCCAGTAAAACAAATCACCCGTTGTCACTGTTTCCTGACTTTTGTTTGTGTATTCAACTGTTATATCTCCTTTGATCACAAAACCCCAATGTGGTGTTTGGCACTTATCATCTTTCAACCCTTCGAGTAAAGGTGAAAAATCGGTTCCTGCTTTTAGCGTGAAATACTCACCACTAATTTTACCATAACCTGTTGCATCGCCAAATTCAGTCTTCTGTCGTGCTACAGCCACTGGCGTATTAATCTTCACGGGTACGTCTTCTTTTGCTATTTTCATAATATATGTTGTTAAATTAGTAATTACACTCAAGGGTTGAAATTCTCGTAAACATCTAAAACAATAAGGAATTTTATGGCAAAAATAAATTTTCAATCGAATGCCATAGATTTTCAATTCATCCCTAACACCCTGACTTCCTTTTTTATCTTGATATAATAAAGGAAGCAAAGAAGATCAAGACTGCGCCTGCCTAACTATAAAAACGTACGGTTCTTCTGTCTTAATTGCGAAAACTCATACCTTCCTTCGTCAGGCACTCAACAAATCACAATTTTACGACCAAACAACCTTGTTTTAATGCTCAGCAGCCAAGGTCAAGACTAATACAAGACGGTATGCGAATTAAATACCTGTTTCAACTGTTGATTCGCATTAGTAATCGATATCATTCAAAATAACTGAGCCTTATTTAGGCTGTATATTCTGGTTTACACTGAACAGATTATCCGGATCATACTTAGTTTTGATCTCAACTAATCGGGCGTAGTTATGACGATAACTAGCCTTAACCCGATTTTGCCCTTCATCCATCATAAAGTTAGAATAAGAACCGCCGGCAGAATAGGGGTGCAAGGCTTCCCAATAATTTTTACACCAGCTGGTAATCTCATCTGCTTTGTCCGGATCGGGGTCAATACCCACAATAACACCCGCGTATTTAGCATCGCGATAAGCCCATGGGGTATCGGTGCTACCAACTCTACTAGCGGCACCACTCAAGGGATACATATGCATCTGTGATAAAGGGGTTGGTATGGATGAGCCAAACTTCTTATGTACTTTGCACACTTCGGGTCCTAAGTCATTAAAGAAATCACCTCGCCAGTAAAACTGCAAGCCCGGAGGTAATAAACCATCAAATAGAGTTTGTAGGGCAGGATAAGGCATTTGACCAACCAGCTCAAATAATGGCTCTTTAGCTCTTACCTCTTTAAACACAGCATCAAATTTCTTGGCATCACCTGTGTAACACCACACGATACCACAAAACATCTTATTATGCAGAAACTCAGGGAACGGATCACCGGGAATTACCATGGTGGCAATAAAACCGTTTAAATCCTCAGGCGCATTATGGATAAAACCATGGTACCACTCCATTATTTCCTCTGTTTTATCAATAGGCCATAACGTTGGACCTCCAATAACCGTTGTGAGTGGGTGGGCCTGAAAATTAAAAGACGTGACAATTCCAAAGTTACCACCTCCACCATGCACAGCCCAGAATAAATCAGCATTTTCATCTTTATTAGCAGTAACGATACTACCATCGGCAAGTACCATATCCACCTCCAGCAAATTATCAATTGTAAGTCCAAACTTACGGGTCAAATACCCTACTCCGCCACCAAGCGTTAGCCCACCAACGCCCGTTGTTGAGATTATACCTGCCGGCACCACCAAGCCATACGATTGGGTAGCATGGTCTACTTCGCCCCAAACATTACCACCGGCAACTCGCACAGTATTATTTTTGGTATCAACACGCACATTCTTAAGTCCGGAAAGATCAATAACCAAACCGTCGTCGCAAATACCCAATCCGCCACCATTGTGACCGCCACCTCGCACTGCCAATAGCAAGTCATTATTGCGTGCAAAATTAACTGCCGTTACCACATCTGTTACATCCACACACATAGCAATCATACCTGGATACTTATTAATCATGGCATTATACACTTTGCGCAATTCGTTATAATTGGCACTATCCGGAAGAATCAATTTGCCCCTTAGTTCACTTTTAAATGCCTCAAGTGCTGCTGTGTTTATTGTTTTTGAAGATTTCATCTCTTTAAATTTATTTTCATTGATCAGATGGAACTCTCAAGTAAATTTTAATCATGCACCCGTGTGCAACTTCTTAATTAAAATTTACTTGGCTCGTTTCATGTGACTATCGTTTTGTATTTCTACCAACTTGTCAACATACTAATTCGTAAAGCTTCTGTTTTGGCGAAGATATGGGGGAAACAAATGGTCGTACTACGACATTTAAGCCAAACAATGGTAAAAATGGATCAAACAAAACAGTCTACGAAGTTTTTTCATAGTGCCTGATGCACGTAATTGGAGTAAAAAGAAGGAACTATGCCATAATAGTTTTTAAAGCATTTAGAGAAATACGAAGGACTACTAAAACCTGCACCATAAGCAATTTCAGATATGTTACTAGCCTGCTTTTCTATGAGCTTTAAGGTTTTGTATAGTTTAAATTCCCTAACAAAATCGTTGGGTGAAAGCCCCGTTAGAGCTATTACTTTTCGATATAACATGGATTTACTGACCCCCATTTTTTTGGCCAATACACGCAAGGAGAAATCTTCCGTTTTCCAATAAATATCAAGTATCTGCAGAAGATGGTTGATAAACTGCTCATCCAAACGACCGAATATTCTGGCATAATCAACATTATACAAGAGGTTAATGCTATCTTTTCGACAATACTCGGCCACACTGTTAGATACCATGATACAATCATCGGTAGAGAGATAACACAAGTGTCTGGCCATTTGTATGGTCTGTCCAAAAAACTCATTACTCTCTATCACCGGACTACCCGCACTTAAACCTATTTGAATATGAACATTAGTTCCGGCACTGGAATTATACGCAATTGATTTTCTCTGAATATCCAAAGCACACATCACAGCTTGTGGAACAGAAGTAAAAGAACAAAGTAATACATCATGATTGTGCTCTGCCTCTCTCCCTTCAAATTTCAATAGCGTTTGCCCTATTATATCGTTATGAATACGTTGACTTTTGCGCACTCTATCTATCTCCACTTCGGAATAAATACTGTCGGCATACCATAAGTTCAATGCCATAATAACCCGAAAAGCAGGTTCGTTAAGTATCAAAGGTTCTTCTTTGTTAGCCACCACGGGATCTTCAATGCGGCCCAAAAAGGACTCTACTACTTTGGTATTAACTTCTATTATTTCGTTCGGTATTAGACCGTGGGCGCAATCGTGCATCTTTTCTACTGCCTCTTTACTGGGTGCTTCAATTAAACAAAAGGCTGTTTGTCGTGCCTCGTCAAACCAATAGGTTATGGCCTTACAATCAAACTGATCCTGAACTTTTAAATCTTGCTTATGTGCCTTGGCAACATCTTTGGCAGTTACACCAGGTAGATCGTGTCGGTCCATATAAATAGGCATACATCACAATTTTAATTGGAAGTTATCAGTTAACAAGCTCTCACAAAACCATTTGATTGAAAGAAGATACAAGGTACTTAAATAACGACAGCATGTAAAGCTTATCCACAGCTATCTCATAAACACAACAAAGGCTGTTTATCGTTATGACAAACAGCCTTTGTTGTTTAAGAGCTATTAATAATACATTTTTATCCTAATACTACGACATTGGCTCAATATCGGGTCGTACAATCGGATTTTGAGGACTGGCATCTTCAGGTAAATGTACGGGATCTTCAGGTTGTACATACTTATCATCGCTGCTACAAGCGGTAAAACCTAATCCCATTACCAATAATCCTACTGCGAAAATTGCTTTTAAATTTTTCATGTGTTTGTATTTTGTTTTTTATTGTCACATGGAACTCTCAAGTAAAATTTATCATCCTCGCGTGTAAAAATTTGGTTAATCAAATTTATATGGTCGTTTCATGACTCTCAATTTTTATAAATACTGTTTGTTAATTATTACATTACAAAGATGCAGTGTACAGAGCTTGATTTTCAATCCAAAAAGTTCATGTTATGCTCAAAAACGCTCAAAAGTTAGTTTCAGTCATCATTGACTTATCATCCGAATAAATCAGCGCAGGTATTTTTTTTTCACAATATGAGTAGGGTAAAAGGGAGTTGGTGCGGTATAAGTAATAGAACAGACTTTTCAACGCAGCAATTCACGTTAAAGAATTATAATTCAAGGATGATGAGTAGAAAAAAGCAAGCCTTATTAAAAAGTCGGAATACTTTAATTGACAGTGCTCGAGGCTTTGCTATATTAATAATGATAGCGGCCAATTCTTGGCCTTACCTTGTGCCCATTAATTATTGCCCACTTGGTTTAAGGTTACTTTTTTCGATTGCAGCCCCCATATTTATTTTTCTTAGCGGCGTATCCCTATGTTTGGCCGAAGAAGCAGGTAAGCCAATCAAATCGCAGGTTAAAAGAATTATCCAGATTTTATTAGTTGCTTTTATCATTGATGCCTTCGTATGGAGAATTTTTCCTTTCTACACATTTGACGTTCTGTATTTAATTGCCTTTTCCCTATCGCTTGTTCTAATCATTCGAAAATTAGCCTTACACTATCAGCTTATCATAACAAGTACAATTTTTCTTGCAAGCATTATACTGCTCGAACACTATCAATTTGAGTTAAGTAGTTTATCATTATTCGGCATAAAGCAATTTTCACTCACTACCGCTATAAAACAGGCACTGTTAAGTGGTTGGTTTCCTATGCTTCCATGGTCAGGAGTTTGCATGCTAGGTTATTTACTTGCCAAACACCGCCAAGCATTAGTTCGCTATAAGGTATATTGGTATCTGGCAGGACTTATTTTCATTGGCCTCAGTGTGGTTTTATACATGCAGCCCGGAGCTATCCCTGCAGACTTTAGAATTGGCTATACCGAACTATTTTATCCTGTAAAAGGCAATTTTTACGTATTGCTATTGGGCCTTTGCTGCGTACTCATTCCTATAATTGGTACTCCCTACAATAAGGTTAGCCTGTTATCAGCCATTGGTAATAAATCCTTATTCATCTATTTTGTACACATCATTATAATCAAATATGTCTTCTTCCCCCTCGTCCAGGATGCAGAATCGTTTCAATGGTGGATTTCGGCCATACACTTGTTAGCTTTCTACTTAAGCATTATCGCCATCAATTACATGGTGCAGACCAAGGTACCCGATTTAAAACATGGTAAATACAAGCGAATTGGATTTATCACCGGCTTTTAGTGTACCTGTATTATGAAGTTATTTAGCTAATCCGCTGTGCGATATTACAAATGGAATAAATTTGTTTTAAACACCTCAATGGCACCATATATTGGAAAGAATAGTCTACATTGACAAAAAAATAAACACCATTGCCAATATGAAGTGTACACTTTGTGGTTCGCCACTGATTAATAAATTGGAAGAGCAATACTACGATTGTGTTACTTGCAAAGCAATAGTTAAAGATGAAGCCTTTTTCTTAAGTCCCGAAGAAGAAAGAGCACGTTACGAAACCCACAATAACGATGTGGATGATGTACGCTACCAGAATTTTACAATGCCCATAACCAATCATGTATTGGAGCATTTCTTGCCCCACCATAAAGGCTTGGATTTTGGAAGTGGTACCGGCCCTGTCATATCAAGCATGCTGGGTAAGCAAGGCTATAGCATCGTTCAGTACGATCCCTTTTTTGCCCCCGATAAGAGCTTGTTGAATAATCACTACGATTACATTGTTAGTTGTGAGGTATTTGAGCACTTCTACAATCCTAAAACGGAAATAGATCAACTGGTATCCATTTTAAATACGAATGGCATGCTACTGATTATGACAGATGTGTACAATGATCAGATTGATTTTAGTACCTGGTACTACCGCAATGACCCCACCCACGTTTTTATCTATAGACGAGAAACCATCGAATATATAGCCAGGCAAAATAAGCTAGAGGTGGATGTATTAACAGACAGGTTAGTGGTATTTCGAAAGCCAGCGTAAAAGATGTGAGTACTATTGCTTGAGAGATGGAAACTCACATTTTATGCAAATCTCACTGGCCAGCAACTCATATATACTTCTTCATATTTACCTTACTTATGTCTGCTTAATACAAAGCGTTAAACTAAAATAGCTTGGTCTGTAATCAATCGCGTCCTAAATGATTTGTTGATATGAATCGAACTGATTGAAATTAAGTTCGATATTAGTATTTTTTAAACGAGGGGTTCTTTTAAGCATCATGTCTTATGGCCTCTCTTTTAAATGATTATTACACTCGATAATTGGAAATTGTTAATACGATTATCTATATTCATAAGACATCTATTAATTAACCCTTTAGAACCCAAGTCTTATGTCAGCATCCAGCCATCAACTCGATCACATTGCCATCTCTGTTAAATCACATATGCTACTCAGGCAATTATTGAGGGAAAATCCGATACTCGAAGAAATAATGCGAAACGCTCGAAATGAGACAGAGGTTTTGGTAGGTGTTAGAAATTGGATATTAATTGAGATAAAGAAGAATCCTGATGCCTATCATTTTTATAAAAGAGAAAAACATGGCCGTGAAGCCTTTGAAAAACTAAACTGGAAAGATTTTGCAGCTATCCGGATATTAGATTACATCGATAATGCGGGGCGAGAATTTGAAGATCTTAACCTCCGGGGAGAGTTGGCCATAAGTAATCCAATTCATCTGATATGGCTTGCTGTAGCCAATGGAACTGGTGGGGCCAAGCCTTTCTTTTTTAAAGATATGCTGATGTTATTTAAGCAATTTCGAGGGGAATATGAACGAACTATTCCTACTAAAGAACAAGTTGAAAAATGGATGGACAGATGGAGTTCAGGTCTCGATCCTCGAATTGTAAAACTGAGAGAAGAAAACAAAGAACGTATTTTAAAAATAATCATCCGAATAATTGATTCAGGTGAAGTCAGTGATAGCCGATTCTTTTTTTCCGAGGGCTTATCTAAAGAACAAAAATATCTGCAAGCCTTGGATTGGTGGGATAATCACTTGTTTCATTTGCGATTTGCTGTCCGCTCACCCGACCTATTAAATGAAATGCTTGATAATTCGCTTGACCCAGATACAATGAAAGTATTGTATGATGCGGAGGCTAAAGGAATTCCTTTTTTTGTGAACCCTTATTATCTTTCATTATTGCACGTGCGGGTGCCTTACTTTGCCGTAGGAGCTGACTTAGCTATCCGTCATTACGTTATTTACAGTCAGAAACTAATTGATGAATACGGCCATATTGTTGCTTGGGAAAAAGAAGATACAGTGAGGCCGGGCGAGCCTAATGCGGCAGGCTGGTATTTACCAAATGAGCATAATATACACAGGCGTTACCCCGAAGTGGCTATTTTAATACCTGACACCATGGGCCGTGCTTGTGGTGGACTGTGTGCCTCATGTCAGCGGATGTATGATTTCCAAAGGGGTAATCTTAACTTTAATCTGGATAAGTTAAAACCAAAGCAAACCTGGGATGAAAAACTGGATTCTTTGCTGGAATATTTTGAAAAAGACTCCCAGTTGCGCGATATATTAATTACCGGCGGAGATGCTTTGATGAGCTCCAATAAATCGATGGAAAAAATATTGGACAAAGTTTACCTGATGGCGGCCAATAAAGTAGAAGCCAACAAAAACAGATCTAATGGTGATAAGTATGCGCAATTGGTCCGTATAAGGCTTGGTAGTCGATTGCCAGTTTATTTACCTCAACGGGTAACTTCTGAGCTAGTGACAATTTTGGGTGACTTCAAAAAGAAAGCTTCAAAAATAGGCATTAAGCAGTTTTTTATGCAAACGCATTTTGAATCGCCCATGGAGGTAACGCCCGAAGCTCGCAATGCGATTAAATTATTAAATTCAGCAGGATGGACGGTTACTAATCAACATGTATATACTACGGCTGCTTCACGAAGAGGACATGCAGCCAAGCTACGTAAGGTGCTCAACGAAATTGGCATCATCAATTACTACACCTTTAGCGTAAAAGGTTATATGGAGAATAGCTTCAACTTTGCCACCAACGAACGGGCCGTGCAGGAGCAGATGGAAGAGAAAGTGATTGGAAAAATACCAATGAAGTATTATTCAACAATCAAAGAATTTCCGAACAATGCCGATGCAATTGAACAAGAGATGGCGAAGCTAATGAAAGAGAGTGGCTTGCCATTTTTAGGCACAGACAGAAATGTTCTTAACCTACCAGGCGTCGGTAAAAGTCTTACATTTCGTACAATTGGAATTACACGCTATGGCCGACGCATACTGGAATTTGAATTGGATCATACCCGCAACCATAGTCCTGCGATGAAACAAATGGATAAGGTGATTATTATTGAATCAAAATCGATAAGTGAATACCAACGTCAAATGGAAGACCTGGGAGAAGACTTTAAAGATTATGAAAGTATTTGGGGATACTCAATTGGTGAAACAGAACAACGTATCCCGATTTATGATTATCCTGATTATGATTATCAGGTAACGAAAGATTACACCAACCTTAAAGAGGAGGCTAAGGTATAGTATGATACACTTGTATTTTATGTGTATTCGAATTAATACATGGCTAAAATATACTTTTTAGGAAACAACACTAACAATAAATGATTGGTGCTAGAATCCACCTCCATTGCTAACGATAACAGACTATATAGAAACTTAACAAAGGCTGTTCGTCATTGATAAACAGCCTTTGTTGTGTAAGCGTATCAAATTAGATTACGCTCAATACAAGGCGAACTATGATGATGAATAAAGTAAATCCATATCTTAGGTGCGGGTTATAAACTGAAATACACACAACTGTTATGGACAAAGTTTTTGTTACAGGGGCAAATGGTTTGTTAGGCACCAATTTAACTTTATTATTGCTACAACAAGGTTACTCTGTTATAGCACTGGTGCGTCGAAAAAGTAGTTTTATAAAACCGAATCTTGACAAGCTAACCCTTGTTGAAGGTGAGTTACTCGATGGCGAAAAGCTGAAAAATGTAACCCAATCATGCAGATACCTTGTTCATATAGCCGCTAACACCTCGCAAAACTTATTAAAATTAGACGACTATTACGAGGCCAATATTCAAGGAACCGAAAACGTAATTCAGGCCTGTATTCACAACAACATTAAGAAACTGATTTATGTAGGCACGGCAAACACCTATGGTTATGGTAGTTTAGATGAGCCTGGATCTGAATCAAATCCAATGAAACACCCATTTACAAAGTCACTGTATGCTATGAGCAAAAAGCAGGCTCAAGACATGGTGGATAAAGCTTCTTCACAGTTGAACATCACCAGTATTAGTCCCACATTTATGCTGGGCTCCTATGATACAAAACCCAGCTCAGGAAGAATCATCCTCATGGCACTGAACAAACGCTTTGTATTTTATCCATCAGGAGGCAAAAACTTTGTTCATGTTTGCGACGTTGCAAAAGCAATTATAAAAGCGTTTGACATTAAAGCATCGGGACAGAAATTTATTCTTGCCAATGAGAACCTGAGTTACAAAGCATTTTATAAGAAAGTACTCTCGCTTAATAAGCAAAAAACAAGCTTAATCTACATGCCCGATATACTGTTACGAATCATTGGTTTACTGGGTGATTGTTGCCGCTCCTTAAGAATAAAAACCGATGCATCATCAGCGAACACCAAAGCATTAACCATCTGCAACTACTACAGTAATAAGAAAGCGAAAAACGACTTAAACATGGAATTTACGTCTATTGATAAGGCAATAGCAGATTCATTGAAGTATTTTAATCAAAAAAATAAAGTTCAATAAAAAATACGATTCGCCTTATAAATTGAGTTTATGCATTAATACTCAGTTCAAATAAAAACATGAAACGAGCATGTAATAACATTTCTAATCAGAGCTCAGGATATCATGTTGGGGAAGGGTCTCAGCCTGTGAGCCAAAGGTGACTAGAAATACGATTTACCCACTACAAATCATACAGAGCCTATAAATTTGATTATTTAAATTTTCACACAAAAGGATAATAATATCAGGGAATTCGCTTTTAAGCATTTTAACCACCTCCCCACTTCGTGGTACTCCTCCTTGGCAAGAAGGAGGAAAGGGATGAAAAACCGTCCCCTCCTGAATTTTAGGAGGGGTGCCGACAGGCGGGGTGGTATAATTAGTTTTAAAAGCAATTTCCCTGATAATAATATTAACTTGAGAGTCCCATATGGCAAATGAATACAAATTATAGACACATGAACAAAATCATCAACTTACTGGTATTGCTTGTATCAGCTATCACGTTATCAGCACAAACAAATGTGTTGCAAAATAACTATCACCGCCAGGAGATAAGCTTAAACGGACATTGGAACTACATTGTAGATGTATACGAAACAGGGTATTACAACTATCGTTGGCAACCACACGATGGTTCTGAAAACCCTGGAGCAGGAGCTTTCTTTACCAATGCCAAGCCCAAAAACAAAATGGATTTGGTTGAGTATGACTTTGACGCAGCCCCCACCCTTTTAGTTCCTGGCGATTGGAATTCACAAGAGGAAAAATTATTCTTCTACGAAGGCAGTCTGTGGTACAAAAAATCATTCGACATTCCTCATTACGTGGCTTCCAAGCGCTATTATTTACACTTTGGAGCAGTCAACTACCGTGCTGATGTATATGTGAATGGCGAAAAACTGGGCACTCATAAAGGAGGTTTTACACCCTTTAACTACGAAATGACCAAGTTTGTAAAAGCCAAGGATAACTTTGTTATTGTAAGAGTTGACAACAAACGTGCGGCTGATGAAGTTCCTACCTTGAATACTGACTGGTGGAATTATGGCGGCATTACACGAGATGTAAGCATTTATGAGTTAAGCCCTACTTTCATTGAAGACTACAGTCTTCAAATGGATCAAGAAAATGATCGTTTACTTAAAGGTTATATTCGTTTGAACGGTGCCACAAAGGCCAATGCCAAAGTAATTGTGAGCATACCCGAACTGAAAATAAATAAGGAGCTGACATGCAATACCGAAGGCTTTATCAGCTTTGAGATACCAGTAAAAAAGGTAGACAAATGGAGCGATAGAAACCCTAAACTATATGACCTTACTATTTCTTCAGGCACCGATTTGATTAAGGATAAAATTGGTTTTCGTCAAATTACAACTCAAGGTGCAGACATATTGCTGAATGGAGAGAAGGTGTTTTTAAAAGGCATCTGTATTCATGAGGAAAATGTGATGAGGGGTGGCAGAGCTTATTCAATGGAAGATGCTAAAGTACTCTTGGGATGGGCGAAGGAACTAGGCTGTAATTTTGTACGACTGGCCCATTATCCACACAATGAAAACATGGCTCGACTGGCCGATGAAATGGGCATATTGTTATGGGAAGAAATTCCGGTTTACTGGACCATTGACTGGCAAAATAATGAGACCTATCAAAAAGCCGAACAACAACTAAAAGAAGTGATAAGCAGAGATAAAAACAGAGCTTCGGTTATTATATGGTCAATGGCAAACGAAACGCCCCAATCAGATGAGCGACTGCATTTTTTAAGCAAGCTGGCTCAAACAACACGAGAGCTGGATGATACACGCTTGATAACAGCAGCTCTGGAAGACCATGGAAAAGCGGACAATTCAAATATTATGGTAGTTGAAGATGCATTTGCCGATGTGGTAGATATTTTAAGCTTTAACCAATACTACGGTTGGTATGGCGGACAGGTCGATAACATAAAAAACATACGTTGGGAGATAGACATAGATAAACCGATGATCATTTCGGAATTTGGTGCCGGGGCCTTGCAAGGCTTTCATGGAGATAGCCTGGCAAGGTGGACCGAAGATTTTCAGGATCTATTGTATCGTGAAACATTGCCAACCTTGGCCAAGATACCGCAATTAAGTGGTATTACACCCTGGATTTTGGCCGACTTCAGGTCACCGCGCCGCATGCTTATTCCTTATCAGAATGGCTATAACAGAAAAGGCCTTATCTCTGAAACGGGAAACAGAAAGAAAGCCTTTTTCACCTTGCAGAAGTTTTACAAAGAGTTGAATAAGAAATAAAGCTTCTAGTATAAATAATGGAAATATGAAAGCAGATCGCCACCACCGGGCTTGTAACCAGTGGTGGCGATTCTTTCTATTATACCATTTATATTTCATAATGCCCCGCTATCGCGCGAAACAAGGTTCGACGAAGTCAATCCTTTCGCGTGACATTTGAAATAAGAATCCACACGAGAGGACTCGTGCGGCAGCGAAGGGCATTTAGATTAGTAAACGGTATTATTTCCACTTTTCAGCCAACTTCCCCAAGTCAGCTTTCATAAGGTCTGCAGTTGCCATTGCTACCTTAAACTCACAAAAAGCCTCAAAGGTAAGGTACCATGGCTCGGCAATTAAAGGCACCATCGATTCATCCTTAACATCAACAAGCATTACTGCTCCCCTATTCCCCTCGTGATCGGTAAAATGAATACTCTCGGGTTTAATATCATCTACAATACGCCCGATCAACTCGCCTGCTTTCCCATCCCTCATCAGTGTATTAAAAGGCTCAATAGGAAATACTACATTCACTAACATCTTCATAGCATCGTTTTTTGATGAATACCGAATATACGATAGAAATGTAGCGACGTCCAGAGGCACTATGGCAAGCACTAGCTTATGAACCAAAATGCCAACATACTAACTCTTGCTTATTCATCCACTGACACAGGCACATCAACGCTTACCACCTTAAACTGATCATATACAAGCGTTGCATTTGGAGGAATTACATCACCAGCTCCTTTTGCCCCATAAGCCAATGAATCGGGTAAAACAGCAATTATCTCATCACCCTGTCTCAACAGCCTCATTACCTCGGTAAATCCTTTTATCAAACGTGTTGAATCGGCTGTAAACGTAAATAATGAATCGGGCAATTCATTGCTATCCCACACCACCGAGTCATCCACCATCAAACTTAAATAAGTACCCACTTTAGCCCCAGCCACCACCTTAGGCCCGTCACCATGTTTTAGGTAGAGGTATTTTAAGCCAGTGGCCGTTTGTATGGTATCGCCCAATGGCGATTCAGCACTTTGAGTAGATTTAAACTGGCAAGATGTGATCATGAGTATGATAAACAGGAATGTGAAGCTTTTCATTTGTTTAAATTTATTTTCATTTTTTGTTTAGGATTCTCAACAAATATAATCATCCTCCTGTGTCTGTTAAGCAAATCCCATGGCTAGTTTAAGATAAAAAAACAGAAGAATGAGTTTATCAAACAAGCGTGATAGTGATCATTACAATGGAGTAATCTATTAAATTGATTATTTTATAATGAAGTGCACAATATAGCGACATCATACATCAACACTTTCAAATATATCGCTAATTAGAATGTAGACCCCCTCGTCAACACTTTTACGCTGTTAATCACTAAAAAAGAGGTGTTGAACAAAGCATTTGGCCATGTATGACTCTTGTCATTTTACATACCTACTTAGTGGAGCTAATTTTATGGTAAGTATTAAAGAGTAAACCGCCGGCTGGTCATCAACCGAACTTGATTGGCGTCGAGGCTTGGAAGAAGAGGCCGGCGGAGCTTTGCAATATAGGATTTTAATAAAAGTAAACATGAGTTACACAGAAGATTTTAACACATGGAAAGAAGAAATTGAAACGTTACCAAAAAAAGATGTTAAACTGCCTAACCAGCCCATTGATGAGTGCACTGCTAGTGCAGAAACATTAGCAACTGAAGCGAATAAAGACAGAGATGCTCTGGCAGAAGCAGGCCTTGATGTCACGTTTATTGATGACTTGATACCATTAGCTGGTGCATTGCGTTACTGCCAGGCCGAATGGATGAGTGAGTACCGTGCCCGCCAAGCAGCTCAAAAAGAATGGTTGGAACAGTCACCCAAAGCATACGAACTGAGAGATGAGCTATTGCACCATTTTAGTTTTGCTTATCGTGATGAATCTGATTTAAAGAAAAAGGTAATGCGCATTCGCGAAGGTGGTGGCCATTCGGATATGATACAAGATTTAGTTGAATTAGCCTCTTTGGGTGAGAAAAATCCGGAGCCTTTAACTAAAATTAGTTTTGATGTGGCTACCCTACAAACAGCCCGAAGCACTTCACATCACATGTCTGAGCTTTTGGCCGACTCCAATGGCTCAAAAGATGAAAGCAGCACTAACAAAGTCATGCGTGATAAAGCATTTACACTATTGTATAATCGTATGATTGAAATTAGAGAATGCGGCAGGTATGTATTCTGGAAAAATGACGAAAGAAGAGTAAAATACTTGGTAAGCTAATTCTGAATAGCCTAATTTTACTAGTCCCCCGGTAGCTTAAGCCCTCCACTGGGGGATTTTTGTATACAATTGGTAAGCTGATGCAGAAAAATGGTAAAATGTGCTTGATAATTGCTTATGTGAAGCTAAAAAATGGCACCTAATGCCCAACAAATGCTAATCTGAAGTCAACAATTGGCAGTTTGGTGCGTACTATTGGTGATTTCACTCTTTCAACAGGCAAAATACACACTCTAGTAAGCACAAAAGTATCATTGAAATTTAAGCCCTCAGCTCGGCGAAGTTTGAAACTTCGTCGTTTATAACAGGTAGTTTGCAACTACAATAACAATAACGAGATCTGTTATCGGCTGTATATTGTTCGATTTAATACCAATTTATAAGCATGGCTATCAAATAAAAGAACAGGGTGTTTTACACTAGCTTACGCTTCAGGTGGTTGATTGGGTAGATGTTTCTACCAGAGCAATTTATAAAGACATTATCATAGAGAGTCTATCTCATTGCATAAAAGAGAAGGGTTTGCAGATTTTTGCCTTGAAAGCATCTAGCATTGTTCTTTCTACGACAACTTTAAACAACTTCCATTATATTTCGCTAACTTGTAGGTAGAGTCAGCAACTTTTTAAATGTTTTTGTTACACTACTTTCAAGCTCTCGGTTTTAATGAGGTGTTTTATTCAGTATAATGAAACAGAGATAAAACTAAATTCGATGAAAAGACTTTCCTCCGATGATTATATTCAAAAATTAGAAAAACAGAATACTGATCTAAAGCTAATTATCAAAGAACAACAGCAAGAAATTGATAAAATTGTTAATGGTAGGATAAACGATCTTGAGGAGGTAATAAAAGCACGTGATAAATTCTATCTTATAATTGCACATGAGTTAAGAAACCCTTTTAATGGAATTTTGGGCTTGGTAGAGTTACTTATTAATGATTTTCGGAGTTATACAATGGAGGAAATTGAAAGCTTCCTGAAAATGTTATACCGGACATCTAAAATAACATACGAATTACTTATTAGCTTATCAGAATGGTTAAATGTTAAAAATGATAAGATGCCATTTAAACCGTCGCGCATCAACATCTCTCCCATTCTAACCGAAGCTATCAATTCAGCGCAATTAAATGCTCAAAAGAAAAAGATAACCATTCATAACTTTATCAACAAGGATATTGTTGCCTATATAGATAAGCATATGATTGCCTCAGTTTTCAGGAACTTGATTAATAATGCCATAAAATTCACCGACAACAATGGCACGATTGAAGTTACAGCTCTTGCAAAGAATGATTTTATTGAAATTGTAGTGAAGGATAATGGAATAGGTTTGCATGAAGATGCTTTGCGTAAGCTTTTTAAGCAGGAAGCTCTTCACTCAACCTATGGTACCGAACAAGAGCCTGGAACAGGTTTTGGTTTGCTACTCTGCAAAGAATTTATTGAAATTGAAGGAGGTAAAATTTGGGTGGAAAGTAATTTGGGACAAGGCAGCGAATTCAAATTTACTTTACCTTGCCATAAGTAATGGTAACAGGTAATTTTGCAAGGGGCTCTTTATACCATTACTAACATGTTACAGACCATAATCAAAAGATTAAGAAAATATGATTCCAGAAAAGTTTAAAAATTACTATATGGGAACAAACAAGCTATTCTTTCCTGAATATGAGTTTGTGATTAAACTAAGCTTTCCCAGTGTCTTTATCCGTTTTAAACGCACTGAAGGCTATTATACTGATTTTGATAAATTTTTCAAAAGTGTTGCTGAAGTGCATTACCTCGATGGCATTAAACCTCCGAAGAGAGAAGAGCGTCAAATTTTAAATGAGGTATGGGATTTTCTTACCATGGTAAAGAGTCCCAACAAAGGTAATTTTTTGGCAGGTAATCAAAATGGGGACTAGCGAAATCATCCGAGATGGTATCTTCCGGGATGCATCTATACTTCTCTAAATGGAGTATAAATGCCCGATAGTTTATTTTTTTGATGCGAATTTCACTTTATTCTTCACATAAATCAACCTATGTCGGCTATTGGGGCTATCCCTTTGCTCTATTTCAAATCGATTGATGGAGTTAATCAAAGGGGGTCAATTTCTGAAACCCATAGTTACGTGGGTCAAAGTTTGGGCGTTTCTTTTGCAATAAGCTTCCGACATCGCCTAAAAATGCCCAACCGTCGTCATCAGACAGGTCGTTGATGGTAGTGGCTATCAGTCTAATTACCTTTTGGGTAATCTTATCAAATGCTTCTTTTTCAACTCCCTTATCATCTTCGTCCTCCTTCTCCTTGGCTCTGGTTTTTAAGATTTCGATGGATATAAACTTATCGCAGGCTACGATAAATGGCGTTGGCGTTTTTTTCTCACCAATCCCTCAGCTCGGCGAAGTTTGAAACTTCGTCGTTTATAACAGGTAGTTTGCAACTACAATAACGTGAGTTCAATGCAAGGGACATACTAATACCGATTTAATATCGAAATGCGCCTTTGCTTCTCTTACTCCCAAAACCTCTTTCGTTTATTATCGGCATTAACGATTGCAATTTCAAAGTGAGCTTTAAGTGAAACTTTGTAATGCAATTGGTATAACTCTTCTTGTAATTCCATAAACTAGGCCCGAAAGGCCGTCACGTATCAGGATAGGCCGTAGGTCTATTTTTAAATATACAGTTCTTTTAGGCCCTGAAAGGTCGACACATGATAAATATGCTTTATATGTACGCGTCGGGCTTACAGCCCTCATTAAGATGTTTGGATTTTTCCACAGGCCTTTGGCCTGTACTACTATGCATTGCCCTTTCAGGGCATTTGTGGCGGTATTTATAGCAATTTCTGATTTGAAATGGAGATAAATACAAGATTTTGCTTTGTTGATAATTGTATTACTTACATCGAACTCACGTTACAATAATAAAAACGAGATCTGTTATCGGCTGCATATTGTTCGATTAATTAGTTTTTCACCCTTCATGTTTGGCTATCCTTCTTGCCCCACATGAAATGCAATTTCGACAGTGCGGTGGCCTGTTCATCCCACTTTCGCGTGACATTTAAAATAAGAATCCACACCAGAGGACTCGAGCGGCAGCAAAGACGCCTGAGGATTATCTATATTCTAGTGCAAGGAATTATGCCGGCTTGTTGGCAATGTTATATATTGAACCATTAATTTTACCACTTATTACAGTAAAGTAGTCGCAGACTACTGAGGTAGCTCGACGAAGTTGGGAACTTCGCGGAGTAGGAGCACTGATTACAAACCAGCGCCAGCAAGGGGCTTGTATAAAACTCCCCCAATTGAAACATCTTTACAGACTATATAAAATTCAATTTGCTTAAGTGAACTTTTGTGCCATTGATACATGGCATTAACAACAACTGCATAACACAATGTGCCAATCGGGAAAATGCCGATGAGCATACGTGAGCAAATGCTCTTTACTGCTAAAGTCACCTAATAACAGATAGTCCATCTTATTTCTATATTCCTTACAATCGGCATGATGAATCAAACGCTCCCGATCTTTCCCTTTATATTCCAGATAATATGTTGCCATAACTAATAATCAAAAAAGAGGGAGACCATAAACAGATTCCCTCTAGTGAGAATAAAATCTCATTTCG
This sequence comes from Carboxylicivirga sp. M1479, assembly GCF_007097485.1. GTDB lineage: Bacteria > Bacteroidota > Bacteroidia > Bacteroidales > Marinilabiliaceae > Carboxylicivirga. Next base: position 98,676 of record NZ_VKDE01000007.1, on the reverse strand, counting down.
TTCATATTATCTACAGCCCCAACTCTGTCAAGAGGGTAATCAGTTTAGGATCTGATGGGCGTGGGGCGCTATTCTCCACAATATTCCCTTCTGGGTCAATCAAGATAAAACGCGGAATACCCGAAACGGAATACTCCTTCGTAAACTGCTCGTCGGAAGCGATCAACTGCACACCTCCCATTTCCTTGTCGGCCACCATCTTTCTCCAGGCTTGTTTACCCTTTTCTTTTTTATCCGTTGAAATACTTAGAAACACAATATTCTTACCATGGTACATTTCTTCAATCTTTTCAAGATGAGGAATTTCTTGTTTACATGGTCCGCACCAAGTTGCCCATAAATCGATGTATACATATTTGCCTTTAAAATCGTCGAGCGATGATGTTCCACCCGCATAGTTTTCGTAATTGTGAAATTGTGGAGATGGTTTTCCTTTACCGAGCTTGCTTACCTGCTTGTATTCCTCTGTTACTGCCGTCCTCTTGTCTTCATCTCTGGCCAAGGCCATGTATTTTTCATATATCGTATCTATATTTTCGAAAGAAGAAAATCTGTTGGTAACTGCAGCATATAATAAGTCTTCGCGTATGGTTTCGTTTTCCACTGTTTCGGCTACCATTAAATTTGCAATGGCTTGCGTAGGTGCTTCTCCTGATTCCACTAATTTTCCAGCTTTATTACTGCAGGCACTCTTTAATAGATATCGATACTGAACCGAGTAATCGTATAATTCACCATCGTTAAAATCAATTTTTGATATCGCTTGTTGTAATTCTTTCGAAGCTTCGTATGCTTGATTTTTAGTGTAAATTCTGTGAGTATTAGGATATTCTATCAATGAGATTAAATGCGCTGTTTTCAATCGACGTTCTTCCAGACTTCTTAACTCTTCTGTTATATCATCCACCTTTTCAAGCTCAGCCTCCAATTGGGCTAAATTTTTATTGACATTATCTAAAAACGCCTTTTCTTCAAGCGAAAATATAGCCTTTCTATTACTCCTTACAACTGTTTGAGATTTTTCTTTGCTTATTATATACTTACTCATACCCGATTTCTCACCACTAACTGTTACCGATGTTGAAAAATCATTAGCATCTGCTGAAATGTATAAGTCTGCACCATTTACAGCATAAATTCTGGTTAATGCTTTTCCCAGGTACAAGTACAATTCACCCTCTCTTTTGATGGTATCAGCAAAAGTACCGTCTTCTGAAACGTTAATAATTTGCTCTGAGCGATCAAGCCAGAATAAGGCTAACTCAGTGTTATTATAATTCTCAAGTTTCCCAGAAATTAAGCAGTAATCGACTGGTTTTTGTTGTGCGCAGGCAAAATTACAAACTGTAATTGCTGCCAATAGAAATAGTTTTAGTGTTTTCATTATTTTACCTTATTATTCGTTTCATTTAATTTTTTCGATAGTGTACCACCAGGGAATTCTTTTTATCATTTTAACCACCTCCCCACTTCGTGGTACTCCTCCTTCAAAAGGAGGAGAATGACGCAAACCCGTCCCCTCCTAAATTTTAGGAGGGGTGCCAACAGGCGGGGTGGTATATCTATCTTTTAAAAGCGATTTCCCTGGTTGTACTGCAATAATACTATTCATTCAAAAGCTCTTCCAATTGATGATCCAAGGCCTTACCTCTAACATGCTTGGCAATAATTTTACCAGTGCTCGCATCCACTAACCAATTGGCTGGCACACCAGGCTTTCCAAACATAGCAGTTATAGGACTATTATAGCCAAGCAAATCACTTGTGTTTATCCAAGGAATTCCATCTTTTTTCGATGCCTTTTCCCAATCTTCACGTTTCTCATCCAATGAAAATGAGATAATCTCAAAGCCTTTATCATTATATTCCTCGTAAGCTCTTTTCATGTGTGGAATCTCTGCACGGCAAGGCCCACACCACGATGCCCATAGCTCTACCAACACATATTTGTTCTTTTTTAATACTTCAGATAATTGAATCTCTTGGCCTTCAATATTACCGGCCTTAAAATCTTTCATGGTTTTTCCCACATCTAAAGTAGCTTGAATAATTCGTGCCTCTTTTGTAAGTTCAATCTCAGTCTTTGCTATAACAGCCTCTCGGTTATCGCCCAACTGCTTAGCCAGTTCTTCTTTAGTTTTCATATCGGCTTTATAATCCCCAGAACCGTAGCCTGCCCTGTGTAACAAAAACTTAGCCAAGGGGTCATTCTGCTCTTGATACACTTGGCGTAGAATTTTACTTCGGGCTTTTGTTGAAACTGCTACAAGCCTGTAGTACTCCTTAAAGGCTTTCTCATTCTCATATGAAAAACCTTTAATCATATAATCGATTACAGCCTTTTGTGCTTTTTGACATGCCTGGTCACTACTTACCGCATTAACAAGCATCTCACTATATTTACCCCCATTTATCGTAAAATCTGTACCCGATGAAAAGTTAATCTCAGTCTTCCCTGGCTCAAGAGCCATTAAAATAATAGGTGACACAGGTTTGCCATCAGCCGATCGCACGTTAAGGCTTATTATATGAACACTTTCCACGTGGCCTTTACTAGAGATAATACCGTTTTTGAAAGTATCATCTACCAGCACTTCTTTTAATCTAATACTATCTACACGTCTTCTGGTAATAGTAGCTTCAGCTCCTTCGGGTAAGTTTTCGCCACCACTAATAATAAGTTCATAGCTTGTTTTATCTGTATTACAGGCAAAAATCAATGGCAGAACAATAGCTACCAATAGCCACTTTATATTGCTTCGAGTATTCATGTCTTTTATATTTTATCTTCAATGTTGTCTTATTTTATCAATTGGGCTATCCGCTCAAACCGGACTTACTTTTTGTCCATTTATAAGCATTTTAAGTAGTTCCTACTCAGGGCTATTTCTGAGATGTTTGATTAATGTCCAATTGCTTGTGTTGCAGATGGGCAATTGCGGATGGGATAATAGCAATGACTGCCAAGAATAACTATGTATTCGTTTTATGGAATTTGTATACCAGAGTCTAAGACCTTCGCTTAAACCTGTGCAGCTTTATTTTGTAAAGTAAAATGTACTAATAGTTGAAAATAGGAGGCAAAATAGCCTCCTATTTCATAATTATGATTCATCAATTACTTAGTAAGTATTTTGCTTAACGGACCCTTTAGTTAATATGATGACCTCTTGAGGAATAGGGCGTGCATATTTTCTTGAATTTGCCTCAAGGGTATAGACTTTTGGGGTATCAAAATCGACAGCCGTCTCTCCTACTTCGTAATAGTCTTTCGACAAGATTATTGGATCGATTAAACCTTCGGCATTTAAGCGCTTCACATCGTACCAGCGTAATGAGGTAAATGCAAATTCTCTCCACCTTTCATCAACAATCAGTTCAATCGCTTCTTTTGCAGTGCCTGGAATTGGTAGAGCAGTATAGTCTGCTGCGGCAAAGCGATTCTCCCTTACCATTTCTACATGTTGCATGCAGGTTGCCATGTCATTGTTTCTGGCGGCACACTCTGCAAGTATCATATACATCTCCGAAACATCTGTTCCGGTCATCATTTGAAGTGTTCTATTGTATAAAACATTGTCCTCTGTTAGCCCAAAAAATGTACTTAACAAGGCATCTGAATAAAAATATTGTAGTCTTAAATCCTCGGGCTGATACATGGCTAGCAATTCGTTACTGGCCATCTTGTAAGGGTTATTCAGATCGTAGTAAATTTTATACTGACTATCCCAGCATGTATAAAACTCTGGTGCATATGCTCCAATAAAAGCAGTGTGCCCTGTTAAATTTCCTCCAAAAGAAGGCACTAAAAAGATATCATTTTCCAGGTTGACCATCTCCGAATGAAGAGACAGTGCCATTTCGGCATATTTTTTAGCATTTACAAAATCATGAACATACAGATAATACCTGGCTGCTAAAGCGGCCGCCGAAGCGTCACTTTCTCTCCAACTATTAGCTCTTGCCTTATTAATAGTAAGACCTTCAATAAGATCTGATTCAATTTGAGCAAATGTTTCCTCAAGTGAGGCTCTTACAGTTGTTTGTCCAAATGCCGTTTCATTTTTTATAACGATTCCTAATTCGTCCTTATTCTCCGCCGAAGGGTATAAACTGTACTTTAATGCCAGGTTGAATTGTTTCAATGCCTTTATCAAATAGGCTTCTGCTTTTAGATTGCTCTTATCGGTTGCATCTCCTTCCAATCCATCGATTGAACCGATAACGTAATTGGCAAACCATATGGCCTCATATGCCTGACTCCATGTTTGATCTGTAACAGTTGACAACTCATCTTTCCAAACACTTTCCTGTACTGCTGTTAATGGTATCTGCGAACTCAACATATTGTAAGCATCCTTGTAATAAGTCACATCACCCGTAATACTTGGAAAGTCTACAGCGGTTTGATATCCTACAAAGGTACGCTCGAATATTAAATCAATATCCGAAACAAATTCTATTTCCTGCCGATTTTTGTCTGGTTTAACATCCAAATAATCTTCACAGGATGTTAACGTGAATACGGCTAATAGTATATATAGTATATTTTTCATTGTAATTCTCCTTAATTAAAATTTAAGATTTAAGCCTAGCGTATACGTTCTTTCAGGTCTAAAGAATGACCCTCCCTGGGGATATTCAGGATCAATTCCAAGGTCATTGGCTGTCCACAACAACCCTACATTACTCATCTGCGCATACAATCGAACTCCGGAACAACCAATTTTTGAAATTATTGATTGAGGAAGCTGATACGAAAGCATAATATCCTTTAACTTAATAAATGATGCGTCCTCAACTCTTGATTCCAGGTAACGGGCATTTGGATTATAGTTATTATAACCAGGAATAAAACCATCTGGTAGAGGAAACTCACCAACTGCTTCATGGTTTCCGCTTATCATCTCATCCAGATTTTCATGATAATTTTGTGTAAAAGTTGACACGCCATATCCAAAACCGCTAACCGGCATGTAATGACCAAACTTACCAGTGATGGTAGCCAATAAGCTAAAATTTTTGTAGCTAAACTCATTGGTAAATGAAGAAACTACTGGTGCTATGTAGCTCCCTGTGTTCCATAATAAATCTGTTGCAGCAACGCCGGTGCCCTCAATAGACATGTTGGCATCATAAACTTCACCATTTTTACCAAGAACAGTTGGTATGCCATCTGCATTTAAACCATTGTATTTGTAATGCCATGCCGGTAGGTACGGATAGTCTTCAACAAATCGTTTACCTCCTATAGCGCCAAGTAGTATTTCAACCTCCTTTACATCGGTTACCAAATTATCGTTATAGGCGAAATTTAGAATAGGATGCCACTTGACCGGGCCTAAATTAATATTTCCGTTCAGGCTCATTTCAAATCCCGTATTTTTCATTGCTGCGGCATTGAAATATTGAGATGTCGTTCCATCTGTTGATGGTAGAGAAATTAATGCCAGTTGATCCTCCGAGTTTTTATTATAGTATTCTAAACTACCGTATAACTTGTTTTTTAATACAGCAAAGTCTACCGCTACATTAAACTGTTTTACTTTTTCCCAACCCAGAGTTGGGTTACCTAACTCAACTAAATAAGCATTATCAACGCCGGCACCACTCCAAGGTTGACTACCTGGCACAAATTGAAGAACAGGCACGCTTGCTGATGTGGAAGGAGCATTACCATTTACACCATAGGTGGTTCTTAAGCTAAGTCGATTTAACCAGGTAATATCCTTAATAAACTCTTCTTTTGACAACTGCCAGCTACCACCAACAGACCAAAATGGTGAATACCGTTTACTATTATCATCAACAATACTATTTGAAGCATCTGTTCTCACACTTCCACTAAACGTGTATTTGTCCTTATATGTATAAGCTAGGTTTGAGTATAATGAGAAGAACCTGTTTGTTAGCATTCTGGTTTCTCCTCCTCTTGGTAAGGATGTAGTTACATATGGAGGTGAAAAAACCTGCGTTAAACCATTGTAGGCGTCTGGCACAATGTTCTGATAATTTCGATCGTTAAACCCATACAACCAGTCATCCTGTGTCTCGTACTCGTTCCAGATCAGTTCTGTTCCCCCAATAAAATTAATGCTATGATCGCCATACGTTTTGTTGAAACTTAGTTGATTTCTAAAAAGGGTTGACTCTCTTTGCCCATTATTTACATAGACCATTTCTCCAGCGGGCACCTGTTGATCGGTGATGGTATATGGTGCACCTGGTGTAGCTATGGCATTATAGTCGGTCACTGCAAATGAGTTGACTGTTTTACGGGTATAATACGACTCTTCTCCAAATACATTTCTGGTTTTAATGGTACTCCGTTCGTGCTGAAACTTTGAATCAAAACTAATACCATCGGCAATCTTAAACTTTAATCCTCCATTGATTCGGGTACTAAAGGTTTTGGTATTAAAATCCTGAGATCGCATATTTTGCAATGGATTGTTGTTGAAATTGTCATAGGTCCAACCATCACCACGGTCTAATATCTCATTTAAGACAGGCATATTGTATGTACCTGGTTGAGTTAAAGTAAGTGGACCTGAATTAATGTGCTTATAATTACCATTCTCATCCAATAAGGTTTCATAGGCCGACATTTGCTTTATATCAGTAAGGCCCACTCCTCTGCTATTCCTATTCTGCATCTGGCTCATTATTCCAACATCAAAATCAAGCCATTTGCTTACTTTCATGTTATTCCTAAAATTGATCAGAATATTATCATCATTATCTTCTACCATTACGTCATTGTTCTTGTTATACATGACTGATAATGAATACGAATTTTTCTCACCCTGACCTCTTAAAGAAACAGTATAATTTTGTGATGTAGCCTTACGTAGCATCTCATCTTTTACCTGATCTTTATACGAACTACTCAGTAGATCTTGCAAAACAGGCGTATCTAAAGTGAAGTTGGCAAGCCCTGTTCCTCCTGAATTAAGATGATCCATTTGCTGTGCCTCAAACTGCTCATGACCATAGGTTTTGGTTTGGTTGATGTTGGTAATACCAAGAGACGGGTTGACATAGCCATTTTGCCACAAAAACATTTCATACTCCAGTTGCGATTGTGAGCTGGCAATAGGATTGGCATAATCTAAATCCACGGCATCACTAAACTTTGTAAAAGCTTCAACTTCTACCTGGATTCCTTTTTTAGCTTGCCCTTGTTTAGTTGTAATCACAATTACCCCATTGGCAGCTCTGGCTCCCCAAATAGAAGACGCAGCAGCATCTTTCAATACGGTAATTTTTGCAACATCATTACGGTTTACTGACTCAAAACCACCATCAATAGCAAAACCATCGACTACAATTAATGGCTGTGTATTACCATTTAATGAAGACACACCACGAATTGTAAACTGAACATCACCATTCGCATCAACCGTTGATTGCACTCCTGCCACCAACGATTCCAGATTTCCACCAATTGTTTCGTTTGGGCTATTGGCCACGTTATCACTATTAAGCATTGAAAAAGAACCGGTTGCCCTTTCTCTTGAAATGGTTTGATAACCAGTAACAACCACTTCATCTAAGCCTGCTATAGATTCGATTAAAGTTATATTAATGGTGCTTTGTCCATCATAAATAACTTCAGCAGTTTCAAAACCAAGACTTGATATTTCAAATACTACACTCTCTTGCTCGTCAAATTGCAGGTTGTAATTACCATCTGCATCAGAAACGGTTCCAATGGTAGTGCCTTTAATGCGAATAGCAGCAAATGGCAGTGGTTCACCTTTTTCATCTTTAATGCTTCCGCTGATAATAAGCTTTTTTTCTTCAGGCTGCTGAGCTCTTTTGTTAATAGCTGCCTTCTCTGTTTGGTTGAATGGCCTTATAACAATGTAATCATCAACAAATTCAAAAGTCAAACCTTTGTCTTGCAGTAATGACTCATATAATTCAGACAATTCAGCTTCTTCGGCACTGATATTTACCTTTTCGCTCTTATTGACTTGATTAGCACTATAGATAGTAATTAAACCTGTTTGGTTTTCTATTTCTTTGAAAACCTCTTTATAAGTCATCTGGTTCTTTTGTAACACCACCTTTTGAGCCAGGCTATTTGCCGAAACCTGTATGAAGATACCAAATAATAATACAACACTGAATCTCATAATTAGTAAGGTTCTACGCGATAGTTTTCTCCACAGACTACAGCGCCACATTCGTGTAATTTTCATAGATTTGTATTTACAAGTTAATACTTACCGGCTTGTACTGCTATACGTAACCGGTATTGTTTGAACTAATGGCGAAGGGTGCTGCTACATCCTTCGCTTTTTTATAGATTTTACTTATTACTTTCCTTTTACTAGCACGGTATTTTCGTTGATAACAATTTCTACTTCGGCCGATTTTTCTACCAGGCTCATTAATAATTCAAAGTCTGTTGAGCGCTTCATGGCTCCTGTGATCATCCGTCCTTTCATGTCTTCATTGGCAAAGTAGAAATCGACATTATACCATCGCGATAGTTTGCTTGCAACCTCTTTAAGTGTCATCTCTTCAAAGCGGAATACACCATCTTTCCAATCCGTATACAGCTGAGTATCTACTTCTACAATAGACATTTCGGCTCCCGACGATTGTATGTTAGCTTGTTGGCCGGGTTTAACCATCACCTCTTGGTTGTTATAAAGCACTGCTATGCTTCCTTCAACAAGGGTGGTTTGCTCAATGGCTTCATCGGCATAACTCATTACGTTAAACTGAGTACCAAACACCTTAACCGATGACTTATTTGTTTTTACAATAAAGGGTTTCTCACGATTAGTCGTTACATCAAAAAAAGCTTCACCCGTAAGAAGCACTTCACGACTTTCCCCAACAAAATTTACTGGGTAGGTCAATGATGACTCTGAATTAAGCCACACTTTGGTACCATCCGATAATACCAATTGGTATTCGGCTCCGCGTGGAATATTGATCGTGTTATAGCTAGCTTGCATACTTGCGTTAGCGTTGTACCTTAGGGTATTTGTTGAATCAACACCTATAACATTACCATGCTCATCTTCAATAAAGAGTTTATTCTCATCATCCAGCTCAAGTAATTCTCCATTGCTCAAGTGCAACACTGCCTTTGCCGAACCGGGTGTTATTTGATGAGCCATTTCAAGCTTCGTTTCTGACTTATCAGAAAGGTAAAACACACCCGCTGCTACCGCAATTGGTAGTATAATAGCCGCTGCATATTGCAACCATCGTTTAATACCAATACTCGGTTTTTTATCCAAGGTATGCTGTAACTTTAACCATCGTTGTTCAATCTGATCTTCGGTAATGACCACATCGTGTTCGTTTCTAACTTTTATGTGCTCGTATAGTAAGCGATGTTTGTCATTAGCATCTAACCAAATGCGTAGTTCGCTTTGCTCCTCAGCACTGGCGACATTATTCAGGTTTCGCCAAATAACAATGTACTCTATATCTATCTTCTTTTTAACCATGTTTAAGCGCTTTCTATATTTACGACGCCTAAGAAAGTAGTATTGGTGACAGAAGCCCTATTTTTTTTTTGAAAGTAGTATGAAATAAATATTGTCCTAAATAATTTTTCACTCAAGCCGTGAAGGCTCTTCCTTTTTTCTACAGTCAAAAAAGGAAGCAAAAAGACCGTCGACTACACCCACTTCACTCAAAAAACTAGGTTTCATGACTTAAATTGTTTTAAACTCGCCCTTTTTCGTACCTCAAAGAACTCAAACAGAAAACAATTCTTAACCGTCATTTCAATCCTGTTTTTTGGTTCACTGGCTGAGGTCGAGACTAAACAAGACGTCCGGATCATTATACTAAAACGTTTAGGACGCTATTAGTATGAAATAAATGTTGTCCTAATAATTTCTTCGCTAAAGCAACGATGTCCCAACTTCGTTCCAATTGCGCAATATCCACTCTTATCACTGGCTTTCAATCGTTCGAAAGCTTGTTTCGAATGGGCCGGGTAGATCAGCATAATGAATAATACCGTTTGGTCAATAGAATGAGCTTTATTTTCAACTGCGTTTCAATAAAGCTTTTCATTGATTCAACGGCATTTACCAATGTAATTAGCAAAAGGCTCATTTTGTAATACATTTGGTATAAGCTCTGCAACCTCATTATTTAATCGATTAATTAGTTTGTTACCCTTCACTTTTGGCTATCCTCCTTTCCCCACTCGAAATGCAATTTCGACAGTGTGGTGGCCTGTTCCATTGGCGGGCATGCGAAGGCGTGAATAATGATTAATTTAATTGAACATCAAAGGGGCTTGACCTACTTTGATTGTGAAATTGATTAATCATTAGAGCGGGTGGTAGCATCAATGGGACTAGCGTTTTGTTTCTTTTGGGCGATGCAAAAGAAAGGAAAACCATCTCACAAAACAGGGTATTTCGTTGCTTCCTTTCGTTACAAATTATTATTAATCCACAGAAATATCCTATGATCCAAGAATACTCAATTCTTAATCGTTCCGATGTTCTTAATGACAAAAACTAAGGAAAAAAAAAGGCCACAAGGCACGACGCTTAAAAGAACCCAAGCTTAGAAAAGCTACACATAACAACTCAATATTAATTAGTTCCATTCACGTCAAAAAATCAATTTTGGACACGATTAGTATGAAACAAGTGTTTATAGATGTCTAAACACCCAAGAGAAACAAGACTTTAATACCTGATTTAAGGAGCTCAAGTCTTATTTTTTTCTTGGCTCTTTTAAGCTGTGTATTGACTGTATTGGGCGAAACATCGAGGTCTTCGGCAATTTCAGAAGCAGTGAGTCCACTAAGGTATTTCTGTTCGAAGATGTGACGCATATTATCTGGTAATTCGGCCAGTATCTTTTTAATCCTATCGGTCAATTCGCTATCAACAAGCATCTCACCACTACTCTCAAAGTAGGCCTCAACAATAAACACTTCGTGCTTATCCCTTACATTAAGATGACGTAAATACCCTAAGCACTTGTTTTTAACGGCAGTAAAAAGGTAGGATTTAAGAGACTGGATGGATGCTTCCTCGCGTTTCTCCCATAAAGTGGCAAACACATCCTGAATAAGATCTTCGCAAACATCGGCCTCGTAAATATAACGGTGAGCAAACTTAGCAAGCAAAGGATAATATTGATGAAATACAGACTGAAAAACATCTTTGTTTCCCTTCTGTAATTCCTTAATAATTATTTTGTCATTGATATTATCCATGCACTTACCATTCTTTAGACGCGCTAAAAATAGAAAGAAATTTAAAGCACCAAGCCATCCCTTGAAAATTTGTAGTTGATTATGAAGCTCATCGCTGCTAATTATTCGCTGCAAAACCAGTGTTTATTCCTACTTCTAAAACCCTTTGAACGAAGCAACTTTTGCTTCCTTGTCCAGGCTGTTTAAATCATAAGCTAATCGCTAAATTATTATCAATAAAAAATAACATTTCGAAAAGTAAAATGAATAAGCTGCACATTCACAGCTTCCATGTAAATGTCATTCATCAATTAATACAGCATTTTAATCATTTAAAAAGAGGTGTTGAACAAAGCATTTGACCATGTATGACTCTTGTCATTTTACAAACGTACTTAGTGGAGCTAATTTTATGGTAAGTATTAAAGAGTAAACCGCCGGCTGGTCATCAACCGAACTTGATTGGCGTCGAGGCTTGGAAGAAGAGGCCGGCGGAGCTTTGCAATATAGGATTAAAAATAGTTTAAAACATGAGTTACTCAGAAGATTTTAACACATGGAAGGAACGGATTGAGGCAGTGCCCACAAAGGACAAAAAACTACCCAATCAACCTGTTGATGAATTTGCTGCCAGTGCCGAAACCCTGGCTATTGAAGCGGCTAAAGACAGAGAAGACTTAGCTACAGCAGGCATGAATGTAGAAATTATTGATGAATTAAATCCTTTGGCAGGTGCCATGCGTTTTTGCCAGGCCGAGTGGATGAGTGAGTACCGTGCCCGACAGGAAGCACAAAAAGAATGGTTGGAGCAATCACCAGCGGCCTTTGAGGAGCGTGATGAATTGTTGCATCACTTTAAATTTGCTTATCGCAAGCAGGCAGATGTATTAGCCAAAGTGAAGCGCATTAGTGAAGGCAGCGATCGTTTGGATATGATTCAGGATTTGGTTGAACTAGCCGTTGTTGGCGAGAAAAACCCTGACCCACTAACTGGCATCAGCTTTGATATGACACGCCTGAGTAATGCCAGAACCCTATCGCATGGTTTAAAAGATTTGCTGGCCGAGGCCAATGGCTCATCGGATGAAAGCAGTGCTATAAAAGTGCGTCGCGACAAAGCTTTCACCCTACTTTCAGAAAAAGTAAGCCTTATTCGTGAATATGGGCGTTACATCTTCTGGAAGAACGAAGACCGCCGCAAGAAGTATTACAGCAACTATAAGGGTTAATATCGATTCATATTGAATTAGACGCCAAACCCTTGATTTTATTAGCCCCGAGGCCTGTAAGAGCAGTCCATCGGGGCATTTTTATATCCCCTGTAGCAATAAACCGCGTCAATCGATTAAATATGTAACTCAACAAGCCAAATAAGTTATCCAATTGGCCTCAAAACCCGTCAATCGGGTGAAAAAATGAAATCAACAGGCTGCATAATGCAGTCAATCGGCCTAAGAAAGCGTCCAATCGTGTAAAAATTGAATTCAAGAAGGTAACTATTACTGTCCATCGGTATGATATAGTGGCCAAGAGGGTAAAAATCAGATTCAAGAGGGCAGATATAGGCTTCCCTAGGGGTAGATGAGGGGATAATTGGGTAAATAGAAAAGCCCCATTCAGATGAATGAGGCTAGTCTTAAAAAATCTTATAATGAAAGCAATTGAATTATAACGCCGCAATAGCAGTCCTCAAATTCCCAACAGATGGGTGTGTGTTATTACCGCCTGCTTTGCCATTTTCGGCAAAGAAAATATCAAAGCACTCTTGTGCTTTTTCCTTCTCTTTGTTGTAAAGGTGTATTTTGGCCAGCATGAGGTTACCCATAATCAAACCCGTCTCCTTATCGGCCGTAATAACTTCAACACGCTCTGTTAGGTCTTTCAGAATTTTTTTCGACCCAACCAACTTAGGTGTATTTAAAATTTGGTCGCACATAGAATGGACCTGATAAACGTATTGTTCATCACCTTTTAAGGCCTCCACCTCGTTTATCTTTTCACTATACCAACTATCAACCTGATTATTGGCAATATAAAAATCATACTTCAAACTTCCTTTTGTGCTTTGAAGGTATTCATTAGGGAATTCTACGTAACACCTGTCAATTTCATCATTTAGTTCTTCCTGGCTTTTACAAGTCATTGCAAATTGCTTTAAGTGTGCCATGTAAGTTCCAACAAACAACATCGAGTAACTATAGTCATCTGCAATTTCTTTAACTTTTTCCTTGCTATCTAATAGATACTTGAATTCTGTTGACTCATAGGCGAAATTGGCCGATGAAATCACAAAAAACGATTCTTGGTTCATGTATTTTTCTAAAGAGGTTTGCTTAATAATTTCTCTTGAAACCTCTTGCATTGACTCGCGATCATATTGTGCTTTAACAGCCTTTAAGTAGGTCATTAAAAAGTCAAGCTCACGATTTCCTTCTTCATACTTGGCACGAAGCGTACCGATACGCATTGAAGGGTCTAAGGCAGCTTTTCCTCCGGCTATTAACTCTTCTGCTGGCATGCCGCCAACTAATTTATGTACTGCATTACCTTCTCCATCAATAAACAATAAGGTTGGATAAGAACTAACTCCGTACTTTTTGGCTAAAGCTGGCCCTTCACCTTTTTCACAATCCATTTTTACGTTCACAAAATTTTGATTGTAAAAATCACCTACTTCTTTTTGTGTAAAAATATTCTTTGCCAAATGCTTACATGGACCACACCAGGTCGTATAGCAATCCATAAAAATCAACTTGTTCTCTTTTTTTGCTTTTGCCAACGCCTCGTTAAAAGTTCCATGTTCGAACTCAATGCCTTGAGCGAATAGCTGTCCAACGGCAAACACTGCTAATACTATTAATACTGCTTTTTTCATTATATGTTATTATTAAGTGATTAGAATATTTTAATCTAGCTGCTGGCTGTATCACCTTCCTTAGTAATAATTTAGGGAGACTGAAATCATGTTGGTTTACAATCAGGGGAATCACTACTCTTTAATAAACCCCTCTTTTTCTAATGCTTCCCAAATACCATCGCCATGCATATTTTTATCCAGTATAATGCCTTCGGGAGATATTAATACAATATGAGGTATTCCAGTAACATTATAGCTACCTGATATCTTCTTGGTATCGTGCACTTGTACCCATGGCATATTTTCCTCTTCTACAGCCTTTAACCACGCCTCTTTATCGCCATCAGTTGAAATGCTGATTATCTGCAACTCCTGATTATGAAAGGCCTTATAAATATTTTTTAGATTGGGAATTTCTTTACGACAAGGCCCGCACCATGATGCCCAAAAATCGATAAGCACATATTTTCCTTTTAATGTAGCTAACGACACTTCCTTGTTATGCAAAGATTGGATGCTGAACTGCGGAGCCCGATTACCAATGGCCGAACGTGCTTCATTATCGCGGCGATTAATCAGGTAGTTGAGGTAGTAGGTATCGTGGATTTCGTCAGAAAAGCCATCAATAATTTTGTTAAGCATTGCCAGGTCGGCACCCCAGTATTGTTGCTGAAATAAATAGCTTAATGGTATACTTCTTGGATTTTTGGCAAGTAGTTCCCACAAAATAGTGTTGTATTGCTTTTTAATGCTTTTCTCCTCGTTGCTTAGTTCTTTTTTATAACGTAGTGCATCATATGCCTTTTGGTTAAGAGCAGTTTGCAACTCTTTAAATTCTTGGTTCAATGGTGTTTCTTGAACCGTCCATTCTCCTTCTTTTTCAATTAGCTTAATATAACCAGGTTCAGAAATAAACTCACAAGGTTGTACACGGTTTTCGGCTTGTACATACAATGTTCGACAAGCAATAACAGAATCTAATTCAATGGTAAACTGACCATCAATTATATCAGCCTTATACATCAGTTTCTCAGCTTCTTCTTGAGATTGAACTTCCTGATAAGGATAAACCAATACTTTGCCTTCTTTGGCTTCAACATGCCCTTTTATAATGCATTTATCGGGAGTTGGAGTGCAAGCGCTCAACACGGCCAGCACCATAAGTGCTATACCTTTTAAGTAATTCATAGCGGTAGTTTTAGTAATTTGTAAGTAGAGTAAAAATGTCCAAACCTGGACCAAAGGTTAGGCAATAGTATGTCTGAAAAGCTTTTATAAAGATTATTGGTTAATGGTTCTAATCCCCATCCCCACACCTTTGGTGCGGTACTTCCCCTTATCCTCAAGAATAAAGGGAAGAATGATGCACCTGGTGCTTATTCTTTATATAAGAACCTTTTAGAAATATTTTTAAATTAATTTTAGAGTCTAGCGAGGATTCTGCTCTATTTCAGGGTTTTTACCTATGTACTTACGTGCAAATGGTAAAGCCCACTTGTTATCACCAGGCGCTAGTGCATAAGTATCACCATTAACCGTATGCACAATTGAGATATTGGCATTGTCATAAGCATTATAACGACGAATATCGGTATAACGGTGTCCCATAAAAGCTAATTCTCTTCGACGCTCATCCTTAACAATTGATAACGCTTCATCAGCACTGGCAGCTGTTAATGGCACATAAGCAGCAGTTGCAATTCTGTTCTGACGCAATAAGTTAATATCGTCCATTGCCAAAGCATGTTCTCCTGTGCGGGCATAACACTCAGCACGTGTCAACAACATTTCCGGAACTGTTAATCCATAAGGACTACCTGAGTTATAACCGTAGTAATAAACCAGTCCTGTGCCAGGTAGCGACCATTCAAAAGTTATTTTGCCAGTGAAACGCAAATCATTCGTTTGGTCAAACAAATCCATAAATTCCTGGCTTGGATAAATCATTCTGTAATCACTAGTTGGTTTCTTTCTTAATAACTGCTCTTCATTCAGGTACCTTGGTCCAAAATCGAGTAGCGTAGGATACCAGCTATGTCCTGGTAATGTATTGTAATCGGTCAAATAAGATTTCTTATCAAGTGACATATCAGCATACTTAAGCGCATTGTTAAAGTCGCCCATTATTAAGTATGTTCTTGCCAACAATGCACTTGCCGATGACTGAGATGGTTGCCACAGTTGTTCTGGTGTCTCTGGTAAATAGTCATACACCTCAGTGACATCATTAATAATTAAATCATAAACATCATTAACAGTGCCTCTTTTTAAACTGCCTTCTAATAGTGGTTCAAGGTGCATTGGTACTCCTAAATCTGTTGCTGCCGTAGCCGGTTCATATTGCTTCGCATACATGTTAACCAGTTTAAGGAAAGTAAAAGCTCTGTGCACTTTCGCTTCGGCATATAATTTCTGCTTCTCTGCCTCATCTCCATCAGCTTCCAGCACTTCACTAATAACGGCATTACAAATGTAATTCACCGCATACATTTTTTGCATGCCTTCATCTTCTTCTGATTCCAGATAAAAATGATCTTCATACATAAATGCTTTTGATTGGTATTCACTGTAGCTCGCACCAATAAAATCATCTCTTAAATCAATATCATCTGTTACCCACAAGTCTAAATCACCTGTTACCGTAATGGCAGATTCTCCAATATCTTGGGTTGCATCCAATAAAAGTCGATAGTCTTCAGCTTTTGAAGGAATAACTTTTCCTTTTGGCTGAATGTCCATCCAATCGTCGCACGAAGTGGCAATTATGGCCAGAACGAATAAATATATAATTTGCTTCATCTTTCTAATTTTTAAAGGAATAATGTTAAACACCATATCCTGATCATTAACTATTAAAATCTGGCTTTCAAGCTGAATGTGTATTCTGGCATTATCTTTCCGTTACCTGAAACACCAATTACATTCTCCGGATCAATATCTTCATCATTGAAAGTGATAACTCCCAGGTTTCTTACCTGAGCACCAAGAGTAAGAGACCGTATTGCCATTGAATTAAACCACGATCGGGGTAAGTCATACGACAATACAACATCGTTAAAACGGATGTGACCTGCATTCGCCACATTATGGCTGCCATATAGAGTGTAAGCACGCCAATTCCCGGCTACAACATTTGGGTCTTCCGGTAAAACAGGCACATCGGTTGAGTTTTCATCTCCGGTTTGTCTCCAACGTTCTTCTAAATCACTGTGTACAGCATTTAATGTGAAATCATATTTCAAATCGCTATAGCTTACCGTTGGCACTCTAAACTTATGACCAAACTTATAGGTAATAAGCATACTTAACTGCAAACCCTTATATCGTACAACATTTTGGAAACTACCATAATACCTTGGTACAGTTGTTCCTTCATAATTTAATCCTTCAACCTCTTCAACCGGTGTATTATGGTCGATAATATCACCATTTTGGTTATATACCTGTGGTAAACCTTCTTCAGATAATCCGGCCCATTGATACGAGTAGATATGATGAAGTGGTTTACCTTCTCTTGCTGAGCTAACGCCCCAGTAGTTAATGGCTCCACTGACACTTTCATCGGCCAGTTCTACTTTTTCCACATTGTTTTTATTATATGAGAAGTTGGTAATGGCATTCCATTGAACGGTATTTCTTAAAATGCCCACGTTTAAGGTCATGTCCACCCCTTTATTCGACATCTCGGCAAAATTCATTTTAGCACTATCAAAGCCATAAATAGAGTTTATAGATACATTACCCAATAAATCAACACTTTGTCGATTATAATACTCGATAGAACCAGACACACGATTTTTAAACATAGCATAATCTAAACCAATATTGGTAGTTGCCGTTTTCTCCCAACGTAGGTCAGGATTTTTAGGATTTTCGATGTATGCAAACTGATGCTGAGTTTGCCAGTCTGTCCATATTTTGGCTATTAAGTGAGGGCTTGTTGTTCTGTCAATGTTACCACCTGTACCATAGGTCGCTCTAAATGTTAAGCGATTAAGAAAATCAAGGTTCATAAACGATTCTTTGTGCAATTGCCAATTGGCACCAATCGACCATAATGGCACACTTCGGTACTCTTTGCTACTTCCAAATAAGTTAGAGTCATCTAAACGAATACTACCCGTTACGGTGTATTTTTCATCAAGGGTGTAACCACCGTTAGCATAGTAGGAAGCATACCTGTCCTTTTCAAATGCAAATGAAGTTGCATCCGATAATTTAGAAGGCCAATAACTGAAAGCACGATTATATTCGATATCATAGTTCATGCGCTTGTACTGCAGACTAACCGGATCGTAACCCCATTTCTCCATGTTATTGCTTTCATACTCTGTTTGGCGTAATTCAATACCAGCAATGGCATATAATCGGTGCTTTCCGTCATTAAAATCCCTGTTGAAGTTCAATTGTCCTCTGGTGGTAAACGATTTAGAATAGGCATTGATATCAGCCCTCACTTCCCCTGTTGGCACAGGATACATCATCGTTGTTTTCCCTGTCCATGGATCAACTTCCGGATAAGCGTACATATTAACCTGGTTACGAACACGGTAAGTATCTTCATTGTAGATATTCTGTCCTTTGGCATTGCCCCATTCATATTGGTAACGACCTTCAAAATCTAATCCTTTAAGGATATTGATATTTAAGCCGGCTTGCAGGCGTAAATCTATATTTTTCGTTGCGTTATTCTTATTCTCAAACTCCTGATACATATTATAGGTCCAGTCGTAAGGCACATTATTAACTGCAGCATGAGCGTCTTTACCTTCCTGAGAATAAGTCCATGGTTGTGGAATATAGTTACCATCTTCATCTAAAATCTGCTGATATGTTGCTAAGTCTCCGATTCCACCAGCACCATTACTTTCGCTGTTACGAATGGTAGCATACATGGCTGCATTAAAGCTGATGCGATCAGATAATTTAGTTTGAATTCTGAGGTTAGAAACTATACGATCGTTATTACCGCCTTTCATGTACGATTGATCATCATCGTAGCTTAATGAGGCGTAGAAGTTACTTTTTTCTGTAGCTCCATTAATACCCAAATGATATTGCTGACGAACAGCATTTCTTAAGAATAGATCAGCATATTCATTACGAGCATCAATTCCTCTTAAGCGATTAATGACTGCATCCTTTTCAGCTTCTGTCATCTGACCATCATTATACTTTAGAAAAGTTTCAAGTCCTTCGTTGTATGCAGGTTTACTAATGGCCCAAGGAGATGCAAGTTCTTTCCATTTGTTATTTGCAAAGTGCTCTTCCATCTCAATAAAGGATGCTGTAGAAGCACGGTTTAAACTATATAGATCAGGCTCTTGAGTGATTGATAATGTCGAAGAGAAATCAACATTGATTTTACCCGTATTTTGTCCTCTTTTAGTTTCGATTACAATAACACCATTAGATGCACGTGCGCCCCATATTGAAGCAGCTGCCGCATCTTTTAATATGGTCATATTAGCTACATCATTAGGGTTGATGCTTTCTAAACTTCCTTCTAACGGAAAACCATCAACAACGATTAAAGGATCTGTTGACGCATTCATCGATGAAGCTCCCCTTATAGTGATGTTTCCATCAGCATCAAACAATACACCAGCGGTTTGACCTTCCAGTTTATCCATGATGTTTTGTGTAGCACGAATTTCTAATGCTTCTGAGTCAACTTTTTCAAACGAACCTGTTGCTCTTTCTTTTGAAATGGTTTGATAACCGGTAACAACCACTTCATCAAGCCCCATCATATCCGATACCATTATAATATCGATGCTTGTTCTTCCATTAACCGGTATTTCTTGTGTAACAAAACCAAGGCTTGATACTTCTAGTACTAATCCTTCTTCGTCAGGTGCTTCCAACTCATAAGTGCCGTCAACAGCAGACACACAACCAGTAGTAGTGCCTTTAAAGCAGACGGCAGCAAAGGGCAGCGGCTCACCTATTTCATCAAGCACAGTACCCTTGATAAGAATCTTTTTTTCGGGTTGTTGTTCTACTGCTTCAATCTTCTTATAAGTAATAACATACACGCCATTTTTAATCTCATAATCGAGCTTAGTATCTTTTAAAATAGCGTCTAGTACCTCTTCCACACTACCCTCTTCATCAACAGATAATTCAGAATAGGGCTCTACTTTATCGGCACTAAAAGCAAAAATAAAATCCGTCTTGCTCTGAATCTTCCATAATAAATCAGACAAGGAGATAGAAGTTTCCTTAACAGTTATTGTACCGCTTTGCGAATACACTGTTGCTGAAACCTGAATCAAACAAAACAGTAATAGTACGGCAGATAATTTCATAACTCTGTACATCTTTTTAATCCCCCTCGCATGGAGAAAGATAGGTTCTCGATTTTTCTTCATAATTTTGTAACGATTTATAGATTATTGCTGACAACGAATCAGCTTTAGTTTAAGCAGAGGATACTTCCAATATTCTCTGCTTTTTTGTTTTCTATTTTGATCTAACTATTAAATTATCATCATTTATCTCAAAGCTTATATCATCGGTTGCTTCCAATATTTCAAGCAAGTCCTTAATAGAGCCTTGGCGTGGGGTGTATAAGGATAGTCGCTTTTCCTTTACCGAATGATTTTGATAAAACACATTTAGCTGATACCAGCGTGCCACATCGTTAATAATGGTTTCTAAACGGGCCTTATCATACACAAAATTACCCTTACGCCAAGCACCATAAACCATTGCATTCACCGTTTGCAACTCGAGTTGACCAGATTTTTTGTTAACAACAGCTTGTTTATTGGGCTCCATAATAACGTTTGCCTGCTTACTTTCTAATTGAATACTTCCTTCAGCTAAAGTTACATAGTCATTGTTCTCTTCTTTGTATGAACGCACGTTAAATTGTGTACCTAGCACACGTATTTTCTTGTTGTTGAAATGCACAAAAAAGGGTCGATTCCTATCCTTAGCTACTTCAAAGTAAACTTCTCCATCGGCATAAACTTCTCTGTTAGTTCCCACAAATCGCTCTGGATATTTTAAACTGGACGAGGCATTTAACCACACCTTAGTCCCATCTTCCAAAGTTATGCTATACTCCATCCCCCTTGTGGTGTTTAAGGTATTGTAATGTATCCCATCACTCTCTTTGTTATTTAAGTCATTGTAATTAACAGCCGCAGAATCCAAATCAATCACAACTCCTGATTGGCTTTGAGTAATCAGCGTATCAGCTGCTGACACTTCTATTTGACTACCATCACTTAAAATTAAAATAGCTCGTTGTTCACCTGGCTCTATTGTATAGCTTGCTACATCTGATCGTTGCTGCCCTACTTCACTCAATTGGTATACTGCAAAAAATAATACCAATGGCACCAGTACGGCTGCTGCATATTGCATCCATAACTTTACTTTCTTGCTTGACTTAATACTTTGCTGGGTTGCTTGCCATGCTGCATCTTTATCTGAATTAAAAACCTGATGCTGCTTATCTTTTGATAGTAGGTAGTGCTTGGATGTTAGTCGCTCAAAAAAACGCTGGTTAGCGGAATCAGTCAACCAAGAATCCAGTAACTTTTTATCCTCACTAGAAATTGTTCCTTCGATGTAATCCCCTATTATTTGCGTTATTTTATCCGTACCAATACTCATTTTGCTTGTGTTTTGTCGGTTTAAACACAAGATACGTAAATGTGGGTGACAGAAAAGAAGAAAAAAAATAGAAAGTAGGGGTTTTTAGTCCGAAGCAAGGACTGCGAACTATGGATTATCCACTATCAACTAAACAATACCAATACCCATTCTATACCTTTCAATTGTTCGCGTAACTTTTGGTAGGCACGCTTTTTAACTGTTTTAATGGTATTAACAGACACCTCAATATCTTCAGCTATTTCCAGGTTGGATATACCATTCATCGAACGTAACATCACTTCTCTTTCTTGATTGGTAAGATTACTTAAGGCGAGTCGAATCCGCTTTAGTACATCTTCTTCAATAATACCCTCTTCAACAGAAGGAAGATCGATTGATTCATAATCTATGCTGGTGGGTTTTTCCTTGCGCAATTTATTTAGGCAGGCATTACGAACAGAGTAAAACAGATAGGTCTTAACAGCCTTTTCATTGGCAAAATCCTTACTCCCCTTCCAAAAGGCAGTAAATACATCCTGAACTACATCTTTATTTTCAGCGTCGTCATAAATAAAGCGGCTCGCATATGAACGCAGGGGCACGTAGTACTTATCAAATAAATACTTAAACGTTGCTTCTGAAAAGATCATCTTTTGTTCCAAGATACCCTCGTTGTTTATTAGGCTCTGTACAAAACTATATAATTTTCAATTGAGATGATAAAAAAAACCAAACATATCAATATCAGGTACTGAATAAACCATAGTTTGACTGTACAATGGGACTAGCGTTTTGTTTCTTTTGAGCGATGCAAAAGAAAGGAAAACCATCTCCAAAACAGGGTATTTCATTGCTTCCTTTCGTTACAAATTATTATTAATCCACAGAAAAATCCTATGATCCGGTACGTTCAAAAATAGTACAGGCACCTGAAGTTTATCTATATTCTAGTGCAAGGAATTATGCCGGCTTGTTGGCAATGTTATATATTGAACCATTAATTTTACCACTTATTACAGTATAGTAGTCGCAGACTACTGGAATAGTTCGACGAAGTTGCAAACTTCGCCGAGCGGTGGATTGCCGTGCTATTATCATGGCTCGTTTCATATTGTCCTTTTTTTGCTCTTACTTAGTAGTATCTCAATAGATTATAATCTAAATACAAACACATGCCAAAAACCAAAAGCAAAGCATGGATTGTTGTAAGTATACTAAGCATCGCCCTGATGGCTTTCAGCTTACAATCCTTTGCTCAAAAAAACAAAAAGAAATCTTCTTCCGATTCTGAAGCCTTTGCTCTTACGAGTGAGATGCTTAACATGTACAAGTTCAGGAACATTGGTCCTGCCGCTTATTCGGGGCGTATCTCCGACTTTGCCGTTAACCCCGCCAATACCTCAGAGTATTATGTAGCGGTTGCCTCAGGTGGTTTATGGAAAACCACTAACCATGGTACTACCTTTGAGCCCATCTTTGACGATCAGCCGGTTTTTTCCATTGGTTGTTTAGCCATGGACCCCAACAACGCCAATGTTGTTTGGGTAGGCACGGGTGAAAACAATACACAACGTAATTTGGCCTATGGTGATGGCGTATACAAAACAACCGACGGGGGTAAGTCCTTTACCAACATGGGATTAAAAACCAGTTCTCAAATTGGTAAAATAATGATTGATCCACGCAACAGCAATGTGGTTTATGTGGCATCGCAGGGTCAGGCCTGGGGACCCGGTGGCGAGCGCGGATTATACAAAACCACGGATGGTGGTCAATCGTGGGAACGCATGCTTGAAATAGGCGAATACACGGGTATATCGGATTTGGAGATGGATCCACGAAATCCGGATATCCTTTATGCGGCCTCTCATCAGCGCGAACGACGTGTTTGGTCGAAGATTAATGGTGGTCCTGAGTCGGCCATTTACAAATCGGTGGATGCCGGAGCATGCTGGACCAAACTGAAGAAAGGCCTACCAGGAGGTGATGTCGGTCGCATTGGCCTTGCCCTATCCCCTGCCAATCCTGATATTATCTATGCTGTTATTGAGCTACCGGGTAATAAAGGCGGTGTTTATCGCTCCAACGATATGGGCGAAAGCTGGGAAAAGAGAAGCGATAAGGTTTCGGGCAGTCCGCAATATTACAACGAATTATATGCTGCTCCCTACGATCCTGACATGATTATTTTAATGGATACGCGTGCTGCCCGATCGCTTGATGGTGGCCGAACATGGGAAAACATCGAAGGTAAAAATAAGCACGTTGATAACCATGCCATATGGATGAATCCTGAGGATCCGAATCATTACATCATGGGTTGCGATGGAGGCATCTATGAGACCTACGATGCTGCTAAAACCTGGCAATTCGCCAGTAATCTACCCATCACACAATACTACCACGTTAGAACTGATAACGAATATCCATTCTACAATGTCTATGGTGGTGCCCAGGATAACGGTTCGTGGTTTGGACCATCGCAAACGCATCGCCAAAACATTGTTAATGCCGATTGGACCTATGCCATTGGTGGCGATGGCTACCTGTCGATACCCGATCCTAAAAATCCTGATATCCATTACTGTGAATCGCAGTATTGCGGCATCAGACGATACGATAGAACAACGGGTAACAGCATTTCCATTCAACCGCAACCAACCATTGATGAGGAGTACCGCTGGAACTGGAACACGCCCTACCTCTTGAGTCATTTCGATAATAAGACCCTGTATATTGGTGGTAACTATGTGCTAAAAAGCACGGATATGGGTGGCACCTGGGAAAAGATATCGGCTGATTTAACCAGGCAGATTGACCAGAACAGCTTGCCTATGATGGGTAAGATATGGCCTCCCGAAGCAGTGGCTAAAAACATGTCGACATCGAAGTTTGGAAATATTTTTGCCCTGACTGAGTCACCCTTAAAACAAGGCATGCTGTATGCCGGAACCGATGATGGTTTAATATGGATTACAGAAGATGATGGTGCCAACTGGACGAAGTATGATACTTTTACGGGAGTGCCAGACATGACCTTTGTGAATTACATTACACCATCGATGCACAACGAAAATGTGGTGTATGCTTGTTTCGACGGGCGTAAGAACAGCAGTGATTTCACACCTTACCTCATCAAAAGTACCGACAAAGGTAAAACCTGGACGTCCATCGCCTCTAACCTACCATCAGGAACCGTGTATTGCATTCAGGAAGATCATGTCAACCCTGATTTATTGTTTATTGGTACTGAGTGGGGTGTTTGGACCAGTATTGATGGCGGTGAAAAATGGGTGCAAATCAAAAACGGCTTGCCTACCATACAGGTTAAAGAATTAACCATTCAGCAACGAGAAAACGATTTGGTGGTAGCTACTTTTGGCCGTGGCTTTTATGTTTTAGATAATTATTCGGCCTTGCGTACCTTAAGCGAGGAAATCAGCGAGAAGGAAGCACATCTGTTTGAAGTCAACGATGCCCTACTCTATTTTCCATCGAGCAACCTAAGATACCAGGGTGAAGTACATTTCAGAACACCCAATCCTGAGCCTGAAACCAAGTTTGAATATTACATTAAAACAGGCTACAAAAGCTTAAAGGACAAACGCAAGGAAGCTCAAAAAGAAGCCAAAAAGTCGGGTGGCACCTTTAAATATGCCACTGACGAAGAGTTGTTGGCCGAGGAACAGGAAGTAAAACCACAGCTGATTTTCACTATCTATGATGCCAATGACAACATCATGCGAAAATTAAGCTCTGAGCTGAAGAAAGGTTACAACACACTATCATGGGATTTAGCCTACTTAACAAAGCGGGGGCCTAAAGTACCGCCAGGAGCATACAAAGTGGCTATTGACAAAAACATGGCCGGAACATTTACAAGGTTAGTCGACAAACAAGCATTTAACGTTGTTTCTATTCCTAATGCCTTGGGCACGGCCAATTACAATGCTAATTTTGAGTTCTTAAAAGAGGTAAGTGATTTAAATGCCCAGGTAAGTGCAGCGCGAGCCAAGATTAAGGAAATGAATACACGCCTGAAAAACCTTAAAACCATTTTGGCAAAAACGCCTGTTGAAGCCAATGTTTTGGTCAACAAAGTGGATGAGCTACAAAAGGAAATTGATGCTATAACCAAGGTGATCATAGGTGGTTTTGGTGCCAAAAACTCCGTTAACAGCAGAATTCGTTTCGCCATGTACACAACTTCCTACGCACATGTTGATGTAACAGGTGCTCAAAAAGAGCAGTATGCTATGGCGCTTCAAGCCTATCAGGAACAAGAAGCTACTTTAGATGCCTTGTTTAAAACAAAAGTACCAGCTCTGGAGGGCGAAGTTGAAGAAGCTGGTGGAGTTTTATACAACACCTCTTCTGGTAGTCGCTGGTGGTAAGAAAAAAGTTACTATTACACAGATTTGTGTAAATAAAAATGAGGGTATCCCAAAACGGATTCCCTCATTTTTTTTATAATCAATGTTGTGATATCAGCTTTTTTTCCATACGGATGCCATCTTTATAGGCATCTTGTTAATAAAGATGGCATCCGTAAAGTCAGACTGCTATTCCCTCCCGTTCAAAGTAGAATCTCGCCACGCTTAAAACTATCAAGTATGCTCCAGCAAGTGCAAGAACAAGCTGTAATTAGTAAGCACCAACGCAACCATCTTGTAATTACCACATCTTTCCTGAGGATGAATCAAAAAATGTTGAGCCAACAGGTATGATCAGTGGCCGAAAGATATCTGATACTAATTGGGAAATTAAAATAGATTTAACTTTTTACGGAGAAGACCATCGAGTGGTTGAAAGTAACTTTGGTTTAAAGTCCGATTAGACATTGCAATATGGTTCTGTGCTATTTGATGGTTTAACAAGAAGTATCACACCATAAGCAATAAGGCTATTCACCCATGCAAGTAGACAACAATTTTAGGGCTGTTAAAAGTATAGTTTTGGCACACCGTGTTTTATAAAGAGATAAGAAGTGGGCAAAACATTGCGTAAGGTCTTGTGTTTAACATTTATCAAGCATGTACCTTATAAGCAATAGAACCATTCCTGTATGGAAGAAAAAGAAAAACCAAGGCTAGCGCGATTAACAGCTATTCTCACCCAACTTCAGTCCAAAAGAGTTATCACTGCCAAACAACTTGCTGAGCGGCACGATGTAAGTGTAAGAACAATTTACAGAGATATTCGCACACTCGAAAAATCAGGTATCCCTATTGTAACTGAAGAAGGTATAGGTTATTCTATTATGGAAGGCTACCATTTACCACCTGTACTTTTTTCGGAAGAAGAAGCAAATGCCTTAATTACATTAGAGCAATTAGCCATAAAAAATAAAGACCAGTCCCTGGTTGAAAACATCTCTAGCGCACTAGAAAAAATAAAAGCCATTTTGCGCTACTCTCAAAAAGGAAATGCCGACTTGTTAGCGGACAGAATTTACTTTGGCGGAAATAACAACAAGGAGAGAACGAGTAATAACCTCATGGAAATACAATCGGCCATTACTCATAATAAAGTATTAGCAATAGACTACCACTCTTCAGAAGATAAGTCAAGCACACGCAACATTGAGCCCTTTGCTATCTATAGCATTCATGGTAATTTTTTACTTGTTGCCTTTTGTCGCTTACGTAATGATTTTAGACACTTTCGAATAGATTTCATTAAAAAACTCGTTACCAAGAGTGATACATTTAGTCCGCACAACATGACGATAAAAGAGTATTTTGAAAAATATGTAAAAGATCAAAACAACCCTTGACATACCTCTGTCACACCGCTCAATTACATTTGCATTAGTATTCATCCAAAAACAATTAAAAATGGAATATCTGAAGATTGTAATCTTATCGTTATCAAGCCTTCTGCTGATCTTTGTAGGTATAATGAGGTTAAGTAAGCCAATAGAAACGTATTTGAAAAATTCGGGAATAAAACTAGAAAACGATGCCAGCTTATTAAATGAAATGAGAGGCGTTAGTGCAGTGATGCTTTTTGCAGGTCTTAGTACTTTACTGGGCATCTTTATAACGAAACTAAGCTTTACGTCACACTTTGTGGCCATGCTTATTTTTATAGGTTTTGCTATTGGTCGCTTAATCAGTTTAAAAGCTGATGGTAAACCCAGTAAACAAATAAGCCAAGGCATTGTATTTGAACTTGTATTAGGCCTGGCGAATGTATTTTGCCTCATCAGTATCTGGTGATAAATTAGTGGTAGTAATAGAATTGCTGACTGAGTAATGTTCTCGGTGTGTAGTTCCAATATTGGTTATGGATCTTTATTACATAAACTGTGTAAACGAAAATGAGTGAATCCAAAAACGGATTCACTCATTTTTTTTATAATCAATGTTGTGATAATTGTTTTTTCAATTGGGCTATCCGCCCAAATTGATCTTTATGCTGAAACAATTAAGAATACTCAATTCTTAATCGTTCCGATGTCCTTGATCACAAAAACTAAGGAAAAAAGATCAAGGCTACTTTTTAAATAACTTTCTTATTTATCTCAAGCTTAAGTGCGGCCGGGGGATCTTCGAACAAGTTCTCAGCTTCCCGGTCTTACTAAAGCTTTCTAAAAAACTAAAGCAATTTAAAAGAGAGGCCACAATGCAAGACGCCTAAAAGAACCCAAACATAGAAGAACCACATATAAACAACTTAAATCATTTAGAACTCAACTGATTTAAAATCAACACCATCCTAACTATTTCTCCTTGCGCCTTCATAATAGCTATTTCAAAACGGATTCCATCTTTATAGGCGCCTTGCGATTAAAGATGGCATCCGAAAAGTCATTAGACTAAATGAGCACCAGATGTTTTATCTTTGCGCAAAACAATAACATACTATGAGTGGTATTCCCAATAACTTTAAAGATCTGCAAGAAGAAATGATTCAATGGCGTCGCTTATTCCACAAGCACCCTGAGCCAGCCTGGTGTGAATTTGGAACGGCTACATTTGTCGCGCAATCATTAAAAAAGTGGGGCTTTACTATTTATATGGGTCAGGATTTGATTTGTGATAAACGCATGAACCTACCTACACAGGCGACCTTGGATAAATTCTATGCTCAGGCCCTGGAAAGACATGATTTGAACAAGGAGTTGTTGGAACAAACAAAGGGAGGCTACACTGCTGTTGCAGGTGTTCTTGACAATGGCGAGGGGCCAGTAAAAGTCTTTCGGGTTGATATGGATGCACTTGCCATTAATGAAAGTCAAGACAACGAGCACCTACCCTTTAAGAAGAAATTTGCATCTGCTCACGATGGCTTTATGCATGCCTGTGGACACGATGCTCACACCGCCATTGGTTTGGGATTGGCCAAATATCTTTCGCAACACAAAGGCAGTTTACAAGGAAAAATAATCATCTTGTTTCAACCTGCAGAGGAAGGCTTGGGTGGAATGGCAGCTGTGGTTAAACATCCGATTTTCGAAAAAGTAGATGAGGCATATGGCTTTCATGTGTGGGCTAATAAAGAGCCCAATGAATTTATTTGCGGCACACATGGTCAGCTTGCCAGTAAGAAGTTCGATGTGGAGATAAAAGGCAAGGCTTCTCATGCTGCTTTAGCGCCTGAAAAAGGAATCAATGCCATGCTGCCTGCTGCAGAAATTATTTTAAGCTTAGAAAAACTAAAAGCTGATTTCCCTTCGCATATTCGATTAAACATTGGCCAGATGCAAGCAGGTACAGCCCGTAATATCATCTGCCCTGATGCACTTTTAAAGATTGAAACAAGAGCTGGCGACACCATCACACGGGATAAACTTTTCAATGCTTCCATCCAATTAATTGAAGAAATCACCAAGAAACATGCTTGTAGCTGCAACATCAATTTGGTTGGTGAAGCTGAAAGTGCTTCCAGCTCTAACGATTTGGCCAAAAGCATTCAAGGCCTGGTGACGGATACTGGCTTATTTACGCGTTGCACAGAAAGAGAACTACACAATACCTATAGTGAAGATTTCTGTACCCTGATGAACCATGTTCAGAATTCAGGTGGTAAAGCGGCATTTATGGGCATTGGCGCATCCAACAAGTCTGGTACTCACCATCAAACTGATTTTGACATTGACGAAGAGGTGATGGTGAAGATGGTTAGTATATTGGCAGGACTGAGTATGTCTAAATAAGTGTTTTGAGTTTCTGTGCTTATGCGTTTGGTGAGGCTAGTATATTCTACTGCTCATATAATTTTTCAAAAAAGCCCCATTCTGACGAATGAGGCTTGTATAAAACTCCCCCAATTGAAACATCTTTACAGACTATATAAAATTCAATTTGCTTAAGTGAACTTTTATGCCATTGGTACATGACATTAACAACAACTGCATAACGCAATGTTCCAATCGGGGAAATGCCATTGTGCATAAGAAAGCAAATGCTCTTTACTACTAAAGTCACCTAATAACAGATAGTCCATTTTATTTCTAATCTCATTACAATCGGCGTGATGAATCAAACGCTCCCGACTTTTTCCTTTATATTCCAGATAATATGTTGCCATAACTAATAGTGAAAAAAAGCCCCCACCGGAGTAAGGGCTTAATAAATAGTAGTTTTAGTAGTCACACATGATACTATTTATACAATATTTTGGATATATATTACTATTAAAACAGTAATAGTTATTTAACAGCTTTAATAATTAACTTCTCAAATTCTTCATTTGAAGGTACAGGTGCAAAAGCATCAATTAGTCTACCATCTTTATCAATGATCATAAATCGCGGCACTGTTATCAGTTGGAACTCTTTAAAACGGGGACGTGGTGTTATGTATTGAGTTGATGTTTTCTCATGTCCTTCTAAATACTTGCGCCATGGTTTCTCTGATGAATCGATACTGATAGAAATAAACTCAACCTTATCACTTTGATACTTCTTAGCCAGGGCTTCAAAGTACGGTGCTTCAGCCTTACAAGGCCCACACCAGGTTGCCCATACATCAATAACAATTACTTTGCCTTTAAAATCAGCCAATGTTATTGCTTGTCCGTCCATGGATGTCAACTCAAGAGCGGGAGCCATATTCCCTGGTAATAACTTTTGATATTTCTCAAAACCTTTGTTTAATATGGACTTGTACTTCTGTGTGCTTAAGTCAGCTTCCACCTCGTTTTTCCGCCCCAGTACTTCAGCAACAGGACCTTTTCGATTGAGCAAATAAACGAGCTCATGAACTTTTAAAAAATCTAAAACCTCGGCATCCATCTTGTCTGCACCTAGCTCTTCAATGCATTTGTCCACTACACTTAAATAGGCACTGGTATTTAAATAATCCTTATCACTTCCGTTTAAAAGGTACTCCCTTATATCATTAACATACAAGTTTGTGATACTATCTGCATAGGCCTTCATTTGCTCCTGAGCAATCTTTTTAGCATATGCATCCCTGAAACCATAAGACATTAAAGTATTGGCAGCATCAAATAAAATACGACCGTGCTCTACTTTTTTAAAAAAATCATCTGCCTCTTTCAATGCGTCCAACTTTGCCTCTCGTTTTCTAACCTCCTTAGCTACATTCTTGGCCAATTCATTTGTTGTCGGGTCACCTTTCAATACATCTGTTCCGTACAGATACGAGCCAGCTTTGGGATAGGGACGTGCTTTTAAATAAGTACAAACTTCGCTTCCTGTACCGATAAATGTTGAATTGTTTGGATTATCATTATCCACTATTATTTTCATATGGTCACCAGGCGATAAGTATAATGTGTTTCTACCCAAGCTGAAATAAGCTGGTTCAAGCAATTCAAAACTTACTTCAAAACGGTTATGTTCGTCTAAATTTAATTTAATGGTTTCTTTTAGCAATTGTGCCTCCGGTGTCTCCTTTGACAATACTACTTCTGAACCAAAGTTTTTTAATTCTCCTTTGAGTTGTATAGTGTTATTTTGAGCTATACTATTTATATAACCCAGACATAGTATAAAAATAATTAGTGCTTTATTCATATTCATCGTATTAGTCAAGTAGTTCTTTTAGTTTGTTATCCAATGCCTCGCCGCGTAAATGCATGGCTATTATTTGTCCATTCGCATCAACCAGGTAGTTCGCAGGCACGCCTTTAACTCCATACATTTGCACAACAGGACTTTTATAAACCTTTAGGTCGCTTACATTAATCCAAGGGATATGCTCTTCCGAACTGGCTTTTTCCCACGATTTCATATTATGATCCAATGTAAATGACACAATTTCAAATCCTTTATTATGATAGTGTTCATAAGCCTCTTTCATATGAGGTATTTCAGCGCGACAAGGTGCGCACCATGAAGCCCAAAACTCAACCAATACTAACTTGTTTTGTGCCAACACGTCTTTTAAATGAATTTCATTCTCGTTCAAATCGGCGGCTACAAAATCTTTAACCTGGTCGCCAATTTTTATTTCAATCTTATTAGCCTTTGCATTCTCTGCAGCTATGATCCCATGTCTCAGAAGAACCAACTCATCTATTGCACCAATTTCTTTTTCTAGTTTCCCAAGTTCACCTTCCCAATTATCATATGAACGCATTTTTTTATAGGCAAACAGACGAGCGATGGGGTCGGTATGATTTGAAAAAACATCCTCATAAGCTGCTTTCTCTAATCGGCTATAGACATTGGCCAGTTCTTTATACTTTTGCATTTCTTCATCTGTTGGTTGTTCATCACCTTTTGATTGAAGCAAGTGCATATAGTTCATTAATTCCTTTTTGGCTGCATCCAACTCAGAATTGTTCTTTACGGCATCAATTATCGTTGCATGATAGCTTCCCCCTTGCAAAATCGCATCTTCCTTTTTATCACCAAATGTGATGTTTATTGAGCAATCTTCGATTATTGTTTCAAATTTCCACCCTTTATAGATGCCCTCGCTATCGTAAATAGAAAGGTACACCAATCTTGGATTTGCCAGATTGCCACTTAGCTTAAATTCACCATTGCTAATAAGCGCTTTCTCAGTGAAATGACCTCTGGCCTCTGTAGTATCGGGCAAATATATTTTTATGCTGTCGCCATTAAATTGGTCCAAGCCTGAACCGGTAATTGTAAAAACACCTTTATTGTTTTGGCATGATATAGCTACCAAAGCAATAACAAGAAATATTAATTGCTTCATTTTATCGGATATAATGTATTAAGCCTCATATAATAATTGAAGCTTAGTCCAGATGAATATTAAATTTTAAAAAGTGCAAAAATCAACCCCACCCCAGAATAAAGATCCTGAGGGGTGGGGTGTGCCTTAGTAAGTATTTTGCTTAACCGTGCCTTCGGTTAAATCAATAATTTCTTGCGGAAGAGGACGGGCATATTTACGACTATTTGCTTCTAAGGTATATGTCTTAGGGGCATCGAAGTCGACAGCTGCTTCACCTAACTCATAGAAATCGCGTGTAACAATTATTGGATCAATTAGTCCTTCATTATTTAGTCTTTTGATGTCGGCCCAACGCAAAGCAGTGTATGGCATCTCTCGACGACGCTCATCTACTACCACCTGAACGGCTTCCTTTTGTGTTGTCGGAAGCGGTAATGCAGAATATTCGTCGGCATTGAAACGATTTACTCTCACCATTTCTACATTTTGCATACAAGCAGCATAATTATTTTCCCTGGCTTCGCATTCGGCCAAAATCAAATACATTTCAGCAGCATCTGTACCTGTCATTACGGTTGAGCTAAACTTGGTGTACAAGTTATTATTCTCGGTTAATCCAAAATAAAACGATAAATAACCTTGTGTGATAAACTTTCTCAAACGTAAATCTTCTGGCTGAAAGGCTGCAAGAAACTCATTACTTGGAATAAACAAGAACTCGCTGATGTGATAAATTTTATACTGACTTTCCCAACCCGTATAGTAAGCAGGTGCGTAACTTCCTAAATCGGCTGTTGATGGTATATCGTATTCACCCCCATAACCCTTACGCTCTGTCACCTCTGTTTCCATATTTATCATACGAGAATGCAGAGACAAGGCTTGTGTTGCATACTTTTTAGCATTTTCGAAATCGTGAACATACAAATAATAACGTGCAGCTAAGGCTGCAGCTGATGCTGTACTTTCGCGCCAACTGTCAATTCGCTCCACATCAATTTTTAATCCCTCTTGTATATTAGCCTCTATTTCAGCAAAGGTCTCTTCCAGAGATGCTCTAACCGTTGTTAATCCAAACTCTGTAGAGTTTTTTAATGGCAAGCCCATCTCCTGACCATTAACATCTCCAGGATACAAACAATATTTAGTTGCCAATGCTAAATACTTATAGGCTTTTAATAAGTGTGCTTCAGCCTTAAGGTTATCCTTATCTGTTTGGTCTCCTGCCAGATCATATATGTTATTAATAATAAAGTTAGCTTGCCATATGCTTTCGTAAGCCATGGTCCAATCATCATTATTTGTTTCATTTAGCTGATCATTCCAACAATAATCCTGTACAGCTGGATATGGCAACCATGCTGCAAAAATGCGATAGACATTTTCATGATAAGTCCAGTCGTCAGTAAGGTTAGCCGTTCTTACATCAGTAATAATAGATGACCTTGAAGTGGCATTCAATAGTAAATTGATGTCGTCAGTTGTTTCTATTTCCTGCTCATTCGTTTTACTTGGTTTGTGATCAAGAAAATCGTCACAAGACGCAAATAAAAATAAAGTTGCCGATAGTATATATATTAATTTCTTCATCTTCCTGTAGTATTAGAATGTCATGTTTACACCAAGCGTATATGTTGTTTCTGGCCTAAAAAATGAGGCTCCCATTGGGTAATCCGGATCGATACCTTTATCGTTCGCCGTCCATAATAGTCCAATGTTGTTGATATGTGTATAAACCCTAATTCCATCAAATCCAATTTTGGAAATAACACTTTGAGGCAGGCGATATGACAACATTAACTCTTTAAATCGCACATATGAAGCATCTTCAATTCTGGCTTCCAAATAACGGGCATTCTGTCCATAATTGGTATAATTACCAATTGTTTCTGTTGGTATCGGAAATTCACCATTCGCTTCAGCTTCGCCTGCAATAATGTAATCTAAATCCTGGTGGTAATTCATTTTATCCATACGCCACCCATAACTAAAACCTGGCACATACATATGATGGCCAAACTTTCCGGTAATGGTAAATAAGAGGCTAATTCCCTTATAGGTAAACTCATTGGTTAAAGAAGTAACTGTTGGAGCAAGTTTTGTTCCCTGGTACCAGGTTACATCAGGCCCATGAACTCCTGTATTTGAAATGTTATTATTGGCATCGTATACAATTCCATCCTTGCCTAGTACCGTTGCTACTCCATCATCATTTAAACCATTATACTTATAAGCCCATAATGGATGCATAGCGTAGTTCTCCACATATTGAGTACCTATCATGTCTCTCAATGGTATCTGAATAACTTTTACTTCTTTCACCTCGTTTTTATTGTGGGCAAAATTGAATATTGGTCGCCAGTCAAATCCCTTGGTGATTCTTAGCTTGGCATTCAGGTTCAACTCAATGCCATTATTTTCCATTTTGGCCACGTTGAAATTCTGTGAAGAGGTCCCGTCCGTTGATGGTAAAGAAACACGTGTTACTAGGTCCTCACTATTCTTATTGTAATACTCAACACTACCAAATAGCTTGTTTTTAAACAGAGCAAAATCAATAGCTGTGTTAAACTGCTTTACCTTTTCCCATCCCAATGTTGGATTCCCCAAGTCATTGATGATTGCATAATCGGCACCAGCTCCACTATAAGGCGTTGTACCTGGTATAAACGAAATAATGGGTACCTGGGCACTTTGTTGCGGTACATTACCATTGGCTCCGTAGGTAGCACGTAATGTTAAGCGGTTGATGTATTCAATGTCAGAGACAAAAGACTCTTTAGCTAACTGCCAGCTGGCTCCAACCGACCAGAAAGGGGCGTATCTGAATGCGGGGTCTTCAACAGTTAAGTTAGAGGCATCAGTTCTTACACTACCACTTAAAGAGTATTTATCTTTATAGGTATAAGCTATGTTTGAGTATAAGGAGAAGTAGCGATTAGTGCCATAAGTCACAATACCTCCTCTATTCAAGTTAGCTGTTGATGCGGCAGGATAGTAAGCTCGTTGTAAATTAACATAGCCATTTGACGGTATAGCATTAGTATACTTGTCATGATCATAACCATATAACCAATCGTCTTTCGATTCACTTTCTGACCAATTGACCTCAGTTCCCGCAATAAAGTTGAAACTATGCTCTCCATAGGTTTTATTAAGACTGAACTGATTACGAAATACATAATTCGCGTATTGATTGCTGTATTGATAAACAACCTCTCCGTTTTGAACCTGACGATCTGTAATCGTGTATGGATTGCCGGCTGCAATGGCATCATAGTCCGTAATATTATACATATTAACCAGATCGCGCGTATAGTACGATTCTTCCTGATGCCTATTTTTCACCTCTGAACTTCTGTTTTGATACTGAAAACCAAAGGTGTATTTAATACCTTCGGCAATTCTAAAGTTTAAACCAGTATTAATTCGTGTACTAATCGTTTTAATTCGATAGTCCTGAGAACGCATGTTTTGAAGCGGATTATTAGTCATATCATCGTACGACCAACCATCTACATATTCATGCAAATCATCAACAATTGTTTTATTAAGCCCTCTACTT
This sequence comes from Carboxylicivirga sp. M1479, assembly GCF_007097485.1. GTDB lineage: Bacteria > Bacteroidota > Bacteroidia > Bacteroidales > Marinilabiliaceae > Carboxylicivirga. Next base: position 62,323 of record NZ_VKDE01000007.1, on the reverse strand, counting down.
GTATTGATGTGGTTATAGGCGCCATTATCGTCTAAAAGTGTTTCGTAAGGTGATATGCCTTGTATATCACGTAGGCCTACACCACCGCTTTTATTGTTTTGAATTTGCTCCATGATGGCAAAGTCAAAGTCAAGCCAGTCACGAATCTTCATATTGTTTCTGAAATTAATCAACACGTTGTTGTCGCTATCTTCAACCATCACCTGCTTATTATCATTAAACATGACAGATAAGGAGTATTGATTTCTTTCACTTTGTCCACGTAGCGAAACATTATAGTTCTGTGAAAAAGCCTTGCGCAACATATGCTCTTTCACCTGCTCCTTATAGGACTGTTTCATCAGTGCCTGAATCTCAGGTGTATTTAGTGTATATTCCGGATGTCCTGTACCACCGCCAGCGATGTGTTCTTCCAATTGCTTTTGAAACAATTCGCTACCTTTAGTCATGGTTGAATTGATATTTGAAATATCGTATGACGGACTACCAAAACCATTGTTCCATAACCATTGCTCATATTGTAATTGCGACGCTGACGAAGCAATTGGGTTGGCATAATCTAGATCTACCTCATCACTGAACTTTGCATATGCCTCTACGCTTATTTTGATATCTCTTGTTTTATTGCCTTTTTTTGTGACAATTACAATAACTCCATTTGCTGCACGAGCACCCCATATGGACGCTGCAGCTGCATCTTTCAATACAGTAATCTTCTCAACATCATTTCGATTTATCGATTCAAATCCACCATCAATCGCAAACCCATCCACAACAATAAGCGGCTCCTGCGCTCCGGTTAAAGAACCCGTTCCTCGAATTGTAAATTGAGGGTTCCCATTTTCATCAATGGTTGTTTGCACCCCTGCTACTAATGACTCCAAATTTCCACCGATGGTTTCATTGGGGCTATTAGCCACATTATCACTATCGAGCATTGAAAAAGAACCAGTTGCTCTTTCTTTTGAAATGGTTTGATAACCGGTAACTACCACCTCATCTATGCCAGCAATGGACTCTATTAAAGTTATATTTATGGTACTTTGTCCATCATATATAATTTCGGCAGTTTCAAATCCAAGGCTTGATACTTCTAATATGACATTCTCTTGCTCTTCAAATTGCAGGTTGTAATTACCTTCTGCATCAGAAACGGTTCCAATGGTTGTGCCTTTAATGCGAATAGCAGCAAAGGGAAGCGGCTCGCCTTTTTCATCTTTTACAGTACCACGGATGACTATTTTGTTATCAGGCTGTTGATTTTGATTATCAACGCGTACTCTTTCTTCAAGTTTAAGCGGTCGAATAACAATGTATTCGTCTATTATTTCAAAGGTTAAGTCGGTATCCTTGGTAACCTCATTTAATAATTCTCCTAACTCAAAATCTTCTCCTTCGAGTACGAGCTGAGCATTTAAATCAAGCTCTCTATTACTTAACAAGGTTGCAATACCTGTTTGTATTTCAATCTCTTCAAATAATTGCTCATAAGTGAGTGTATTCTTTTTTATCACGACTTTTTGTGCCAGACTAGCTGCTGAAACCTGCATCATGATTGCAAACATTAGAATAAAACTAACCTTCATAACTAACAATAGTTTTCGCGGCATGCTCAGCTTATGCAAAAGCATGTGCCACTTCTGTTTTTTTTCCATAATTTTGTAGATAATGTTTAATACTATTGGGTAAAGTTTCTCAAGGCTCTAACCCAATTATTTAAATTGATTGACCAAAGAATGTATCAGCATTCTTTGGTTTTTTTAGTTAATCTCTTCTACCAATACAGTACGTCCATTTATCGATATTTTAACATTGGTTGTTTTTTCGATAAGACTCATAAAGTGCTTAAAGTCGGTTGTTTTTTCAACTCTTCCTGTAAAGCCAATTTCGCCAACCGCAGCATTAGCAAAGTAAAAATCAACATCGTACCAACGGGCCAGTTTCTTCGATAAATCTTTTATTGGCATATTTTTAAACTTCAGGACTCCATCTTTCCACGAAGTATATAAACTGGCATCCACTTCTTTAAGTACCACATTGGAGTTATTTAATGCTAATTCAGCTTGTTGTCCGGGTAGTAGCAGAGTTTGCTGTCCCTTAATACTAAAGCCAACCTTTCCTTCAATTAAGGTAACTTGCTCCACCTTATCATTATTGTAACTCATTACATTAAAAGATGTACCATATACCTTTGTTGTAGAATGCTTGGTATGCACCATAAAAGGTTTGTCGGCATTGTGTGCCACTTCAAAAAAAGCTTCTCCCTGCAAAGTCACTTCTCGTGTATCACTAATAAAATTAACGGGAAACTTTAATATAGAGCCCGAATTTAACCAGACTTTGGTTCCATCGCTTAACACCATTTGATATTCACCGCCATATGGTATTTTAAGGGTGTTATAAATTAATTTATCGGCTGTTACGTGTTGGTACGACAAGGTATGTAAAGAATCTTTTCCTACAACCTTACCATCCTCTTCTAACACAATCGCCGAGCTTTCATTCGCTAACTCAACGGTACTACCGTCACTAAGTACAACCATGGCTTTATTGCTACCGGGTACTATAAGCTCACTAATAGTAGCATTCGGCTGCTGTTGCTCTGATATTAACCAAATGCTTAAACCCAATAGTAATGGAATAACTACAGCGGCGGCATATTTGAAAAATGTTGGTAATAATCTTCTTTTAATAGCAGCTGGAGCTATCACTTTATTAAATGCATTATCCGTATCAATGGATTTGTAAACATTAAAGGAATTATTAATACTTTTTTGATCAACTACCCTTTGGTATAATAATTCATTACGAGAATTTTGCTTTCGCCAATTATCTACAACACTTTGTTCATCATCTGTAATTGAATGAACTAATTGTTTATAGATGAGGGTATATATATACTTTAAATCTTCCATTATATGCCAGTTTGTATTAGGTACACACCCGATCTTTATTTATAGGTGACAAAAAATTACACTTTTTAGAATAAAAATAAACACTTCATCAATTTAGATCTTTTATGGTCAATTAAAAAGATGGATTGAGTACTCACGGGCGAACGATTTGGTGGTGTTTTAATATTTTATCTACATTTGAAACAATTATGCAAAACATCACACAGGAGCATATTATCCAAATCTCTAAAGGCAATGAAAAGGTGTTTAAGGAAGTCTTTGATGACTTTTACCCTAAACTCGTTGGCATAGCTATGAAATACTTTAGCGACTTAATGGTTGCTGAAGACATTGTGACAGACGTTTTTAGAAAAGTTTGGGAGAAAAGAGCGTTTATCTCTGAAATAGGTTCATTTGAATCTTTCTTATACACTTCGGTTCGAAATGCTGTTTTTAATCATATCAGAAATATCAAAAGAAAAGAAGAACACCACCAAATTATTCTAAAAGAAACATCAGACGCAGCTTTCGAAGAAACAGTATTGGAAGAAAATGTGCATCACAGGCTTTACAAAGCTATTGCACAATTACCTGAGCAAGGACGAAAAATATTTGAGCTTAGCGTCATCAATGGTTGGAAAGAGAAAGAAATTGCTGAAGATCTCAACATATCAGTTAACACAGTTAAAACACACAAAAGCAGAGCATTAAAAAGCTTGCGTGAACAGCTGGGTAAATATTATGTGTTTTTGTTTTTCTATTTATAAGCGTACGATTGCGGCCAGCTAGCATCGATTATTGCATAGACTTTAAGTAAACCTTGCCTAATACCCTCCACGTACTATGCTCCCAACACTCGCTCAAAGCCTTGGCTGTTCATCCAGTTTTGCTCGCTGGCTGTGTCGGCAATCTGATGAATTCGACTGTTGAAATCACGGCGAATACCATGCTCATCGACATATTGCAAGGCCTCGGCAAATGATTTTAGCATGGCTTTATAAAAGGCCTCTTGCTTAATAAAATTCTCTGATGAGTAGGTTTGAGCAATTTCAATATGGTAGAACATGATATCGGCTACTAAAGTAGATTCGACACCTAAACGAATAAAATGTTTGATTAATTTCTGAGCCACCGATCGTCGCATTTTAGCTTTACGCTTGCTCACAGGAAAGTACTCCTTGGATATCTTCAGCTTACACTCTTCCATCAATTTGTTTTCTTTGGGATTGAATGCAAAATCGTAGAATTCTTTAACGTCTTTAAAGCGTGCATACAAATCCATTATTTGCTCTTGCAACTGCTCCTTATCCAATTCGTGTAAGTATAGTTTTAACTCGCGCTTGCTCATAGGCACAAACATAGCTAATTAAAAAACACAAAAAGCAGAGACGCATTTCTATGATTTTAATAATGATTAGTCTATCTTTTTCGGGCAAAAACAAAATATATCATGGACAAATCAAACAAAGCGGATGAGCGCATTGCCAATATGACCTTTGCATCAGTTTACCCGCATTACATCACTAAAGTTGAAAAAAAGCAACGCACGCAAGATGAATTAAACCAGGTTATAGAATGGTTAACAGGTTTTGATAAGGATAAACTACAAGAACTTATTACAGCGGAAGTGACCTTTGAAACATTCTTTAAACAGGCGACCATAAACCCCAATGCTCAACTAATAACAGGCGTTATTTGTGGCTATCGGGTAGAAGAAATTGAAAACACCTTAACGCAACAAGTCAGGTATTTAGATAAGCTGGTGGATGAATTGGCCAAAGGACGTAAAATGGAAAAAATATTACGTGTTCCCAAGTAGGAGGTTGCGAAACGCTTGGTATACGAGTAATCTTATCCTATTTGTTTTTTCGCTAAAGCTGTGATGGTTTGAGCACAAACTCTGTGTTCTCCGTTAAGCGTAGCGTCTCGCTACGTTTTATCAAACCAGGTCTCTGGCCTAAATATCACTTTACCGTTATTACACTTAAAGTCAACATTTCTACTTCGGGCAATACTGCACTTACGCTAGCATAATTACAAGCACTTGAATAAATATAATCTTCAGGTTGACGAACCAATCCTGCTCTTACTGGATTCATATGTATATAATGGATTTTTTGTGTTACAAACTTATCTGAATAAACATTTATAGCATGGTTTTCGTGTGTCCAAACCTGATAATGACTATTGCGCTTATGCTTTGAAGCAGCTTGTTTAAATATACCCAGGCGCATCCATAAGTGATGATATAGTTTTGATAATTAGGTAATTATCACTATCTTAAAGATATAACAAACCCCCGAAAACAGGCACTTTTGCCATAAATCGGGGTTTACTTTTTTTTCTAGTAGTGATAAAATTACAAAGTATTCCGGAATTTCAGGCTCATCTTCCTCTTTTTTCTATTGAAGATAATTTTCAGGTTGTATATAATCAATTCCTTGCCAGCTCACTTGGCAAAATCTACCAAGCCATCCCATGGGATGAGTTGGCTGACACTTTTGGTCTATCAGAAAGTAAGATGGGTCCAGATTGTACATTTAGTCCACAAGGAAAACTGGCGTTAATGTTCCTAAAGAACTATGCTTGCTGTTCAGATAAACGTCTGATGGAGCAGTTTAATTCCAATATTCACTACCAGTTATTTTGTCGTTTGTTGCTGGGTATTGGAGAAGAAATCAACAATTTTAAAATCATTAGCCAGATACGATGCGAGCTGGCAGCAAAGTTGGATATTGACAAAGCACAAAAATGTTTAGCTAGGCATTGGCTGCCTTATATGGAAGAGTTGGATCAAGTAGTTACTGATGCTACTTGCTACGAAAGCAGCTTGCGTTTCCCAACGGATGTGAAGTTGCTATGGGAGGCAACTGATTGGTGTCAAAACCAGTTGAAACTACTTTGCTCATATGGCAAACAAGCCATGCCTCGCTGCAAGTATAATAAATGGAAGCAGCGCTATTGGAACTATAGTCGTAAACGCCGGAAGCCCAAGAAAGAACGAATTGCTATTACTAGAGGGGTATTGAAATTACTAAAAAAACTCCATGATGAACTTGCAGTCATACTTAAGCAGCAGAATGTTAAAATGCCTGGGAAATATTATACGCAATACGTAATTATTGAAAAAGTATTGGAGCAACAAAACTATAAGTTAACAACGGGCAAATCACCAGAGAACCGAATAGTCAGCCTTTCCAAAAGCTATATCCGGCCCATTGTCAGGGGAAAAGAAACTAAAGCTGTAGAGTTCGGAGCCAAGGTCAATAAAATACAAATTAATGGAATCAGCTTTATTCAACAACTTAGTTTTGATGCTTTTAATGAAGGTGCTCATTTTAAAGCATCGGTGTACTTAGCTCAATCATTGACCCACACAAAGGTAAAGATTGCTGGTGCAGATGCTATTTATGCTACTAATGCTAACAGAAAGTTTGCCTCCTCTAATAATATTCGAACTGACTTTGTCAGAAAAGGACGGGCTGGTAAACATGAACATCAACGTAAACAGTTGGCTGCACAGATTAAAAAAGAACGGGCAACCAAACTTGAAGGTAGTTTTGGAAAGGACAAACAACATTATTATTTGAACAGAATTAAAGCCAGGACAAAGGACACTGAAATTCTTTGGATATTTATGGGCATCCATGTTGGTAATGCTCTTGAAATAGGCAGGCGAATGTGGAATCAAGCATCCCTGGCTGCATAAACCTTTTACCGAAAACACCTTCTTTTGATGGGATTGGTATGTCCAATCTTACCATGAATGAACTTACTTATTAGTTAATAAATTATTATGAAAAACAAAGAGGCTAATCTGTTAAGATTAACCTCATATAGTTTTATTTTTAAGTAGTACTTCTGAAATTGCCTACCCAATAACCACTCAGAACGACTTTCATTATTTTGCTCAATATGTTGAATGAACTTTTTACTCGTATAGCTCTTAAAATCCCGAATAGTATTACTTAATTGACCATTACTACTTTGCACCAATAAATGAATATGATTGCTCATAATGACATAAGCATAAACAATCAATCCTTTATTAGCTATGCAATATTGTAAGTTGTTGATTACAATATCGCGATAAACCTGACGTGAAAACAAATCGGCCCAGTTTACTATTTGTAAAGTGATGAAATAGGCACCTTCTTGATTATCTATTTTATAGCCTGTACTCATATACCGAATATACGATATTATAAACATTCTAATCGATAATGCTAATTCAGGCCAGAGGCCTTTTTAAAAGCGACGCAGCGAGACGCTACGCCGAACGAGTTCTTTTAATTCAGTGAATAAAATTAGAAAGGTCATCGAGTGCTGTCGTCAGCGGACCTTTTGTCTACTTTTACGACTGTAGGTAATTGGAGCGTAGCATAAATCGTGAATACATAAAAAAAAGACTCTCATGAATCAAAAGTAGAAGCTTGCGGCTTGAGCACTAAAAATATATACCATTCTAAGCCATTGTAATCACATTTTCAGTTCAAGCACTTTGTGCTTGCAGACCACCAACTACATTCAACACCTTGCACTTTGTACAAGGCTATTCGTGTATTATCCTTTCAGGATTATTGGCATTTGCTTGAAACGCTGTTGCAAGTGGGTAAAACACGTCTGTTTTGGGCTGTTAGCTTACTGACCTCAGTAACGCAGATGGCACCTTTCAATTGCAATGAGCGTAGGATTAAAAGCTGTTTGAGCCCGATTTTTTTTCGGGGGAGTTCTTTTAATTCAGTGAATAAAATTAGAAAGGTCATCGAGTGCTGTCGTCAGCGGACCTTTTGTCTACTTTTACGACTGTAGGTAATTGGAGCGTAGCATAAATCGTGAATACATAAAAAAAAACACTCATGAATCAAAAGTAGAAGCCCGTGCGGCTTGAGCACAAAAAACATTTACCATTCTAAGGTAATCGCATTTTGAGTTCAAGCACTTTGTGCTTGCAGACCATCAACCACATACAACACCTTGCACTTTGTACAAGGCTATTCGTGTATTATCCTTTCAGGATTATTGGCATTTGCTTGAAACGCTGTTGCAAGTGGGTAAAATTCGCCTGTTTTTAGTTGTTAGCTTCCTGACCTCAGCAACTCTCCCCGTTAAGCGTAGCGTCTCGCTACGTTTTATCAAACCAGGCCTCTAGCCTAAATATCACTAGCTTTCAATGTTTAGAAAACTTGTTTCGAGTGATAGTTGATGAGTATTAAATTGAAGATTTCGGACTTATTAAAAAATGGAATTATACTGTTGTTGCATGCAAAACGCATTGAATTGAGCAAATGCTATTACTTTTGTTTCGAATATAAATACCATTCCATGTTTGACTTCTACTACTCCAACCACAACCATATTATTTACTTGTTACTTGCTTTAATTATTTTAAGCCTGAGTTTTATAATTCTTAAATATAAAATAAGCCAATACTTAAAGGAGCGAAAAGTAAAAAAACGATTTGAGCGTGGAAATAATTTAGAACTTGCCGCCAAACGTTTTCTAAAAAGTGAGGGTTATACCATTGTTGACTACCAAAGCACATACGAGCATCGCTACCTAGAAGATGGTGAGGTTCAGGTAGCGGATATACAGCCTGATTATATTGTTAAAAAAAATGGTAAGAAATACATTGTTGAGGTAAAAAGTGGCAGCTCGGCCATTAGTGCTCGCAATAGAAATACTCGCCGACAGCTACTAGAATATGATTATGTGGTTGAAAATGATGGTGTATTTTTATTAGACATGGAAAACCGCGAATTAAAATTAATACAGTTTAAATCAAAAGCAGATAAACGATCTAACAAACTACTTAAAGCAGTGATTGTTATTGCCATCATTGGGATAGCTATTCCGTATTGGCAAATAAAGATTGCCATAGGATTGATATTGAGCCTATTGTTTTTTTATAAATATCGCTTTTAAAAAATGCATTATTTGTTCATTCTGTCGTGTTTTAGGATTATTTTCTTAATTTGCTGATAATAAACCTACACCATAAATATGACTTGGATAAGCAAAGCCTGGAAATGCATTTCTTTCTTGGGGCTCGATGACCAAAGTAGCATTCGTAAAAGAACCATCATCTTAAGCAACCAGCTTAATGCCACCTTATTTTTGCTAATGGTAATACTCTCACTTAGCATGTGGTACATCAGGATGCTTAACAATTCCGTCATTACACTTGCCAGCTATCGTCTCATGTGGATGATGGGTATTAATATTCTTCACATATTACTGTCATATTATAAACACCCAAAGTGGGCTAAGGCCATTCTAATCCTATCCGCACCCTTGATATTCATTGTCATACCAACCTTTATGGGTTTTGTTGAAAACGATAGTTTTTTCAGCTATAGCGCCATCATCATTGCCTTGTCGCTTATTCCACAACTACTCATCAAACCATCGGCCAATAAATACTTGTATACATTATCGATGGCTTATTACTTATTTTTACTAATCATTAACGACGATCTGATTCTACATTATGGGCCAAACACTCTAGCTTCAAAAGCGATATACAGTAGCTTTCAGATATATGCCGAGATTACTAACATTGCCATCTTTCTGTTTATCAACAGTTCGGTTTTTTATTTAAAATGGCTGAACAACAATTACGAGAAAAAGCTCATCAAAAATAATCAACGTCTGGATCAGCATTTGGAAGAACTGAAAGCCACAAACGAACACTTGAGGGTTACACAAGAGCAGTTAGTTCATTCTGAGAAAATGGCCACCCTAGGTATTCTGACAGCTGGTGTGGCGCACGAAATAAATACGCCTCTTAATTTTATATCCACTAGTTCATTGTTGATTAAAAATAGAATAGATGATTTACAAGATGGTGTGACACCCCAAGACCTGGAATCAAATCTTATACAAGCCAATGAAATATTAGATAAAGGAGTTGAACAAGCAGCTTTTATTGTTACATCACTCATGACATTTTCCTACGATGGCAAAAGTAAAAAAGCGTTGTACGACGTTCGGTCCATCGTTAAATCAACCCTGTTATTTCTGAAATGCAAAATTCCTGTTGATTTAAACGTGGAGCAACAATATGAACTTAAGGAACCAATATATGTTTTTGCTGAGAAAATACATCAAGTGGTACTTAACATTATTGACAATGCCATTTGTGCCTCATTAGAGGCCAAGGATAAACTGATAAAAGTACATTGTTACCCTTTAACTCAAGCTGGTATAAAGTATGCTTGCATCTCGATTTTTAATAAAGGAGCTGGCATTGAAGATAAAATTGGAAAGCGCATATTAGATCCTTTCTTCACAACCAAAAGCATTAATTCGGGCACTGGTTTAGGCTTATCAACAGCCTTTAATCTGGTAAAAGATCACAAGGGAACTTTAGCCTATAAAAACCATGATGGTGGTGTTGAGTTTATCATTAAACTACCCATTAGTGGAGAATAAGACCGATCTATTCAAAATGCGCCTTTCGTCCGCTTCACTCTTAAATATGTATCGGCATTATATCAGGGCATTTTAATATTTAAATGGTATAAGAAAGGGCGCCTGTAAACAGACACCCTTTGACTTATAAAAACGAAAATCAAAATTAGAACCCAGGAGTAGGCTCAATTTTACTGTTACGCTGTACTTCCTCCAATGGAATTGGGAAATACTTGTGTTTCTCTTCAAAATTCTGAGCATATGGCTGCATAGCTAAAGTCAATTGCTCTTTGGCAATATCCCAACGCACCATGTCGTAAAAACGTGAGTTTTCGCCCACCAACTCAATCATTCGTTGCTTACGTATCTCGTCGCGTAAGCTAGTGCCCGATAGGTTTACATCATCCAGTCCTGCTCTGTCTCGTATCTCATTAACCTTATCCAAAGCATCGCCCGTACTACCTAGTTCATACATGGCTTCGGCCTGCATCAATAGAACATCGGCATAACGCATCAAGATAAGATCAACAACACTACGGTTACTATTTATTGCATTTAATGATTCAACATACTTGATGCTCATTTTATAAGTTGGATCGTCGAAATTGATGACTTCTCCATCAAATGTTTCGCCATCTAACAATACCGATGCTTCCTTTCTGATGTCACCAGCCTCTAGCTGACTCAAATAATAGTCAGAGATACTGGCCATCTCCCATCCACCTTTTAGATCGCCTGGTGCTAAAGCAACACCTAACTGGTGGTATAAGTATAGAATATCCATTTGATCGGCAGTGTAGCCACGCGAAAACAGCACCTCATCATTTACCTCATTGCTACCATCGAACATACTGCGGTATTCTGCTCCACTTACCAAGCTATGCCCAGTAACTTTTGAAAAAGCATCTAAAGCATCCTGATACTGCTCATTAAACAAATGTGATTTTCCTAAAAAGGCATTGGCAGCGTTACTTGTTGCACGCCCCCAGTTATCATCCGACCAACTTGCAGGCAGGTGTGCACTTGCAAATGTTAAATCTTCCTCTATCTGCTCATATACCTCTTCTTTGGTTGATGTTGGCACTTGCAAATCAGCTGGGGATGATGCCACAGCTAAAGGCATAATGATGGAGTGGTAATTCATCTGCAGGTTTAAGAAATAAAAACCACGTAAGAATTTAGCTTCTGCCACCAGTTGGTCGCGCTCTTCCTGTGTAATCATGTCCATATCTGGTACATTAGCAATCACATCGTTGGCCAGCTTAACACCACGGTACCAGTTTTTCCACATGACACTACTTACGTCATTGGCCGTATTGGTAAAACCAACAATTCGTCCTAAATAACCATATTGTGTAGTTCCACTTTCAGGAAACATGTCATCACCTCTAAAGTTTTGTGGTAAATACATGTACTCATGGTATCTCCAACCTGTTGAAGCAACATATGAATAAGCAGTTACAAGGTAACTTTCAGCCGCATCGTAACTTACCCAAATTTGATCAGTCGTTGGTTTATCTGGCGACTCCTGCGTTAAGTAATCATCGCATGAGGCAAACAACAGTGTTGAAATAACTGTCAGAATATATATTGATATATTTTTCATCTGTTTATATTTTTTTCAATTGTCAGATGGAACTCCCAAGTAAATTTAATCATCCTTTTGTGTGCATATTTGGATGTTAAATTTACATGTTCGTTTCATTACAATTTATTTATGAGTTATTAGAATGTTAACTGTAAACCTGCTGTAAACGTTCTATACATTGGATAATTACCATGATCAACACCCTGTGTTAAAGCATTTACTGGTACAATCTCAGGATCGTATCCCGTGTAATTAGTCAAAGTAAATACGTTATCGGCATTCACATACACGCGTAAATTTTCAACCTTTATCTTTTGCAACAAAGTTTTTGGCAGTGTATAACCAATCTGTATATTTTTCATACGGAAATACGAGCCATCTTCTAGGTGTCTGTCAGACATCAGGTAGTTATTATTGTTATCAACAATAACATTACGAGGCACATCGGTATTGGTGTGTTCAGGTGTCCATGCATTCATTAATCGACTAGAAACGTTATAACCTGAGTTAGCAGCTTCCATCTCGTAACGGTTAACATTTAAGATGTCGTTACCAGTAACACCCTGGAAGAACATAGACATATCAAAGGCTTTATAAGTTAAGCCAATATTAATACCATATTCTAAGGTAGGAAGTGGGGAACCTACATTTGTAATATCGTTAGAGTCAATAATGCCATCGCCATTAACATCGGTGTAAATAACATCACCAGGCTGTGCATTAGGCTGTATTTTGTTACCATTAGCATCAACATAATTATCAACCTGCTCCTGCGTTTGAAACAAGCCCTTAGTCTGGTACATATAAAACTGAGATGCTGCTGCTCCTACTGCTGAATAAGTATAAGATCCAGACCAGGCAATGTCATCGCCAGGCAACATTCCTTCGCTATCGCCCAATGAAACAACTTCATTTGTAATGGTTGTTAAGTTACCTTTCAAATCATATTTTAGTTCGCCAATAGCACCACGGTAGCCTAATTCAAATTCAAGTCCCTTGTTGGAAATTGTTCCAAGGTTAACAATTGGAGCAGACACACCACTTGATGGAGGTGTATTCGGTTCTTCTAAGAGTAGTGACTCTGAGTTATTCTGGTAGTAGTTGATGGTACCATACAACTTGTGCTTGAACATACCAAAGTCAATACCAATGTTCGTTGTTTTAGACTCTTCCCAGGCCAGTTGATTGTTTGCCATCTCAAATGATCCATTACCACCTACAGGTCGGTTGTTCCATACATACCAGTATCCTCCATCAACCAAGGCCTGACGTGAGTAGGCTCCCAGTGAAGTTTCGCGACCTAAAATACCATAGGAAGCTCGGAACTTTAACTCAGGAAAAATATGTGTTAAATCCGAGAAGAAAGGTTCGTTATGGATTTTCCATGCTGCCGAAACAGATGGAAAAGTACCCCAACGGTTATCTGGTCCGAACTTAGAAGAACCATCGGTACGCACAGTTGCCTGAACAAGGTATTTATCGTCGTAGCTATAATTTAAACGTCCCATGTAGCTAAAGCGTGTTACCGTGGTAAAGCCACCTGTACCAATAAAATCGCCCGATGCCATACCATCAAATGAAGGCTCTAGTCCACCAAAATCGGGGAACATCGCTCCACCGGTAGCTTCCATGCTCACATTCTGATATTGGTATTTATAACCCACGATACCAGCCATAGCGGTTACACTATGCTTGTCAAAGGTTTTCATATAATTTAATGTGAAGTCATAGTTCAAGTCCATCCAATCAGCTCGGTACTCGCGCAAGTAAGGATCTTCTCGCTGGGTATCTGATGCCAATACGTAGGCTGGAGAATGTCTTCGATCTTTATAAAAAGTTTTAGTAACACCAACATTACCCATGGCAAAGAAATTAGAGGTAAACTGGTAGTTTAAACCTAAGTTAGCCTGTAATTGATCTTTTGTTGTTTGTGAGTCGATTAACTCCGACTGGCCCATTGGGTTAGCACTACTACGAATACCATATTCATTGATATATCCATATCCCGATTCTTTACTATCATCATACACCGACACTAATGGCGATGTTTTCTGCATGTTGGACATGCTCATCGTATTATTATCGGTTACCGTGTGCGTATACATAATATTCGGCATCACTTTTAAGTTGCCCTTTTCAAAAGCCGACTTAAAGCGGAAATTATAGCGTTCAGTACCTGTATTGACCACTACACCCTCTTGGTTAAAGTAGTTGGTTGAGAAATTGTAGTTGGAAGACTCTCCTCCACCACTAATACCCAATGAATAGTTTTGAATAATACCCGTTTGTAAGGTCTCATCCTGCCAATCGGTATCGGCATAATTATTCAAATCAAAACCCGATCCAGGCTGTAGATAAGCAGGTTTATCAGCCTCTGTTAAAGAGCCATCCTTAACCGAGTTGCTATAAGCCTGATCCATGGTTGCATACCATTCCGAGGCATTGGCCATAGGCAAGGTATTGGTAGCGCTTTGCACACCTGTATACATGCTGAAATCGATTTGTGCTGGCTGGTTCTTTTTACCCGATTTAGTAGTTACCAAAATAACACCATTGGCAGCTAACGAACCGTAAATAGCAGCAGCAGCTCCATCTTTTAATATTTCAAACGATGTGATATCATCAGGGTTGATCATTGTTAAGTCGCCACCTGGGATTCCATCAATTACGTATAGCGGCTGTACATCTCCAAACGATGACATACCACGAATTTTCACATAGGGTGCAGCGCCTGGTGCTCCGCCATTCACAACTGTTACACCAGCAGAACGACCTTGCATCATTTGACCAGGTGAAGCAGCAGCAATTTTATTAGCCTCTTCGGCCTTTATTGTTGACACAGCACTTGACAGGTCACTTTTCTTCTGAACACCATAACCAACAACTACCACTTCGTTTAGCTGCTCGTTATTTGGCTGTAAATTAATATTATAAACATTTGTTGCATTATCGATTAACACCTCCTGAGCGATGTAACCAATAAAACGAAATTCCAATACATCACCTTCGCTTACTGCGATCGCAAATTTGCCATCAAAATCGGTAACAGTACCATTACTGGTTCCTTTAATCACTACGTTCACTCCCGGCGTTCCAAACCCGGTTTCGTCAATTACAGCACCTGTTACGGTCCTTGTATCCTGAGCGTATGCCAACGTTGCTATGCACATAATAAGTGTCATTAACAAGGGGCGTTTCAAGCTTCTTCCCGTCATCCTCTTCAAAAACTTTTTCATTCCGAATAATTAAATTGTGTAACAATGGATTTAGCAAAATGTGCCACGCAAAACTCTTCCAACTGTGCAGTATCCTCCCATTAAGGTGATGAAGATGTTTTCAAAATAAAACACCTATTCACCTCTTAATTAGAACGATGACTTGCACTAGCAATTTGGGATAGCTTGCATGCAGCCAATTACTTTTTTCAATTGATAATTTAGATTAGTAGGGCAGACTTGGTAAAATCTCTAATCTAATGAGCTAATAACTATTTAATAATTATAAAATTAGGGGTATTAATAAGGGCACTAAAATGGTTAACACAATACCACTAAACAATGCTATTAAAGCATATTCTTTACCCGAAAACCGAGTAATAACCGGCAGTGTTGTGTCCATTGATGTGGCTCCCGAGCTAGCAATGGGTGCCATTTTACCAAATAGTTTAACCAATATAGGTGCCATTAATAATGAAAATAATTCACGTGAAATATTGGAAAGCAAAGCAATTACTCCCAATATGGAATCGTAGGTACTGGATATAATGATACTGGACAAACTATAATAACCAAACCCAGCACCAACTGCCATTCCTTCGGTAAAAGATTCTGCAATCATCCAGTAAGCTATACCCGATCCTACAATGCTCCCTACCCCAATTGAAATAGGAACCAATACTAAACCCAGGTTGGCTTTTTTAAGAATGTTAATGGATGATTCATCCATACCCAAACTAACACCTACAAGGGTCATTAAAGCATATAAAGCATAGGTACTTAAATCATTTTCCACTAGAAACTGTGGTGTATACCCATAAACGGATAATAAACATCCGCTCACAAAAAACAATAAGGTGATTAGTGTTCCTTTCATGCCTTAAAATATTTACGATAAACAAAATATGAACAAACAATACTCCCGGCAATACCACCAATGGTAAGTACCAAGGCCTTGCCACCAATAACATGTATGTTATCAATCACTTGCTGGTTGGCACCTATTGAAATGCCTAAGAACAACAGCAAAACCCATATCATTACTGTAATACTTTTGTCAACAGCTGCACGCATATTATTTTTCTTCCGTAAAAGAAACCCCAATAATATACCTCCTCCTAAAAACAGTAAAGTTTCCATTTATCGCTTTTAATTTATTGATTATATGTGTATTTAATCTTATTCATTACTTCTCCGGACGAAACAGGACTCAATCGAAAACTGAATGAATAAGTTCCTGCAGGAACCCTGAATTGGGAATGTGCTTGTGCACGCCAGCCCCAGGTTGTGTCGCCTCCAACACCCATTTGTTTGTGATCAAGACAAACGCTTATTTTATCGCCTGGTTTAATATCACTGCCGTGCGCCATTTGCTTTTGTCCCTTGTGCTCAAGCAAGTCAAAATCGAATTGCTGTGCATTAAATGCTAAGGGCTCATCCGCCACAATTAACAGTCCATCACCCGATTGGTTCGTTAAGCTCAACCAACTCACATCTTCCTTTAAACCTGTTTCTTGCGGACGTACATAAGGATAATACTGATCCCAAACCTTGCCGCTATATAGCCCTTGTTTCATTCCTGATTTTCTATCGGCATAGCTCTCCAATGGGCCACGTCCATACCATTGCAAGTTATCAAATTCAGCAGATAATTTAAAAGCCATTCCCACGCGAGGTAATTCTGGTAAATCCTCAGCCAATTCAAAATCAGTTTTCACTTGTATATCAGCATTTTCAAATAACTGATATGTACTAATAACTCGTGATTCTTTTTGACTTAGAGTCTGTGTGACTTTAACAATTACCCGATCGTCTAATTTTTCAACATCAATCTCACTTGCTTTCCACGAAACTGTTTTCCATGATGCACACTTGATGTTCATTCCCCAAGCCAAATCATTCTCGGTTGGCGCTCGCCAAAAATTAGGCTGTAAAGCTGTTTCAATTAATTGTTTTCCGTTTACTTCCCAGGCAAGCAATTCGCCGCTCTCCTGACTAAAAATCACTTTCCCATTTTTATTGGAGATGCTGATTTCCTTGGCTGTTTCCTTAACTTTTAAACTCGTTCTAATTGTTGTTGCAACCTCTTTAGCAAATGCCTTTATCACATATTGATCCCACGCTATTTCATGACCTGCATTCACAAGTGCCGAAGCCTTTTTCTGCTTAATCGTAAAGGTAACAATGTACTCTCCCCCTGTTTGTGCTGCTAGCTTGGGATAATTCACTTTAAAAGGAATTGTATCGTGAGCATTAACTGCAGGCATTTCCAATGTTTCGGTATAAACCTCATCGCCATAATAGGAAATGCTATAGCTCAATTCATAATTCTCAGTTCCAATAAAATTGAATCGGTTCCACAAACTAAATTTACCTTTAGCGGCATCCTTTTCCAATATCTTGAAAGGTTGATAAACTTTCTTCACCTCGTAAATATGCGGATTAGGCTGACGATCACTCGTTACCAGACCATTGGCACAAAATGAAGAATCGTTGCTGATACCAACATAACCCATATCGCCTCCATAAGCATAATAGGCCTGGCCATCGTGGTCTTCCTGTATGAATGTTTGATCGGCCCAATCCCAGATAAATCCACCTTGCAGACTTGGCTCGCTATAAATTAAATCCCAATACCCTTGCAGGTTACCAACCGAATTACCCATGGCATGCGCATATTCGCACAGGATATATGGTTTAGTGTAATCGCCTTCAATGTATTCGCGCATCCAATCGATGGTAGCATACATGGGTGCTGTAATATCGGTATGATCGCGCGATCGAGCTTGCTCATACTGCACTGGACGAGAAGTATCCCTTGACTTGATCCAGGCATAGGTTTCCTGAAAATTAATACCGTCGCCTGCCTCGTTACCTAAAGACCAAACAATGATACTCGCATGGTTTTTTGTTCTTTCAAGCATTCGCTGCGTACGGTTGATGTGTGTGGCCATCCAAGCAGTGTCCTTGGCCAATGACTCATCGCCATAACCCATACCGTGTGATTCAATATTAGCTTCATCCACCACATACATCCCATACTCATCGCATAACTCGTACCAACGCGCCATGTTTGGATAGTGCGATGCACGAACAGCATTGATGTTATGCTCTTGCATCAATCGGATGTCCTCAATCATTTCCTCTTCAGTTAGAATGTTACCATTGATGGTTGAATGTTCATGACGGTTAACTCCACGCAAGGTTACAGGTACACCATTTACCAACAACTGACGATTCTTGATTTCTGAAGTACGGAACCCAATACTACGAACCGTTGATTCCAACACATTCTTTTTTGCATCGAAAAGGGTAATGCGTAAGTCGTACAAATGAGGCGTTTCAGCTGTCCATTTATCAACCTTACTAATGGCATTATTCAAAGCAATATTGAGGTCTTTTTGCGATCCCTTAATCGTTTTCGTAGCACTTGCTATGGATTGTTTATGAGAAAGCAATTCTATTTCAACAGATAACTTCTCCTTAGTTGCACGTTGTAGTTCAACATCCACGTTTAAAGTTCCATCAGTATAATTATTTATTAATGAGGCATGAACAAAAAAGTCACGAATGTGATTTGGTGTGCGTGCCACCAGGTACACATCACGCTCTATACCACTCATCTTCCACATGTCCTGATCTTCGAGATAGGAACCGCTACAGAAACGATATAACTCCACTGCCAAATCATTTTCACCAGCTTGTAAGTAGTTGGTAATATCAAATTCCATAGGCGTTTTTGAGCCTTCACCATAACCTACTTTTTTACCATTAACCCATAAATACATGGCTGAATTAACGGCGCCAAAATGGATGATTACTTGTTGGCCATTCCAATCGGCAGGCACAGTGAATTTTCTCTTGTAAGACCCAACAGGATTGTGATCAACAGGTACAAATGGTGGATTTGGATCAAAGGGATACGGTACATCGGTATAGATAGGTGCCGAATATCCTTGTAGCTCAATATTAGCTGGCACTTTTATCTCATCCCAGTTGCTGACATTATAATCTGTTTGAAAGAAGTTCTTAGGTCGTTTGGTAGGAGCCACTGACCAGTTGAATTTCCATATCCCATTTAATGCTTGGTAACGATCTGACTGCTCCCATGTTTTATCCAAAGCAGCCTCTTTATTGCCATACACGTTAAAAATAGCGTGTGGAGCCAACATATTAATATCAAAAACATTTGGGTCTTCCCAATCTTCCATCTTCTGTCCCCAGCTAAGCTGCAAAACACCAAGCAAAACTATAATTGATAAATATTTCATCTGTTTAATTTGTTTTCATTTGTCAGATGGAACTCGCCTGAATTAATCATGCTCCTGTGTGAGAAGCAATTCTCATGGCTCGTTTCATGTGTTTATATTTTGTTTTTTGTTGCCACTACTTGTCCCGATTTATCGGGATGGAACTCGCAAGTAAATTTTATCATCCCCGTTGTGAAAATTTGGATAGTCAAATTTACATGGTCGTTTCATCATCTTATTTTTTTGAACATCCCCAATCATGCATAAAACATTAACAAAACACTTAAACCCTGACTTGCAGATCCTTTTAGTAAAACTCAAAAACTCTGCGACTTTGTGCCTCTGTGTTTACTTTAGTTATGCCTAAAACGGACATTCATTTTTCTTTCTAAACGGCTTATCGCCAGAATTAAAACATCATTAATATGTGTGCTGCGCTCCAGCTAAAATGCTTGGCATTCAAACCCTCTTTGGTCATTGGATGATAGTTTTCGCGGATTGGCTCTTGTGTATAAGCCAGACCTTCGGCACTTTCGACCAACTTTTGAGCCATGCGTTTTGCCTCAGTATCAAAGCCGTAGTTTTGCATACCTTTGACTGCGAAATATGCCTGATCGAGCCATACTGGTCCGCGCCAATAGCCTTTTTGAGGATTAAACTTTTCGTGGGCAGCGCTTAGAGTTGGAAATGGCATTGGCGTATCAAACTTGTTTTGATCGCTAATTACTTTCACAATCTCAATAGCTTGCTCTGCAGATGCTACTTCGTTATATAATGGCGCCCATCCTTCAGGCCCTTGAATACGCAATTTCTTATACGTTGTCATTTCAACATCATAATAGAAGCCATCTTCAGAACAATACATTACATCCTGAATTTGCTTTTTAAGTCGCTGTTCTTCTTCTCCAATCTTATCACTCATATCAGCATCTCCTAATACGTTCGCAATCTTTTGGATGTAAAGCTTCTCACTATATAAATAGGCATTCAAGTCTACCGACTCCTGATCTAAAGAGTAGGCCCCTTTATTGTTCTCAATAATTTTGGCATGATCAAAACGAACAGCATTATCCATACCACTCTCCCAAGCTGCTGCAATGCGCGTTCCATCAGTTGATCCATATTCGCATAAACCATTCTGATCATGGTCGCGATTCAGATACCACCAATCATGGTATTTGGTCAATTTAGGATACATCTCTTTTAAGAATTCCAGGTCTTGCGTTTGTTGATAAACTTCGTAAATACACCAGCCTGACAATGGTGCTTTTGTATTTCGCCAGTTTACACCTTCAATGCTCAAATCCCTAAAAAAACAATCGGCAATCATGCCCTCTTCATTTTGGTAGTCGTACATGGCACGAATTTGATCCTTGGCCAAGTCTCCTTCAAATGGAGCAATGGCTACTGCATGCTTCCACGAATCCCAAGCCCACAAACCTTGAAAATAAGTAGCTGAATAAGATGGCACAATACCTTGATGAAAAATATCTCCTGCTGCACTTCGCCAGTTATGAATTAAAGTGATCAATGATTTAACGGCCAACTTATCGTACTTTTTAACATCGAGCAATGCTTTCGAACTCCCCTTCGAAAGCTTAGCAATGTATCCATTCCAACGCGCTTCGTTATCAGCAAAAGCCTTAACGCTATTGCTTAATTGCTCTCTATTTATGGCTGTAAATTGTTCAGATTCATCCTTATTAAAAGTATAGGCAAAAGTAGCTGACAAGCTTGTTTTAGCCTCCTCTTTCAATAACATTGGTTCTTCTGCATAAGTATAAGTGCTGTCCTTAACGGTAATATCATCTCCACTAAAAAGCAACTGAGCCTCTTCTGCATCGGTAATGTTTAGAATTATACCCTTATCAATTTTGGCAATTGTTTGCTTATCATTCTCAAAGACCTTGCCTGCCCACGCAAATTGTAATTGTCGCTCAGCACCAAGGTTAGTTATATCGGCCGTAATCATGGTAGAACGCTCATTGATACTAAACAAGTTAAGTTGAACTTTTAAATCATTTAACTCAAATGTCTGAGTTAAAAGGCCAGGGTAAAAAATATTTGACACATTTTTAGCTAGCGACAAATCCAACCAACTATTACTCTTCACATCTTTAATTTGCAAACCAATAATAGACGGACTTAACCAGTAACTTTTTTGCTGACGCATCAAGTAAGGTCCAACAAATCCACCAATTGTTTGATTGTCATTATTTCTGCCTAAACTAAAAGAATGCCAGGTACCTAAATCAGAAAATGAAGCAGGTCCCTCTTGTTGAGGTAAAGAAATAGAGCCTTTCATATCCAATATATCAGGATAACTATACCTATTAATTGGGTTGGACTCTTGTTTTGTCTGACACGCTACTATAAGTAACACTAGAAATGAGCTGATAATAATTTTTCTAAACATCTTGGATCAACTAACTGATTAAACAATTTGATGATACGAATTAGCATAGTAATCGTCAAAAGAAAAAATTATTTACCCATACGGCATCTATACATTTGAAGAGTGGCGAAAAATAAGTTTACAAAATATTGAAATACTGATATTTAGAAAGTAGAAATAAAAACACATGTAGAAGTGGATATTTACTATTTGTAGAGGTTAACCTCTACGTATAATTACAGTTTCATGATGAATTCTTTCAATTGGATGCCCTTATCGAGGTGCAATTTCTTTCGCAAACGGTAACGACTCATTTCAATTGATTTCACTTCCACGTGGTATTTATCTGCCAGCTCTTTTGAGGTAAGGTTATTTCTGATATCAATAATCAATTGCAGTTCTTTATCGGTTAAGCTAGCATATTTGCTTTTAAGTCTAAACCTAAAATCCTCAACAAATTCGTCTGATAGTTGATTGGTGCTATCCTGGCTAAGCGCCTGTTCAAAAACGCGCCACGCTTCCTTAACCTCTGCCGAATTTGATTTATTAACACTTTCAGCGACCGTCTTAACCAATTCATTACGCTTAGATATTGTCAATGCCAAAGTTTCTATGGCCTCATTTTTAAAAGCGAGTTTATTACTAAGCTCAGCTTCCTGCTCTTCTTTCTTTTGCAGTTCCTGTCGCAACAACTGCTGTCTCAGTCTTGCCTTTTCGACTTTTGATTTAAAAACAATGTAAGAAATTAGAAGAACCACTGTTGAAAAAACAATTAGAATACCGATAATAAGTAAACGACTATTTTCCAACTTCTCGGCCTGCTGTATCAATAATTCATCTTGTTTAATCTTTTCTTCTTGAGTACCCAACAGGTAGTTCATCACATCCTGAATACCTTTATTATTAACCTTGTTATACAACTGCAGGTATTTATTCTGGTAGCGAAAAGCCAAACGAAAATTACCAATGGTTTTTTCGTATTCCGAACGTATTTCGTAATACTCCATCAAGCTAAAACTATAAGTTGTTAGGTAACTTAGCTCTTCAGCCTCCAATAGATAATAATGGCACTTTTCGTATTGAGAGGTACGTAAATACACCTTTGCCAACAAGGAATATGTTTCTAAGAGGCCGGCTGTATGTCCCCTATTGTTATCAATGGATTGCAAAAGAAAGCTTTCGGCCTTTGTCCAATCTTCATAACGAGTATACACAATACCCATATTGTTTTGCACGGTTGATTTCAGAGATTTATGTGGCTTATCGCTTGTATCCAACAAAAAAAGAGCTTTTTGAAAGTAGCCCAAGGCCTTTTGGTTTTGCTTGGCACTTAAAGCATCAAGCCCCAAAGCATTGGTGTAAACTATTTCACTTGGTAAATCATTTCGTAACTGCGCAATTTCCAATGCCTTACCATGGTAAGGTGCTGCTTGCTGATAATTACCAATATCATAATACAACCAACCAATGGTTTCCAATATTCGTTGATGCATAAACGCCGTATCCTTTGCTGCATAGAGCTCGGTTCCCTTAAGTGCATAAAAAAGTGAGGTGTGATATTGATGTTTATATAAGTAGGCCTGAGCCAAGTTCCAATAACTGGTCCCTTTCTCCACTATCTGATCATTGGCAATTAAGGTCAATACCTTTTGCGATATATAAATACAACTATCTGGGTTTGATTCTTGAATTTGAGCTGCTCTTTTTAGAAGTTTTGACACAGAACTTGCCGTGAGTGCTTGTGAGCAAAGAGCAATTGATACTATCAAAAATATTAGCCTCATAAGTAAAGTTCTATAAATCGTCGACTAAAATATATTAAAAAAAGCTTCACAGACATTGGGTAATCAACTTTGTGATGCATTCAGCAATGCATTCAATCTCAAAGATAATTTTATTCTTAAACAATACATCTGAAAAAGCGCAAGCCAGGCCCTTTGAAAGAGCTATACTAATAATTACCACCACATTTCTTAACTTAAGTCAATGATTATAACTACACTCCTGCCTTATCTTTACACACATGTTAAAGTTTTAAAAATATAATTATGAAAGCGGTAATATGTACACAATATGGAGGTCCGGAGGTACTATCAATACAAGAAGTAACGAAGCCCAAAATTGAAAACAACAAAATACTCGTTAAAGTAATTGCATCGAGCATAACAAGGGCTGAAAGCATGATGAGACAGGGTACACCCAAGTTTGCTCGTCTTTTTTTAGGTTTCAAAAAACCTAAAGCCAAAATAACAGGCACCGGCTTTGCAGGTATTGTAGAAGAGGTAGGCGACGAGGTTAACAAATTTTCGATTGGTGATAATGTATTTGGAGAAACAACCTTAGGCTTTGGCACCAATGCTGAATATATATCAATTGCAGAAAATGGATTAATTAAGCATAAACCCCACTTAATGGAGTTCACGGAGGCTGCAACATTATGTGACGGAGCCGTGACAGCAATAAATTTCCTGCATAATCTGGTTGACACAAGCCAAGTTGGAAACATACTAATAAATGGTGCTTCGGGTAGCATTGGCACTGCCGCCATACAAATTGCACAACTTATGAATTGGACAATTACCGCAGTGTGTAGTGGAACCAATGCTCAACTAGTTAAATCATTAGGGGCAGATAGAGTGATTGATTATACAAAGGAAGATTTTACTGCGGGTATGGAAAGCTATGACCTTGTTTTTGACACCATTGGTAAGAGTTCATTTTCTAAATGCAGAGCCATATTAAAACCGCAAGGAACTTACTTATCTCCAGTTCTATCCCTTTCTCTTCTTGCACATTCGGCAATAACATCATTTACAGGAAGGAAGAAAGCTAAGTTTTGTGCCACAGGACTACAGCCAGTCAATGTTTTAACACCTCTTTTAGAGAAGCTTATTAAATGGTCTGAAACAGGAAAATACCATACTGTTATTGAAAAAATATATCCAATGGATAAGGCTAAAGAAGCCCATCAACACGTGGATACAGGTCATAAAAAAGGAAATATTGTTCTTTTACATAATTCGTTTAGTTAGCCAATTTCTTGCTAAATATCCGTTTCCTTATCCTGCTCAACGATTCAGGGGCAATGCCCAGCAAGCTGGCAATCTGATGTTGAGGAACACGATTTAATAAGTCTGGCTTTGTTTCTAGCAGTTTTAGATAACGTTGCTCGGGCGACGAACTTACAAAAGCTGCAAACTCATCTTGGGCTTGTCCTGTTAAACGTTCTACTTCTTTTCTTATGATGGACTCGAGCTTGGGAATTTGTTGGCACATTTCTTCTTCCAAACTTTGATTACCAACAACCAAAACACATTTCTCAGCACATACAAGGAAATGCTTAGATGGCGTTTCATTAGTATAACTACTAAAGGCATTAACTGGCATTCCTTCGGTATAAAAAGCCGTAGTTTTTTCTTCTCCATCAACTATGTAATACTCACGAACAAGTCCTTTTAGAACAGAGTAACATTCTTTTGAAACCTGTCCCTCCTTCAGAAGAACGGCTCCTTTACTGAAGCTTTGAATATTTGATTGTTCAATAATCAGCTCAATTTCTGCTTGAGTTAACATTGAAAAATTTGTGAGCATTTGTCGTAGTAAGTCTTCCATACTATAATTGTATTAGCAATACAAGTGTTAATTATAAACGCTTCTGAATTGCATATAGTTGTACAATCACTAAACAATGTGCTAAAAACAGTATTCATTATATAAAAAATTTAAATCAAACATACGACATGCGATTGCTTAAACAGCTTACCCAACTTATTTCAATAAGCAATTAATTAAAGTTCGGCGCAAAAGCTTAATCAATTTTCATTAAAACCAGAGGGCATAAACGAACAGCCCCCTGGAAAAGTGATTACAAATCTGATCCTAAAATTGAAAAATACGTTTTACGCACATTTATGGCTTTCCCATACCTGCTCCATTGGGGCTGCGATAATCTGCTGGCATAGCCATCGGCACAAAAGGGTTATCTCCATTATTTATCACTTTTGTGATCATCAACTCAGGCCAATAATAGGATTGTTTCCCAACTTCATCACCGTTTTCATTATACCAAAGCCCATTATTAAGTACATAACTACTCTTTAGTGCAACCAAAGTTCTTATCTGCGTCCATTGTTGATCATCTGTATTCATCTTATAATGAAATACAATCCATGCATTCGAATCAATCCAGGTAGATGGATATATCCCCTCTCTGGACAATAACTCTGAATTCCACTTCATTTTTAGCTTACAATCGAGCAATCCAGACGGCATCATGTATTGAAAATACGGATAATTAACCAATACCTCTTCCCAAAAACTTATACCTTCTCCATGGTATACCATCTCTTTAAAATGTTCTTGATCTTTAAAAACTGGATCGCCGAACATGGCATTGATTAAATAGCCTTCAAATATTTGAGCTGTAAAGTTAAAGCCCCAATCATCAAAACCTGTCAATTTGGTCTTGTCGGCATTAGATGACTTCAACTCAGTTTCGACAGGCACAGAATCCATAAAACGATCTTTTTGGCAAGATGAAAATAGCAGCAAAAGAACGAACACAACAAATAAATAATTAACTTTTTTCATGACTCTTTGATTTTTAAATTCAAATCAAAGTTCATACATCCTGTGTTGCAAGGGCTTTTAATAAAGTTGCATCCTATTTAAATAATGGTTCATCTATTACAAAAACAGTGCAACGCATTATACTTTTGAATAGTTAAAGATTACGAGACTTGTACTTAGCTATATCCACACCAATTTGTTCTGTAATAGCAATAAAACGTGGGTTATCATATAGGCTACTAAAATTAGGAAGTATAACTGTAAAGGGTAGATCTAAATCTTTGTACTTATAGGCAAATTCAATATATTCCAATGCGCCTTCCTGATCATTTATAAACAAGTGTACCATTGCTATGATTACAGGATTAGAACAGAAGAGTTTTTCACCACTTGTTGTTTTACCCAACCAGTATGCAATACAATTATCAAACGACTCACTCTCGTAATAGGACACCAATTCATCATTCCCAATAAATCGATGCAACTCAGTCCACGACTCAATAGCTTTATCCTTCTCTCCCAACATATAATAAGCATAACCAATACCATCCCACGCAAAGCCATAACTAGGAAACATCTCTAACACATAGGTATAATGCTTTAAAGACTCATTAAATTGACCTGCCAAAGTATAACATTTTGCTACATTACTACATGTTCGAGGATTCAGAGGATCTAATTGTTCGGCCTTAAGAGCCATTTTTATTGATTGCTCCAATTCTCCTTGTACAGCATAATAATAGCTAAGTGCAATGTAACCCGCTGCATTATTCGAATTCAATTCCAAGCCTTTTTCTACCATCGACTTCATTCCCTCCCAATTGTAATCAAACTTACCAAGTATATTGCCTTTTGTTATGTAGGCTTCGGCGAGTGAGCCATCTAATTCAATAGCTCTTTCCAAAGCCCTGTCAATTGCTTGTCGTCCCTCTTGCCTATTACGAAGCTTCTCTTCATTATTTCTTATAAACTTGTTTAGGCTAATGTAACATTCAGCTAATAAACTATAAGCAGGGGCATAATTCGGATCCACTTTTATAGTTTGATTCAAAAGCGTAACTGCTGTTTGAAGAGATTGTGGACTTTGTTGCTGCCATAGGTGCTTAGCCTTTAAATAACTGTCGAAAACTTCTGGCTTAACGTCAGAAGCTGTTATCACTTGAATTTCTGGAATAATAATCATTTGAATTTCGTCAGCAACAGACTTTGAGATGCTATTGCTCAGGTGCATAATGTTTAAAGTTCCTTGTTCATAAATGCTAGCCCACATGTGTTTTTCTTGTGGTAATGGCTGTATCAACTGCACATTAACCCTTAAGCTATCATTATTATAAACGATAGAACCTTCAAGAATAAGGTTCACGCCTAGCTTTTTAGCAATATTAGGGTATAACTTAATTGAATCTTGAGCATATTCAGCTGATCCCCGAGACACCACTCGTAAATTATTAATCTTAGATAATTCGAGAATTATTGCATCCGTAATACCTGCTGCGATATAATGGCGATCCTGTTCTTGTGATAAATCTAAAAAAGGAAGCACAGCTATGGCCATTTCTTCGGAGGTATTGGCAAACCCAACACTATTTCTATGCTTAGAAATGATAATCAAAATAGAAACCAATAATATGATTCCAAGCATAGGATATATATACTTTTTGCTCCAACCTTTTTTGGAACTATCTTCAGAATCTTCGATTGTTTCTATTGCTATTTTGAGATACTCACTAGGCGCACACCCGTATTTATCGTGAAAGCATTTATTAAAATACGAAGGACTACTGAATCCTACTTTATAAGCTACTTCGGAAAAAGTGTATTGTTCTTGTTTAATTAGTGCTAATGCTTCTTCCAATCGAATATCACGAATTATTACATTAGCAGAATGATGTGTAATTCGCTTTAAGTTTCTGAACAACTGTGAGCGACTTATGCCCATCGTTTGTGCCAACTCATTGACGCCAAAATCCTCATCGCCCAAGTTACTAAGCACAACCTCTCTAACTTTACTTAGGTAATCTTTATCCGACATGTTTTCCCTTCATTCATTTTGCCTATCAAACAAATTACGATTTTTTTAAGCAAAACGTAAGGCCAAACTTGGATTTCAGAATAAACTCCTTAACAATAACCGTCTAGTAGATTGTTTTGAATTGAAAAAAGAGATACAAATTTACCAACTAAGTTTTCGACAAAGGCAAAACAACCTTAAAAGTTGTTCCAATACCCGGTTCACTACTAACGCTGATCTCCCCCTTATTAAGGTGCACAAACTCATGACAAAGAATTAAGCCTAATCCAGTCCCTTGTTCATTATCTGTTCCTGCTGTGGTATAGCAACTCTCAGCTTTAAACAAGTTTTCCAGTCGTTGTTGATTCATGCCTACTCCTGTATCACTTACTACTAGTTGAGTTTTTCCTTTTTCGATAGAAAGGTCAATACTAATAACTCCATTTTGCTTGGTATACTTTATAGCATTACTCACCAGATTCCGAAGCACAGAACTAATCATATCCTCATCAATATAAGCCTCAATATCATTCTGAGAACATTCTTTTAGTTGTATTTTCTTTTGAACGGCCTTAACATTATAAAGCTGAATTACCTCATCAACAACCCCTTGAAGCTTTACCTGCTTTGGATTAATTTTCATCCGACTGATCTGCACTCTTGACCAATTCAGTAAGTTCTCAAGCAATTCAAAACTATTGGATGCCGAATCGTACATCAGATCAGCCATTGCTTCGGCACCGTCTAAATCATTATTTTTCAAATTCTCTTTTAACAAGCTGCCGATACCTAAAAGCGCATTGAAAGGAGATTTTAAATCATGAGCGATAATTGAGAAGAATTTGTTTTTAGTCGCATTAAGCTCTCTTAATTCACCATTCTGAATTTCCAACTGCTCCTTAGCATGCTGCAGGTCCAGCTCTGCTTGCTTTTGTTTGGTAATATCATGACTTAGAATTATTATATCTTTAACTTCTCCCTCACTATTAAATGAGGGTGTGAAATTGACATTAATCCAACGTTTGCCACTGGCTAAACCAAATGTATTAATATAAGATGCGGCCTTACCAGCTCTTACTTTATTAATGTATTTCATGGCAAAATTGGCATTTTCTATCCCCATCACATCGGCATAATAAGCTCCGATTATGTCACTCCTTTTCTTTTGAAAAGCCTCAACAAAACGCTGATTAACGAATTTATATTTTATTGTTTCTGCATCAGCAACACCCACATAGGCCGACATACTATCTGCCATGTTTTGCAACAATTCTTTACTATCTTTTACCTCTTGCTCCAATAAAAGCTGCTCTGTTACATCCCTCACAATGGCATAAAGCACCTTTTCGCCTTTCCATACAAATGGCCCTGCTGAGATACGCACATTCATAACTGTACCGTCCTTTTTCCGATGCTTACGAGAAGGAATGATGATACTTCCAGATTTAACTGTCTCTTTAATGGCACTTTCGCTCAAATCTTTTTGGGCACTAATATCTTTTACACTCTTTTGAAGCAACTCTTCCTTACTGTATCCGTACAATTGTGTAAAAGCTTCATTAACATCTAAAAATCGAAATGTTTGAGCAGATATAATGCAAATTGGCTCGATTGATTTATCAAAAAACAAACGATACCGCTCTTCATTCTCCTTTAAGGCTGACTCAACCTTGAGCTTATCGCTTACATCTGTTAAAAATCCAACAGCAGCCGGCTGCCCATCGTATTCAAAGCGAGCTGCTTTTACCTCAACATGAACATACTCACCTTTATTTGTCACTACGCGAGTTTGATACAATGGAATTGTATTTCCTTTCAGTCGTTGATGATGATTATCAATCACTTCCGTTTTATCATCGGGATGCAAAAAAGATACAAATTCAGCACCCGACAATTCCTCAAAGGAAAATCCCAACATTTTTGTTGTTGCTGGATTTGAAAAAATAATACGTCCATGTTGAATCAAAAGAATACTCTCACCAGCATTTTCAATGATCATACGGTATTTATCCTTATCCTCGCCTAAAATTGTTTGTAAGACATCATCCTCAAAAACTGGCTGTTTGCTTTTTTCAGGCTTCGCATCAGCTATCTTTTGGGTCGCAATCTCACCATCAATGGTTCTTTTTTGCTTAATCGCATCACTCTTTTCATAAGCCAAACGCAAGCGTAATTTTAGCTCTGATGAATTAAGTGGTTTACAAATAAAATCAACATCTCGATTAAGAATGTATGTTTGAAGTTTTGAAGTATCAGAAATACTGTTGGCGCAGATGAGAATTTGAGTATGAGCGAAATCGGTTTGTGCTTTTAGTTGTTGAACGAAATCTTCCTCTTCGAGCCATTTCACCATCAGCAATAATCACATCGGGCATCTCTTCCAATAAATCATCTACAGATTGAACATTCTTAAAACTAATATCCATCTGCATAAGCGCCTGATCGATGTGATCATCGCTATTCAATACCAGAAGGTTATGCCTTTTCATAATCAAATTCTTTGGGTAATATGCAGTACTAACTAAAACCTTAAAGAGTTAGTACTACCAAGTATATTAGCATTACCCACAAAGAAAGTAATAATTACAATTAATTGACTTTTATCATAAAAAATAGTTCACCAAATTAATCAAGCAGGAGGGTTTTAACCTCAATCTGCACCTTTGAAACATCATTTAGAACGCAGTATCAACAATAGTTTAACTTAATTGATTTTATATCCAAATAGAAAACCGACCCATCGTATGCGACGTATTAAAATCTCATACACCAACATGCTTGCCATTAGGCTTAAAATGGTTACCAGAACAAATTGTAGTTGTACATGAATACCCATTGGTAAAATCCACATGGCTGCCATATAAAGGAAAATCATGTGCAGAATATAAACAGGATAGGCAGCGCCACTTAAATACGTCAATAAGCCACTTGGGCGATTTAAGTATTTGTACGCAAACCCAAAAACAGCATAAATCCAAGCCATCGATTCCAAAGGCAGCAAATAATTGGGTGCTTGCAAGTCAAATACCAATAAACGAACAAGGAATAAGACAGTTGCAAGGCATAAATACATCCAAAGCCATTGGAATAGGTTATTCCAAACAGATTGACCTACATAGATCAGTAAAAAACCTAGCAGAAAAGCCAATAAGCCCAGATAGAACCCATGCCAGGTCATAGCATACACTTCAAAAGCTTCTGGATTTACTAGCATGACTTCCATCGTAAACGGAATAGCCACCACAAATATACCCAATGGATGACTTAATACTTTCGCTAACATACTACCTAAGCGGCCATTGGCTTTTCTTTTGAGGTAAAAGAAAACAGGAATCAATAATACTACATAGCAAAAAATATTACCAAGAAACCATAAATGCCCTCTACTCATCGTATAAGTCAACTCTTGATTATAGTAGCCTTTCCATAAAAGCTCATGTACTGGAACAATAGCTATAACACCAAAAATAAAAGGAAGCAGAATACGCTGACTACGTTCCAACAGTAATTGTTTCCACGATCGCTTTCTTATGGCAAAACATACTCCCATGCCCGACACAAAAAACAAAAGCGGTATTCGCCATACATTAAGTATCGACATTGGAATCCACAAACTTTCTATGGACTTCTGGCTTTGAATAAAGCCTATGAGCACACCCCAGGGTTGAAACACAATGGCGGCATGATATATCAAAAGTAAAGCAATGGCTATTACTCGTAGCCAGTCAATATCGTATCGGCGCTCTGTATTTATCATCATTCAGTAGTTTATCGTTCTGATTACTTCAAAAGCTCAGCAATCAGCGGTCTGTTCTCTTCCAAAAAGTCATAATCCAATTTGAATCCTAAAGCGCCAAGGTCACGGTTAAATTGTTGGTAAATAGGTTTCACATCGGCAAATGAACCCGAAACAGACTGCAAAGCTGTGACACCAAATGCATCTATAGCACTTTTATCGGCTCCATGTTTTAAAAGACACTTTACAATTTCGGCACGACAGAAAAATGAGGCTACATGTAGTGGAGTCGATCCATCTTTGCTCTTCATGTTCAAATCAGCTTTACCTTCAATCAGGGCTTTGGCAACTTCCACTTTGTTAAAGGTGGCAGCTACAATCAATGGAGTTGATCCATACTGATCTTTTTTATTTAAATCGGTTCCTGCCTCAACGTGCTTTTTAATGGTATTGACATCTCCCATAAATGCAGCGGCATGAATATCCATCAATTGCTCACTTTTAGTTGATACTTTTGTCTCATTGTTTTTCTGACCGATGCTATTACAAGAAGCCAATACAAGCAGACTTGAAACCAATACCATCATCATTTTACAATTACATTTTTTAAGCGTTTTCATGTGTTTATATTTTGTTTTTTATTGCCACATGGAACTCGCCAAAATCAATCATACTCCTGTGTGAGAAGTACTTCTCATGGCTCGTTTCATAACTTTTTTATTTGATCCACATGGGAATGATTAATACTTTAATTTGATGATGTAAAGTTGCCACGAATCGTGACGCACCTGTTATAACACTAGTAGCCATCAGTATAAAGTTTGAACACAGCATAATAATTATGGCGCAAGCGTATAAAATATGATGCATTCTCTTTAATACTATAAGTTTTGATGCTGGTTTTACAATAAAATAAGCTTGGCAGGAGGACTTTAAAAAGCAGTTATTTTTAATTGGCAGATGCTTGATTATTTATGAATAAGAGCTTCCGTACAATCGCCACAATGGATAAATTTGTATCTTTCCACTTTCAAAAACCAAGCACCAAAATAGTCTATGGATACGGCATTTATCAAGCAATTGAAAGAACACATTAAACGCAACCTGTCCAACGAAAAGTTTGGTGTCTCGGAATTAGCTGCAACCATCGGAATGAGTCGTTCTAATCTTTTACGACGAATTCAGAAAGAACAAAATTGCTCGGCCAGTCAGTTTATTCGAAATATTCGATTAGAAGAAGCGATGCTGCTGATAAAAGAGAAGGATAAAACCGTATCAGAAATATCCTTTCTGGTTGGTTTTGGTAGCACCTCGTATTTTATCAAATGCTTTAGAGAGCAATATGGCTATTCTCCTGGAGAGGCAGGAAAACAAGAGCATGAAGAACACATAGTCGTACCTAAGCCACTTAGGAAAATCAACACATGGTGGTTTGCCGTAAGTGCACTATTAATTGTCATTAGCATTTTAAGCTACTTATATTCTCAAAAACAAAAAGCAACTGTTCTCGAAAAATCCATTGCCGTACTACCATTTGTGAACGATAGCAACGACTCTACCAACATATATGTGGTAAATGGTTTAATGGAATCTATCCTCAACAATTTACAATCATTAAAAAACCTAAAGGTGGTAAGCCGCACCTCGGTTGAGAAATTTAGAAAATCGAAACTAAGCATACCTGAAATTGCTGAAGAGCTCAACGTTAATTACATTGTTGAGGGCAGTGGACAGAAAATAGGTAATCAGATAATGCTGAGTGTACAGCTGATACAAGCCGATAAGGACAAGCACTTGTGGGCACAACAATACAACCGCGAGTTGGCCGACATCTTTCAAATTCAGCAAGAAGTAGCACAAAAGATAGCCAGTGCCGTTGAAATAGTCATCGGCCCAGATGAACAAAACCGCTTGGAGCAAAAGCCAACAGATAATATGCAAGCATACGATCTGTTTTTAAAAGGTGTAGAACAGTTAAATAAAGAAACAGAGCTAGGTTTAAACAATGGCATTAGCCTACTACGACAAGCGGTACAAGAAGATGATAAATTTGCTCGGGCCTACGGTGTTTTATCTATCGCCTATTATTACCAAGACCTACTAATGGCCAATAAACAGTTTAACGATTCTCTTATTTATTTTGCCGACAAAGCCTTACTGTACGACCCTGAATTACCACAAGCATTAACAGGAAAAGCACTATACTACCTGCGTATCAACAACCACCAGCAAGCTATTGATTACCTCGAAAAAGCATTGGAGTACAACCCAAATTCGGCCATGGTAATTAATACACTTTCAGATATATATACCAACCACTTGCCCGATACGCAAAAATATCTGGAGTATGCCTTGCGAGGCATTCGACTGGATATTAATTCGTACGATTCGTTAACAGCAAGTTATATTTACCTGCACCTGAGCAATGCGTTAATTCAAAATGGCTTTGTTGATGAAGCAATTAAAAGCATCAACAGCTCATTAAGCTACAACCCCAACAACCTATTTTCGGAGTACGTAAAAGCCTATGTGCTATATGCCAAAAACAAAGATCTTGATCAGACTAAAAAGATGCTTGTTAATGCCTTAGCAAAAGACAGTACCCGTTTTGATATTATGTTGGAGATAGGAAATGTTTGTTACTACCAACGTAATTGGGAAGAAGCTTACACCTATTTTGAAAAGTACCTAAGGATTAAAGAATATTTAAACCTGGAAATGAACAGTCATAAGAACCTGGAAATCGCTTATGTCTATCAGAAAATGGATCAATTTCTCAAAGCGGAAGAACTCATAAGGGAATACAAAACATACGCCGATCAGGATAATTCGGTCTATCGTCATTTACTGCTTGCCAGCTATGAGGCGTATATGAATAATCAGGAGAGTGCCATTGAACATCTGAGAATTTTTGCCAAAGAAGAACACATTCAAATATGGGTCCCCTTATTTACACCCTTGGATCCCTTGATTGATAAACTAAAGGACAATGCTGAATTTATGGACATTTTAGTTGGTATTGAGAAGCAGTTTTGGGAAAATCATCAACTACTTAAAAATAAACTGGAACAAGAGGAGTTATTAGAAAACATCTAGAATAAGAAGCTAGTAACATAACGTATTATTTGCTGAGCTTAATAATAATCTCGGTGCCAATACCAAGCTTACTTTTAACCTTTATCTTTCCATTCAACTGCTCAGTTAGTTTTTTGGTAATGGCTAAACCTAAACCGCTTGAACTTTCTCCATCGGTAGGTTTAGCTGATAGTTTTTGAAACTGTTTAAACATCTTACGCTGATCCTCAACACTAATACCGGGACCAAAATCTTTAACAGAAAAATCAAGGGTATTCTCCAGTTCTGTTACCGATACGATTATTTGAGTTTGGCGCTCCGAAAACTTAATTGAATTCGTCAGAAGATTATTAAGAATCCTACTTAATTGAATTCGATTACTCAACATTTTTGGATTCTGCACATCTATTTTAAGGATGATCTCCTGTTCTTTACGTTTTAATTCCTGTTCAAAAGTCTTTAACCACCCCAGCATAAAGGACTCAACATGAATCTCCTCTCGCGACTCTACCAAGGTACTTACGCCGTATGCATGCACATCCAGTACCTCATCTATTAAACTTACTCCTTCACTCAGCACTTTATCCATAATGGATAAATATTCAATTTGATTGGCACTAAGTTGCGCATCGTGTTTGATCAACTCAGTATATCCAATAATAGTGCAAAGTGGCGATTTTAAGTCATGAGCTATAACATGAACAATCCCATCTTTTTCTTTATTCAAGTCAATTAAACGATCATTCTTCTCTTGCAACTGCTCAGTCCTGGCCTCAACTTGCTTTTCAAGCATTTTTCTTTGCTCTTCAACAATTCGTTCATTCTCTAAAGTCTTTTGAACAACCTTATATTGAGCTTCTAGTTTTTCTTTTTCAATTTCGCGCTTCTCCCACTCAAAACGACGCGACAACAAAAACGAAAGTAATAGGACTTCAATAAGTGTGGCATAGGCCACATAGCTCAAACCTCCAATATAATGTGGATCTCCCGTATTAATATAAAGAGCTTGAATAGCCACCAAAATAAAATAGATAAAATATGCTAACGCGAATAATCGACCTAAACGATTTCCTTTTTGGCTCACTTTAAGACCAACAAACCCCATAATCCCAAAAGAAATGAGCGCATGAATGGTATTAATCGGTTGAACAACTGGAAATGTAAAGAAGAACTTTGCAATCATCCAAATCCCAAAATAAACGATAAAGCCCCGAATAACTTTAAAGGTAATTATGGAGTACTTTTTAACCTCCAAAAACACCAGGCAATAAATTGTTTGCAGAGTAATACCTATGGCCGGAATACTTGTATACAAAAGCTTAAGATCCAGGTTGGGTATCCAGTACACGATGAAACCATCGATAACTATCGCCGAATAACAAATATAAATAAATACAATAAGTGAGTAGAACAGGTATAAGCGCTTGCGCAATGATATAAATAGGAATAAACTGTTTAAAACAACAAAAAACATGAGTCCGAGATAAATACCATAGGCCAGCTTTTGTCTATTGGAAGCCAACTCAAACGCTTTTGGTTGGTATAAATTAAGGGGTATTGGTTCTGAGTTGGTATTGACTTTAAGATAACAAACACTCTTACCGGCTGGCAAAGCAAAAACCTGATAAGAACTTTTAATAATTTTATCCTCCATGGCCAGTTCATAACCTGCCACGTGCCGATGAACTATACCCTTATTAGTTCGATAATAAAGTTCAACTACAGGCAGACCCGCTTGAGCTAATTCAAGCATCACCTCATCGCTTGTTTGATTATCAATTGTAAATCGAAGCCAATAAAAAGAATCGGTATAACCCAGGTTAAGGTTAATACTTTGAGATAAAGAAAATTTCGAATCAAAATCCTGAGACACCACCTGCTCATAACTAAGAGTACCCGTTGCATCCTCCAACAACTCCACTCGATTACCAATTGACACCTTATCTTGCGCACCATCCCACACAAGTAACTGACCAAAAACAGACTGCTGAGACAAAACCACGACAAGCATTACAAACACCTTGCGTAGTATCAATTGTTTTAATTTCAAAATTTTAATCAATGGCAATAAGGATATTATAGATTCTTTTCCGTGAAGCAAGATAGCTAAAAGATGCCTCTTTTAAAACAATAACCATCCGCATACCTCAATTAAGTTCTTTTTTACTTTAACTAAAATCCCCCCTTACTACAATATTTTATTTTTATGCAGGAACTACAACTATAAACAGCTTAGGTATCCTTCAAAAGAGCGATGAGAGTAGATAAGTGAGTGATTTAAATAATTTTATTACTATCCGAATTTCAAAACACCAAGCGCAATCACTGCTTATGCGAAATTAACACAGACACATTCAAATTTTTTGTAACATTTTTCCTGCTGTGCGTATGCATGCAAATCACACAACAGCCAAATAGTACAATTATACAAGCATGAAGTTCGTCTTAACTCTATTAACCGTTTTATCATCCTGTTTAGCCAATAGTCAAAATCAAGAACTAAAAGTTGTATATAACTATACTAACCACGCCAAACCCAATACTTACATGATGGAACTTTTGGCCAATGATCAAGAGGTATTGAGCTATACTATCAGATTAACGAAGAGTGGAGCAGGTAAAAACATAAGCTACAAACAAACCACCGATTCAACATTATTGTATCAAAACCACCAACAGGGATACTTCGTTTATGAAGAAAAGTTGGGACGTGAACATTTAGTAATGCAGGAGAAGCTTGATTTATTTGATTGGCGCCTGACAGGCGAAAAGGACACCATTGTTAATTATCCTTGTAAAAGTGCCATTGCCGAATTTCGTGGACGCGAATACATGGCCTATTACACAACTGATTTACCTTTTACAGCAGCTCCTTGGAAATTTCATGGACTTCCTGGTGTAATGCTCAAGCTTGTGTCGACTGATGATGTATTGGTGTTTCAATCCGAAGCTATTAAGTTAGGGGACGAATCAGGGATTATACGCCATCCCTTTGAGCACAAAACAGCAATTGAGTACGATGAGTTCTGCAAAAAATACAAAGCCTACCGAAAGGAAGTCATCAAAAAGCGTAAACAACGCGCCAAACAACAAAACCGCCCGGCACCTAAAAACGACAAAGCCCCAAGGATAGAGGTGATCATTCCGGAGAATCGCTTTATTTTGAATGATTAAAGTACTTCAGCAACACTTTTAATCATAGTTAAATTCATACCAACCTGAGCATATGCCTTAGACCATAAGCTCTGTTTGCTATGAAACAAGCTACGAGAGTAGCTTTTCACACAGGTAGATGATGAAATTTGCTTTAGTGTTCCATCTGACACATGAAAATAAAGTCTTCATTTTGCATTATCCATATTTTTACGCAACTTTGAAGTTCAATACTTTATCAGAAAAGTGAATAATTCTCATAACATAAAAGGATACCGCTGCTTGTATGAATGCTTGATGTTCTACAAGCGATAGCGAATAGTCTAAGACTGTTCATCCCTTGAATCAGTCAATTCTTATTATCACATTTATTTTTTAACCATCATGTATTTTGAGCTCTATTTGTAGCATAGATTTTGCTATTGTTTACGCTCATTAAATTATTCCTTAAGACAAATAAAATGGCAACATCAAACATAAAAGGTACGCCAGATCCTAATGGCGCAGGATTACCAACTATAAAAGAAATTCTTGGCAAAGAAGACCCTGTTAAAACGGCTGAACGCAGCGCCGCTGCCGAAGGTAACTTTTACCAACCTCTGGGTGATAAAATAGGACCTGGCATGAACGAGCGTATTCAACGCCTACGAAAAGCCAGCTTTGAAGCAGCACCAAGCATTTCTATCGAACGTGCTCTACACCAAACAGCCTATTACAAAGCCGAGTATGGCAAGCATTCCATTCCAGTATTACGAGCCCTTACATTCTTAGATCATTGCCAAAAGAAAACCCTTTACTTGGGTGATGATGAACTAATTGTAGGTGAACGCGGCCCTAAACCCAAAGCGGTACCAACGTTTCCGGAGTTAACATGCCATAGCGTAGAGGATTTTCATGTTCTTAATACACGCGACCAACAAAAATACACCATTGACCAGGAAGATATTGATATTTACGAACAAGAGGTAATTCCTTATTGGGAAGGGCGCACACAGCGCGAACGTATTTTCAACCACGTTCCCATAGAATGGAAAAGAGCCTACGAAGCTGGTTTATTTACCGAGTTTATGGAGCAACGAGCACCTGGTCATACTTGCCTCGATGGTAAAATATACAAAAAGGGTTTGCTCGATTTCAAAAAAGACATTGAAGCGCACCTTAACTCATTGGATTACTTGCACGATGCTGATGCCAACAACAAGGCCGAGCAACTAAAAGCCATGAATATTTCATGTGATGCTGCCATTGTTTTTGCTGAGCGACATGCCGCGTTAGCTGAGGAGAAAGCACAAACAGAGACTGATCCACAACGTAAAGCTGAGCTTTTAAAAGTAGCAGAAGTATGCCGTTGGGTGCCAGCCAACGCACCTCGTACTTTTCACGAAGCAGTGCAAATGTATTGGTTTGTTCACTTGGGAACCATTACTGAATTAAATGGTTGGGACGCTATGAATCCTGGGCATTTCGACCAGCACCTCGCTCCTTTCTACGAAAAAGAAATTGCAGAAGGCACTATCACACGTGAGGAAGCTAAGGAAATCATTAGCTGCATGTGGATCAAAGTAAATAACCAAACAGCACCTCCTAAAGTTGGAATTACCGCCAAAGAAAGTGGTACCTACAACGATTTTACCAACATCAATATTGGTGGAGTTAAATCAGATGGCTCCGATGGCGTTAGTGCAGTTTCATACATCATGTTGGAGGTAGTTGAAGAACTTCACCTGCTTCAACCAGGCTCATCGGTACACATCAGCCATAAAACACCAGATAAATTTCTAAATGCGGCCTGCAAGGTAATTCGTCAAGGACATGGCTACCCGTCGGTATTTAGTCCTGAAACATACATTACTGAAATGCTGGGACAAGGCAAATCTTTAACGGATGCTCGCGAAGGTGGATGTAGCGGATGTATTGAAGTAGGTGCTTTTGGTAAAGAGGCCTATGTATTAACTGGCTACCTGAATGTGCCCAAAGTTTTAGAGGTAACACTTAACAATGGCATCGACCCTGTAACAGGGAAAAGAGCTGGATGTGAATCAGGAGATCCACGCACATTTACTTCTTACGAAGATTTATATGCCGCATTTAAAACTCAGCTGGAGTACATTATCGAACAAAAAATGAAAGTGAGCAATTACATCGATACGATGTTTGCCAAATATGCTCCTGCTCCTTTCCTTTCAGTAGTAATCGAAGATTGTATTTCCAAGGGTAAAGATTACTATAACAGTGGTCCTCGTTACAATACGAATTACATTCAATGCACTGGACTTGGTACTGTTACCGATAGTTTATCAACCATAAAACACCATGTTTTCGAAAAGAAAACATTTGATATGGACCGTATTCTTACAGCGGTAGCCAACAACTTTGAGGGCGATGAAATAATGCGACAAACCATTGTTAACCGTACACCATTCTTTGGTAACGATGACCAATATGCCGATGACATTGCTCTGAAAGTCTATGACGATTTAGTGAAAACCATTGATGGCAAGCCAAATATTAAAGGAGGAAAATACCACCTCAACATGTTATCGACAACCTGCCATGTTTACTTTGGCAAAGTCATGGGTGCCACACCCAATGGTCGTTTAGCTGGCAAGTCTATTTCCGATGGCACATCTCCGTCGCATGGATGTGATATTAAAGGTCCATCTGCAGTTATACGATCACTAACGAAGCTGGATCACACGCGCTCAGGTGGTACTTTATTGAACCAACGCTTCTTACCAAGCTTGCTTAAGCGCAATGAAGATATTGCCAAGTTAGGTAAGCTCATCAGAAGTTACTTTACCTTAGGAGGTCACCATATTCAGTTTAACATTGTGGATACAGCTACCTTAAGGGCAGCCCAGGAATCACCCGACGATTACAAAGATCTTTTGGTACGCATGGCTGGTTATAGCGATTACTTTAATGATATGAATGCCGACCTGCAACAAGAAGTAATTGATCGTACAGAAAACGAATCATTTTAAATAGCATTACACTACACCAAAATTACACTGCTGGCAAGTTTTAGAAAGCTTGTCGGCAGTGTTTAATACAATCGTGCTACATGGAAGTGCCAAGCTTAATATTCGATATAAAACGCTATGCCATCAATGACGGACCAGGCATTCGCATCACCATATTTCTAAAAGGCTGCCCTTTACGTTGTCGCTGGTGCCACAACCCAGAAAGTCAATTAACGCATCAGCAAAAAATGTATAACGACAGCAAGTGTATAGCCTGTGAAGAATGTGTTAAACATTGTCCTGAAAATGCACTTAAGTTAACTGCGGATGGCATTGTAACCGACATTGAAGCTTGCACGCTCTGTGGTATTTGTGCTGATGTTTGTCCAACCAAGGCCATTGAAATGACAGGGCAAGTCATGAGTGTTGATGAAGTGTTAACACAGATAAAAAAAGAAGTCACCCTAATGGATCAGTCTGAAGGCGGCGTTACATTTTCGGGAGGCGAGCCACTCTTGCACCACGAATTTCTCATTCCCTTACTTGATGCATGTGCCAGAGAAGAAATTCACACCTGTGTTGACACAACAGGTTATGCCAAGCCTGAGGTATTGATGGAGGTAGCGAAACGAACCAATCATTTCCTCTACGACCTTAAGATGATGGACTCGGATAAACACCGAGAATGGACAGGTATGCCCAATGAAAAGATATTAAGCAATCTCAAAAACCTCGCAGCCACAGGTGTTGACATGAACATACGCATCCCACTAATAAAAGGTGTTAACGATGATGATGAGAACATCCATTCCTCAGCACAATTCATAGCGAATCTGGATGGTAAAAAACCACTTATCAACCTGCTTCCGTTTCATAATATTGCCGAAAAGAAATATGAAAAACTGGGCGAAGCCTATTCCAAGGGAGAAATGGCAGAGCCTAGTCCAGAAAGACTCAAAACCATCATTTCCATATTTGAATCCTATGGTGTGGAAGCCATGATTGGCGGATAACGCCCTTCTCTTAAAAATATTTTTCGGTAAAGAGCATTTACCTATTCCTTTATAAAGGTTTTGTAATGCTCATACCGTTCAAATATTTGACGAACGTAGGTATAAGGCTCAGTGCCTCTAAGGTAACCGAACTTAACCGCCGAATCGTTAAAATTCTTAGGGTAGCGCAATGCCAAAATCATCTTCTCCACATTATCATCCCAAACATCAGGATCCAATTGGTACTTTTTGGCCAATCGACGTGCATCGGCAACATGGCCAAAACCACAATTATAAGCGGCAAACGTAAACTTTATCTGCTGAACAGAATCCTCCACAGCCTCGTAACGCTTCAAAAGCTGCCCCAAATAACGGACACCTGCATCCATACTAAGTTCTGGATTACTGCGCCATTGCAAACCAAGGTCTTTAGCGGTAGCAGGCATAATTTGCATTAAACCAACTGCCCCTGCCCAGGATACGGCCGATGAATTAAATTTAGATTCCTGATACACCTGAGAAGCCAACAAACGCCAGTCCCAACCTATTTTTTCCGCTTCCTTTTTAAACAATTCATCATACTTACTGATTTGATTCTGCTTTAAACTGTAAAAATCGCTATTCACGCGGCGGCGGTAGTCTTTTTTGCTTTTGTAATACTTGTTGTAAATAACGTAGTATTCACTTTTCTTTTTATAGGGCACAAGCCACTCGTTGATTTTATCACGTAACTGTGGTGATGATTGACGAACGACCCAAGCCATATTTTGAGTCATACTTAACGATACATCCACATTTAAAACAGGAAAATATGAAGCCATTAAATTGGCAATATTTAAGTCCGCTACGGTTTGTTTGATTTGCCCCTCAGCCACCTTTTCTATAATTTCTTCTGTAGTATAATCTCCTGGTAGGGTATCAATAAATATTTCTCCACCTATTTCCTCTGCCAGGTTTTCCAAACGCATATGGTACGATGAGTGAGCTCTAACCGACACTGTATCTCCCATTAATTCAATGGCATCATGCAGTAACGATTCTTCTATTTTCTTCCAATGTAGTTCATACCAGTTGTCGGGCATCTTTTGCACCAAAACTTGTTTGCTACTGTATAAA
Source organism: Carboxylicivirga sp. M1479 (assembly GCF_007097485.1). Lineage (GTDB taxonomy): Bacteria > Bacteroidota > Bacteroidia > Bacteroidales > Marinilabiliaceae > Carboxylicivirga. The sequence continues at coordinate 18,953 of NZ_VKDE01000007.1, read as the reverse complement.
GGTTTGGTAAAACTTACAAAGGATTTTCTCTTACTCGTTTCAGTTAAGCCATGTGCTATTAAGTCAACATCTCCTCTATTTAAATAGAAGAACATGCTATCAATACTATCTACAATCCGTAAATCAACTTTTAAATCTTGCGATTCGGCAAACTTCTCTAAAAGCTCATATTCAAAACCCATGGGCCTACCTTTGTATAAAAAATAACTAGTACCGCTATAGGTAGTCAACACTTTTAGAACACCATCATCTTTTATATCGTCCCAATCGCGCTCAAATGAAAATTGAGAACCTGTAATATCAACTTGTACAGCTGGTTTTTCCTGCTTCTTTTTAGTCGCTACTGATTGATCACTCTTACTATTGCATGCTAATAATAAGGCACAAAGTAGCCCCACTATAATTTTATTGAATACATTCATATGCTTTGGTTTAGGTTATAAACACCCCTAAAAATATTATTTCTTTCTTAGTACTCCAATTTAACTTGACTAGCTGATGTGTTTCAACGATTAAAATCACTTTACCCCTTACACCCCTATCATAAAAACTGTAACATTGAGCTAATTGTACCATTGCTTGAGTAAAACCACTAAGAGTTGATTAGCTAAACGAACAAAAGTAAATGAGCGCATATGCAAAACAACTGATCCCACTTAATGTTGCATAATTGCATATTTGATAGGCTTAACAATAAAAGCTTTCCATTATCGTTTTTTATGTGTCTAATTATTATTTATTTTTGGTTCATCAATATAAAAAGAACCTAATGCCCATATTCAAAGGATATTTCAAACTCTATACTTTTCTACTCTTATCAGCGATCATGCTCACAGGGTGCATTGGAGGCAGCAAACTCGGCAATGCCAACAAAGCCTACTTGATTGGTGAATATGACAGAGCGGCTGTTCAGTTTAAAAAAGCATACCGAAAAGAAAAGAATAAATACACGCAAGGTGAAATTTCCTATTATTTGGGTGAGTGTTACAGATTAACCAATCGACCAAAAAAAGCTCATTCGCAATACAAACGTGCCGTACGATATAAATATGAAAGAGCAGATGCTGGCTTATATCTGGGTGATTGCCTGCTAGCATCGCAAAAATACGAAGAGGCCATTGCAGCCTACGAGGCCTATCTGCAAAAAGAACCCTTAGACAAACGTGCTCATAACGGCATTGCATCGTGCAAGTTAGCTCAGAACGACTCGATTGTTACACGATATACCGTAAACAAAGTAAAAAAATTAAGCAACACCCGATACAGTGATTTTTCGCCAGGCTATTCAAGTAGTGATTATGATCAGGTCTACTTCTCATCGATGCGCACCGAAAAAAAGAAACGCAAGAAGAGTAGAATTACTGGCCAGGGCGGATCGAACATTTACATGGCTAAAATAGATGCCAAAGGAGAATGGACTGATCCTGAAATACTGGATGAGATTATTAATTCGGAATTTGACGAAGGTAGCGCCACAATGTCGGCCGATGGCAAAAGCATGTATTTCACGCGTTGCAGCTATGATAACGAACAGGCCAGAAGTGCCGAAATGTATTCAACCAGCCGCTCTGGTGGCAAATGGGGAGAACCCAGTTTAATAACCATTGGTGGCGATAGCTTATTGGTTGCTCATCCTGCTATTTCTTTCGATGGCGAAACACTTTACTTCGTTAGCGATATGCCAGGTGGCAAAGGAGGCAAAGATATTTGGAAATCGAAAAAAGGTGGCGATAGTGGCTGGGGAGAACCCGTTAACATGGGCAGTGTTATTAATACAGCAGGTGACGAAATGTTCCCATCAACACGCATGGATGGTTCTTTATATTTCAGTTCCAATGCGCATGTGGGCTATGGTGGCTTAGACATTTATAGAGCTGCCTTTGATGAGGACAAACAAGATTGGGTGGTACATAACCTTGGACGCCCCATTAATAGTGATGCCGATGATTTTGGCATTGCCTTTAAAGGCATTGAAGAAGCTGGCCTATTCAGTTCCTCACGTGGTAGTTCCAAAGGTGTTGATAACATTTATGAATTCAGTCTTCCTAAGCTCGAATTTAGCATGAAAGGGCTTGTTTATAGTCAGAAAGACGAAGAACCTATTTCAGAAGCTTACCTCCGATTGATTGGAACGGATGGAGCAAACGTAAAACTCAACATTAGAAACGATGGTACTTTTGGAGCCAAGTTATCGCCCCAAACTGAATATGTGTTCATGGTCGCTTCCAAAGGATTCTTCAACTACAAGCATAAACTTTCAACAGTAGGTCTTGGCAACAATAAAGAGTTTGACTTTGAAGTAGGCATGATGCCTATGGAAGATGCTATCATCTTAAAAAACATCAACTTCGGCAAAGAAGATGCAACATTAAATATTGATGCTCAACAAGAACTAGATCGTTTGACAGCTATCCTCGGCATGAATCAAGAAATTGTGTTAGAAATAGTGGCGCATGCCTCTGGCGAAGGCGCAGGAGCAAAAGCTGTTGTTTTATCACAGAAGAGAGCGCAGGCAGTAATGGAATATTTAATGGCAAAAGGCATTAAAACAGAACGCTTATCGGCCAAAGGCATTGGCGATACCGAACCAATGACTGTTAACAAACGACAAGCAAAGAAATATAAATTCCTGGATGAAGGAGATGTTTTATCTCAACGTTTTATCAAACAAATAAGGAGTAATTCAAACAAAGAGGCTGCACACAACATAAACAGGCGCATTGAGTTTCGTATTAAAGAGTAGTTACTTTTAAAATAGTGCTGAGCAAAACCCCGAATAACACCAAGGGAAGAAAAGATATTTAGTTCTTGAAAGTAGATTTAAACAACAGAACCAATGGTTCTGAGAGATAAGTAATTCCAAAGGACCAAAGAACGATACCCAACAATAAATAATACAGAAATTTTCGTGTGTCGTTTAATATCGTCATCCCGATAATTAAAGCGATAAAAGGTCCAAGCAAGCCAGTTACCATCAAGCCAAGCCCGTGTACCCCATACTTCTCCATCCACAAGGAGAACTTAGCTTTTTTTTGCTCAAAGGTCTTACTGCCATACTTATCCATTAACCACTTACGAAATGGCTCGCCCGAAAAATAAACTAATAAAGCTGACGAGATAGCACCCAATGAAACCAAAGAAGCAATTAACAAGGGTTTTACCCCCAATGCTATCCCCACAGGAATACCTTTATAAATACCAGTAGCCCCTGCCAAATAAACCGCTATATACTTCCCTATTTCCTCCATATTATACCAATTAAATATTAAAATGCGCTGGTATAATGCCGATACATATTCAAAGTGCTTTTATAAGTGAAACAAACTGAAGGCGCATTTTGAATAGTAATCGGTATTATTTCAAAAAGGCTGCAAAACTAATCAATAAATTGCAATCAACAGCTCTATAAAAACAACAAATAGCATACTTCTCTTCGGTTCTTTATTGGCTCTGCTTCGTATACGCTTCGTACCTGCATCGTATCTGCGTCGGGTTAACCTCGCTCCTAGCGAGCTTGAACCAATAAAAACCCCTACTTATTTCGTAGCAAACTCATACGTAACATTAGGCACTTTAAACAAAACTTTTATTTAAAATTGATAATTCCACCTTGCTCCTGCGCCTTTCCCTTGTGCCCCATCCGCTGCGCAATCACACTTACAATAATCAGTTGAAATGAATGATAAAGCATTATGGGCATTAAAAACAAGCCTTGCCCAGCGGCGTTTTCGAACAGTACTTTTGAAAAGACAGTACCATGTACCAATGATTTTTTAGAACCGCAAAAAACAGCTGTAATTTTATCTTCACGACTAAAGCCCAGCCAACGCGACACTATACTTATTAATAGGTATACCACAAAAAACAGCGCTAAAGTAGCAATGCTAATCAGTAAAATATCGAACAAACTAATGGCATCGAACAGACCTGCTGAAAAGGACTGACTAAAACTTTTATACACAATCAACAGTATCACGCTTTTATCGAAAAGGGCCAGTTTTTTCAAATGTTTTTTAACCCAAGAACCCAAATATTTATTTAAAAATAATCCAGCAATAACTGGCAATAAAATCTGCAGGATTAAACTCGATACGACAGATGAAAAGTCAAACACCTCTCCGTTAGCTTGCCAAAACAAGCCCATCCATAAAGGTGTAACAACAATGCCTATCAAACCCGATATACTGGCATTAAATATGGCCCCAGCCATGTTGCCTTTGGCCATTACCACCATTACCACCGATGAAGATACTGTAGAAGGCAAGGCTGCTAAGAAAAACATGGCTAACCAAATCTGGTGCTGTTCTTCCGTTTTTAACAGAGGCAAAAAAGCAATTACTAGTAGAGGAAATAATACAAACGTCGATAACTGAATAACCAAATGAAGTTTATAATTACTCAAGCCCTCTCTCATTTGTTTAGGACTCAACTTTAAGCCATAAAAAAAGAAGATGAGTGTGATTCCTACATCTGTTAACTGCTTCAAATTAGCATGACCACTGTATGTACCTCCTTGCGGAAACAGCCATGCAGCAAGAAGCATCAGCAAAAGTCCAATTATAAAACCATCAATTTTCTTGAGCATCATCATTTTTATTAGATGGTAAAAATAATGAAATAAGCTTTGCAAAATGACACCTTAAATTTTATACATCTGAGCATATCTACCAACATATTTGCTTCTTTTTTGATGATGCCGAAAGATTGTACTATTTTTGCACTCCGAAATAGGTTAAAAAACTGATAAATTAATACTTGTGAGCTCAGATTCGAGATACAACCTAAGAGGCGTTTCAGCCTCCAAAGAAGACGTACACAACGCAATCAAAAACATTGATAAAGGCGTATTTCCGCAGGCATTTTGCAAAATCGTTCCTGACATACTAGGTGGCGATGATGAATATTGTAACATTATGCATGCCGATGGTGCAGGTACAAAGTCGTCATTGGCTTATATGTACTGGAAAGAAACGGGTGATGTTTCCGTATGGAAAGGTATTGCTCAAGATGCCATTATCATGAATGTGGATGATTTATTATGTGTAGGTGCTACTGAGAATATTTTGGTTTCATCAACCATTGGGCGTAACAAGAACCTGATTCCTGGCGAAGTACTTTCAGCGATCATCAATGGTACTGATGAACTTTTAGCAGAATTACGCGAAATGGGCATCAGCATTTTCCCTACTGGCGGAGAGACTGCCGATGTGGGTGATTTGGTGAGAACAATAATTGTGGATAGCACGGTTACCTGTCGTATGAAACGTAGCGAGGTGATTTCCAACGACACCATTCAGGATGGTGATGTAATTGTTGGTCTTTCATCATCGGGTCAAGCAACCTACGAAACAGAATACAACGGAGGCATGGGAAGTAACGGATTAACATCTGCCCGCCACGATGTATTTGCAAAGTATTTGGCTGAAAAATACCCAGAAAGCTTTGATGGCTCTGTTCCTGCAGAATTAGTTTATTCAGGGAATTATCAACTTACCGATTCGGTTAAGGAGTCGCCAATTGACGCAGGTAAATTAGTTCTTTCGCCAACGCGTACTTATGCGCCTGTGGTGAAAAAAGTACTTGACGAAATGCGAAGCGACATCCATGGCATGGTGCATTGTTCTGGTGGTGCTCAAACCAAAGTATTACACTTTGTAGAAAATGTGCACATCATCAAGGATAACATGTTTGATGTACCTCCTCTTTTCAAAACAATTCATGAAGAATCAGGAACAGACTGGAAAGAGATGTACAAAGTATTTAACATGGGACATCGCTACGAAATATACCTATCTCCTGAAAAAGCAGATAAGGTAATCGAAATTGCCAAGTCATTTAATATCGATGCTCAAATCGTTGGTCGCGTGGAAACTCACGACGGCAAAAAGCTGACCATTGAAAGTGAGTTTGGCACTTTTGAATACTAGTCATCGTTGATGACTTTGAAAATGACAGAGTTTAAAGCTGCTGTCAATTGTTTAATGCTTGTCAACAACTAAAATATGGCAAAACACGATTTACTAGAAAAACTAGAAGGTTTGCGACTGCGCTTTCTGGAGGTATCTGAACAGATTACCAACCCAGAAGTTATTACAGATACAAAAAGATACATAAAGTTGAATAAGGAATATTCTGAGCTTGAAAAAGTTGTTGCGGTTCGTGATGATTTTGAAAACACCTTAAAGAATATCGATTCAACCAAGGAGATGCTCAAAGAAGAGACTGATCCAGAGATGAAAGAAATGGCTAAGATGGAGCTGGACGAATTAGAGGCTAAATTGCCTGTAATGGAAGAGGAGATCAAGGTTCTGTTGATTCCTGCCGACCCGCAAGATGCTAAAAATGCTGTGCTTGAAATTAGAGCTGGTACAGGTGGTGACGAAGCCAGTATTTTTGCTGGTGAGCTAGCACGTATGTACACTAAATATTGCCAGGATAAAGGATGGCGTGTTGAAGTAACCAATAGTAATGAGGGTACTTCGGGTGGATTCAAAGAGATTGTAATGAATGTTACAGGTAATGGCGTATATGGTATTTTAAAATATGAATCTGGCGTACACCGCGTTCAGCGTGTGCCACAAACCGAAACACAAGGTCGTGTTCACACCTCTGCTGCTACAGTAGCTGCACTGCCAGAAGCGGAAGAATTTGACATCGAACTACGTACCGAAGACATTCGTAAAGATACATACTGTGCATCAGGACCCGGTGGACAGTCGGTTAACACAACTTACTCAGCCATTCGATTAACGCACACGCCATCAGGCATTGTAGTTACTTGTCAGGATCAGAAATCACAGTTGAAAAACCTGGATAAGGCGATGACCGAATTACGTACACGCCTATATAACCTGGAATACCAAAAACATTTGGATGAGATTTCGTCTCAACGTAAAACTTTAGTATCGTCGGGTGACCGTTCGGCAAAAATTAGAACATACAACTATCCGCAGGGTCGTGTTACTGATCATCGTATCAACCTAACACTTTACAACCTACCTGCAGTTATGGATGGTGATATTCAGCAAATTATTGACAAGCTAATTGTTGAGGAAAATGCTGAACGATTGAAAGCTAACGAAATGTAATTTTTAGATAAAAGATTATAGATATAAGAAATAAGATCGGACACGGTACTACAGCTTAAATCTTGACATTTAACACATTGACACTTAGAAAATATGACATCACAAGAGCTTTTTGAAAACATTAAAAAGAAGAAGAGTTTTTTATGTGTGGGATTAGATACCGACATCAACAAAATTCCTCGTCACTTATTAGATACAACTGATCCTATTTTTGCTTTCAACAAGCAGATTATTGATGCAACTCACGATGTAACAGTAGCCTATAAACCAAACCTAGCGTTTTACGAAAGCTTGGGTGTTAATGGTTGGAACTCATTGGAGAAAACCGTTAACTACATCAAATACAATCATCCTGATATTTTTATTATTGCGGATGCCAAACGCGGTGATATCGGAAACACCTCTGCTATGTATGCCAAGGCGTTTTTCGATCACATGGAGTTTGACTCAGTAACCGTTGCTCCTTATATGGGTGAAGATTCAGTAAAGCCTTTCTTAACACATGTTGATAAGTGGGTAATCCTTTTGGCTCTTACATCAAACAAAGGTGCATTCGACTTCCAGTTTATGGAGGAGAATGACGAGAAGCTTTACGAAAAGGTAATTAAAACAAGTGCTACATGGGGAACTGAAGAGAACCTGATGTACGTAGTTGGTGCTACTAAAGCAGAGATGTTAGCTGACATTCGTAAAATTATTCCTAACCACTTTTTATTAGTACCAGGAGTTGGTGCCCAAGGCGGAAGCTTGGAAGAAGTGGCCAAAAATGGTATGAACAGCAAATGTGGTTTATTAGTAAATTCTAGTCGTGGCATTATCTACGCCAGCGATGCAGAAGACTTTGCTACAAAAGCACGTGAAAATGCCATTGCTGTGCAGCAAGACATGGAGAAGTTATTAAAAGAACACGGTTTAGTTTAATAGCTGAATTAAAAATATTTGAAAGCCCGTTACAGAAATGTTACGGGCTTTTTTATTGTTGGCTTAAACACTTGCACCTCAACTCAAAATAATTTAATTTGAGTGTTTAAACCAAACCTCTATGAATGAAGATTTTTTACATTTCATATGGCAGTATCGCCTTTACACACCTCAATTATCAACCACCGACAAACAAAGCATTGAGGTCATTCATCCAGGCACCAAAAATACCGATGGCGGCCCCGATTTCTTCAACGCAAAAATTAAGATAGACAACACGCTTTGGGCTGGCAATGTTGAAATTCATCAAGATGAAAAAGAATGGTATGCGCACCAGCATCATCACGACTCAACCTACGACAATGTAATTCTTCATGTGATTGAGAAAAAGGGTGAGAAAACTGTTAACTCGCAAAACAGAACAATACCCACCTTTCAAATGCAGGTGTCCAATGATTTGCAATCGAAATATCAACAGTTGTATCATAATGCCCTATGGGTTCCTTGTGCCAATCACATTAGCAAAGTTGATAAATTTATTCTGCAACAATGGATTGACAGACTATTAATTGAGCGGCTTGAACAGAAAAACGAGTTAATCAAGGGCTTACTTCAAGCCCACCAAAACAACTGGGATCAGGTACTCTTCATTTTACTATCGCGTAGTTTTGGCTTTGGCATTAACGGCCAACCATTTGAAATGATGGCGCGACAAACACCACTTACCACCCTATTAAAACATGCTGATAACTTATTTCAGATAGAAGCCATTCTATATGGTCAAGCAGGCTTTTTAAGTAAAAGTGAACTCAACGATGAATACATCTACTCACTTAGAAAAGAGTACAAATTCCTTAAGCTAAAGTATGGCTTAAATCCTATTAAGGCACATTTATGGAAATTTCTAAGGCTAAGACCTGGCAACTTTCCGACTATACGCCTGGCTCAATTGGCAATGCTCATTCATAAAACACATGGTCAGTTTGAGCCCCTCCTTTCAATAGACAAAAGCATGCAGCAATTCGAATCCTTAAACATTGAAACATCGGACTACTGGACTACACACTACAAGTTTGGCAGTACAAGTAAGAAAATATCCAAGAAGCAACTCGGGAAAGCATCGCAACAACGCATTGTTTACAACACTATTCTTCCCTATCTGTTTATTTATGCGGCAAAACACAACAATCAAGAACAAAAAGAAAAAATCATTGACTATCTTTATCAGCAAGTAAATGAGAAGAATGCTACGCTTAATAAGTGGAATGAATTAGGTGTTAAATCAGAAAATGAAGCACAGGCGCAAGCATTACTCTTCTTAAAAAAGAATTATTGCGACAGCAAGAAATGCTTAAACTGCCAAATTGGACATAAGGTTTTATGCAAAACATAGAAAACAACACAGTATATCACGATACGATTAAGGCATTATTGACCGCAGGTGGACTATTGGTTCTAACTATTGCCATTGGCTCTTCTGGCTTTATGCTAATTGAAGGCTATCGTTTTGTCGACGCAGTTTATATGACGGTTATCACGATGGCTACTGTTGGCTTTCGCGAAGTGGTTCCTTTAACTGACCCAGGTAAGATTTTTACCGTTTTTCTTATTATTTTTAGCTTAGGAATTTTCGGTTACGTTATTACGCAGGTAACACGTATTATTTTCGAAGGCGTATTACATCAATCCTATAAAGCATACCAGTTGAGAAAGAAAATTGTAAAATTAGAAGACCATGTGATTGTTTGTGGCTTTGGTCGCAATGGATACCAGGCATGTGTTGAACTAGCTGAGCATGGGGAAAAATTTGTAATTGTTGAAAAACGCGACCATGTGGTATCAAGGATTCTGGAAGATCCTGAACTACTATACGTACAGGGCGATGCTAGCTCCGAAGAAGTACTGGATGCCGCTCAAATTAGAAATGCAAGAGCACTTATAACTGCTCTACCAAATGATGCGGACAACATGTTTGTGGTGTTAACAGCGGCTGAAATGAACCCCTCGTTAAAAATAATCAGTAGGGCAAGTGACTTTAGATCAGACACAAAACTAAGGCGTGCAGGAGCTACCAACGTAATTATGCCAGATAGGATTGGCGGTCAGCGAATGGCGAAGCTTGTGACGCAACCCGATGTAGTTGAATTTATCGAATACATTCTATTACAACAGTCGAAAGATGTACAATTAATGGAAATTGACTGTAACAAGCTTGCAGTAAGCAACTATAAAAAAACAATTAGAGAATTGCGTCTAAGAGAAAAATCAGGTGCTAATTTAGTGGGTATAAAAACAGCCGAAGGAGCATACTTATTTAATCCATCTCCCGACATAGAAATTACGCCTGCTGATAAATTATTTGTACTTGGTTCTCCTACTCAAATTGAACAATTCGAAACAATATTAACAAGTCCACAAGAAACAATAAGCAACTCAACAACTGTAGTTTAAAAGACAAATACTCTTCATTACACAAAAGATTATTATAGAGTTTCTATAACCTTTCAAGCAGTTTAGAGTATACTAATTCTTATATCACTCAACAAAAAATGTTAACCTCTGTTAATTTTGGTTCGCTTTTTGATAGTTGTCAAACGTAATTTTAATTGAAAACCCAAATACTTATAAGTTATGAATACAAAGAATTTTTTTGGAGCCCTTGTTTTAACTCTTGCCTTAGTTGGTGGTTTAAACAGCTGTAAATCGAAAGAAAAAGTTGCTACTAATAATGAAGTAGGTCAAATTTTGGAAGATATGCCTTGTGAGGACAAAGGTAGATCAGACAAAAACTATTTTCGTGCAAGCGCCATGGCTACTAGTTCAGATCTAAGTTTGGCTGAAGAAAAAGCATTATTAAATGCCAAACAAAGATTAGTAACCTTAATTAGCTCTAATACTAAATCAGTAACTGATCGCTATGTAAATGAGCGCGAATTTGGTGATGCATCGGAATTTGAAGCTAAATTTGAGAACCTAACACGCGAGGTAGCTGACGAAACCATTTCTAATGTAGTAGTTGCCTGTCAGAAAAAAAGCGTACTTGCTAATGGTAAATACCGTGGTTTTGTAGCTGTTGAAGTTAGTAAAGAAGACATCTTAAACGGCATTGAAAACAAACTTTCAAACAATCAAAAGCTTCAGGTTGATTACGACAAAGCTAAATTCGAAGAAATTTTCAATCAGGAAATGGAGAAAATGGCCGAAGAACGTGGTTACTAAGCATTAGTAGAAAAAAGATGAAAGGACAGGTTAAGACTTCTTAATCTGTCCTTTTTTGTAAAAAACTAGTATTCATTCGCTTGCCTCAATCAAATTAATACTTATCTTTGCACCCGCAAAATATATTTAAATAAAGTATTATGTACTTAACAGCAGAAAAAAAGCAAGAAATCTTCGAGAAGTACGGAAAGTCGAATTCTGATACTGGTTCAACTGAGGGCCAGATTGCATTATTTTCATACCGTATTGCTCATTTGACTGAACACTTAAAGTCAAATCGTAAAGATTATAGCACGCAACACGCATTAATTAAGTTGGTAGGTAAGCGTCGTAGCTTACTTGACTACTTAAAGAAAAAAGATATCATCAGATATCGTGAGCTAATTGCCGACTTAGGAATTCGTAAGTAAGCAATTTGAAAAACATTTCAAGAGCAATCATTTTTATGGTTGCTCTTTTTTTTTGTCCGATAAACTCTCCTCCAAAAGCAATCACACATCGTTCGGTACTTTCTCACTGCACGACACCCCCCATTTCAAACTACTAATAATTACTAAATTACAAGAACCAAAAGAACTCTACCCACAATGGCTAAGGCAATTCTTTAGCAAAACAGCTTTTTGTATCTAAAAACTAATGGCTTATAATTATCGTAATCAAAGTTTAATACATATCTTTGGCGCGATAATAGAAGGATAAAAAAAGATAAGAAAATTGTCATGATTAAACCATTAGAAAAAGTTATTGATCTCGGTGATGGCAGAACAATTACCATTGAAACTGGTAAATTAGCTAAACAAGCTGACGGCTCGGTAGTCGTAAAAATGGGTGATACCTATTTATTAGCAGCAGTTACTTCTGCAAAGGATGCAAAGCCTGATGTAGATTTTATGCCGCTAACTGTTGAATACAAAGAAAAATATGCTGCTGTAGGACGTTTCCCTGGAGGTTTCCAAAAGAGAGAAGCTCGTCCATCAGATTATGAAATATTAGTGTCGCGTTTAATTGACCGCGCACTTCGTCCTCTTTTTCCAGAGGATTACCACGCTGATACATTCGTAACGGTTAACTTAATTTCTGCTGACAGTGAAGTTTCGCCAGATGCACTTGCAGGTTTAGCTGCTTCAGCTGCTTTAGCTGTGTCGGACATTCCGTTTAACGGTCCTATCTCCGAGTGTCGTGTTGCACGCATCAACGGAGAGATGAAAGTAAACCCAAGTATTTCTGAAATGGCTGACGCCGATATGGACATTATTGTTGCCGCTACTCTTGATAACATCATGATGGTAGAAGGTGAGATGTCTGAGGTATCAGAAGCTGACTTACTTGAAGGTATGAAAGTGGCGCACGAGGCTATTAAGGCTCAGTGTCAGGCACAAATCGAAATGATGGAAGCTCTTGGTAAAACTGAGAAGCGCGAATACTGTCATGAAGATAACGATGAAGAGTTACGTGAGAAAGTTTGGAAAGCAACTTATGACAAGGCCTACGATGTAGCCAAGTCTGCTAACCCAAACAAGCACGAACGCATTGATGGATTCGGTGCTATCTGTGAAGAGTTTATTGCAGATAACTATGGAGAAGACGATGAAATCCCAACAGGATTAATAAAAAAATACTACCACGACGTAGAGAAAGAAGCTGTTCGTAAAGTTGTATTAGATGAAAAGGTTCGTTTAGATGGTCGTAAGACTGATGAAATCAGACCTATCTGGAGTGAAATCGACTATTTACCAGGACCTCATGGATCTGCCGTATTTACACGTGGTGAAACTCAGTCATTAACAACTGTGACATTGGGTACCAAAATGGATGAGAAATTAGTTGATGATGTAATGAATAAGAGTTACGATCGTTTCCTTTTACATTACAACTTCCCTCCTTTCTCAACTGGCGACGCTCGCCCAGCACGTGGAATCAGCCGTCGTGAGATTGGCCATGGTAACCTGGCTTACCGTGCATTAAAACGCATGATGCCAGAAGAGTATCCTTATACAGTACGTATTGTATCGGATATCCTTGAATCAAATGGTTCATCATCAATGGCAACTGTTTGTGCTGGTACTTTAGCACTTATGGATGCAGGTGTTCCTGTTAAAAAGCCAGTTTCTGGTATTGCTATGGGATTAATCACTGATACAGAATCAGGTAAATTTGCCGTTCTTTCAGATATCCTTGGTGACGAAGACCACTTGGGTGACATGGACTTTAAAGTAACTGGTACACGCGATGGTATTACAGCTACTCAAATGGATATTAAGGTTGATGGTTTATCATACGAAGTTTTAGAGCAGGCATTAAACCAGGCAAAAGCTGGTAGAATGCACATCCTTGACAAACTGGATGAGACCATTACTGAGCCTCGTGAAGATTACAAACCACATGCTCCACGTATCGTGAGCATCGATATCCCTAAAGATATGATTGGTTCAGTAATCGGACCTGGTGGAAAAATCATTCAGGAGATTCAAGCAACAACAGAGACAGTAATTACAATTGAAGAAGATGGTGATGTAGGACATGTAGCTATCTCGGCCTCTAACAAAGAGTCAATTGACGCTGCCCTTGCAAAAGTAAAAGCCATTGTAGCAGTACCTGAGGTTGGTACAATCTACAAAGGAAAAGTGAAGTCGATTGTACCATTCGGAGCTTTTGTTGAAGTACTTCCGGGTAAAGATGGTCTTCTTCATATTTCTGAAATTGAGTGGAAGCGACTTGAGAAAGTTGAAGATGCTCTTAAAGAAGGAGAAGAAGTTGAAGTCAAGTTAATTGAAATCGACCAACGCTCAGGTAAATTAAAGCTTTCTCGTAAAGTTTTATTGCCAAGACCAGAGCGTAAAGAAAAACCTAAGAAAGATTAAGTAATTAATCATATATATAAAAGGCCAGCGACTTAGCTGGCCTTTTTTTGTTGTCCAATTTTCTTTTCGTATTTTACAATTTCATAGCACATAGAATTAACATGAAGTACCAAGAAGCATTTGATTTACTCAACGAGCAATTAAAGGACATTCCCAAGGCGCAAATTCGCTCAATGAGTTTATCGGTTCTACCCCGTTTAATGGATGTACTAGATCATAATCACACCAACTGTCCATACTGTCAAAAAATGAGCAAAGATGGAAGTCGCTACGTCCACAATATACGTCCCCTTTTTGAACAGGACATGAGTGTTAACAAGCATTTTGAGCAATGGGTTGAATCATCGCAAAAACACTTAAAAGCAGAGCACAATCAATATGTAAAAGGAAGAATTACATCGGCTTATGCCACTTATGGAATGGCCATAGGCACACTTATTGCGTTTGCCTATATTTATATCACAGGAGGTGAAACAAGCATTGGAGGCATCAGTATTGGTTGGACTTGCGGAATGTTAATTGGATACTTAAGCGGTAAAATTAAGGAACAAAGACTAGCGAAAAATAATCAACTCTATTAATTTCTTTATTATGAAAACTCATTTATCAGTACTTCTCATCCTACTCCTTATTATGACTGCCTGTAATTGCAATAAATCAACTTTCGATTACCCCGAAACGAAAAAAGGTGAAGTAGTTGACACTTATTTTGGCACTCAGGTAGAAGATCCATACCGCTGGCTCGAAGATGACAGATCAGAAGAAACTGCTCTTTGGGTAAAACAACAAAATAAGCTTACCAACTCGCACTTGGCTAGTATTCCTTTCAGGGATAAAATTAAAAATCGACTAACTGAAATATGGAACTATCCACGTACGTCGGCCCCCTTTAAGGCAGGAGACAACTATTTCTTTTCTAAGAACGACGGATTACAAAACCAAAGTGTATATTACATCCAGGAGTCATTAGAAAGTGAAGCACAAGTATTTCTCGATCCGAATACGCTATCTGAAGATGGCACTGTGTCGCTAACGAATTTCTCTGTTTCCAACGACGGAAAATATTTGGGTTATGGCATTTCACGAGGCGGTTCAGACTGGCGTGAATTCTTTATTAAAGACATTAAAAGCGGAGAGTTATTAAAAGATCATCTTCAGTGGATCAAATTTTCGGGTATTGCCTGGTACAAAGATGGATTCTTTTACAATCGCTACCCTACTCCGCTTAAAGGCGATGAACTTAAAGGCGAGAATACTAACAGCAAACTCTACTACCACAAAGTTGGCACCTCTCAAGATAAAGATGTTTTAATTTATGAAGACACACAAAATCCAGAATGGAGCTTTAGTGCCAATGTAACAGAAGATGAAAAGTTTTTGATTATTAGTGTCACTGAATCAACTTCGGGCAATGCACTTTATTTTAAAAATCTGGAAGACGATTCAGAAATAGTAAAGGTGATTAAAAGCTTTAATAAAGATTATTCAATTATCGATCATGTGAATGGAAAACTATGGATATACACCAACGATATGGCGCCAAAATATCAGGTTTTAGCCATAGATCCTGCGAGTCCTGATAGAGATAACTGGACCACTATTATTCCAGAGCACGCTAGTAATGTTTTGGTAAACACATCGATTGTTGGCCATAAAGTTTTTGCAAACTATCAACAGGATGCCCATTCAGCAATTAAGGTCTTTTCAATGACTGGAGAATCCTTATACGATGTTGAATTACCATCTGTAGGTACAGTTAGTGGCTTCTATGGCAAATCAGACGCTAAAGAAACATTCTTTACATTTTCATCATACACATACCCATCTGTAGTCTTCCGCTATAACATAGCCGACAATAAATCAACTGTATTCAGTCAAACGGATATTGACTTTGCAATTGACCAGTATGAAACCAAACAAATTAAGTACAAAAGTAAAGATGGCACAGAGGTACCCATGTTTATCGTGCACAAAAAAGGTATAGAGCTTAACGGTAAAAACCCAACCTGGCTATACGGTTATGGTGGTTTTAATATAAGTTTAAATCCGCGTTTTGATATCCGACGCTTATTGTGGCTTGAAAATGGTGGCGTATTTGCCGTAGCAAACATTAGAGGTGGCGGAGAGTACGGCGAAGAATGGCATAAAGCAGGTACTTTAACCAACAAGCAAAATGTATTTGATGATTTTATTTCAGCAGGACACTATTTAATCGACAATGGATATACTAAGCCTAAATACCTTGCCATACAAGGAGGTTCGAACGGTGGATTATTAGTTGGAGCTGTTATTAACCAGACACCTGATCTATTCAAAGTTGCCATTCCTCAAGTAGGTGTAATGGATATGTTAAGGTATCAACACTTTACCATCGGTAGATATTGGGCTACAGACTATGGCACAAGCGAAGATAGCCCTGAAATGTTTCAGTATCTGTATAAATACTCGCCAATACACAATATTAAGAAACATTTAAACTATCCTGCCGTAATGGTAACAACAGCCGATCATGATGATCGAGTGGTACCAGCACATTCATTTAAATACATTGCTACTTTGCAAAATACATATAAGGGGCAGCAACCAATGCTTATTCGAATAGAAACAGATGCTGGTCATGGTGCAGGAACGCCAACTTCGAAAACAATTGAAGAATGGACCGATTTATATTCTTTTACTTTTAAACAAATGGGTATTGAACCAATTTATTAAGTAATAAATCAATTACAAACAAAAATATAATTAACACATCGAGGCAGTTATGTTTATAAAAAGTTATAATTGTAACTGATAAGAAAGCTCGAAATAGAAGATTAAAACAGGTTTTTTGTGATTAAACAGAAATTTTTGTGTTATTTAATTATCTTTAATGATGGTTTTCGTCATTTAATGACGTAACTCTGTTTAATTTTTTAAAAACATTTTTAATTTTGCACGAAACACTGTAGATTAAGTAAAAAACAAATAATTGGGTAAACATTATGAAAAGAATTAGAATTTCTCTAATTGCATCTCTAGCTGTAGCAGCGTTGTTAGCTAGCTGTTCAGGTTTAGACAAAATGAACAAAGGTGCTAAAGACGTTAGTTATTCAGTCAATCCTCCTGTTTTGGAAGCGCATGCTGGCCAAGTAGATCTTGATGTGACTGTTCAGTTCCCTGAAAAATACTTTGATAAAAACACTAGCATTGAAGCAACACCTGTTTTAGTGTATGAAGGAGGAGAAACTGCTTTCCCATCATACCGCGTACAAGGTGAGAGCGTAGATGGTAACGACAAAGTAATTTCAAATGCAACAGGTGGTTCATTTACTTACAGTAACTCTGTAGCGTATAATGAAAACATGAGAGTTTCTGACCTTGTTGTTCGTATTAAAGCAACCAAAGGTGAAAAAACAATCGAATTTGACGATTACAAAATTGCTGATGGTGTTATCTCAACTTCAGAATTAGTTGCTGACCAAGGTGCTCAGTCGACTATTGGCGATGATGCTTTCCAAAGAATTATTGCTGAGGCTAAAACTGCAGATTTATTCTTCCTTATTCAGCAGACTAACATCCGTGGTACTGAATTGAAAAAAGAAGATATCGCAGCTCTTAAAGCTTTCATGAAAGACATTCAGGATGCTGACAACATTAACTTCAAAGGTGTTGACATTACTGCTTATGCTTCTCCAGACGGGCCAGCTGACTTGAATAGCAAATTAGCAACTCGTCGTGAAAAAGTAGCAAAAGACTATTTATCTCGCGAAATGAAAAAAGCAAAAGTTGAAGGTGGTAATGACGATGCTATGTATACTTTGAAAAACACTCCTGAAGACTGGGAAGGTTTCCAAGAATTAATGGCTAACTCTGACGTACAGGATAAAGAACTAATTTTACGTGTTCTTTCAATGTATAGCGATCCTGAAGTACGTGAGCGTGAAATCAGAAATATTTCTGAAACTTTCAGCGTAATTGCTGACGAGATTCTTCCTAAATTACGTCGTTCTCAAATGTCTATCAACGCTGAAGTGATTGGTAAGACTGATGAGGAAATCAAAGAACTAGCAGCTAACAACCCTAGCGAGTTAAATATTGAAGAAATTCTTTATGCTGCTACTTTAACTGAAGATTTAGACGAGCAATTAGCAATTTACAAAGCTGCTACTGTTAATGTTCCTCAGTGCTGGAGAGCTCAGAACAACGTAGGTTGTGTTCTTTATGCTAAAGGTGATATTGCTGGTGCAAAAACTGCTTTTGAAAAAGCTAACTCAATCAAAGCTGGTGTTGCTGAAGTAAACAACAACTTAGGTGTTATTGCTCTTCGCGAAGGTGATGTAGCTAAAGCTGAAGAATTCTTCGGTTCTGCTGCTGGTGCTGGTGCTGAGCTTGACAATAACTTAGGTATTGTTTCTATTCACAAAGGAGACTATGATGCAGCTATCCGTTACTTTGGTAACAGCACAAATTGCAACGCTGCTTTAGCTAAAATTTTAGCTACTAAATACGATGCTGCTCTTTCAACTATTAACGCTAACACTATGGAAGTAGGATTTAAATACTACTTAAAAGCGATTATTGGTGCAAGAACTGCTGAAAATGACATGATGTTCGACAGCTTACGTAAAGCTTGTGAGCTTGATGCTAAATTCAAAGCTGCAGCTACTTCAGATATGGAATTTGCTAAATTCTTCGAAGACGCAACTTTCAAGTCTATTGTTCAGTAATTAACAATTCTGAGATATAAAGAAAGAGGGTGTCCAAAATTACGGCATCCTCTTTTTTTATGTTTTAAAATTGAATCGCGTTTGTTAATATGCTATACCGCTGAGAGGCTGTAGTTGAGCTGGTATTTTGTTTTAAAGCTAGATATGGAGGCTATTAT
>NZ_VKDE01000069.1 GCF_007097485.1 Carboxylicivirga sp. M1479 | reverse complement strand
AGAACTATTTACAGCGTCATTAAAAACAAAACACCATATCGTCAGGATTATATATGTCTTGATCCGAGAGAGAAAAATATTAATAGCTCCACTAATAAAGTGGCTTAAAAACTTGTAATTAATTAGAGTATATGAAACAAGCCATGAGAGTAGCTTTTCACGCAGGAGCATAATTAATCTGGCGAGTTCCATGTGGTAATTAGAAAGCAAAATATAAACACATGAAAGAGAATTATCATAAAGCATTTACATCTTTTCTTTTAATAACTATGATGTCTTTTGGCTTACTTATGAGCGGATGCCATGAACAAAAGAAACAAAAAAAACAACCTAATTTCCTGATACTTATGTCGGATAACCATAGCTGGAACCACCTAGGCTGCTATGGGGATAAGGTGGTAAAAACACCTGTCATTGATAAAATGGCCGCTAAAGGCATTTTGTTTAATAATGCATTTTGCTCAGCACCGTCATGTACCCCTGCGCGGGCATCGATGCTTACCGGGCAGGACATATGGCGATTAGAAGAGGGAGCCAACTTGTGGGGTACCCTACCAGCCAAATTTGAAGTGTACCCGGATATACTAGAAAATGCTGGCTATCTGGTAGGTATTGAGGGTAAAGGATGGGGACCTGGAGGAGTAGAAGAAAGTGGTCGTGAGCAGAACCCAGGAGGTGAACGTTATGATTCTTTCGAGGAGTTTTATAACGAACGGGAAAAAGGACAACCATTCTGCTATTGGTTTAGCTCGCGCGACCCTCATCGCCCATTTAAACGTAACGGTGGTAAAAAAGCTAAAATTAATATAGATGATATTCAAGTTCCTTCGTATCTACCAGATACAAAAGAGGTAAGAATGGATATCGCTGACTATTATGCAGAAATACAAAGCTTTGACAAAGAGGTAGATTCTTATATTACCTTATTAAAAGAAATGGGACAACTGCAAAATACAGTTGTTATAATATGCAGTGATAACGGATGGCAGATGCCACGAGGCTTAGGAAATTTATATGATTTTGGCACGAAGATTCCAATGATAATCTCTATGCCAGAACGTTTCAAAGGCAATCGTAAAATTGATGATTTTGTTAGTTTGAATGACCTGGCACCTACTTTATTGGAGTTGGCTGGCTTGCCTATTCCAGAGTATATGAATGCTAAAAGTCTATTGCCAATTCTTGAGTCGGAACAAAGTGGTGTTATCGAAACAGAAAGAAACTTCATTGTAACCGCTCGTGAGCGACATGCCTATGTGCGTAAAAATGGTGTTGGATACGGAGCACGTTCTATTCGAACCAATGACTATTTATATATTCGTAATTACGACTATGAGCAATGGCCAGCAGGTGATCCTCCTTTATATGGCGATGTGGATGCTCATATGTTACAATACCCTTGTCCAACCAAGATGGAGCTCTTACTAAATAAAGATGTAGAAACTGTTAAGCCCTTGTTTAATCTAGCTTTTGCCAAGCGACCAATGGATGAGCTATACGATTTAGCTAAAGATCCTGATCAATTAAAAAACGTGGCGGCAGATGCCAATTATCAGGATGTATTAAGACAATTATCGACACAATTGACCGATCATTTGAAAGCGAATGGCGACCCAAGAGAACTGAACCAAGAATTGAAATGGGTGGATGCTGAGTATTTCGCAGAAAAAGATAAAACTCCTCGTCCTGGTGCAAAGGCTATTGAAAAACTGAACTTAGAAGAAGAATATTATTACGATGAAGAATAAAGGCTAACTTGTTAATTAATTCTATTCATAAATATTTATTCCTTTTATAATATATAGGTATTAAACCCAAAGCGAAGTGAGGGGGAGACTACCACTTAAAAAGAGGGTGTCCAAAAACGGATTCCCTCTTTTTTCGTTCATAATCAATTGATTACAGCTGAGTTAGTTTGTTCATGTGCCTGATATTTAGTATCTTAAAAGCATGAAACAAATCAATTTCAAGCCCTATAATCAAGGT
>NZ_VKDE01000068.1 GCF_007097485.1 Carboxylicivirga sp. M1479 | reverse complement strand
ACACTGGATTTTCTTAACTCCGTTAAAGACCAAGCGTTTTTCCTTTACTATTCACCCTATGCGGTACACACCCCTATTCAACCTTATAAAGAGCTGCTGGCTAAATACGAAAACAAGCCGGAATGGAATGGACAGAATAATGCCAAATATGCTACCATGGTTGAGAATCTGGACACACAGATTGGAAGAATGATTACAAATCTGAAAGAATCCGGCCAACTTGAAAATACCTTTATCCTGTTTATTTCCGATAATGGAGGACACTACAAAATCACCAAACAGTGGCCTTTAAGATCCGGTAAAGGTGCGTATTACGAAGGAGGTATACGCGAACCCATGTTTGCGTATTGGAAGGGTAAAATTCCTGCAGGTACTAAGTCTGAAACTCCAATAAGCAATCTGGATTTTTACCCAACCATACTTGAAGTTGCGGGTGTGTCAAAACCAGTTGGTAAAGTGTTGGATGGCCAATCAATTCTACCGTTACTGACTAATCAATCAGAAATGGATAGCCGGCCGCTTTATTGGCATTTTCCAATTTACCTCGCGGCATATGTGAAAAACGATACCACTACTTTCGACCCTTTATTCCGCACTCGTCCTGGCTCTGCCATTCGTTATGGAGATTGGAAGCTCATTCAGTATTTTGAGAATAACGACATTGAATTGTATAATCTGAAAGAAGATTTGAGTGAGCAAAACAACCTGGCTCAATCCAATCCGGAAAAAGTAAAGGAATTATTAGATATGTTGGATGAATGGAGGAAGAATACCAATGCACCCGTACCAACTGAATTAAATCCGGAATATAAATCAAATTAATTTACGATAATGAAGACGATTAACCTTACAATTTTTAGTCTGTTGTTACTTCTGTTCACTGGAATATTGACAGGCTGTGAATTGAAGCCAAATAAACAGGATAAGAGGGAAAACAAACGCCCTAATGTAATCATATTATTCTCCGATGATGCAGGCTATGCTGACTTCAGCATGAATGGTAATCAATTGATTAAAACACCACATATTGATGCCATCGCTCAACATGGAGTGACCTTTACCAATGGATATGTTAGTGGTCCTGTTTGCAGCCCTTCCAGGGCAGGATTATTAACAGGTCGTTATCAGCAACGCTTTGGACATGAGTGTAATCTGAGTATGAACCCTTATAATAAAGTGGATGAGGAATTACTTGGCTTGCCGGTTGAGGAGAAGACCATTGCCACATTAATGAAGCAAAATGGATATCGTACAGGTTTGATCGGTAAATGGCATCTGGGTGAAAAGGATCAGTTTCATCCATGCAACAGGGGCTTCGATGAGTTTTTCGGTATGCTTGGAGGTGGGGCACCTTATCATGCAGGACAGGCAAAAAAAATGATGCGAAACTTTGAAGCTGCCGATTATAAACAATTGCCCTATTTAACAGATGCTTTTGGTGATGAGGCTTGCCGTTTCATTGAAAGCAGTCGGGAACAGCCTTTCTTTTTATATCTTTCATTTAATGCGCCGCATACACCAATGCATGCGCGTCCGGATTATTTAGAAGAGGCAAGAGTGAACTTTAAAACTGAACAAAGAGCTATTAATGCAGCCATGACCCGCTCACTGGATGATAATGTTGGTAAGGTAATGGCGAAGTTAAAGGAATTGGGTATTGAAAAAAATACCTTGGTATTTTTCACAAATGATAACGGAGGAGCCATGCCTTATAATGCCTCTAACAACGATCCTTTTTCAGGTACCAAAGGTACTTTTCTGGAAGGCGGCATTCATGTGCCATTTATTGCACAGTGGCCTGGTGTTATTCCAGCTGGAACACGCTATGAACAACCTGTTATTACATTGGATATATTCCCAACTGCTGTTGAATTGGCAGGTGGAGAGTTGCCCGCTGACAGAACGATTGATGGTGTAAACCTGATGCCATTTATCACGGGACAAACAAAAGAGGTGCCGCATGAGGCTTTATTTTGGCGTTTAATGCACCATGGCGCTATAAGAAAAGGTGATTGGAAGTTAATATGGTTTGATGATAAGGCTCCGCGCTTACACAACCTGAAAGAAGATGTTGCTGAGCAAGTCGACCTTTCTGAACAGGAACCGGAACTGGTAAAAGAATTACTGGCTGATTTCCTGAATTGGGAAAAAAAATTGGTAGCGCCAATATGGATTCAAGCTCCGCAATGGAAGAAACACTCAAGAGATAGATATGATCAGGCTAACGTTAATAAGTTTAAGAAAGATTAGCGATACGATGACAATTGAAAAATAAAAACCTTTTGAATATTTTAAAAATGAACACTATATCTTCAATAAAGCCAATACTACTGTTGCTACTTGTACTTTTTTCATTGACTGCATGCAATAAGGAAAGAGTGCAAGAGAATAGTAAACCAAATGTCATCTATATCCTGGCAGATGATCTGGGTTATGCCGACCTGAGTTGCTACGGGCAAACCAAATTTACAACACCTAATATAGATAAATTGGCTGCCAAAGGAATCAAATTTACACAGCACTATTCTGGTAGTACCGTATGTGCCCCTTCACGCTCTGCCCTAATG
>NZ_VKDE01000067.1 GCF_007097485.1 Carboxylicivirga sp. M1479 | reverse complement strand
GACCTTGATTATAGGGCTTGAAATTGATTTGTTTCATGCTTTTAAGATACTAAATATCAGGCACATGAACAAACTAACTCAGCTGTAATCAATTGATTATGAACGAAAAAAGAGGGAATCCGTTTTTGGACACCCTCTTTCTTTTATTTCGTTTTTTTTTGAAAATGATTATAAGCGCATTAGTTTACTTATAACTCACACGCCAATCGTGCCGTTTATTTGTAAAAGCACAACTCCATTTAATCAAATATTCTTGACCACTCTTTACCTCCAAATCAGCATCTGCCTGCAAAGTACCATCACTTGAGTTACTAGATGCAATAATTACATCTGAAGATACTTTATACACAAACATGCATGTATTTTCATTCGTTAAACCTGCAGTAGTGACGTTAACAACACCATCTTTAGGAGCACTAAATAAAAACCATTTATCTGCCTGATCAGAATAACTAACACTATGTACCCCAGTTGTAACTTCGACAGGACTAGAAGGCATTAGTCCCAATACCTGTTCGTGCTGTATACTCCAGTCAACTATAGCATCTTCACTTTTAAAAGCCCATGAAATAACATAATCACAACCACCTTTGGCGATAAACTGAAGATCCTTATCAAATGATTTTTGAAAAAGAATATCATTTGATTGATGCTCCATTACCGTTACAACACCTTTTGTGCCATTTTTATAATCCAGTCGCAAAAGTGTTAATCCATCTACAGAAGCCTGATATGAAAATACTTTTGAAGTTTTCGTTGCTTTTAAATTGTCATAGTTCTCCTGATTAATGGTTTTACACCCAGGAATACTCTTATCAATTCCACTAGCAACAATTCGATTACTCACTGATAACAGCATTATTACTACATAACATGCTGCGTTAAACTTTAATAGTTTTCCCCAATTCATTTTTACAATTATTACGATTCCCCGACACAAAAGTAGTTAAATCGTAATGAAATCATTAATAAAGCGATAAAAAACTAACTCCTATATATTTAGGAACTACTTGAAAACAACAAATATCACCTATAAAACGGGCGAATACAGTAATAAATGGTAATCGTATTTTTTTTATAAAATGGCATAAAAAAAAGAGAACTAAATACCTAGTTCCCTTTCTCTCTAACCTTAACTCAAAATCCAAATCTATGAAAAATCTTAAACTAGTATTATAACATACTATAAACCATAAAGTTCACTTTAGGGCAAAAAAAAAAGAGGAATGTCTGACTTTTCAAACATTCCTTCTTCAACCTAACCTTAACCCTAACTTATGAAGAAAGCTTCATAAATCTTTATACTCAATTCGCATAAATAAAGTTCTCACATAAATACTGCAAAAGCAATATTTTAAACCTTTTTAACGCGACTTTGTAATTCAATCGTTATAATCTTTCTCTTTTTAGGAGAAATTCACACATTTTAACAATTACAAATATGTAGCTTTTTTCATTAATTCAAAAACTTTTCTTTAAAAACTTCAAAAGTAATCACATTTGAATAACTCTTTAGTGTAGCCATAGTAGAAGCATGTACATGTTCTGCTTCAACCTCAATATTATTATATTTTAAATTACGAGTTGTACAGGCTTCATCAACAACTGTAACGGTATAACCAAAATCAACTGCTGCACGCACAGCTGCCTCTAAACACATGTGCGTTTGCATACCAATAATAACCAAATTTGTTATTTGATTATCGTCTAAATGTGACTTTAAACCTGTGTTTACAAACGCATTCACTTTTTCCTTTTCAAATACCTTCTCATTGGGCAATGGCAAAACACTTTGATGTATATCAGCACCTGCTTTGGCCTTATGCTTTACATGAATAACCGTTTGTTCCTTATTACGAAATGCATCTAGAATTTTTGCTGCGTAAGCAGCACTTTCTTCTGCCTTATGTAATTCAACTGAACCACCAGGGAAATAAAAATCCTGGATATCAATTAGTATCAATGCACTTTTAGCATTTTCTTGAGAAGTAGAACTAAGATATCCCAAACACAACAGAGCAACCAATAACAGCTTTTTCATATGATTATAATTTTGTTATATCCTTGACATAGAGTTTATTTCAAAATATGTTGTAAACGCCAAGAAGTTAAATTTTCATATTCATGCTCGAGGCAATAGTCTTGTGTGCTTAGCGTTTGAAGTCAGTTTCATGT
>NZ_VKDE01000066.1 GCF_007097485.1 Carboxylicivirga sp. M1479 | reverse complement strand
ACTATTTACAGCGTCATTAAAAACAAAACACCATATCGTCAGGATTATATATGTCTTGATCCGAGAGAGAAAAATATTAATAGCTCCACTAATAAAGTGGCTTAAAAACTTGTAATTAATTAGAGTATATGAAACAATTACTACCAATCTTTCTGTTGGGTCTTATCCTGATGTCGTCGTGTGCCAGCAAGCGCAACTACAACAAAGCTCAAAAGTTTGACAATGCAGGATTATACACCGATGCTGCCAATTTATACTTTAAATCCTTAAAAGCCAATAAAAACAACATTGATGCAAAACTAGGTCTGCAACGCACAGGACAGCTTGTACTAGAGGATAAAGTTGAAGTATTTCAAAATCAGTATAACAACGGAACAGCCAAGGATGCCGTTTACGCATACCGTGCAGCCGAGAGCTATTACAATCAACTATCGGCACTTGGTGTTAAACTTATTTTATCAGAAGATCAAAAAGAGTACTATCTGGAAGTAAAAGACAAGTACCTCGATATTTTATATCAACAAGCCATGAAAGCTTTGTCCTTGGAGGAGTTCAATGCGGCAGAAACTCAACTGAGTGAGATCATCAGCATCGATGCGAACTTTAAAGATTCCCAATCTCAATGGGTAATAGCTAAATACGAGCCCATTTACCGCCATGGCAACCAATTGATACAAACTGCATTATTTCGCAGTGCCTATGCCGATTTCCAAACGATTAACAAAGCAACCAAAGGCTATAAAAACAGCTTGGACTTACAGGCACAATGTTTGGATAAAGCAACAGTTTCAATTGCTGTATTACCAATAAGCTACAAATACCGAAGCTATCGCAGCTATACCTCTTCAATTAAAGACATGGTTGTTAATGAAGTTTCTCAGATTAAGTCTCCTTTTTACAAACTTATTAGCGATGCATCAATAACGTCGATACCTAATTGGGCCAATACAAAAGACCCTGCTTTAGCTCTCAAAATTGCCAAGCGTGAAGGTTGCTTCTTCGAAGCAAAAACAATACTGTCGGCACGACTTGATAAATTTTCGAAACAGCAAGGGCAACTTGTAAAGAAAGAAAAAAGAGCCTATTTAAAACAAACCGTTGAAGTTACTAACCCAGATACCCAACAAAAAGAAACCAAGGTTAAATACACCAAAGTACGCTATTACGAATACGAGCAAAAACACAGCATTTCTCTTTCGCTAAGCTATGGTCTTGATAGGGTTGATAAAGATGAGAAAGCACTTGCCGACAATTTTTATGGTGAGAAGAAAGATCATATCCATTACGCACAGTTTGATGGTAATTACAAACAACTGGTAGCAGGAACATGGAAATACATGGATAAAGAAACCAGCGATGATCAGGTATACGACTCAAATGATTCCAATAGTCGCCTGCACCAGCTCTTTAAAAATAATAAAGAAATAAAATCAATAGCAAGCCTTGAGTCAAGCTTACTAAGTGCGTGTGCCGAACATGTATCAAAGAGCATTAGTAACTACCAACCAGAAAACTAAATTTGAATGAAGATCTCATTGTACTTATCCCTCCTACTCATTTTTGTTGTAGGAGCCTGTTCCAGCAAAAAAAAGGAAGCCGAATTGCTTGAGTTGAGTAAACCTGAATGGCTGAAAAACAGACCCGTTTCTTCAGAATACTTCTACGGAATTGGAACAACAGCTAAAGTTGGAGGGGCTGTATACTATCAGGAGCAAGCTAAAGAGAAAGCATTATCGGACATGGCCAAGCAAATAAACACCAAAATTAAAAGTGAGCAAAGCCTGTACCGCATGGAAGATAACAGCGGTGTGTACGAGTACATGCAAAGTAGAATTAAAGCAACATCTGATGAGTTTTTGGAAGGTTACGAATACATTGATAAATGGGAAGATTTAAACTACTATTACACCTATTATCGCTTATCTAAAAGTCATTTTTATGCCCTTAAAGCTAAACGTAAAGAAAAGGCTTTAACCTTATCATATGGTCATTACACCGAAGCTATAAATGCCCGACAGCAAGGTAAATTTATGCTGGCGATTGAAGAATATGCAGCTTCCATTGACGCTATAAGCGGTTACTTAAACGAGGCTTGCAATTACACCCACCAAAACAGTTCGATTGATTTGTTTGTGGCTAGTAGGGATGGATTGAGTGACCTAATTAAAAGTATAAACATCAGCTTTAAAAGTGAACAAATACAACCCACAAAAGAAGGTAATGCAGGTGAAGGGCTAGCTATCTTACAATTACTGTGTGATAAAAAAGCAGCCGCCAACTTACCTGTTACTTTCAATTATAGTGGCGGTTTTTTAGTCAATAACAAATTTAAGTCCGACAGCAAGGGTACTATTCCCACTCCTGCTCTGCAACTTAGCAATAACACCAATGAGACACTTAAGGCACAAATTGACTTAAAAACACTTGGAAGATTAGCAACCAAAAATCTGATTGTGCGTCAACACATTGAAAAACAAAAACCAGCATCGGCAGTAATTAGCGTAGTGCTGGCTCATTAACTATAAACCTAGTTGATTTGGTAATTCAATATCAGCTTGCGGTATATTTTTACAAAAATAATGGCTGACCCTCTATAAAGGTCAGCCATTTATCTTTGCTTATACCGTTCTACACAAAAATGCACCTTTGGTGCTTTTCATTCCTAAAGCCACGTTATACCGATTACTATTCAAAATGCGCCTTTCGTTCGCTTCACTCCTAAAAGCACTTTGAATATGTATCGGCATTATACCAGCGCATTTTAATATTTAGTCAAACCTTAAAAACCCTTGTATTTTGATGAGCTACAATTTTCAAAAGAAGTACTTCCCAATCATTTAACATTTGAAAAAGGGTAAAAAGAATCTGCTCTTTAATTCTATTGAGCATTTTCTTTAAATTGAA
>NZ_VKDE01000065.1 GCF_007097485.1 Carboxylicivirga sp. M1479 | reverse complement strand
ATTTTCCGGAAGTGTAATTCCAACTGTTTCAACAGTCTAAAATCATTAACGTTAACTCCTCTCGTTTGAAGAGCGGCTGCAAAGGTAAGTCTTATTTTTAATTCAGCAAATAAAAAATGTATTTTTTGAATCTTTTTTTTTGAAGCGAAATTCAAGTTACAAACTATCTTTTCTTTTGTCAAAAAATCAACTTACTCAACATGTCTTTTAGGCCTCGTTTCCCTTGCCTAGTGCGCCTTTCAGAGTAACCATTGTTTCTCAAAGCGGGTGCAAAATAACGGAGTTTAATTCAAACCTCCAAATCTAAAAACATCTTTTTTTGTGGTGCGTTTCTTCCAACAAGCTTTATGGGCTGATTTGGTGCGGTTTGATGGTAGAATATTTTTTGAGAGAAAGTGAGATAATGTAGTACATTGTGAATAATAGACAAAACCTGGGTCTAAATTAAAATGATGGCATTTTTGTGTCGATTATGAAGAACGATATTAACAGCACTTTATTAGAACTGATCTTACGCCAGGGTATCTTAGACTAAGATACAATTGTAGATTTTAAACAAAGTGAAACGTGGTCAGTATGTTTATGACAAAACCCTAACAATCTACTAGGAAGAAAAGGATGTTATACCAGGAGAGTATAAGGTTTATAAGTATAAGAACAGCGGCTTTGTGGAGCCACGGCTGATTAAAGATTGTCCCAATCGCAGCATGTTAGTTACACTGAGTATTAAAAGGCGACGGTGGATGTTGAGATGGATGGTCAGATTAAGAAGGTAAGTAGAAACTGGGATATTATATCACAGGTTACTCTCATGAGCGTAGAGTATGCTGCTTTTTTAAAAGAGATTAGTCGACACTAATGCTATCAACTACCAAAGTCTGAAAACCTATTTGGGCGTTAAGGGGCGTAATTTTCAGCGGCAATACAAAGATAAGTTAAGTGATTACCATAGCTGGAAACAAGGTATACATGCGGAGCACCAAAAGAACTTGGGTCCATACCTTTCCATAGACGAAACAGCTCTGTCGAATGGCGAACGTTACAACATGATCACCAACAAAGCTCGTAAAGGGCAAAACGGCGCTATTGTTGGTATGTTTATAGGCACGCAATCAACAAACTCATACATAAAAATTACCCAGGTCACCAGCGTAAGGTAGTTCGGGAGGTAACTCTTGATATGGCGGGTAGTATGAACTTGATTATTAAAAAGGGTTTTCCACGTGCCAAACGTATTACCGATCGATTTCATGTACAAAAGCTAGCCTACGAAGCCGTTCAAGGTATTCGTATTAAACACAGGTGGGATACAATGGATATTGAAAATAAAGTTTATAAACAAGCGAAACAACAAGGTATCGATTATGTTTCTGAAGTGTTGTCTAATGGAGACACACTCTGTCAATTGCTTGCCAGAAGCAGACACCTACTCTTTAAACCTGAGGAACGATGGACCGATTCTCAATGGCAAAGAGCGCAAGTATTATTTGAACTATATCCAGATATTGAGAATGCATACAGGCTTTCTTATCAGCTCTATAAAATATACAATCGCCATTTAACTCCTGATGTAGCCAGAACCCGGTTAGCGCATTGGTTTTACGAAAAAGAGCAATCAGGCTTTAGTGCTTTTACCACAATAAGACGCACTTTTGAAACACATCATGATACCATTATTAATTATTTCAATAGTAGAAGTACCAATGCAACCGCAGAATCATTCAATGCTAAAATCAAGGAATTTCATCGGCAGTTTAGAGGAGTAAGTGATGTGAAGTTTTTCTTGTATAGACTCTGCAAAATTTATGCTTAGACCCAGAAATTGTATGTGATCCCATATATCGGATCACGCACAAAAGTTGGGTCTAAATTAAAATGATGCGATCTTTGTGTCGATTATGAAAAACGATATTAACAGCGCTTTATTAGAACTGATCCTACCACAGGGTATATTAGATTATTTTAAAATTGTAGATTTTGAGCAAAGTGATAGTGGTCAGTATGTTTATGACAAAAACCTGACAATCTACTTGGAGGAAAAGGACGTTATACCCGAAGAATATAAGACTTTCAGGTATAAGAACAGTGTTTTATGGAGCCGCGCTTGATTAATGACTGCCCCATTCGCAGTATGTTGGTTACACTAAGTGTTAAACGGCGACGGTGGGATGTTGAGATAGATGGTCAGATGAAGAAAGTCAGTAGAAACTGGGATATTGTAGCACAGGGTACTCGCATGAGCACAGAGTATGCTGTTTTTTTTAAAGAGATTAGTCGATACTAACGCTATCAGCTGCCAAAGTCTGGAAACCTATTTAGGCGTTAAGGGGCGTGTTTTTCAGCGTCAATACAAAGATAAATTAAGTGACTACCATAGCTGGAAGCAAGGCAATCATGCGGAGCAATACATCGTTTACCCAAAGAACTTGGGTCCCTGCCTTACCATAGATGAAACAGCTCTGTCGAATGGCGAACTTTATACCATCATCACCAATAAAGCTCGTAAAGGGCAAAAAGGTGCTATTGTTGGTATGTTTAAAGGCACCCAGTCTGCAGAAATCATCAAGCTAATACTTAAAAATTACCTAGCTCATCAGCGAAAGATAGTTCGAGAAGTAACGCTTGATATGGCGGGTAGTATGAACTTGATTATTAAAAAGTGCTTTCCAGGTGCCAAACGAGTTACCGATCGATTTCACGTACAAAAGCTAGCCTACGAAGCCGTTCAGGATATTCGCATTAAACACAGATGGGAAACATTGGATATGGAAAATAAAGCCTATAAACAGGTAAAAGAACAAGGTGTCGATTATGTTCCTGAGATTTTGTCCAATGGAGACACACGCCGTCAATTGCTTGCCAGAAGCAGATACCTACTCTTTAAACCTGAGGAAAGATGGACCGACTCTCAATGGCAAAGAGCGCAAATATTATTTGAATTATATCCAGATATTGAGAAAGCATACAAGCTTTCTTATCAACTCTACGAAATATACAATCGCCATTTAACTCCTGATGTAGCAAGAACCAGGCTAGCACATTGGTTTAACGAAATAGAGCAATCAGGCTTTAATGCTTTTGCCACAATAAGACGCACCTTTGAAACATATCACGATACCATTATCAACTATTTTAATGGCAGAAGCACCAATGCAGCCGCAGAATCATTTAATGCTAAAATCAATGAATTTCGTCGGCAGTTTAGAGGTGTGAGCGATGTGAAGTTTTTCCTGTATAGACTCTGTAAAATTTATGCCTAGACCCAGAATTTGGTTCTGATCCCTTAGTTCCCTTATATCGTAATTTAATTATTCTAATACGTATAAACTCAAAAAATCCGATACTCAAAATGAATATCGGATTTCTCTAAAAAAAAGGCGGCGACCTACTCTCCCACTTCTACGCAGTACCATCGGCGCTATCAGGCTTAACTTCTCTGTTCGGAATGGGAAGAGGTGGAACCCTGATGCAATAACCACCTAAATATTGTT
>NZ_VKDE01000064.1 GCF_007097485.1 Carboxylicivirga sp. M1479 | reverse complement strand
ATGAAACTGACTTCAAACGCTAAGCACACAGGACTATTGCCTCGAGCATGAACATGAAAATTTAACTTCTTGGCGTTTACAACTTATTTTGAAACAAACTCTATGTCAGAGAATAACAAAATTATAAACACATGAAAATAGCAGTAATTGGGACAGGTGGTGTTGGAGGTTACTTTGGAGCTAAGCTCGCGCAAGCTGGAAACGATGTGACTTTTGTGGCCCGAGGGGCGCACCTGAAAGCCATACAAGACAATGGATTACACGTCAAAAGTATTCTAGGCGACCTGCATATCGCGAATGTGCAAGTGACAGATCTTATCACTGATATTGCTAAAGTTGATTTGGTGATAACGGCCGTAAAAGCCTGGCAGGTAAAGGAAATCAGAAATGATATAAAACAGATTATTCATAGTGAGAGTATTGTTTTACCCTTACAAAATGGCGTTTTAGCTGCCAAAGAATTATGCGAAGTCATTCCACCTGCTAATGTAATGGGTGGTTTATGTCGAATTTTTAGCTTGATAGAGAAGCCAGGAGTGATTAATCATGTGGGCTACAAACCCGAAATTGTATTTGGAGAGCTAAATGGTAGCCTTTCGCTTCGTATGAAAAACTTAGGTCATCTCTTTGATGAAGCAGGTATTTCAAATAAAGCATCTACAGATATTGAAGCGGATATGTGGAAGAAGTTTATTTTTATTTGCACCAGTGGATTGCTGGCTGTGACCAAAACGACCTATGGAGAGCTTCGTGAGCTTAAGGAAACTCGCTCGATGATGATAGACTTGCTGAAAGAAATCTACGCCGTTTCGCAAAAGGCAGGGGTGCGCATAAAGCCTGAAATTATTGATAAAACCATTGCTGTAATTGATTCTGTGGCCTATGATTCAACCTCATCTCTTACGCGCGATGTGTGGGAGGGTAAGCCATCGGAAATAGATTATCAGAATGGGACAGTGGTTAAGCTAGCCGAACAGTTAGGTGTGGATGTGCCAGTTAATCAATTCATTTACAATTGTATTTTACCCAGTGAATTAAAGGTGAGAGGTTAATGGGTGATGTTGGTTTGAATTCTTATTAATGCCTATGTCATAATAATCGCAATTTTTAAGTGATGACATAAGCATTAATAGCAATGTTTTATTCCTTAAGAAGTTTAAAAAAAGTTGTTTCGTCTTCTTTGGTCAGCTGTAAAATATAGTATCCATTTGGGTAAGCCGATAAATCTATAATTGAATTATTTCTTTTAGAGCTTGACCAAATCCTTTGGCCCGACAACGAATAAATGACAATAGAGCTGTTCGATACATTTTCCAAAATTATTTTATCCACAAATGGATTTGGATAAATTAATGGCTTATTGCTGGTTTCATTTATAGATGTTTGTGCTCCTATTGTAATTTCACGCTCTGTGGAGGTATAGCTATTACTTACTTTTAAGGTATACATGCCAGGTGATATATTGTCTGTTGGCAATTCAGAGCTCCTATATTCGGAACTGTTGATTGTGTATTTGTAAGGTGAGCATATTCCACTTGTTTTAATACTAACGCTAAATTTGCTGTTGTCAAGTGCTGATGGGGTGATTATTATATCATCAATTACAATATCGGGTTCAATAATAGTGATGCCTAGATTTGTGCAAATAACGATATTGCCATCGTGGGTTCTGCAAGTACTGTTGACAACATTGGAAGCAAGATCTTGCGTTGTGTTGTATTTGACAGAGTTGGCAGAATATTCATCTTCTGGTTGGTACTTAACGATGCCCTCCCTAAAGGTTGATAACCATATTTGACCCGAGAAATCAAGCAAGCCATGTCTGATCCAATCAGTGCTTTGGTATGTTCTATTCCATAAAGTTTCATTAAATGTATGAATTGAATTGTCGCCAATCGCAATTATTTGTCCGTTTTCGTCCTCAACTATAGATCGGACCTTTGTATCGTAAAAATCAAGGTTTGCCTTGTAATGGGTGAATTCATCATTAAAGTAGTAGCTTAGAATACTTCTTCCTCCAATCCATATTCGGCCCTTGGAGTCCTCGTATAAAGCTTCAATGTACTTATTGGTAAAGTCAACATTAGTATCGAATTGATGCCAGTTGCTGCCATCAAACTTTATCAAATAGTTCCAGGTTGCAAACCAAAGGTTCCCTTCTTTATCTTCGATAACATCTTGTGGCCAGGATAAGGAAAATGGTAAGTTGGAAGTATTGTAATGCGACCATGAATGATTTTCGTATTTGAAGATGCCATTAACTGAGCAAAACCAAATTGCCCCATTTGAATCCTCAAGTCCTCGTTGAACCCACCTTAGTTCTGTTCCATCGTCTATGTGAGTGAAACTCTGCCATGTGCTTCCGTCGAACTTACTTATCCCATAGTCAGTGCAGTACCACTGGTTATTCTCAGTATCTTCAATACAATAATTGACTTCATTGTTGATAAGGCCTCCATCCTTAGTGTTAATATAATGAAAGGTATCGTTATAGAACTCAATATAGCAGTCTGATGTGCCGATATACAGTTTGTTATTTGCGAAATAACAAGAAAGAAAATTTTCAATTGGAGTGGTTTCTTCAAATGGAAAGAAGCTTACGTTGGTGTTTTTTAACACCCTTAAACCATCGTCCGACAAGAAATATAAATTATTCTCATTATCAGAAGTAACCCTTTTGAATGATGCGTAAACGCCATTATCGGTTAGATTAACTAAATCCCATAGGTTTCCGTCATATGTATATATACCTGAAAATGTAACTATCCAAATCTTTCCATTGTTATCAATGGTCATGTCTTTAATATTTGCATCGCTCCCGGCCGGCCATGAGAAGGCAGAAAAAATACCGTTGTTTAACTTATAGGTTCCAGCTCCGTTAGTACCTGCCCATATGTTATCTTCCGCATCTTGGATAATGCAATTTATATGCTGATCGGGTAGACCCTCTGCCTGCCCAAAATTGCTCCAGGTATCTCCATTAAACATGCTTATTCCTTCATAGGTTGCAAACCAAACATTACCACTTTTGTCAATAAAAATGTCTTCAACTTTATCATATATAAGGCCATCTGTCTCGTCGTAATGGATCCAACTGTTACCATCGAACTTGCTCACTCCAGATAAGTAGCTGCCATAGCTAATCCATATGTTGTTATCCAAATCTTGTTTTATTGTTTCTACCTCATTGACTTTTAGTCCATCGTTAATTGTAAAAGATTTCCAGTCCACGCCATTGTAAACAGAAATGCCACAGTGGGTACCTATCCAAAGGTTATCATTATTGTCTTGCAGGAAAGCATAGGTATATCCTCCTATAAAACCATTGGAACCAGTGTTTGTGGTATTGAAAGTTGTCCACTGATCTTGACTAAAAGAATTTGTTGTAAATATTATGATTGCTAGAAGTGTGGAGTGTAGTTTGTTCATTTTATAAGAGTTAGAATCTAAAATTATAAAATTATATATGGGGTATTTAATCATCTCCCGTAAAGTTTTAACTTTATGGATATGGAATATCCGGCAGATCAAATGGAATTTGAAAAAATGTTTATATGGGGTATTTAATCATCTCCCGTAAAGTTTTAACTTTATGGATATGGAATATCCGGCAGATCAAATGGAATTTGAAAAAATGTTTAAAACCGAACAGGACTGCATTGATTATTTGGAGTCATTAAGATGGCCAAATGG
>NZ_VKDE01000063.1 GCF_007097485.1 Carboxylicivirga sp. M1479 | reverse complement strand
CCTTTGGGCGGTTTGAAGCCTCCTCCTGCAAGACGACCTCAGTGGCTCAACCCTACAACTGGTTTCCACCATCTCAATTTACAGCATGTAGTGAATATTTTGCCGTTCACTACTTCTCGGCACACGATGAAGCGATTGGCTATTTAGCGAACCAAAACAACCAAAACCTCTCTGAGCCAAATCTTTTATTTGTTTTTATCTTTTCATTTTTAAAGCCAAATCAAAGATTTGGCGGTGTTCGATTACCCAAAGTAACCTCCAATCCTCACAAACGCCAATTGCTTTATACTAGCGTGTTGTGCCCCGTTATTTATCATTTCTTTGATGTAACTAATTCTTGTCTAGTAGTTAGTCTTTTTATTAATTCTTTGATTAGAAATGTAAAAATGCCACTTATAACTGCTCCAACAATGTCTTTCCAATCAAATGTACCATGAATCCCGATAAGTCCGAATAATTCCCATACAAATCCATAGACTATTGTAACAATGATTATTTGCTTATTCTTTTGACTGTCCGTATAATTTTTAAAAGTCCAAACAAAGAAACAAAAACCAACAACAGATACTAAACTCCCAATGGTGTCTGCGAGTCCGAAATCACTTATTTGGTTTGCATACACATAAGGTCTGTAAAATGTTGATAATATTAGTCCAGTTAACACAACACATATGGAAGTGGTTAAATATATTTTTTGTTGTCTACTCATATTAAATTACTTGACCTAGTTGTATTTTGAATAATGTGAAATCTAGTTTTACTAAACCATATGAAATTTTCACGTTTGCCTTAATATTTAATTCTTACGAAATGCAGAATGGGGCACAACGGGAGTTTGTGTAACAACCCCTTTATTTCAAATTAAAGATATCAATTGTGGTGTAATTTGTCCTATATGGGGCTTTATGTTGGTGCCTTTTGATGACAATTGAACATCTATACTTTGAAATTTCAGGGCTTCAAATAGGCTTAAAACAAGTCTAATTTGATGTTTAAAAACGGATGCATGCTTTTTAAGCATAGCTATTAGCTTTTTTGCACCAATGATGTTGATGCTTCGACTAAGATTGTAGCCGATAAACAATAGTCCTACTTCTCCCAGCACTTTCTCTTTACCCCTGAGAAGCGTATGTGTAAAACCCCGTTGCCGTTTAAAAGTACCAAACATGTGCTCGGTTATTTGTTGACGCTGACGGTAGTACTCCGGATTATTATTGACCCGTTGGTTGTTTAGTCCAACGTCATCAGCATATTGACTTCGGTCAATGTTACGTCCATTCACCTTGCTTTGGGTGCAGAGCTGTCTGGAACAGCAGGTTTTACAATCTTTGGTCGTATAACGTTTAAAACGTGTATCACTCTTCTTTCTTCGGCGGTTTTCAGAGCGTTTGTGCCATTTACCATTACTCAGCAACTTGCTGCCATTGGGGCATGTATAATAGTCATGTTCAGCATTGTAAATAAATTCCGAAATCGGATAAAGACCTGTGTCTTTTATAGAGGGCTCTTTGGGAGAAACAAAGCTGGTAATGTTATGAGTATGGCACTGATGCAGCTGTTCTCCTGTATGGTAACCTTTATCAGCCAATGCGGTTAATTTTACCACTTGCAATAATTCTTTAGAAGCTATTGCCATCGGCGCCAAGGCATGGGTGTCATTAACATCTCCAGTATCAAATTCAACCATCAACTTGTGTTTAGCATCTGATGAAGCCTGAATGTTATAGCCTACTCGAACTGAGTTTCTCTGAAAAACTACAGCTCTAGCATCGGGATCGGTTGTCGAAATCTGATCTTCGCCTATCTCATCCAATTGGTTCTTTACTTGCTCATACTTGGCTTTCTTATCTTGACGATCTTTTATCTTGGTGGTTAAAGCCTCTTTTTCTTCAGCTTCTTCTGTCTGTTCCAATTGTGCCTCATAATCAGCTATCTTATTGTCAATGTATTCGATGTGTTGCTTTAGCTTCTTGTCGTTGAAATTGTTTTTTAAGGAGTTGTCTCCTCGAATTTTAAATGAGTCAATAGCGATGGTTTCTCCATCTATTAGTTTCCATTCTTTTAGCAGGCATACAAAACGACGAAAAACTTCCCTGAATGCTTTAGGATGATTCTTCCTAAAGTCGGCTATGGTCTTATACTTGGGACGTAAACCTGATACCAACCACATGGCTTCTATGTTTGTCTGTGATTCACGTTCTAATCGTCGTGAAGTGCGAACGCCGTAACGGTACCCATATAAATAGAGCTTCATCAAAGCACTAGGGTGATATGGGGGCCGTCCTTCTTCTTTACATTGGACATGGTTAAAACCAAAGCTCTTTAGGTCTATTGCATCGACAAAAGCGTCAACTACCCTGACAAAGGCATCCGGGGCAATTGCTCCCTCCAGACTAAACATGAACATTTGATTGCGATCTTCTCCTTGCTGATGAACCATAGCTCTCATATTTGATTCACTTTCAAGATAATAAACTACAGAACCAATGCCTAAGTAACTGATGTGTAGTTATCAACAATTAAAGGGAGTTTTTGCACAGTCTGACGGTTGGCTAGATGAAGCGTATGGCGATTTAACGAACCAAACCTTTCAAAACTCCACTGAGCCAAATCTTTTATTTGTTTTTATCTTTTCATTTCTAAAGCCAAATCAAAGATTTGGCGGTGTTCAATTAATCTCCTACACTTCCTAAAAACTACGAACGCCATATGCTTTATACTAGCGTGTTGCCTGTAGTTATTTTTCTAGTAAGATTGGAATGATTATAAGTCCATTAATTGGTTTATTTGATTCAAAACCATGATGCCATTCCAATCCCTTGAGTGAATATTCTATAGCTGTTTCAATTGATTCTAATTCTGGAACTAGCTTATATCCATTTTGGTAAATACCATTATAAATAAACTTATTTTCTGTTGTAACTATTCCATGAACATGCACTAAATAATTATCACCTTCTTTCATAAAGTCTTCTGGCAGAAAAATAAAATCGTTCACGACCTCAGTTAAAGTCTGATTGTCAAGAAAACAATTTGGCAAAATATCGCAATACTTTACATATTCGATTCCACTTTGATGCTTTATTTTAGTTTTACTTCGGCGATATATTGGATATTGATTGAAGGACTTTACAATCTTTTTAACATCGTTATATGGCGCTTTTTGTATCTCGGAATCTCCTTTTTGATTTGTTATTCTACCTTTTGCTATTCCGTTTAACATAGCTAAATGAAATTCCCCACAAATAGACAATTCATATACACCGCCACTGTTTTGAAGTCTATCAACTGCGACAATCCATTTAGTGTTTGGTTTAAATTTCTCAATATAAGGTCTGCATTCGAAACCATTATCTCCGAAAATAATGATAGTATCACTTGATTCTATTCCTCTGATTTTTTCCTTGATAAGGAATTTAATAGAATATGGTAATTCTGGAGAACCAGGCGTACCAATACTATCATAAGCAATAACTTCTCCATAAGCTACTAGGTCTGCTATTTGACTTGAATAAGCAAAACCACCAAAATCACCACAATCACAAGCCTTACTTGTATTAAAGCTTAATGGAATAATTAAAATTAATATGTAGTATATGTTCTTCATCTAATTCTGACTAACGTAAAATTTAAGTCCTGTAAATCAGCTTGATGCAAAGTTGAGTTCATCAGGGTTAAATCCATATTTGTCAATCTGTTTTTGTATTCTTTTGGCAATGCCAAGCTTTCTTTTCTGATCTAAATATAA
>NZ_VKDE01000062.1 GCF_007097485.1 Carboxylicivirga sp. M1479 | reverse complement strand
ACACTGGATTTTCTTAACTCCGTTAAAGACCAAGCGTTTTTCCTTTACTATTCACCCTATGCGGTACACACCCCTATTCAACCTTATAAAGAGCTGCTGGCTAAATACGAAAACAAGCCGGAATGGAATGGACAGAATAACGCCAAATATGCTACCATGGTTGAGAATCTGGACACACAGATTGGAAGAATGATTACAAATCTGAAAGAATCCGGCCAACTTGAAAATACCTTTATCCTGTTTATTTCCGATAATGGAGGAGTTTACAAAATTACCAAACAGTGGCCTTTAAGATCCGGTAAAGGTGCGTATTACGAAGGAGGTATACGCGAACCCATGTTTGCGTATTGGAAGGGTAAAATTCCTGCAGGTACTAAGTCTGAAACTCCAATAAGCAATCTGGATTTTTATCCAACTATACTTGAAGTTGCAGGTGTATCAAAACCAGTTGATAAGGTATTAGATGGCCAATCAATTCTACCATTACTGACTAATCAATCAGAAATGGATACCCGGCCGCTTTATTGGCATTTTCCAATTTACCTCCAGGCTTATGTGAAAAATGACACCACTACCTTCGACCCTTTATTTCGCACCCGGCCCGGCTCTGCTATTCGTTATGGAGATTGGAAACTCATTCAGTATTTTGAGTACAACGACATTGAATTGTATAATTTAAAAGAAGATTTGAGTGAGCAAAATAACCTGGCTAAATCCAATCCGCAAAAAGCAAAAGAATTATTAGAACTGTTGGATAAATGGAGGAAGAATACGGATGCACCAGTGCCTACAGAGCTAAACCCTGATTATATATTAAATTAACTTGAATTATAATGAGAATATTTAAATGGACAATTTTAAGCATGGGGCTATTAGTCCTTACTGTTTTTGTAACAAGCTGTAATGAAAAACAAAACAAAGGAGTTAAAGGCAAGTTGCAACAGCCCAATGTGATATGCATATTAGCCGATGATTTGGGTTATGGTGATTTAAGCTGCTATGGGCAAACCAAATTTTCTACACCCAATATTGATAAGCTAGCAGCAAAAGGCATTAAGTTTACCCAGCATTATTCAGGTAGTACCGTTTGTGCGCCCTCACGCTCAGCGCTGATGACTGGTCAACACACCGGTCATACAACTATACGTGGCAATCGCGAGCGTAAGCCTGAAGGACAACATCCAATAAAAGCAGAGGATTTTACTATCGCGGAACTGTTTAAGCAAGCCGGTTATGCCACAGGAGCCTTTGGTAAGTGGGGTCTAGGTTACCCAGGTTCTGAAGGGGATCCCAATAAGCAGGGATTCGACACTTTTTTTGGTTATAATTGTCAGAGGCTAGGTCATCATTACTACCCTTACTTCTTGCGTTCCAACCAGGATAGCCTGGTACTGGAGGCCAATGCCGGACAAAAAACAGGCGTCTACGCCCCTAACTTGATTCATGATAAAACCCTTCAGTTTATCGAAGATCATAAGGATGAGCCTTTCTTTTGCTACGTGCCTTCCATTATTCCACATGCAGAACTGTTTGCCCCGGAAGACTATATGGAAAAGTTCAGAGGAAAGTACGACCCGGAACATGCCTATAAAGGTGTTGATGTGGGTAAGAAGTTTCGAAAAGGGCCTTATGGCTCACAGCCGGAATCACATGCTGCTTTTGTTGCCATGGTCACGCTACTAGACGACCAGGTTGGTGAGATAGTAGCCAAAGTAGAAGAATTGGGACTGAGCGATAATACCCTCATAATTTTTACCTCTGATAACGGACCGCATAAAGAAGGTGGGGCACGACCTGACTATTTTAACAGTAACGGTGCCTACAAAGGTTACAAGCGTGACTTGTACGAAGGGGGTATTCGTGTACCATTTATCGCTAGATGGCCTGGCCAAATTAAAGCAGGTACAACATCAGATCATATCTCTGCTTTTTGGGATATGATGCCAACCTTTGCAGATATGATTGGCACTGATCACCCTGAAAACATTGATGGTATCTCCATGTTACCTGCGTTAACCAATCAGGGCACTCAAAAGGAACACGAATACCTTTATTGGGAATATAATCCTGTGGGTGGTCGAAAAGCCGTTAGAATGGGTAAATGGAAAGGTGTGCAGTATGACATCAGAAAAAATCCGGAAGTACCCATACAGCTTTTCAACCTGGAAGAGGATCCTGGTGAAAGCAATGACCTGTCAGCTCAATACCCCGAAGTGGTGAAACAGATTAAAGCCATCATGAAAGAGGCCAGTACCGAGTCGCCCCTTTTCAAATTTTAGAAACGTAGTAATATTTAATATGAAACTAAGTATATTTTTCGCAATTATTATAGTAGTTTTCTCAGCATGTTCACAAAGGCCTGGGGATTCTGATGTTCAAAAACCAAATATCGTTATTATTTATGGTGATGATGTGGGTTATGGTGATGTGGGGGCCTATGGTTCAGAGTTAATACCTACACCCAATATTGATCAACTGGCAGCTGAGGGTTTGCGTTTTACCGATGGGCATTGCACGGCATCCACGTGTACGCCTTCACGCTTTTCATTATTAACCGGAGTATATGGTTTCCGGCATAATGCCAATGTATTACCACCGAATGCACCTCTTCTGATTCCGGTTGATATGATGACCTTGCCAAAGATGCTTAAAAAGGCCGGATACGAAACCGGTATTATTGGTAAGTGGCATCTGGGTATTGGAGAGAAAGGGGTTTTTACTGATTGGAATGGCGAAGTGAAACCTGGTCCTATTGAAGTTGGCTTTAATTCTTCGTTTTTGTTGCCTTCCACCAACGATCGTGTACCAACGGTTTATCTGGATGGCCACCGAGTGGTTAACCTGGATATGAATGACTCACTTTTCGTAGGCAGTAAAAAGTATGTAACAAGTAAAAAACACGTCACACAATATCCGGATGGCAGAACCAACCGTGAGGCGATGACTTACTACCAAAGCTCACACGGACATAATAATTCAGTCACCAATGGTATCGGCCGAATCGGCTATATGGCCGGCGGTCAGTCAGCCCTTTGGGACGATGAAACCATGACTGATGTATTTGTTGAAAAAACAAAAGACTATATTAAAAAGAATAAGGAAAAACCTTTCTTTTTGTATTATGCTGCTCAGGATATTCATGTACCACGTACACCACATCCACGCTTCAAGGGAACAACTGCACTTGGGTATCGCGGTGATGCTATGGTGCAATTCGACTGGGCTGTGGGTGAAATTATGAAAACCCTGGAAGAAAATGGCTTGAAGGAAAACACGATTGTGATCTTCTCCAGCGATAATGGGCCTGTTTATGATGATGGTTATAAGGATGGAACTACTGTTAAAACTTCGAAAGAAGAAGTGGATCGTGGGCATGACGGATCGGGGATTTATCGTGGCGGTAAATATCAGATATACGAAGGAGGAACACGTGTGCCATTTATTGTAAGCTGGCCGGGTAAAATTAAGCCTGGCGTATCCAATGCCCTGGTCAATCAAATTGATTTGATGGGCTCACTCGCATCTTACCTGAATGTTCCACTAAACGATAATGAAGCGATAGATAGTCGCAATACCATGGACGCCTTTCTTGGTAAAAGCGATACAGGATTAGCCTCAATGGTTGAAGAAGCGCGTAATGTAAGGGCACTAAGACGTGGAGACTGGAAATATATTCCAGATTTGGGAAGAAGTTATGGCAGTCCTAAAATGAGCAAGCAGTTGTATAATTTGGCTAATGATCCTGGCGAGCAAAATAATGTTATTAACGAGAATCCTGAGATTGCAAAATCGATGGCAGAAGAATTGGAAAAAATCTTAAATGGGGAATCCATCCGTTTGAATAGATAATATGGTGTTTAAATATTATCTGTAGGATTTCTGAATAATGTATTGAAAAGGAATGGTAGTCATTGCAAAAGAATAGTGACTATCACTCTTTAAGTATAGTTTTGGATATGGATTTAGTAGTTAAGGAAGAGGATGAAAAAGTATTGCCAAATGTCCATCGTATAGCTTCGTTGCTTAAAAGATGGTTACTAGGAACACATCAAAGCTATTTGAATAAAAATAAGCTGGGTTATTATTTGGATGAATATGTATTCA
>NZ_VKDE01000061.1 GCF_007097485.1 Carboxylicivirga sp. M1479 | reverse complement strand
CTTGGCGCACAATTCGAAGCTGAGGCATAGGCATTGGTGAAGATCATACCTTCTGCAGCTAAGGCATCCAGGTTGGGGGTTTCGTAATACTCAGAGCCCATA
The DNA here is from genome assembly GCF_007097485.1 of Carboxylicivirga sp. M1479. Taxonomy (GTDB): domain Bacteria; phylum Bacteroidota; class Bacteroidia; order Bacteroidales; family Marinilabiliaceae; genus Carboxylicivirga. The sequence goes on along the minus strand of NZ_VKDE01000061.1, from coordinate 5,536 downwards.
AAACCGACATCACGCCATCCCATATCATCAATATTAATTAGAATTATATTTGGGTGTTGTTCTAAAGGTTTTTTTCTTTTTATATTTCCACAAGAAAAGTGAATAAGTATAACAAATGCAAGTAATAAGCGCTGACTATGTTTTGTAAATTTCATAATATATTCCTGCTAAACAGATAATTATTAAGTAAGGATCTACTCTTTTATTATTCCCTAATATCGTATTCCTTAACTCTCTTTGAATGAGTAAGGATGGACAGTTTAATGCCTTTCAGGCACCCATAAAGTTTTTATTTCTTTATTCTTTAAAGGGTAACCTGATATTTATCACTTCTCCTGTTATCTCAGGATGGAGCGCCTCTTTTTTACGCAGTTCATTCTGTAACTCCAAGGCCATTTCGTAAAGTTTACTTGTGTTATCCTTAGCTAAATTATCAGTCTCAAATGGATCGTTTTCTAAGTCAAATAATTCATAAAAATCCTTATTATCTATCGGATAATGATATATAATCTTCCAATCCCCTTTAATCAAACTTGTAAAGTAGCTTGAGCGATGTTTATGGGGGAAGTGATTTAAGAATGTTAAGGACCGATTAGCATTGATTTGTCCTCCCAACTGTATTTTTAAATCATCACCATCAATAATGTGGTGTTTAGGAATACGAGCACCGGCTATATTACAAATGGTTGGGAATATATCAGTAATTTTACCTATTTGTTGTTGAATTGAATTTGGTACAATTTGGTACTCTTTTTGCCATGAACTCTCGTGGCTTTGATCAAGCCATGCAGCAATAAATGGCACCCTTACACCACCTTCCCAGCACATTGCTTTTTTTCCTTTTAAAGGGGCCGAACTACTATAGCCATTTTCCTTCTTTATAGGCGCATCAGAGCCATTATCCCCAATAAACAATACCAAAGTATTCTTTCCTAATCCCAAATCCTTAATGTGATTTATAATATCGCCTAATGATTTATCCATGCCTTCTACGAGTGTTGCATAAGCCTTTGCTTTTTCTGATTTACCAGATGTTTTATAATTCGCTGCAAAACGCGGATCTGATTGAAACGGTGCATGCACTGCATAGTGAGCCATATGCAGGAAAAATGGTTTCCCTTCTGATTTCGCTTTGGTAATTTCAGCCTTCGCTTCAAGCGTTAAGGCTTCCGTTAAAAAGGTATCTGTACCATGATACTTTTTTAAACCGGGAACAGCCCTGTTTCTAGCACCGTTTATATGCCCGTATCCATCTTCTCCGTAGTAGCTGCCAGGACGACCGAATGAATTCCCACCAATATTAACATCAAAACCCAGATTTATTGGATTTTCTGCATAACTAGCTACAGGTCCAAAGTGGGCTTTACCAATGTGAATGGTCTTATAACCGGCTTGTTGTAATAATTTAGGTAAGGTTAAGGCGTTAGCATCCGGCCCGGACCAATTCCATTCAGCCGGGCCATACTTCCCCTTGTTATTGAATTTTGGGTCAATATAGTTTGTTGCTCTATGACGCGCCGAATTCTGACCAGTTAAAAGGGCTATTCTGGACGGTGAGCAGACCGAATGGGCATAAAAATTAGAAAAACGGATGCCTTGCTTTGCAAGTCTTTCCATATTAGGAGTTCGGTAATAGTCGTTTAACGCTTCCTTTTTAGGCAATCCATTACTATCTGTTAAAAATGGTACTGATGTATCCATTAACCCCATATCATCCACTAAAAAAACAACTATGTTGGGGCACTCTTCCAATTCAGCGATTTTGCTCTTACACCCAAATAAGATACACAAAAGAACAAGCCAACTTAACCTATAAATCATTAAATAAATTTTATTAATGTTAATGCAGACTATACATAGACACTAACCTGCTTATAAATTGTTTCGAATACCAGAGAACGTACCTCCTGCATAACGCACTAAGTAATTACTCGAATCTCAGATGACTAATTACGACATTATTTAAGGGTGTTTCTATTTTCTCCTGACCATAACAGCCCAATTCGCCATAGCCTAAATCATCGGCCAAAATGTAGATAATATTGGGTTGCACAAGTTCTTTACTTTTTCCAGTTGAGTTTGTTTTGCACGCACTAAAAGTCACCATAATCGTAACCAGGCATGCTATACCTGTTTTATAAACTTTCAATTTTATATTTCTAATCATTTTAATTACGTTAGTCAATTCATCACAATGAACTAATGCGACTTTAAAATAACTTCACCACTTTTCAGATTACCAGAGCTGACACTTAGTTTGATTTCACCGGCTAATTCGCTTGTTTGCACCATTGCCACACATTTACCATAAAAACATTTTCTTTTGGTTATTAGCCGCTTTCGCAGCATCATTCCACCAATCGTTGGTACAATAAGTATCCAGTTTTTTAAAAGGAGCAATAACGGGAGGCTCACCGTGCTGTGCCTGAACAGAGGTGAACCAACATAAAACAAAGAGAATCAGACTAAATATCTTCATGCTTGTGTGTTAATAGATTTATGATAATTTTTATATTTTTAGTGAACGTCCATTTGCTTACCTGAATCAGCGTCTTTATGGATACGTACACCTGTTGTACCACCGCCCTTAAGCGTTAACTCTACAGGATTATTCGTCTTCCATTTTCCTCTTGTAATATCAGGAATAACCATTGTTTTTTAATAATGGTAATGGTGAGCTTAATGCTCACCTCCACCTTCAAAAACTTCCTGCTGTTTATCTACTTTCTTTAGTTTTATTTCATTAAGTTCCTTTTCCAACAATAGAACTTTATTCTTCAATTCATCTACAGTACTGCTCTCTGCAGAATTCCCTTCTTTATCCTGAAGCCCCTGTTTTACTTTAGGGTTATCAGTAAATACAAGCGGAACCCTTGCTGGTATGGATGAAAAACTAATTTCTCCACGACTAATATTATTTATGCCCTCCTCTAAAACAGAGGCTTTTATTTTTATTTCACCACTTTGGGTAGTGGATTGTATTAAAAGAGGAGCTGTACCCCAATGTATCTTTACAGGATTGGCCATGATAGTTTGATCACCAATAATTTTGCCTTCCCCTTCTATTTCAAATTTTATTACATCATTATTTAATCGCTCAACTACTCCATTTTCATCCACTACGGAAGCTATGATTGTAATAATATCTGAACCATTAGCAACTAATGAAATGTTTTTGTGCGCTAATTCCAGCTTCACCTTTTTTGTTCGCGATGAAGGCACCCTTTTAGTGCTAACTACAACCTCCCCATCTATCAGCCCCTGAGCTTCCAAATAGGCAAATTTCTTTTTTCCACTGCGATTAAGGTTTTTTAGATCGGCAAAATAAAATTCATCTTTAAAGATAGCGATTGGACTGTTCATTTTGAACTTTTCCCTGTCGGGCCTTATACTCAAAGTATCTCTTTGATACTTTATCAATCTTACCTCTTCACAATTGGTAAATACTGGTATGTCGGATGGTGAAAAAGGGGTCATTTCATTCGCAATGTATATAAAAGGCTCATCATCATTGGGCTTTAACTGACTCTTAAACAATTGATAAGAGTATTTTGTCTGACGAAAAACATCTGTAAGCCCACCATAGAAAGGTTCGGGCTGACCGCCTCTTTGGTGATCGAAACCATGCCATAAAGTACCACCAATATGTTGTCGAGGAGTATTGGCAAGAGCTTCTAAGGAAGTGTACCTATAAGGTGGATTTGCATAATGGATGGCCTGAACCATCTGGGCATTTTCTCCCCATCTACGTGCACAACGGCTTGGTGAATTTTGAGCTCCCCAGTCGTCAACACAATCGCCCCACTCTCTGGTAAAGAAACAACGGTCTTCGTCATCATAATTAAGGGCATCTGCTTTGTTATTTTCAGGCGTATTGGGAACCAGTCTATTATAAAACCCTCTTTTAAACGGGTGGGAGTATAGCACATCGTAATATTTATTTCCGATAGCATGACCATCACAAACTGTAAATGCATTGCCCCCAGGTACTTCAGTATGAACTAAATCGTGTGCATTTTTAGCAAAACTTTCAGAGTAGCGAGTTTCATTTAAAACAGGCTCCCACATAAGTACAGATGCACGGTTTCTGTCACGGCGAACCATGTTTTTAATATCCTCGTATATTCTTTGCTCAAACAAAGGATTTGTCTTATTCCAAAACTGCCAGCCAGGTGTAGCTTCAATGAAAAACAATCCCAACTCATCACAGGCATCCATAAATGCAGGATCGGCTGGATAGTGAGCGGCACGTACAACATTACAGCCGGCTTCTTTAAGTATTATAGCATCTCTCCATTGTCCTGAATTTGGCAAGGCGTTGCCAATGTATCCATAATCTTGGTGTCGGTTTGAACCTATTAGTTTTTCTTCATAAGCTTTGTTATTCAAATAAAAGCCGTCCTTGCCACGAAATTCTATTTTGCGTATGCCTATTTTTTGCTTTACACCATCTAATATTACTTTGTTCTTGGTTAATATCGATACTTCCAGATTGTGCAAATAGGGATTTTTTGGAGACCAAAGTTCAGGCTGTTTAAGCTTGAGTGTGGTTTTTACTTGCTTTGAAGAAGAGGCTGGTATACTGGCTTTCTCAAGCTTCTTAGCAAGAACCCTTCCATCTTTACTTTTTAAGGTATACAGAACAAGCACTGAGTTGATGGACGATTCATCATTTGCAATGTCGGCTTGTACAATTACATCCACCTGCTTCTCGCTTAAATTCTGATAATGAACGGCCAAACCACCTCCGGCAGTTTTATTTACATAATTTGGATTTGTAATATATGTATTGCTTGTTGTTACTAACCATACATCTCTGTATATACCACCAAAGTAGTTAAAATCCATCCTTTTGTTAGGCTTACCTGGCGCATAATTGGGATCATCGCTATTGTCGGCCCATACTGACAAGATGTTTTTTTCACCTTTCTTAACTTTGCTCGATATATCAATACCAAAAGGAAGATATCCGCCAAAGTGTTCTGCTAATAGTTCACCGTTTAACCACACCTTGCTCTTACCCATTATAGCTTCAAAGTGGATAAACATCTTTTTTTGTCCAATTCCTTCTGGAATTGTAAAATGTTTTCGATACCATGCTTCACCTTGATAATGATTATTACCACTTGCCTGTGTGGAATTTAACTCCAAGCCGTGCGGTGTAGTTACAACATCCCAATTTGAATCATCAAAATCTACTGCTTCCGCTCCCTTAATCGCTCCCTTATAAAAATGCCACCCTACATTAAAGTCAAACACCTCTCTGCCCGAATTGGGAACTTCAAAGAATCCTGCTACTGAATACTCAGGTTCTAATATTTTATTCTGTGCTACTAGGTTACTTGCTATGAACAACAGCACTAACACTATCACTTGTTTCATTGTATTTTATTTTAAATGGGGTATCTCATCAACACCCGTGATTTTCTTTTATAATTTTATCGTATGTCACAGGTTCTGTAATAACAGCCTGCTCAAGTAGTCGCATAAATAGCAAGCCTCTGCTTTTAGAGGTTCTTCTATTGTACCTGAATAC
>NZ_VKDE01000060.1 GCF_007097485.1 Carboxylicivirga sp. M1479 | reverse complement strand
AATAGCCTCCATATCTAGCTTTAAAACAAAATACCAGCTCAACTACAGCCTCTCAGCGGTATAGCATATTAACAAACGCGATTCAATTTTAAAACATAAAAAAAGAGGATGCCGTAATTTTGGACACCCTCTTTTTGTATTTTAGAATCTCAAAACTCTATTACATGAAAAAGCTTATTACTCTGGCCATCCTATCAATAGTTCTATCGGCTAATGCTCAAACACCAAAAGGTAAAGTCATCGAAGGCCTTACTTTAACCAGTAAAATCACAGGCTACGATGTCAATTACTCGATTTATTTACCACCTTGTTACGAAACATCGCAACGTGCCTATCCTGTTGTATATCTTTTACATGGATACAGTGATGACGAAACGGCCTGGGTACAGTTTGGTGAAGTTAACAGAACTGCTGACCAGGCCATTGAGCAAGGAATTATTCCTCCCATGATAATTATTATGCCCAATGCCAAAGTAACATGGTATGTGAATAATGCGGAAGGTTCTGACTGCTATGAAGACATGATTTTTGAAGAATTTATACCCCAGGTAGAAAAACAATATAGAATTAGAAGTGAAAGAGCTTTCCGCGCCGTTAGCGGCCTTTCCATGGGTGGTCATGGCTCATTAGTTTGGGCAATCAAACATCCCGAAATGTTTAGTGCTTGTGCACCATTCAGCGCTGCCGTTTATACCAATGAGGAAATGAAACAACACCTTATCAGTGGAAACAAAAGTTGGTTTGAACCCATTTATGGTAAGTTAAATAAAGATGGTAGTTTACCTCAACATTGGATGGATAACAATGTTCTCAACATCCTTAAAAACACAGCCCCTGAAACCTTTCGTAATATTAATTTTTACATCGATTGTGGCGATGATGATTTCCTTTATAAAGGTAACGCTGCATTGCATGTTCTAATGCGCGATAAAAACATCAAACATGAGTTTCGCATTCGCGAAGGAGCCCACAACTGGACCTATTGGCGAACCAATATTATTCATGGTCTTAGTTATATTGGCGATGTTTTCCATCGAAAATAAAGCACTCTATGCATTTGTTTTTCATTTAGATAACAAATACCTTTAAAACGCATAAAGCTAAACAGTCCCTTTTATTAGCTTATTCATCTGTCAACTACACTACTCGTATTCAGTTGTACAGATGAAACCCTTATTATCTCAAACCCATGAGTGAGGCAATGATGCTTTTCTGTTGCTTTACTTTTAAATCTGTGAAAATGAAAGCAATTATTAATCGAAGAGATTTCTTAAAAGCCGGAGCGGTAACAGCGGCAGGAGTTGCTGTTCTTCCCCACGTTCTATCCAGTTGCACAACTGGTCCGGCAAAAATCGGAGGTAACATGACAATTCACGATTATTTAGAACACTTTGGTGTTACTGAACAAATGATTCAGCAAATTATAGCTGAAGGTTTATCAAAAGGAGGCGAGTATTGTGATGTGTTTTTCCAACACAACATTGCCAATTATATTGGATTGGAAGACAACTCGGTAAACAGAGCCTACTCCGATATTAGTTTTGGAGTTGGCATCCGCGTGTTAAAAGGAGATCAAACTGGCTATTCTTTCAGTGAAGAAGTGAGCTTAAAAGCCATGAAATCGGCAGCTCGTACGGCAGCTAACATTGCCAACAGCAGCGCTACAGTTGAGCCAATTGCCTTTGAAACACCAAAGCTACCAAGCTACTACATGATTAAAACACCTTGGGAAGAAGTTTCCATCAACGAAAAAATTCCTTACTTACAACAAGTCAACGAAAAAGTATTTGCATTAGACCAACGCATCATCAAGTCAAATGTGTGGTTTAACGATCAAACATCATACGTTCTATTTGCTAACTCCGAGGGCCGTATGACCTGCGATTATCAACCGATGGCGCAACTATCTGTTAGTTGTACAGCTGAGCAAAACGGACAAAAAGAGCAAAACTATTTCGACTATTCAGGCAGACGCGGCATTGAATTTTTTACGCCTGAGGCCATTAATACATTAGCCAATGAAGCCGTTAACCGCACCATTATGTTGTTTGATGCTGTAAAACCTACAGCGGGGGAATTACCTGTTGTTTTGGCAGCAGGTAGTTCGGGCATTTTGCTCCACGAGGCTATCGGCCATGGCATGGAAGCAGATTTTAATCGTAAAGAAACATCCATTTTTAGTGATAAAATTGGCAAGAAAGTAGCCAAAGACTTTGTGTCGATTATTGATGATGGTACCAATCAAAATATTCGTGGCTCCATCAATGTGGATGATGAAGGGAATAATTCAGAGAAAACATACCTGGTTTCGGGTGGTACCATGGAATCGTATCTGCACGACCGCATTAGTGCCAAACATTATGGTGTTAAACCAACTGGTAATGGTCGTCGTGAGTCTTTCCGTCATATGCCAATGCCACGAATGCGTAATACATACATGGAAAATGGCCCTCACAAGAAAGATGAAATTATTGAAAGCGTGAAGTATGGTGTGTATGCCGAGTCATTCTCCAATGGTCAGGTAATGATTGGCGCTGGAGACTTCACATTTTACGTTAAATCGGGTTACCTAATTGAAAATGGTAAATTAACAAAGCCTATTAAAGACATCAACATAATTGGTAACGGCCCTAAAGTATTAGCCGATATTGAAATGGTGGCTGATGATTTAAAAATGGCTGAAGGAGGCTGGACTTGTGGAAAGAACGGACAAGGAGTTCCCGTTTCACAAGGATTACCAACAGTAAAAGTTGCAAAAATTACTGTAGGTGGTGTAAATGCATAATCAAAACCCGAAAAAACACAGAAAAATGAACAATAAAGAACGTCAAGAACTGGCCTTATGGGCCGTTGAGTTCGCCAAAAAGAAAGGTGCATCCGAAGTGGCTGCATCAATCGATAACTCGCGCTCCTCAGAAGTAGAGGTACGAGAACAAAAGATAGAAGTACTAAAAGAATCAACAACAAATGGCTTATCACTTAGTATTTACAGAGACAACAAATACTCAAGCCACTCAACTAATAACCTCGATAAAAAAGGCTTAGAAAAGTTTATCGCTGAAGCCGTTGAAGCCACAAAATATCTTTCGGCTGATGAATTCCGAAGCTTGCCTGATGCTTCTCTTTACCCAAAAGATTTATCCTTAGACCTACAGTTGGAGGATGAAAATTACAGCAAAGTAAGTCCTGAGCAACGTCTTAAGTTTGCCATGGAAATCGAGAAAATAGCACTTTCAAAAAATGACAAAATAATTTCTGCCACAGGCGGCTATTGGGATAGCTACTCAGAAAGTGTGTTAGTGCATAGTAATGGTTTAGTAGCCGAACGAGCATCTACATTTTTTGGAGCATCGGGTTCTGTAACTGTTATGGATGGTACAGCACGACCAAGTGGTAGTAATTGGGGCGGCGGACGCCAGTTTTCTCAAATACCATCAAGTGAATTAATAGGCAGTAAAGCAGTAGAAGATGCCACTAGAAAAATCGGCCAATCTAAAATTGCATCTGGCAAATACGATATGTTGATCGAAAACAGAACAGCCGGCCGCTTACTATCCATGTTTTTTAGGCCAATGCAGGCACGGGCCTTACAACAAAAAAGCTCATACCTCGATGGCATGTTAGGCAAGCAAATAGCCTCTCCCCTTTTGACGCTTATTGATGACCCACTGTTAAAAGGTGGTTTCGGTTCACGTTTATATGATGGACAAGGCATTGCTTGTAAGCAACGCACAATGATAGAAAAAGGCGTTTTAAAGGAGTACTATATCGATAATTACTACGGTAAGAAATTAGGCATGACACCCAACGGAGGAAGCGCATCTAACATCCGCTTTGAACTGGGAACACGCGGTTTTGATGCCATCGTTTCAGATGTGAATAAAGGTATTTTTGTAACCTCATTTAATGGAGGTAATTCTAATGCTACCACAGGTGATTTTTCATTTGGCGTTTCTGGCTTCCTGGTTGAAGGAGGTAAGATTGTAAAACCAGTGAACGAAATGAACATCTCGGGTAACGCTAAGGAGTTCTGGAATAAACTGAGTGAATTAGGTAATGATCCTTACCAATATTCTAGCTTATTAAGTCCAACTTTGGTATTTAAAGACATCGACTTTAGTGGCTTGTAGTCATTCTAAAAAACATCTTACATAAAGATAGGCTGTCAATACAAAGGCAGCCTATCTTTTTTGTTTCAACTCCATTTTCAGACTTTAAGGTATTTTTATATTTTTGTGCTTTAATTTAAGAATATGGATCCCAATAGCAGTAAAAGACACCTCATTAATCAACTAAGCCCTGAGGACTTAAAGGCGCGCTTAGCCAACGAATCATTTAAACGCACCACTGTGTCGTTTTATAAATATGTTATCCTGGATAAGCCTGAGGAGATGCGTGACCAATTATTTCTCATCTGGAATAAGCTACATTGCTATGGTCGCATATACGTTGCCAAAGAAGGCATTAACGCACAAATGAGTGTGCCCGATCATTTTTGGAATGAATTTAAAGAACAGCTATATGCCATTCCTGAATTCAATAATGTACCCTTTAAAATTGCCGTTGAAGATGATGGACAATCGTTCCTTAAACTGCAAATAAAAGTACGCCAGCAAATTGTAGCCGATGGTTTAAAACCGGAAGAATATGATGTTACCAATGTTGGTCAGCACCTGAACGCACAACAGTGGAATAACGCCATGGACGATGGCGCCATAGTGGTAGATATGCGTAACCACTATGAAAGTGAAATTGGTCGCTTTGCCAATGCCCTATTGCCCGATGCCGAAACCTTTAAAGAGGAATTACCTGAAGTTGTTGAAAAGCTGAAAGGCAAAGAGGATGAAAAAATATTGCTCTATTGCACAGGTGGTGTGCGCTGCGAAAAAACCAGTGCTTACTTAAAACATCATGGCTTTTCAGATGTCAACCAATTACTTGGTGGCATAATAGACTATAACCGTCAAGTAGAAACGGAGGCACTAGAGAATAAATTTATTGGTAAAAATTTTGTTTTTGATAACCGTTTGGGCGAACGAATAAGTGACGATGTTATCAGTCATTGCCACCAGTGCGGATCGGCGTGCGATACACATACCAATTGTGCCAACAAACGCTGTAATGTACTATTTATCCAATGCGATAGCTGTAGAGCTAAATACAACGCCTGCTGTGGCGATGATTGTCAAACTTATGTCTTAGCACCTGCTGATGAAAAGGAGTCACTAGAGCAACGATTGGTTTTTAAAAGAGGTAAGCGATTTTATAAAACTGATAAATCGGCTTAATGCAATTATACTACTTAAAATTCAAATTGAGCAGGTATAATACCGTAACATAATCAACGTGGCTTTAGAAATGGAATGCACTAAAGACGCATTTTGATTAGTAAACGGTAATACATTTTGTGCGAATAAAGAGATTAACTAATTTGCGCCTCATTAATTACGATTAACTTTATGAAACGAGCCATAAGTATTACCTCATGCACAAGAGTATGATTGATTTTGGCGAGTTCCATCCCGAAAAATCGGGACAAGTAGTGGCAATAAAAACAAAATTTAAACACATGAAACGACCATGTAGATTTAGCATCCAAATTTTCACACAGGAGGATGATAAAATTTATTTGGGAGTTCCATATGGCCTTTGAAAATAAATTATAATCATATGAAACATCCATGGCAAGTAAATTTGACACACAGGGGGATGATTATTGGTGGGAATTCGGAACTTAGTGAATAAAAGAAGGCATGGCTAGGACAAGTAACAACATAGAGTTTGAGCAGGTCATTG
>NZ_VKDE01000006.1 GCF_007097485.1 Carboxylicivirga sp. M1479 | reverse complement strand
TCAATGACCTGCTCAAACTCTATGTTGTTACTTGTCCTAGCCATGCCTTCTTTTATTCACTAAGTTCCGAATTCCCACCAATAATCATCCCCCTGTGTGTCAAATTTACTTGCCATGGATGTTTCATATGATTATAATTTGCTTTCATTTGCCATATGGAACTCTCAAATAAATTTTATCATCCACTTGTATGAAAAATTGGATAATTAAATTTAAATGGTCGTTTCATCTTACGTTGTTTTAAAGTATGAAACACCAAGATAGCTGATAATCAAATCAGCACCTACGATATTCTTTAATAGTAGCAGTAGTACATAGAACACCCACTAGCTTTGAGTAATCATAGCCGAGTAATAGGTATTAACAGGAAAGTTTCTTTTCAATATTATCCACAACAAACTTATGAGAAAAAAATAAGGAATGCCAGTTTATTCTGTTGCGATGATGGAATGTATGTGTGTTGTAATCAGCGTATTTATCTATTGCAAACGTTTGCGGTGGATGTTCAAAAAGTTATTAAATCAATAAAAAAACAAGTTAAATTGTTTATGCAAACGTTTTCGATAAACTGCAGCAAAAGAATATGGAATGTTAAAAGTGCTTCTATATTTCAGGATAGAGTGTAATTGCAGTAGTTGCAGGTGGTAAAAATAGCTAAGGTGAAAGTTGTAAGCTTGAACGCTTTATTATTGACGTTATTGCTAAATTATTGCTTCAATAGTACTTGTAGCTTACAAGGTTCATCGTTGTATCAAGTTTGCTATTAGCGAGCTTTATACAACGATAATGCCATTGTGTTTCGTGATGATTCTTTTAATTACTAGCGAGGGTCATCCCCCAGGTTAGAAGACATCCTTTCCACTAATTCAGGTGTAAATATTTTTGTTTCAAATTCTTCATTTTCTACGGTATTCTCAATGTGACCTATTAATAAGCGCATAGCAGCCTGTCCAATATCATAACCCTTTTGCTCAACAGTTGTTAAGGGAGGGTAGGCAATATTAGCATTCGGTCCATCGCCAAAACCTGCAACAGCAATGTCCTTTGGGATGTTATAACCATTCCGTTGTAAAACTTGCATGGCAGCAATGGCAGTACTGTCGTTTACAGCAAAAATCCCATCTACTTCAGGAGCAAGCCTTATAATATCATCGGCTTTTGCAAAAACAGCTTCACGTGTATCACATTTAACTATTAAACGCTCCTCACAATTTAGTTTGTTTTCTTTTAAGGCACTGCAATATCCTTCTTTTCTGTTTTTGCCGATTAATAAATGTTGAGGAGCAGCGAGATGCATAATTTTTTTACATCCTTTACTTATCAAGTGGCGCGTAGCTATACGTGCGCCTTCAAAGTCATCGGCAATTACACGGTCAGAATTTATTTGATCGCATATGCGATCGAAAAATACCACTGGAACACCATTGTCTTTTAGGTTATTAAAGTGCGTGAACTCATGGGTGTTTTTACTCATCGAAACAAGAATTCCATCCACTCGATTGTCAACCAAAGCCTGAAGATCAATTACCTCTCGTTGATAGTTTTCATTGGTTTGACAAATGATAGCATTGTATCCTCTACCGTAGGCAACATCTTCAATACCACTAATTACCGATGAAAAAAAGTGGTGTACTATTTCCGGTATCACAATTCCAATAGTGTTGGTTTTACTGCTTCTCAGGCTTAAGGCCAGGGCATTTGGACGATAATTAACTTTCTCAGCAAACGTTTGAACCAATTGTTTGGTTTTCGGACTAATATCTGGATGATCCTTAAGGGCGCGTGATACCGTTGACGGCGAAATACCCAGAATACGAGCTATATCTTTAATGGTGATTGGTTGTGATTTCATGCTTTGGATTTACTTGCAAAGTATGCTGATTTGTAACTGTTTATTAGTGGTGTACTGTAATTAATTTGGCAGTATATTGAATAATAACCTTTGTGACATATTTACTATTAATCAGATTTATAAAGTCTGATAAAAATTAAAGATAATAAAAAGACCAGAAATGAAGCAATTTGACGTAATCGAGGTTTAGATACATTCTATAAAAACATGTTTTATAACAGGTATTTTTAATGCAAACGACACCGCAAACGACACCGCAAACGTTTGCGATAAAAATACTGCAAAAGAGTGTTTCATAGTGTTAATAAGTGTTTACAGTTAATGTTTAATTGCATATATTTGTATCGTTCTTAGTGGTAAATTAAACACCGTTTTAGGTATTGACAGAAATTACTTCTCAATATATCCAAAAATTGAAAAATCCTTAAAACGGGTAGCTTAACGTTTAGTTTAATGAAATATGAATTAATATTTCAATTGATAGATTAATTAGTTTTATCAACACACGAAAATCAAGTTTTATGAAAAGACAGTCAAATGTTTTTAAAATGCTGTTTGTGCTTGTGATGCTCTTTAGCTTTTCAGCTATTCAGGCACAAGTAATTTCAGTAACTGGAACAGTAACAGATTCAAGTGATGGCATGCCATTACCAGGTGTTACTGTGGCTGTGAAAGGAACAACCAATGGTACTATTACCATGCCAGACGGGACTTATAATATTGAAGTTGAAAGTGGTCAGGTATTAATATATTCATTTATTGGATATACGTCACAAGAAACAATTGTAACTGGCTCACCTATTAATATTTCTTTGGTCGAAGAAACTTTCGATATGGACGAAGTGGTCGTTATCGGTTATGGCGTGCAAAGAAAAGAGGATAAAACCGGTGCAGTAGCTCAGGTTACTTCAGAAGAATTAGTGAGGGGCGCAATTCAGGATCCTGTGCAATCAATTCAAGGAAAAACGGCAGGTGTTTCTGTTACAAAAACAGGAGGTGACCCTAATGCTGGCTTTTCCGTTAAAATACGTGGAGCCTCTGGTTTTGATTCAAACACTCAACCTCTATATGTTATTGATGGAGTACCTGGTGTAGATCCCACAACAATTGCCCCTGAAGATATTGAGACCTTTAATGTCTTAAAAGATGCTGCATCAACAGCAATTTATGGATCGCAAGGTGCTAATGGGGTGGTTATAATCTCGACTAAAAAAGGAACTAAGGGAAGCAGTAGCGTTAATTTAAATATGTCATGGTCTATGGATAATGTGGCAAACCGTTTAGACATGCTTTCTGCAAGTGATTTAAGAAACTACTATGCTTCTAGCGGGCAAACAAGTCTGGATGGTGGAGCAACTACTAATTGGCAAGATGAAATTTTCCAAACTGGAATGACACAAAATTATAATGTCAATTTTTCCGGAGGTAATGAAACTAGTACTTATTATGCTTCCTTAACTAATACGGGTTGGGATGGAGTTATGAAAGGTACCGGTAAAGACCGTACGATAGGTAAGATTAATCTTTCACATAAAGCACTTGATAATAAATTAACTTTGTCTACAAGTCTTTCTTTCACAGTTGAAAAAAACGATTACGAAAGTTATGACGGTTATGACAAAGATGATATCCTTTACCAGGCATACTCTCGTAACCCAACCGATCCTGTGTACAATGAGGATGGTTCATATTATCAAACTGATAGAGAATTTAACTATGAAAATCCTCTTTCTGTAATTGATAATATTGATAATACTCGTGATGCCAAAAGGTACTTTGGTAATTTTAAAGCCGATTATGAAATTATTAAAGATTTAAAGGCTTCATTAAACCTTGGGTATACACTTGACGATTCCGAAAGCACCTACTTTCGTCCAATGGATGTTTATTCACAACCGAACGATGGTTATGGTAGAAAAGGCTATGATAAAACAGCAAAGACCTTATTGGAAGCTACCGTTAATTATATCAAAACATTTGGAGGCGAGCATAACCTAAATGCTATTGCTGGTTATTCTTGGCAAGAGACTAATTATAATGGGTTTTATGCACAAGCGAAAAATCCTTCTTCTCCATGGATGGGTGTAGATAATTTAGGCGGCTTTGAGCAGGTTAATTTTGGAGATGTTGGCTCCTACAAAGGAATGTCGCGTTTGATTGGTTATTTTGCTCGTGCTCAGTATAACTTTTCACATAAGTACTATGTTTCAGCATCGGTACGAACGGATGGTTCAACAAAATTTGGTGAAAATAATAAATGGGGTGTCTTTCCAACGGTTGCTGGTGGATGGACATTAACTCAAGAAGAGTTTATGAGTGACATAAACTGGTTAGATAACCTTAAGTTAAGAGCCAGTTATGGTGTTTCAGGAAACCAGAATATTGGAGAATATAGAAGTCAGATACTATACCAAACAGATGGATTAGTAACTAACCCAGAGACTGGTTTACCAGTTATCAGTTTCCGTCCAGCATGGAATTCAAACCCTGATTTGCGTTGGGAGAGTACCGCTGAAGTTAATATTGGTGTTGATTTTGCTCTTTTTAACAGCCGTTTAAGTGGTTCATTAGAATACTACCAGAAGAAAACGACAGACTTATTAGGCGCTTATCAAGTGCCTGTGCCGCCAAACTTAGCTCAAACAACCTTTGCTAATTCAGGAGAACTTAAAAACTCAGGAATTGAATTGAATTTGCAATACTTTGTAATTGACAACTCCAATTTCCGCTGGAAAACAAATTTTAATATCTCACATAATAAGCAAGTTATGCTTGACCTAGGTGAATATGCACCAGAGGATGGAGTCAGAAAAGAAGGCTTTTTAAGTGGACGTGGTTTAATTGGAAATAATAATTATGTGACAGGAGTTATTGTTGACGAACCATTAGGTGCCTTTTATCTGCCTGAATATAGAGGTTTAAATGATCAAGGTAAGTTCCTTTACACCTCAACAAGTGGTGGAGTAACTTCTGAATTGAGTAGTGCACAGCGATACATGGCAGGTAACCCATTACCTGATGTTGAATTTGGATGGTCAAACAATATGACACTTTATAAGAATTGGACAATCGATTTTACTTTCCGTTCAATGGTTGGAAACGAAGTTTATAATGCGACCAAGATGTTCTTTGATGATCCATCTTTACTATCAGGTCTGAATGCATTGCCTGAGGCTTTACAATGGGCCGACCAAGGAAGAACCTCGCCACCTGCAATAGCTGATTCATATGTAGAAGATGCATCTTTTATACGTTTAGATTATTTCTCATTAGGGTATAATTTTAAACCTAAAAATGATAAGATATTAAAGAATGTCAAGTGTTATCTATCAGGGAATAACTTATTTGTATTAACAAGTTATTCTGGTGTTGATCCAGAAGCAAGTTTAGATGGTGTATCGTTTGGTATTGACCAATATAACGTCTATCCGAAAACACGCTCATTCTCATTTGGTATTAGTGCAACATTCTAATTAAAGGTTTAATCTATTTGATAGACAGAAATTAAGCCACATTAAATTTATACAAATGAAAAAAGTACTTCTAAATATATTAGCTGCAACACTATTTCTTGGTGCATGTACTGACTTAACCGAGGAAGTGTATGATAAAATTCCAGGCGACCAATACCCTGAGAATGATGCACAGGTAGCCACCTTAACTGTGCCCGCCTATAAAACTTTGTACAACTTGGCCGATGATTGGGGATGGTGGTATCTTTCTCAAATTATTACATCTGATGAAGTTTGTTTCCCAACTCGTGGAACAGATTGGGATGATGGTGGTAAGTGGCGCGTGTTGCACCAGCATCAATGGACTGATGATGTAGATGCTGTGAACAGTATGTGGGATCATTTTTGGCAAGGAATTACCCTTTGTAACCAAATTCATGATCAGTTAAGTTTATATGATCAGAATGAGTTAATTCTGGCAAAAAAAGCCGAAGTGCGTACCATGCGTTCATATTACTATTATCTGTTAATGGATAATTATGGTGATGCACCTTACTTGGAGTCAGCAATTGATGCCCCAGAGTTGCCAGAAAAAGTAACTCGCGCTGAGATTTTTAATAATATCACTGCTCAGTTAGAAGGTGATATCAATTTATTAAAACCCGATAATAATAAATATCTGGCTACGCAAAATTTTGCCAATGCTATTTTGGCTAAATTATATATGAACGCTCAAGTTTATACAGGCACTGCAATGTGGACAAAAGCTGATGAATTTGTTACTAAAGTAATTGATGGTCCCTACAACTTAGATGCCAATGCATCAGATCCTTTCGTAACGAATAATGAGTCGTCAAAGGAAAATATTTTCACCATTAATTTTGATGAAAACAATGCTCCTGGCTTTAGAATCCACATGCGTACTTTGCATTATTCTTCTAATCAAACCTTTGATATGAATGTTGGTCCTTGGAACGGCGGAGCCTGTCAACCCGACTTCTTTGATAAGTTTGATGCTGCTGATAGACGCAAAGATGCTTATCTATTGTATGGGCCTCAGTTTAAGAGCGATGGATCGGAAATTATTTATGACGGAACACCTTTAGTCTTAACGCCAGAAATACCAAGCCTCGAAATACCAGCTTCAGCTTCCACTGCCGAAGTGAAAAATTCAGGTGCTCGAATGCAAAAGTATGAAATAGCCAAGGGAGCTATGGAAAATTTAAGCAATGATTTTGTGGTTTTCCGATTAACTGATTTTATGTTGATGAAAACGGAGTTAATACTCATGCATGGTGTTACTGGAGATGCTTTGATGTACATTAACCCTATACGAACGCGTGCCGGGCTTGATACCTATACAACTGCCACCTTAACAGTAGATGAGTTTAAAAACGAAAGAGGACGTGAGTTATTTGCTGAAGGACATCGTCGTCAGGATTTGATTCGCTGGAATGATTTTACCAAATCTTGGTGGGAGAAAGCAATTTCAAGTAGTGAACGTACCATTTTTCCAATTCCGAAGTGGGCAAAAGATGCCAATCCAAACTTATAAAAGAAAATAGTGATTCAATCAATTAATTTTTAAAAGCAAGATTATGAAAATGTTTAAATTTTTTGGCCTTTTATTGGCCTTTGCAGTGGCTTTCACAGCTTGTAACGATGATGATGATAATGGTGGGCCTGAAGAGCCTTTAGTTGAGGATGGAGTATACCTAGTAGCGCCAGGTTCTGCTGCTGATGTAGCAAAAAGTGCCGGTAAATTTGTTCAGGCTTCCAATGAAAATGATATGGATACGGATCGTCCATCATTAATGGAGATTTATATGCCAATTGAGGGTGGGACAACATTCACCATATATGAAGTTGCAGGTGCAACCAAAACAACTTATGGTTCTGCAGATATTACTGCGGTAGATAAAACAGCAGACGGCGAAAATAGCGATCAGCCAGCTAGTGATTTTTGGCGTGGAACTCTAAGTGCTGATGCAGCAGCATTAACTATTGCTGAAAGTGGTATGTATCATATTTTCCTTGACAAAGCAACAATGAAAGTAGGTTATGCTAAGGCAGAATGGGGAGCAATTGGTAGTGCATGGCCTGACGGTTGGGGTTCAAGTACAGCTTTTACAGAAGGTGCTTTCGATAAAGAAATGATGACTTGGACGATTAGTGATGTAGTCGTAAAAGCTTCAGATTGGAAATTCCGTTATTCAAATGCTTGGAAGGCATTCCTAGATTATGAAACTGAAACTTCACCTAGTAAGAATGGTGTTGCTGTTAATACGAATTTTGGCGGTACTTTAGATAACCTTGAAGCAGGTGCATCTAACATTGTAACAGATGAAGGTGGTATGTATGATATGACTTTGACATGGGAATTAGGTTCTGGTTATAGTGCAGTAGCAACTAGAACTGGAGATTTACCATTAACAGATTGGTCAGCAGTAGCTTGGGATGCAGTAGGAACTGCTGTTAGCCTTGATAATCCGAATGCCGCTGATGATGAGAGTGGTTGGAATTGGGGTAATGTCCTTGTAGCTGACAATAGCGGTTTGCCAACTAAAAATGGAGATGTTTATACTTATACATGGGCTGGCATGGTAATTGAAAAGGAATATGACGATCCAAGTGATGATCCTGATCAAGGAGCTCAAGCTGCTTCATTTAAACTCCGTGTTAAGGATGGTGCAGGTATTGATGTTGGTTATGATAAGTTAGATGTAGATGCAAGTAGTACAAAAGTAGTTGACGCTGGAAATAACTTGTCAGTTTCTGAAAAAGGCACATTCACCATTACTTTAACAATTGATGCAGGTAATGAAGATGCTGTTACTGTAGTGATTACAGAGTAGTGATATTTTATTAAATATTTAAGAAAAAGGCCGCCCCCTGTGGCGGCTTTTTTTATTAAAACAACACTTTTATGCGTATTATTTTTCCTCAAGCATTACGTGAAATAGCATTGTTTATTATGCTTCTTTCTGGAATTGCAGTAAGTGCCCAAGTCGTTTCTTCCACCCCTCCATTGCCGGTTGATTCTGATCCGGTAATCATTACCTTCTATGCCGATCAAGGCAACCAGGGCTTAAAAGATTATTCAGGCGAAGTTTATGCCCATACTGGCCTTATTACAAGTAATAGCTCTGGTGGTAGCGATTGGAAATATGCTTCTGATTGGGGGGATAATAGTGCAAAATATAAATTAACTAGAGTTTCACCCAATACATACACTTTGGATATTGGGAGCAGTATACGTGATTATTATGGAGTGCCTGCTAGTGAAATTATTGAACAAATGGCCTTTGTCTTTCGCAGCCATGATAATTCCCTTGAGGGGAAAGACGAAGGAGGAAAAGATATTTTTGTTAATGTAGCACAGGATAAGTTATCGGTATTGATACATGAGCCTCTAAACAATAGTATTCATGAGAAAGGGGCTACTGTTCAGGTGAAAGTAGATGCCATTTTCAATGAACAATTGGAGTTGAAGGTGAATGGTACTACTGTTGAAACAAGCACTGGACAGTCCATTACCTACGATATAGTTAATGTTAGTTTGGATGAGTACAAAATTGAAGCGATTGCACGCAACGGTTCAGAAACAGAAACCGATGAGATCCATTTTTTTGTAAAAGGTGATGTGGTAACAGAACCAATGCCCGCTGGTTTACGCAGAGGGGTTAATGTAATGGATGCCACTACGGTCAATGTTGTGCTGTTTGCTCCTAATAAAGAGTATGTGTACCTCGTTGGAGATTTCAATAATTGGGAGCCATCCAACAGTGCCATGATGAAAAAAGATGGTGATTACTTCTGGCTAACAATAGATGGACTAGATCAATCACAGGAGTATGCTTACCAATTTTGGATTAGCGGTGGTGTAAAAGTAGCAGATCCCTATGCCACAAAAATACTCGACCCCTGGAACGATAAGTACATACCAGAACGGATTTATCCAAACCTACTGGCTTATCCTGAAGGAAAGACAGATGAGATTGTGAGTGTTCTCACAACAGCTGATCAAACATTTAACTGGGAGGTAGCCGACTTTGTGGTGCCTGAACCAGAAACGCTTGTTGTTTACGAAGTGCTCATTCGTGATTTTACCCATAACCAGGATATTAAAACCATTACCGATACCATTTCGTATTTAAAACGATTAGGTGTTAATGCCATCGAACTGATGCCTTTCAACGAATTTGAAGGCAACGATAGTTGGGGTTACAATCCTTCATTCTATTTTGCTACCGATAAAGCCTATGGTACGGTTGAAGATTATAAAACCTTTATAGATGAGTGTCACAAGCAAGGAATAGCGGTCATTATGGATATGGTGCTAAACCACTCATTTGGTCAGTCGCCTTTTGCACGTATGTATTTAGGCGAAGATGGGCGACCAAAGGATAACCCATGGTATAATACTGAGCATAACATGGAAGAGCCGGCTGCTCAGTGGGGGCATGATTTTAACCATGAGAGTTTGGAAACAAAAGCCCTGGTGGATAGTGTTTGCTCTTATTGGCTTAAGGAATATAAAGTGGATGGATTTCGTTTTGATTTCACTAAAGGATTTACCAATACACCTTATCCAGCTGGCGATTGGGCCAGTGCTTATGATGCCGATCGTATTGCGATTTTAAAAAGAATGGCCAGCAATATTTGGCAGATAAAAGACGATGCACTCATTATTTTTGAGCACTTATCCGATAATCCTGAAGAAAAGGAATTATCAAATCACGAGCAAGGGATTCTTTTCTGGGGTAATGCTAATCATGAATTTAATCAGGCGACCATGGGCTATTCAGGTTCTGACTTCTCATGGGCATCCTACCAAAGAAGAGGGTGGGAAAGACCTGCCATAATAAATTACATGGAGAGTCATGATGAAGAACGAATTATGTATAAAAATCAGGCATATGGTAATTCGAGCGGTGATTATGATGTGAAAAACTTGCCGACAGCTTTACAACGTACAGAAGCAGCTGCGGTATTTCTAATGCCTATACCTGGACCAAAAATGATTTGGCAGTTTGGTGAGTTAGGCTTTGATTTAAGCATTAACCGATGCACCGATGGCACGGTAAGTGATAATTGTCGTTTGGCCCAAAAACCACCAAAATGGGAGTATATGGACGATGAAGACCGCATGCGACTTTTTACAGTTTACCAGCAATTGATAAAAATGAAGGTTAACGAACCTGTTTTTAGTACCAATGACTTTATCCTTGATGTAACTGGTAATTCAAAACGTATCAAGCTAAATATGTCAGGAAGTGATGTGCGCATTATTGGTAATTTTGGTATGGAAGCCGCTGTGATACGTCCTCAATTTAGCACCACTGGAAAATGGTATAGTATCTTTACACAAGATAGCATTCAGGTGACAGATGTTGATATGGAGGTACGCTTAAAGCCAGGTGAATACATGATGTATAGCCAGAAGAGATTAAGTGGTTTTGACTCAAATACATCTACTGGTGATCACTTGGAAAAGGAAGAAATTACATTCTTTCCCAATCCTTTTAGTTCAACGGTAACAATTAATTCAGAAGCTACTGGAGCTAGTTATGAATTGTTTAGTATTACCGGTGTAGTTATTGAAAAAGGTATGTTAACTGGTGGATCGACCACTGTTAATTGGGGACACTTGCCCAATGGCCATTATTTACTTAAGGTAAATGGTAAAAACGGAAGTGTTGTAAAAAAGATGTTGAAGAGATAAATATAATTTGAATACAACGATAAGGCCTTAGGTAATTATAGCTTAAGGCCTTTTTATTTTCCCTCTGCTTTAACGAGTGTTCTTAATGTGTATAAGAATATTTTAAAGTCGAGTGTTAATGAATAGTTGCGTAAGTAAAACAGTTCAAGTTTGGCACGTTGTAGCATCTGTTTTTTATTCTCAGCATAGCCAAAAAGCACCTGGCCCAAAGACGTGATGCCTGGTTTAACTTTAGTCAGTTCGGCAATAACTGGTTCATCTTTAATTAACTGATCAATGAAAAATTGTCTCTCTGGGCGAGGCCCAATTATCGACATCTCGCCTTTAATAACGTTGATAAATTGCGGAAATTCATCAATTCTAAACCGCCTTAAAAACCGACCAAAAGGAGTTACTCTACTGTCTATGGCTGACGAAAGGGCTGGCCCATTTTTCTCAGCATCGACATACATTGTTCTGAACTTGATAATGTTAAAGGGCTTGTTGTTAAGGCCTATGCGTTCTTGAGTAAATAAAACGGCTCCCTTTGATTCTCGCTTGATTAATAAGGCGATTAACGGCAGTACTGGTAACGTAATTAGCACTCCCACAAGTGAAATACCAATATCGCAGGTACGTTTAATAAAGGCGGTGGTTTTTTTCCATGCCAATTCCTGATCTAACTGTTGGCTAGCTCTTTCCTCAAAAGTGCCTTCAATAGATTGCTCGTACGTATAACTATATGTAGGTGTTAGTTGTATTGTTGTTTCCCTATTCTTCAACATATCCCTTCTTCAACATCTTTTAACATTTAAACGAACACAGTCATTTATTATTATATCACCCCACAATATTTTACTGATATCAGCCATAGATGTTTCATAAACAGGCAGTAAAAAATGATTTTATTGATTGCTCTTGGTCTTATTCATGCACAGTAGCATTGTAATGGTACATCAATAGCACTAGCTAATGGTAGCCACCGTAGAGGTATTACTATGGTCAGATCGCCCTTGCATTACTAGAGCTAAGCGCAAAGTATTCTAACTTCAGGGTTTAAGGGATTCTAATACCATGGAGTATAGTATTCTAATACTTTATACCAAGGGATTAGAATACTTTGCTGTGTCAGGTTCTAATACATTGGGCCTTATCCTTTGCTAGCTCTTGATGTTTGAGTATTCTTAAATGTTTCAGAATGAAGTCCGGTTTTGGGCGGATAGCCCAATTGATAAAACTATTTAGAATAGCATAGGTAGCCAATCTAAAAAGTAAGCACCAAATTGGAATAAAACATTATTTTTGCGGCATGGAGCGAACAGATTCTTATCGTCACAAAGGCCTTCGAAAGCGCTTAGTGCAGGAGTTGATGAAAAAACGGATAGTTGATAAAGCAGTATTACAAGCAATTGGCAATGTGCCACGTCATCTGTTCCTCGAAAGCAGTTTTATCAGTTTTGCCTACCAGGATAAGGCCTTTCCAATTGGTGCGGGACAAACAATTTCTCAGCCATATACCGTTGCTTTGCAATCCCAGTTATTAGAGCTTAAGCCAGATGATAAGATATTGGAAGTTGGAACCGGATCGGGTTATCAGGCCGCTGTTTTGCTCGAAATGGGCATTAAACTATTTTCAATTGAACGGCAATCTGAACTTTATCAGCGCTCTACACGTTTGTTGAGGAGCTTAGGTTACCAGGGGCGCTTTTTTTTAGGTGATGGATACGAAGGTTTACCGGCTCATGCTCCTTTCGACAAAATAATTGTGACAGCCGGAGCACCTGTTATACCTCGCGACCTATTAGTGCAACTGAAAATTGGTGGCATTATGGTTATTCCATTGGGTGATAAACGACAAGTGTTAACGCGCATTGTGCGCTTGGCAGAAGATGATTTTGAGCAGGAGGAAATAGAGGCTTGTGCTTTTGTTCCCATGTTAAATGGAGTAGTTGGGCGATAGAGATATCAGATGTGTGATGGAGGAATGATGATGTGAGTAATGTGAAGTTTGTGATAAATATCATAATATGAATGGTTTAAATAGCTTTATATTTACATGGATCGATTACAATTCATTTAAGCAATTGATTAATGGATAAGCAAGAGCTGAAAAATAGAACCAAACGTTTTGCAGTCAATATAATACAACTAACAGAAATGTTGCCCGGAACTTACCTTGGTAAGCACATTGCAGGGCAATTGGTAAGGTCATCAACGTCAGTGGCAGCCAATTATCGTGCAGCTTGCTTAGCCCAATCCAAAGCTGCATTTGTTGCTAAATTAAGTATTGTAATCGAGGAAGCTGATGAGTCTGAGTTTTGGATGGAATTAATAAGTGAAAAACAATTAATAAATCACTCCTCTTTAAAAGAACTATTGGAGGAAGCTCATGAACTGGCGTCCATATTTATAACAACGCGAAAAACACTGATGTTAAAGAAATAGGTTTTAATTTAAGATGAAGCAAGTCATGTATCAAGAATCCAACATCACTCATCCAACATCATATATCCAACATCATAAAATCATACATCATATATCCAACATCATACATCATATATCCAACATCATAAATCATAAATCAAATGATTCAAATTGATATTATTCCAATCAATCAGTGGCAAGAGAATACATATATCTTGTCTGATGAAACCAAAGAGTGTGTAATTATTGACCCGGGGTGTTTATCGCCAGAGGAAAGAGAGTCTGTTGCTAAGTTCATTAGTGACAAAGGGTATACGCCTGTTCGTCTTCTGCAAACACACATGCACCTCGATCATGTTTTCGGAAGTAAATTCATAGCCGATAAATACCAATTGAAATTAGAGGCCCATAAAGACGATGAGTTTTGGGGTGAGCAAACGGTAGAATATGCAGCCAGCTTTGGTATGCAGCTCGATTCTAATCCACCGGCAATAGGTAATTACCTAAGCGAAGGTGATGTAGTGAAATTTGGCCAATCGGAGCTAAGCGTGATTCATGTACCAGGGCACTCGCCAGGTGGTATTGTGTTTTATAACGAAGCTGAGAAGTTTGCCATTGTGGGTGATGTATTGTTTCGCGAAAGTATTGGGCGTGCCGATTTACCAGGTGGTGACTTTGATACTTTGGTTAGTAATATTAAAACCAAACTATTGGTATTGGATGATGAGGTTGCTGTTTATCCTGGGCACGGACCATCTTCTACCATCGGTCATGAACGAAAAAATAATCCATTTTTGTCTTAAGCTTGTATTAGTGCCAATGAATGCTGATAAAGCTAAATATAAGGCTTAGAGCCAACTTGGTAATTGAAAATTATAGGATATGTCAACTTTTTGATTGACAATTGTTTTCTAATAACCAAGCAAATGTCATTGTCTTTTTCAGTTTTTATTCTTCAATTTGAAGTTTAAAATAAGCAATAATAGTAAATCAATAACATAATAATAAAGCATATGGGAACAGATAAGTTTGTCTCTCGACATATTGGTCCTAGGGATCATGAGATAGACACTATGCTAAAGCAAGTTGGAGCTTCTTCATTGGATGAGCTAATTGAACAAACAGTGCCTTCGTCTATTCGTCTTGACAAGCCATTAAACATTGGCAAAGGCTTAACTGAGCGTCAATATTTCAGAAAAATACATGATATAGCCCAGCAAAACAAAGTATACAATACCTACATAGGTATGGGATACTACGATGTTATTACACCGGCAGTAATTACACGTAATGTTCTTGAAAACCCAGTTTGGTATACTTCTTATACGCCTTATCAAGCCGAAATTTCTCAAGGTCGTTTAGAAGCATTGCTTAACTTCCAAACCGTTGTTACTGAGTTAACAGGTATGGAATTAGCCAACGCCTCCTTGTTAGATGAGGCAACTGCTGCAGCTGAAGCGATGATTATGTTGTTTAACGCCCGCAGCCGCAAGCAGGCCAAAGCAGGTGTTAACGTTTTATTTGCCGATGAAAACATGTGGCCTCAAACCAAAGAGGTATTAATCACACGTGCTAAACCAATGGGCATTGAGCTTGAGTTTGGCGATATTCATGCCTTTGAATGTAACGATAAGGTGTTTGGTGTTATGGTTCAGTACCCTAACTCAAACGGTACCATCGAATCATACAAAGAGCTAACTGAAAAAGTACATGCCAATGGTTGTCGTATTGCAGTAGCAGCCGACCTTATGGCATTAGCATTATTAACACCTCCGGGTGAGTGGGGTGCCGATGTGGTATTTGGTACTACACAACGCTTTGGTGTTCCTATGGGCTATGGTGGTCCTCATGCAGCGTTTTTCGCCACAAAAGAGGAGTTAAAGCGCCAGTTGCCAGGCCGTATTATTGGTGTTACAAAAGATGTGAATGGTAAACGTGCTTTACGCATGGCTTTACAAACACGAGAGCAGCACATTAAGCGCGAGCGTGCAACTTCTAATATCTGTACTGCGCAGGCTTTATTGGCTACTATGGCTGGTTTCTATGCTGTTTATCATGGCGAAGAAGGCATCAAGCGTATCTCAGAACGCATCCATACGGCAGCTTCTCAAATTGCTAGAGAAGTTCAGAAATTAGGTTACAAGCAGATGAATGCTCAATTCTTTGATACCATCCGCTTTGAATTACCTGAAGGTGTGAAGTTGGAAGATATCGAGCGTTTCAGTCTTGACTTGGAAATGAACTTCCGTTATTTTGAAAATGGTCAAGTTGGTATCAGTATTGATGAAACAACCAACCTATTTGATGTTAACTGGATAATTGAAGTATTTGCCAAAGCAGCAGGAAAAGATATTCCTGTCATTGGTAACTTCAGCGATGAAGTATCAGTAGCACCAGAATTATTACGAACAAGCTCATTTTTAACCCAGGATGTATTTACTAAATACCGTTCTGAGGCAGAGATGACTCGCTATATTAAGAAGCTTGAGAGAAGAGATATCTCATTAACTCACTCTATGATTTCATTGGGTTCTTGTACCATGAAATTGAATGCTTCTACAGAAATGTTCCCATTAAGCTGGATTGAGTTTAACGGATTGCACCCTTTCATCCCAACTAATCAAGCATTGGGATACCACATGATGATGGATGAGTTACGTGGTGATTTATCTGAAATTACTGGTTTTGCTGATGTTAGCTTGCAACCTAACTCAGGTGCAGCTGGTGAGTATGCTGGCCTATTGGTAATTCAGGCTTATCACGAAAATCGTGGCGAAGGGCATCGTAATGTGTCCATTATTCCTGCATCGGCGCACGGAACTAACCCTGCCAGTGCTGTAATGGCTGGTATGAAAGTGGTTGTTGTTAAGTGTGACGATAATGGTAATATCGACGTAGAAGACTTACGTGCCAAAGCTGAAGAACACAAAGAGAACTTGTCGAACCTAATGGTGACTTACCCATCTACACATGGTGTATTTGAAGAGTCTATTATTGAGGTTTGTCAAATTATACATGATAATGGTGGCCAGGTATACATGGATGGTGCCAATATGAATGCTCAGGTTGGTTTAACAAGCCCGGGACACATTGGAGCCGATGTTTGTCACCTGAACCTACACAAAACATTTGCCATCCCTCACGGTGGTGGTGGTCCTGGTGTTGGTCCAATTGGTGTGGCTAAGCACCTGGTTGAGTTCTTGCCTCAGCACTCTGTTATAGATAACGGACGTACTGGTATTTCGGCTGTTGCTGCTGCTCCTTGGGGAAGTGCCAGTGTATTGCCTATTACTTATGGTTATATTAAAATGTTGGGTGGCGAAGGTTTAACGCAATCGACTAAAATGGCCATTTTAAATGCCAACTACATGGCTTCTCATTTGAAAGAGGGTTATGGCATTTTATATACTGGTAAAAACGGACGTGTTGCTCATGAGATGATTTTAGAGTGTCGTCACTTTAAAGCCGACTCAGGCATTACCGAAACTGATATCGCCAAGCGTTTGATGGATTATGGTTTCCACGCGCCTACTTTATCCTTCCCGGTTCATGGTACTTTAATGGTAGAGCCTACAGAGAGTGAATCTCTTCAGGAGCTGGATCGCTTTATTTCTGCCATGAAATCCATTTATGCCGAGATAAAAGAGGTGGAGAATGGTACAGCTGATAAGGAGGATAACGTATTGAAAAATGCTCCTCACCCAGCTTACAAAGTAGTATCTGATGAGTGGAATCACTCTTATGGTCGCGAAAAAGCAGCTTATCCATTGGAGTATATCCGTGAAAACAAGTTTTGGATTGATGTAGCGCGTGTTGATGATGCCTACGGAGACAGAAATTTAGTTTGCTCATGTGAGCCAATTGAAAGTTATATGGAGGACTAATAGTAGTCTCATTATAATATTGAATTTAAAGCCTGATAAGTCCTCGTGATTTATCAGGCTTTTTTTATGAATTAGAACTCTCTAAATTAAAAAAAAACGCAGAGGCACGGAGAAAAGTAGTGTGTGTTGTGATTTTATTTTTCATAAAATACTCCGTGTCTCGGCGTCTCTGTGTTCATTTTTCCTTATTTGCTGCTTTGTAAGATGAAAAATATATATACCTGTGCCAATACTTCAAAGTGGGTTCAAATATTCATTATTTATAACTAAACTCAGTTTTTTGTGATCATAAGAAACTTTTGAAAGCATTGATCGTACCAACAGGAGATAATCTAAATAAAGGATGTTGAAATCATCATGATTAAGCTCTAAACACGCAGGGCTATGATTAAAGAACTTTTGTATATGTTCTGTAAATCAGTCTTGGGTCTTGATACTTGAATTTTGATACTAATTTTTAAAAATGAAACGACCATGTTAATTTATTATCCAAAGTTTCACGCAAGAGGATGATTAAATTTACTTGAGAGTTCCATATGGCAAATGAAAACAAATTATAATCATATGAAACAAATCTATTTATGGCTTTTGTTAGCCATGCCATTGGGTGTAATGGCGCAAGATATGCCTGTTGTGGCTGAAGTAAACCAGCAATTCGAAAATGTTGTTGATGTAGCCATTAAAGGCGAATTTTGCAAAGTGAATGTGCAACAAGGCCAGAGTGTTAAAGTAACAGGTAAAATGTCTGCTGCAAAAGAATTGGATGGTTACGCAATTAATTGTAGTAACGAAGCAGGCGTATTAAAAGTTGAGGTAAGTAAACCTGATTCGGGGTGGACTTCACATTCTGGAGCTGTGACTGTAACAGTGCCTAAAGGTGTTAAAGTAAACATCCAAACTACATCGGGCTATATAACTTTAAATGGCTTGGCAGGTAACACGGTATTGGCCCAGTCAAAATCAGGTAAAATTGTTGCTTCCGATATTCAGGGAGATGTAACTTTGAAAGCGAAATCTGCTTCAATCAAAGTCAATAATATTACAGGTCAGGTGAGTTTGACAAGTAAGGGAGGTGAACAAGTGGCTCGAAATATTAAAGGGGCTTTATCTTTATATACCAGTGGAGGTAATATGTTGGTTGAAAACATTGATGGTTCACTAAAAACAGAATCAACCGATGGTAGTCAAACCATCAAGGGTATTAATGGTGATATCTACCTGAAGACTAAGTCAGGTGCTATGAAGTTGTCGGAAGCAAAAGGAAGTCTAGGAACATTATCGGCCTCTGGAACACTTAACTTATTTGATTATGAAGGAAGCTTGCAATTAGTTTCAACAAAGGGATCGGTTATTGGTGCGCGTGTTAAACTAACCGAATCATCGAATATCAATACGACTGAAGGGAAAATCAAAATTAAGTTTGTTAACCCAAAAGAAGAGTTGTCGTTTTTGTGTGAATCACAACATGCTTACATGGTGGCCTTTGGGAAATCGAAAAAACGCAAACTTAAATGGGGCGATGGACCTATTTTAGTCACAGCAGTGAGCACTACAGGTGCACATAACTATTATTAAAGGGTTATTTCTTTAATGTAAAATATGGCCTCGCTAATGCGAGGCTTTTTTGTGGCTTTAAATGTAGTTGTTGCAGGTGCGTAATGTAATGGATATAGTGAACAGGCATAATGAAGCTGAAGTGAGAGTTGAGCAGTTGACTAACTAACCTGTTGCTATTAAATAAGATGTATTATTGACATTGTACGAGCAAGTTTCTAAATTGGCCTTATCCCAATCGTTGATGGTGGGATTACAACCTATAAAATCAAATACCGTGATAGCCGCAGAAGCTCATGTTGATTTGTACGAAGCAATTGTTGATGAGTTTGTCGAAAAGAATCATTTGTTAAAAATGATACCTGATTACGACGGACTTGGCATTTTTATTTACAATGTTGAGGTGGATAAAGTGGTATATGTCAATACTGTTTTTCAGAAAACCCATGAGTTGTCAATCAATACCATTCAACGTCCCGGTATGCGCCGATTGATCTTTTCTCGTTTACATCCTAGCGATGTGTTGGCGATTCACGAATTTGAAGAACAATACCGCAATCAGGCTACGCACGGATATGCCAATAGGGTAATAGGTATTAGGCAGGCTGATGATACTTATAGGTGCTACCATTTCCTGGTTTTTAATTTAAATATTATTAAATCGGACTATCAGTATTTACGCCTTGGTATCCAAATCAACATGCCACACCAGTTACCGCAGAATAACGTTGTTAATGCTGAGATGGAGTTCTGTAAAAAGAAAATAAATTGTTTGTCCGACCGAGAACAAGAGGTGTTACGTCAAATAGTTCAAGGATGTACCGATAAAGAAGTAGGAGAGGCATTGAACATTAGTCCCAATACTGCGCAACGTCATCGGAAGAATATTCTTAAGAAATTAGATTTTAAAAATACTGCCCAATTATCATTCGTCGCCGGAAAGTCGAGTTTAATCTAAATTATTCTTTTCCCTCTTGACTTTTTAATTTACCCCTTTTCGGTTATTGAACTCCGAATAATCCCAACATAATTTTACATCTCTTAACGAACCGTTACAGTGAGTACTGTAAAAACTACCGTTGAAGTTATAAGATATGATGAAAAAGGGAAATTTAGGAATTCTGTTAGTGCTATTACTTATTAATAGCTGTATTAATTTAGACGATAGTCTGAATATGAGACAGCTTGAGTTGAGTATAGCGATTGATAATGTGGATTTCAATTCTCTTAAAGGTGGTGATACAGGCGATGTACCCGAGTGCAAAGAGCTATCCATGGATTATGCCGTATTCGAGATTGACTTTTTGGATGATCAGGGAAATGAACTGTCAAGCCAAACTTTTCAAACCGACTTATTTAATGTGAATGGTAAGGTGGTAACCCAACCAGTTAAAATAAATATGGATCAGGGGATTGTTCAATTTGCCCAATTGGCTAGTTTTTTAATTTATCACGATGATGGTGATCCTGCTGTTGAAGATGCTATTATTAAAGCTGCACCCGCCGTTGGGAGTAAGTACTCTAGTTTAGTAAGTAATACACTCGAAACCGTTTTTTCCATTAAGAAATTTACCAAAGAGGAAATTAACCTGGATGTGCTCTGCTATGATCCATGGTATATCATCAATTTTGGTTTTACATGGATCAACCTGAATGATATAATCATACGTAGTCAGTGTTGGTATGGTACTTTGTGTGTTGATAATATTGAGAGCTATGCAGCAGGTGCTTATAGTAGTTTGCTGAATGGACAAGTAGCTGCTCAAATGCCAGCCATTTTAAAAGTAAATGTACTCAACTATATTGGTGCTGCCGATGGCGATTACGAAGATGATGTGAACTGGGACTTATTAATCACCCATTCCAATAATAGTGTTGAAACATACGGTGAAAATGTATGCCTTGAAGTGTTTTGGCCCGATAATAAAGAGAGGAGCGATCTCTTCCGTTTTGATGTGTATGTACTAATGGCTACTGACGAAGGTGGTCTGGAGTACCAGTTCTATAATTCCTATGCTTTTTGGGATGCTGAAGCACCAGATGCGGGTACAGATGGTATCATGAATTTGCAGTTTGGCGTTTGTGATAACCGAAGCTACAACGAGTGTACTTACACCCAAGGTTTTTGGAAGAATCATACGGGAACGAATAAAAAAACGGGATTGCATTATTGGGGTGATGAAACAAAACCCAAGCCTGACGATTTATTCCTGAATACCACACTCACGAATGATCAAGTATTCAAGAAAAAACCATCGGAAAGCAAATACTATATACTGGCTCATCAATTCCTCGCAGCCATGCTCAATGTGGAAGTTGGAGGGGTAAGCCTAAGTGTTGTTGGCTGCTCCGATGTTCAAGAGGCATACATTGATGCCGAAGAACTATTGAGGCGTGTGACACCATCAACTGTATTAACACAGGAGGACAAAGAACTACTGGTTTATTACGCCGAAACACTCGATCTGTTTAACAACGGGGTGTTATGCTCGCAGCATTGCGACTAATCATAGATATTAATAATCCTAAAACATAACAACATGAAAAGAATAGTGATGTTAATGGCAGCGTTCGCTCTTATTTTGAGTAGCTGTAACGAAAAAGTGGGAAGCCCGGAGCAGAAGGCGGTTGAAATATCATTTACGGTAGATAATGTAGGATTTAATACACTGAAAAATAATCTGGCAGATGTTCCAGTTTGCAGTGATTTGCCAATGGATTATGCAATATTTATGATTGATGGTATAGCTACCCCTTTTGAGGTTGAGATTTTTAGTGCGAATGGTAAATTTGTTACTCAACCAATCAAAGTAAGTCTTTATGATGAAGTGGACGAACTTAACCTAAGTGAAGATAAGCTAACCATTACGAGTTTTATCGTTTATAACGATGATAATAAAAATGGACATGATCCAGCCGATAAAATAGTCAGGGCTGCGCCTCTGCCTGGCAGTTTGTATTATGAATTTGTTTCGCCTGATAATGATTTAAACTTAGAGATCACAATAAAAGATTTTGAGAAAGTTGAAGCTGAAATTGATGTTTTGTGTTTTGATGAATTGCGGTATGAAAATTTTGGATTTACTTGGTTTGAGTTAAACTTGGTAAGGGTTGAGTCTCAATGTTGGTTTGGAGATATTTGCGTGACAGACTTCTCTTTGTATGAGGATTCTAGATATAAGTATCAGCAAAATGGAATTCAGTTCGACATGCCAGCCATCATGCGGATTGATGTGTTTAAAAAAGTTGGTGAAGATGAGAATGGTTCTGTTTGGAACTTGATTAGAGAATTTACGAATGATTGGGATCCTTATCCAGCAGAAGGGAATTGTTTAGAAGTATACTGGCCCAACGATGAAGATGTAGTTGAGTGGTTTAAGTTTGAACTTTACGTGATGTTACCAGGAGATAATGGGGTGGAGTATACTCTAATTGATGAATATATTTTTACGGATGGTAATTGTCCTGATCCGGGTGACGATGGAGTCAATGATTTTGTGATAGGAGATTGTTTAGTAACAGTTACCGATGTAGAATACCCGCAAGATGAAGTGGGTTGTACGTATACTCAAGGATATTGGCGAACACATTCAGCATTGGGGCCTGCTCCATATGACCCTACTTGGGCGAGCATTGGCGAAGGTACATTGTTTTTCCTTTCAAATCAATCGTATCATACGGTAATTAATACCCCTTCCAATGCAAGTAAGTATTACATTTTGGCACGGCAATACATAGCTGCTAAACTTAATATACTTAAAGGTGCAGATGATTCAGATATTGTAAGTGAATTTAATTCTGCGACTATTTTATTTCAAAATTATACCCCTGCTCAAATTGCAGCTATGGCACCTACAGATCCGACTGTTGTTGATCTAATTGCATGGGCTAAAGTACTCGATAATTATAACAATGGGTTCTTGAGTGTGCCTCATTGTAACTAAATACAATACCCAATATTTTTATTTATTAATCTAATACGCAGTATCATGAGAAAAATTGTAATGTTAATGGCAGCCTTTGCTTTAATCCTAAGCAGCTGTAATGAAAAAGTAAGCGGACCTGAAGAGCAATTCGCAGAAGTGTCTTTTAGTGTCAATGAAGCCGATTTTGTGACATTGAAAGGAGCACCGGGTACACCAGGCGATTTTCCTGAGTGTAGTGATGCTCCATTGAAATTTGCTGTTATTGGTATTGTTGGAGAAGCTGAAGATAAGATTGTTGAAATATTTTTTGCGAATAACAAATATGTAACTCAGCCCTTTAAAATATTAATGGGGCAAGATGAAACCACTGATATAACTATAAATAAATTTTTAGTGTACGATGCACACCCTGATAATGGCGGTGTTGTTGTTAGGGCTGCCCCGGAATTTGAAAGTGACTATTGGTACTTTGCTAGTCCTGAAAGAAGATTAGACTTAGTCGTTACTGTAGAGAAATTTAAGAAAATAGAAGCTGCTATTGATGTTCTCTGCTTTGAAGATCTTTTCTATGAGAATTTTGGATTTACGTGGTTCAAATTAGATTTAATGACGGTTAAAAGCTTATGTTTCTTCGGTGATATATGCACAGGAAAGTTAGAGCAGTACATTTTTGATAATTCACCATATTTTGGTCAAGCAGGCAATTATGACCTTGCAGCAATTATGCAAGTAAGTGTTTATAAGAAGAATCTTACCGATGGAGAAACTGAGTTTTCATTAGTTAGGACTTATACAAATGCAGATTGGAATACGCCAGGAGTTGGAGATTGTATGCAAGTATACTGGGGAGATTATGATGAAAAAGATGAAGATTACAAGCTTGTTCTTGAGGTGTTGTTGCCAATAGGTGATGAATTAACATATGTGGAACAACAAACTTGGATGTTTAATGATGATGCAATTGGAACTACAGATCCTACATATCCACAAACAAATATGTTTGATGCAGATACAGATGATGGAGTTGTAGACTTTGTAATTGGTAATTGTTCATATGATGATCCTGATTATACATTCTTGCCACATCAGAATATACCACAAGGAGATTTGACAATGATTGTACGAGGTGGTTTTGATGGATATTATGTAGGTCTTGAGTTTACAGGAGCATCAAGTACTGGATATGATTTTCTTACTAATGGCACCAAATTAGGCGGATGGTGTGGTGATAAATTTGAGAATATTTGGTTGAATACACCTTATACAGTAAAAGCATATTCATCGCTTAATATTGATCCGGATTTATTATCTGAGACACACCTTGATCTGTTGAAGATTCAAAAGTTAAATTATTTGTTTAACCATATTAAAGATGTAATTGGGGACTTTGATTATAGTGCACCAGGAACATATGGTAATGTAATTAAAAATGCCATTTGGTCGATTACCGATGGTGTTGGTGTAAGTGGCGACGCACAATCACTACGTGATAATGCGACTTCACTAGGTAGTGGGTACATCCCTAAACCAGGTGAATGGGCGGCAATTTTCTTTTATGATGGACAAGAAGCAAATAGAGTGCAGATAATGTTCACCGTAGTTGATCCATGATAATTTTAAATCAGAGGTAATGTTTAAGCCGGCACCCGCCGGCTTTTTTCATACTCAAAACCTCACAATTCACTTAATATTATAATGTATGTCCTCCAAATAGTCTGTTCTAATCCTCAGACAAATGATCGTCATTCTTGTTAAAAAAAGCCATTTTTTCGACTCCCCTTAGGCAATGCATTCAAAGCCTTAGGGTTTTCATGATAAAGCTTAAGACTTTTAGTTGCAAAGCTTAAACCTTTTTAAGTAAAAGGCTAATGGAAAGGAGTGAAAAGCTTAAGCCTTTCTTCTACTTGTCTTTTTTGATTTGTTGATCTGGCACACTTATCACGGGTGCAATCGTTCAACCGCCCGATTGACAGGCATGCAATCGCTCTTGTGTTAGCGTGTTCATCACTCACTGTCGCGCCGTGCCATATGCGAGAGATAGCTATTTCATCAGCTTGCCTGGCATATTAATAGCACAGACGGATGTCATCATTAATAGCAGTTAACTCATAAAGATGACATCCGTTTCCTACTTATTCAGGCTTTTATTATCAGGGAAATTGCTTTTATAACTAATTACACCACCCCGCCTGTCGGCACCCCTCCTAAAATTCAGGAGGGGACGGTTTTTCATCCCTCTCCTCATTGCCAAGGAGGAGTACCACGAAGTGGGGAGGTGGTTAAAATGCTTATAAGCGAATTCCCTGCTTCTATTATTAATGATTCTTGTATTTTTAGGCAGAATTTTTTAACGAGCCGGCAATAGTCTTGATACTCAAATCTTGATACTTGATACTTTCTGGCTTGCCCAAATTAGGGGAGAGATGAAAGATTTGAGTAGACTGATCATGCACACCAATCTAAACATCCAATTTTCAATCGCTAATGCTTGAGTGAATTTCAACGATCTCATCTGTCTCGATACACCGTACCAGTCGAATTGTTTAAGAGCCATAAATAGTCTTTAAAATACCTGGGCATTGCGGGACTGATGTTTTGGTTTTTGGTGCTCGTTTGGAGCCTGGTCGTGTCTGCTAGGAGTCCGCTAGGGGTCTTGGTCGTATCTTCTTCGGCAACGCGCGCTAGCGAAGCCGTACCGAACAAGATACGATGCCGGTACGATGCAGCTACGATGCTGAGTCGACGAGCAGTTAATTAGTCACCAATACAACAAATATTATTTACCGAAGAACGTGGATAGCTTAAGTGAAGGTATAGGCGAAAAGAGAGCATGTTTTGTTAGGTATTCATTGCTAATCATTCTTTATTAAGGTGTGAGATGGAGATTCAACTCCGCTGGAGTTGTTGTTTCGAGAGGCCTTGTTTTTTATAAATATGTGATGCCTCCAGCATCAGTGAATCGTGATCCCAGTCGTATTAAATGTTGTCACAGTCTTTCGTCAACGACATGTCACTCATCCCAGCGGGATGATACATCTATAAAATATCTGGGTCAAGAAAAGGGTATCAACTCCTCTGGAGTTGAATATCCAATCATCTATAAAAATTTCATCTCGCTGGGATGACAAGCTCATAAGATGATCGTTTTAGGATTTAACACAAGGTGAGTTGGCAAGTAGTTAGAAGAAATTCGATTTGTTTCTTTAGAGAGCAGTACAGTAATGCTTAATGATAAAGTATTTCGTGAGTATTCGACAATAATTCACATACAGCCGTAATAGACTGAAAAGATACCTGCGGCATCACATGTATATATAGAGAAAATAGCAATATCTAAATTGTAACTTCTATGGAGTTGATGCTTATGCTCCCATTTCATCTTAGGCATAGTATGGTCTGGCAGTTACCAAACAGGGGACTTACTCGCATTAAGGTCATAGTATCTTCAAAGTTCCTTCGAAGTTTACTCAATGTTTGCTCAATTACAATTGATGAAACAATGACTAAATTATGTGTGATTTATACTTAATTATTGACTTATTTGCGAGTCGATCCCCTGCACGACCCGAGTAGGGGCTTTACATGGTTTTCTAAAATATCTACTCTTCTACGTAAATTGAGATATAGTTTATTTTTGATTAATGCCACTTGATACCTCAGAGCTTGCTCCGGGGGCATTCATTCGATAGTTGCCTTGGTTGTCGTTATGTATTTACAGCGCAGGTGTTCTTTCAATTTTGAATCATCCTTAAGCGAAGAAAAGAAATGTAGTTATCTCATAAACGTTATTGTATCCAATTTTTTGCCTTGTAAGGAAGAGGTATTTTGTGTGTAAGGGCGGTATTAGTTAATTGACAAGATCTGTTTTGAGCTATTTTATCATAAGTTGGAATTGAATAATTTTTTCTATTTGGCTAACAAGTAAATGTTATTGACAAAAATGAAAAAAAAATACATGAATAGCTGTTTTTTTGTGACGAATCAATGTGCTATTACGCTATTGAAGTTATGTTGTTTTGCTTATGTAAAAGAATTATTCTTTATTTTCACATGGCTTTTACTTGTTGGGAGTATCTACCAAACTCTATACCTATGAATTTCAATTGCGAACAAATCTGTAAAAATAAGGCATGTAAGGGGAACTTGCGTAAGTATGCTTTTTATAAGAATATTGTTAACACCTTTCTCAAATCCAATTATTTCTTGCAGGTGATTCCTGATTCATTGCATATGGGTGTCTTTTTATACGACACAAAAAAGGAGGGTATTGTTTATGCGGATGAGCGTTTTTTAGAAAGTAACGGAATAAAAAGACAACTATTTGAATGGCCAGCTATGCGGCGTTTGATTGTTTCTCGCATGCATGATGATGATGTACGTCGTTTAATGGTGGTAAAGCGTATTGCCCAAAAGAAAGGGCATGCACCATTTTTAAACGGTGTGCTTCGCTTTAAAAATCACGGTTCATACCGTTCGTATCAGTTTTTAGTTGTTAAACCTGAGATTGAGGGCTGTCATGCCAATCACTTTCGTATTGGTGTGCAAATGAAACACTCACCCCTGCAAAATAATACTGAGGATGAGCTCGATCAGGTAGAACACTATCAACAAATGATAATTGCTTTATCTGAACGTGAGCGAGAGGTGCTTCAGTTGATAGTTCAAGGAAAAACAGATAAGGAAGTTGGTGAGAAATTATTCATTAGCCTACACACAGCCAAGAAGCACCGTAAGAATATACTTAAGAAGCTGAATGTGAAAAATACGGCTAGCCTCGCCTTTATAGCAGGGCAATCTAGTTTATTAAATTAGGTGTTTTTGTAAAATACCGCTTTGGGGTTATTGAACTTCGAAAAATACCACCATAAGTTTGTTAAAGGTTTTTAAGTCTGAGAATAAAACACCCAAATCCTAAATCTCATACTAATTAACCAACAATTATTTTTATAAATTTTTTATTCAAACTTATTAACTATGAAAAAAGTATTTTTATTTGCTGCAGCCGCAGCATTAGTATTTTCTGCTTGCCAGAAAGAAGACAGAGTAAGTGACACAAAAACTACTGATGTTCAATTTAATGTTGTTGATGGACTTACAGAAACAGGCTTAAAAAGCGGAGATCTTAATAGAGGAAGTATTCCTGTTACTGTTAGTGAAATGAGTATATTGGCCGAGTCGGTACACCCAGATGTGTCTGCTGACTTTACGATTGTAGATGATGCTTCAGGTATGGCAGCTCCAATGCTTTCTGATGTATGGTATGGAACTAATGTTTTTTCAGCAACAACTAAGGCCACGACTATTGCAACACCTTCTTATGGTGATCATAAAGTATTCTTTGGTGATATGATCTATCCAAGTGGAGTTTACAAAGAGGTTGCTCCTGGTCTTGTTGCTTTTACAGATGTTAGACCTGGTGGAAGCTGGTCGCCAACAGTTATGGCAGAGCAATTGCGTACAAACGTGGTGCCTTATGTTGAGTTTAGTGGTGAGTCTAGTCCGATAGTCATTAATGATGCATATGCTGTTTCTCCTACTCAAATTCCTATTCATATGTCAACCACTTTTGGACAGTTGATCGTAACGTTCGAATTTGAAAAGCCATCACTAATAGATAATTATCATGCTCGTTTGTTTTATCAAGAACCTGTTGATATGAATAACGTTGGTGTTGATTACGACTATCTTAAAATTAGAAATAATTGGGATCGTTTTTTTACTTCGAATGAAAATTTAGGTACTGTTTATTGGTCAAATGCAGATGCAACAGTAGGGAAATGCTTGCCAATTGCTGTTGAGATTTACTCTTATGAAGGTGGTAATTATGTGCCTGTGAAGTGGATTATGCTAGATACTGATTATACGAAGATTGAAGCTGGTACTAGCAAGTGGGTAAGAGTTGTAGTTAACGACGAGGCTTTAATGACTAACGTAGACATGTTCAATTTTACATGGGATGGATGGTCAAATAAAAATGTTGATTTAGAAATTACTGACTAAATTGTATAATATCATATTAAAGGGGGTATTTGCCAATACTCCCTTTTCTTGTTCAATTTATTAATACTGTAATGGTATTTAGGATAACTAAATCATTCTTCAAAAAAAAATCACGTATGAACAAGCCAGGTAGAAATGTAGATCAAGCTCATCGCGTACCTTTAAAGTTACATATTGTACACGAGATTGAGCACGGCCTGATAAGTGTAACGGTCGCGAGAGCGAAGTATAGCATACGCGGTAAAATGACCATTTTAAACTGGTTAAGGCAATATGGTAAGCTTAATTGGGAGGATGAAACACCCTCAAGTCTGTTTAAATTAAAATTAAAGAAGGTCCTCGAACTATCGCCAGAACTCGAATTGTCAGTGTAGTGAAAATCTTTTTCGAAAATAAAATACT
This sequence comes from Carboxylicivirga sp. M1479, assembly GCF_007097485.1. Classification (GTDB taxonomy): domain Bacteria; phylum Bacteroidota; class Bacteroidia; order Bacteroidales; family Marinilabiliaceae; genus Carboxylicivirga. The sequence continues at coordinate 117,448 of NZ_VKDE01000006.1, read as the reverse complement.
ATTCGAATTAAATAAGCTAATAGTGTTTAAAATACTGTTTTTATTTAAGTGTTAATGGCTTACATTAATACGTTTATTAGAAAGTACGAAGGGTTTATATAGCCCTTTTGTTATGCCGCAAAGGTATAATCAGAAACATCTTAAAAGAATAACTAAGTAGTGATGATGTACTAGGCAGGCTCAGAAATCGTGTAGTTTTTTTGTATTAAGGGGATGATAATCGGTGTTGTGTGGTTCGTGTGGGGTACCTCCAGCATCTTTTTTTGTAGGATGTAAGTAATTCTGTTTGTTGAGCATTTTTTTGATGTATCTTCAACTCCGCTGGAGTTATTATTTCTGGTAGAATATTTTTTATAGATATGTGATGCCTCCGGCATCAGATGCACATGATGTTGTCCTTCAGCTGAATAAAACATTTATAGCGTATTTTCATTCACTTTATAATTTTCATCCCAGCGGGATGACATATCTATAGACAACATAGGACAAAGAAGGGAATCAACCCTCTGCTGCCGCGCTAATCCTTTCGCGTGGTTTTTATTAATAACTACAATTTCATCCAACAAGTTTTTCTCACCATTATAGAATTATGTCATTCCTCTTTATTTGAGTTTTATTGCCATTGTGTGTAGTATTTGCTTTGTCACAGAATAATACCAATACTACATTGAAACGCGTCTTATTCTTTCGCTCTAGAACATATGTTCTGTTGAAAAATATCTCCGTAACTAAGGCTGTGCCACAATTTTTGCCTCACATAAGTCCAAAATATTCAAAACAATTGGCTCTATATGATATTTAGTGGATTGTATGTTTTATATCTTGATGGGGTTGTCCACCCCAAACCCCGACTTCATTTTTTCAAAGATGAAAAAACGCAAGCAAAAAAATCTTTGGCTACGCCTGGTTACGCTCATAAAACTACGGTTGAATAACTGAAATCGTTAAAACTCGCTACGCTCAAACAGAAACGATTCTTAACCGTTATTATCAACCTATTTTTATGGCTTACCAGCCAAGGCCGATGTGTTTGTTGTACTACAATATAATTTTACCCACTATAATCCATATTGGCTCAAACAATTTAAGTCTCATTTCAAAATATATTGGTATAATTCACAAGTAAACTGCTTAGGATTGCAAAACTTATAATTGCGGCGCAATACTCAAATATGAAAGAGGTCACACCTAGTCATAGTTGAGCTTTCACTTGCTAGCGCAATGTACCACACGAAAGGATTCGTGCGGGAGCGTTTTTTTTGGGGGACCCATCAATATGAGCTGTAGATGTCCTTATTTGTCTAATAAAAGATTAACTACTCTTTTATTAAGTTCTCTCTTCCCTTTCATTCAATTATCTCGTAACTTACCTCATCAACCTGGTCTTGCCTTAAATGCCAAATGTGGATGTTATGGGTTTGAGGTATTTAAAAGTAAAAGCATGTCGTAAGCAAGTTACGCATCAGCAAGTGAGCGATCAGTCATCATCAAGGCGCTCATTTCTAAAGATAATAGGCTTTGGTGCCATCGCATGGAGCCCCTTGATAGAGTCGGCCTTCGCCTTATCGCGCAAGCCCTTCGTCATCACAAAGCGTAAGAATAAGTTATCTGTAGTGCGCAATGGTAAAACTGTTTGGGAAGTTTCTGATAAGGTATTTTCCGATGGTTATCAGCTTAGGTTGGAGAAGACCAAAGAGCAATATCTGATCCATGCCAACAACCTGAAGTATCACCACACTAATATTCGTTTTTCACTCAAGGCACGTGTATTCTTACTCAGAGGGGAGTGGCGCTGTAGCATTGAAATACCTGACTTAAACATTTCTCAGGAAGTTGATTTTATAGCCTGGCTAGACGGTGGTGTAGAACTAAAAGGACGCATTCAGCCATTACTCATTGTTAATAAGCAAGTAGCAAATATTTCAATTGAAACTAGCTCCTCTTGTACTCTGAACGCTGATTGGAAGATGAGCATTGTGTCGCCTCAATCCATTGTTTTCAAAAATGTAAGTGGGCGATACCTTACTGGTTCAATGTGTATAAGTCCGGCTATTGAAGATGATTCATTTTTGAAGGTGCGATCATTGGAAAGCACCTATATTCAATTCGAAGAGTTTGATGAATGGTACCGTTTTGTAAATATTCATTTGCCATCGCATCACCTGGCGCAGGCCGGTTCGCACTTGCCTGATGTTAATTTACAGCTCTCAGACGAGCTGGTAATGTGGACCAATGATTCTGAAGGGCGCATCAATCACCGTATTGGCAAAATGGATAGGGCCTTTGCCAAAGCATTCCTTTTTACTGAGTATTACTTGCATCAGGAGCCTCAGGTTTACCTGACAGCGAGTGTTGTTGATTGTTGGTTGCCAAGTGATCTGGGTTCTTTTCGTTTAAATCATGCATCCGATTTGCCAGATTATGAATATTATGGGAGTTTACAAGGTATCGATAGTGAACGTTTTCAGCCTCAATTAGTAGATTTTCAGCCTCTCATTGGTGGGGCCACGGTTTTAAGTGCAAACAAAGAAACTGACTTAATTGATATACAGCCACAGGAACCAGTTAAGAAGAAAAAAACGACTACTAGTCAATTAGTGGTGGCGCAAGATAAAGTAGTTTTTAAACCTAAGAAAGCACTTCGATTTAGAATACTTCGGCCTGAGGACATGTTGATATTAGAGTTTGAATTGCACAACTTCTCAATGGTGCGACAGGGAGCCATCTCCTTTGCTGAGTTAACAAATTCGAATAAGAAAGGCCTGGTCATTATCTCCTTTACTTCGCAGCATACCTTGGAAGAGGCCTTTTTTGAGTCGAACAAAATACCGGGTGTCAGCAGTTCCGATAGCGTTACTTTGCCAGCCAAACATTTGCGTGCTCGTAAAAGTCGCTTGGTATACGAATTACCTGCCAAAAGTAAAGGCATACCCTTGTCTATTGAGCATCTCTTGAGTTGGAAAAATCTAAAGCTACGTGTTAATCCACGTGCATGGATTAAAATACCTCAAAAGAAGCAGCTGGGGCGAACCAACTACAATACTACTAAGGCTGATGTGCCAACAAAAAAACGTGAATACCTCGATAAAGAATCGAAAGATTATGCCATTAAGCTGTATTCACACTCGCGCAATAAAAGTGTAAAACCAACATTGTACGATGATGGACAGTTGGGCAGATTACTAGCATCGGACAAGGTTCAAACCATTAAGCCCGGGTTTAATATTCATGCGGTAAAAAAGATTAACCTGAATGTAGAGCCTGTGCCGCCAACTGACACCTCCATCGAGGCACCTACCCTAATGTATATATCGCCTAATCAGGTCAGTGATTTTATCCATAAAAAAGTATTACAGCTGCGCGAGCATCAGGAAGTATCGAAACTAATAGGTAAGGGGCCGGCTAATTTCAATTTAGCGGCTGATAATTTAAGTACTAATAAAGGCGAGGTAGCTGAGCTGTGGCATACGATATTGGGTGTTAAGTTGAAAAACGGCAAGACTACACGTGAATTATCGGCTTTTAAAACCATAAGGGCTTTGTGGGCCGATGAAGCCAATGCCGATTATAAAATATTGCCACCATTGGGTAAGCCTTTTATGGCTTCTCTGGATGGTAACGACCGTCATGTGCTGGTGCATACCACCTCCAACTATTCCATACCTCAGTATTACCCTAAAGCGGTGGAGGTGAAAAATCTGATGCTCACATCACTGGGTGCTTACCTCGATTGGCATTCCTTTTTTGATGTGCCTTTGCCGGCGGATACGGAGTTGAACATTATTGAGTGGGAGCACCTGGCAACATTGGGGCGCGACCATTATGTGAAGGTTGTTCGTGAGGGTTACCTGTTTCCATTCGGACACCGGGCGGCTTTGGTGAAGGTAACGGAGCGTAAGTTTCACAAAGAGACAAAAGCGGCCGTTAATCGCCAGCGTATGTATATTGTTGTGTTGGAGAAGGAAGTTGTTTATGCGCGTAACAATCCGAATAGTCAATTTATCCCCTTTGCTTTTCAGGCGGTGCAGATTAATACCACTCAAACGCCCAATATCGATAATCCGCTGGAAGAGCCTATTATTAATGTGCCTTCGGGTGGCAATGAGATGAAAGTGATGTCGCTAACGGGCCAGACCAAGAAGTTTGGCAGCGGTGGCAATACATCTTATAACTTTTACATCAATGTTAATAAAAAAGGCTTTCCATTTGATTTAGTCGTTACCGATAAGGAAGGTCTTGAGCATGCTTTGCGTATGCCGCTGGTGTTTTTGGAAAACAAAGTAGCTCGAAAGAGTAATCTGGTTCAGCAGATCATTGAAAAATACAATCCCAATGAATTGTATAATAACATGAATTTGAATGAGCAGGACATAGCCTATGCCGAAAGTATGTTGGATGGTGATACCTCCTTTGAAACTAAGACTATTCATTTTGGTGCTGAGGTATATCCTGCCAGCGGAGAGGCTGATATAAAGTTTCATCCCATCATTCAAGAGGCCAAAGTATTTATCAAACAGTTGAATGAGATGACTGGGGTACGCCAGGCAGCTGCCATACAGTTGGAAGATGATAACAATGAAGGAACTGTTTTTGCCTCGGTGAAAGATGCGGTGGTGGACTTTTCCAATGGTTCCGACAAAGCAGGTGGCTTCATGTCGCCCAATATGGGTATTTCGGCCTTGAGTAAGTTGCAGGGGCCAGTGGGTGGCGAGTTAACGGATAGTAAAGCTCTGGCATTTAATCCGGATGACTTCTTCAAGGCTTTGGAAGATTTTCCTGTGGCGAAGATATTTGGCGTTATTAAGATATTTGATTTACTGCTGGGAGACATGAATCTGGCCGATGCTTTTGATGGTATTAAAAATGCGACTAAGCAAACTAAGCACGAGATAGAGGATATCAAGACGGAGATTCTTTATCTGGAGAATCAGGCCAGGGAATTGCAGGAAGACTTAAGTGAGCAGATTAACGTTCTTAAACAAAACATAAAGGATAAAACGGATGAGCTCTTGGATATGCTCAATGGCAACATTCCTAAAATACCAAACTTTAAAACCTTTGTGACGGCTGAGGCTTTCTATGCCGAATATAAATGGCAGCCTGAGTTTAAGTCCAACCCGATTAAGGTTATTGACGATATTCTGCATGTACGGGTGGATGACCCGACTAAAGCATTAACCATTACCACATCGCTGGAAAAACCATTTGATGGCTCTAAAGAGGCTTCTTTCACCGGATCAGCTCGCTTTGAGAAGTTTGGGATTGATCTGGTGCCATTGCTAGCGGTTAACTTTAATTTTATGGAGTTTAAAACTGGTAATGCGCAGAAAACAAATGTGAAGGTGGATATTGATGCAGATAATCCTATTCAGTTTAAGGGAGCATTGAGTTTTGTGAATAACCTGCAGAACATTATTCCAAGCACTGGATTCTCTGATGATGGCCCTTACATCAAGCTACAGCCTACGCAGGTTACGGCCGGTTTTACCATTGGTATACCTAATGTGGAGGTGGGGATATGCATGATTAGCAACATTAGTTTGGGAGCCCACGTTACCTTGCCGTTTACCGGTGCGCCATTGGAAATGGGCTTTAACTTCTGCAAGCGTGAGAACCCATTTATGCTGACCATCTCTTGTTTTGGTGGCGGTGGTTACTTCATGATGATCACCACGTTAAAAGGCCTTAAGTCCATTGAAGCAGCTTTGGAATTTGGAGCCGCTATCTCCTTGAACGTGGGAGTGGCATCAGGTGGAGTATCGGTCATGGGTGGCATTTATTATAAGTTTGAAATTATTGAGAAAGTATTACCTACGCCTGATGGCGATGTGGTGGAAGAGATTGGCTCATCAACTATTATTGGTTACATACGCATCAATGGACACTTATCTATTTTAGGAATTATATCCATCTCCATGGAGTTCTATTTAGCTTTTATTGCTGTCTTTTCAGAAGGTAAAGTGCAAAAGCTAGAAGGTGTGGCCACCATCAAAGTGAAAGTGGAGGTGTTGTTCTTTAGTAAAACGGTTTCGGTAACGGTGCGTCGTGAGTTGAAAGGGGCAGATGCCGATCCTAAGTTTATTGAAATGATTGATGAAGATGACTGGCAGGAATACTGTATGGCATTTGCTGGGTAATAACAATTGAAGCACATTGATATGGAAATTATACTAACCACATTACCACACGAACACGATTTGAACAATGATGTTCTTAAGCTGTCTGTTTTTGTTTCGGTGAAGCTGAATACACCTAGTGATACCACGCTTGCTTCGTTTCCGGATATAATGACCTGGCCCGATAAAGTTTTAAATGCTGACTTTGGATTGCGAATGGACGATGGCACCTTGTTGGAAGCTCAGCTGGATAAGAATCAGATTAATTCTGAACTCTTTCAGCGCTTATTACATGCTGATATTAAGGTAGATGATTTTAAGGATGATGAAGCGCTCGTTCAAAAGCGTATCTATTCTTTCCCTGTGAAGCACGTGCAGGATTTTATACTTAAAACAGTTAAGGAGGAGGCTGTTGTTAATCCATCACGAAAGATAAAGCCAGAACGCTTTGTGGATGAGTCACAATTAGGTGCTATTAGTCAATATAAACTGCAAGGTGATGAGGTCAAGCGTGTTTCGCAAAATAAAACGCGCAAGGCTTCGACGGCACCTATTATGATGCGCCAGCAGGATGAGGATGTGCAGATTCGCCAAAAAGTCAGAAGCAACAGGTTTAAGAGCTTTGAAAAAGATATGAATCCCAAAAGTGACTTTGCGGAGTTGCGACAGTTTCATAAGGTGGATAAAGCCATAAAAACGACGCCTAAGATACAGTTAGAGAAACCAAGCTTTGAGTTTCACGATGTGGTTGCAACCATCAATAGTTATCCGCAGATCATGCGAAAAATGGGCTTTGTGTTGGATTTTAGCATCCCATATGATGATAAGCTGTCGAAAAAAGGCACCATCAGTCTTGTGCCACAAAACCTGGAGTTGAGTGATGATTATGCTTTGTCCATACCAAATACGGCTTATGAGATTACGGATGATGGCTTTTTTACACGTGATAAAGCAGATTCCCTTTTTAATCAGGGTTTTGTAAAAGTGAATACCAATGAATTTGAGGTGGTGCAGATTGATGCTGACGGAGCTGCCTTAAAAACAAATAACATGACCGAAAGTAAGGTTCAGGAGATTGCACGTTTCTATGAAGTCAAAAGTGAAATATCGCGCAGTAAAGTAGTGCGTCAGGAGATTCTTGATGAGGTGGAGCCGCCGCAAGAAGAAGGCTTGCCTTATGTGCGATCTGCCGGTATTGCCATAACCAAGAACGGTATGGCAGAACATTTATTTAGGCGGATAGAAAGAAATGTAGAGCTAAAGAATGAGTTTAAGGATGTGAAAGTGAAGTCCTTTGATTTAAAGACTATTAAATCCAATAAATCGCAGTTAGAATTAAAATCGTTTAAGCTAAAATTGCCAAGTAAGGCCTTGTATTCTGATGATGTGGTGCAGGGCTACCGAATGGATATAGCCTATGAGGAGGAACCGGATAGCTGGCATTCATTGCACTGGCGACAGGATATGTATCAATGGTACGACGAGAGCAATACCCCTCACCCGATTGAGGGCATTATTCCTGATGAAGGATTCATACAGTTGGGGCTGACTGAAGATCCCGATGATCCTGATGATGTGTTTGTATCTGAAACCATGGCGCGCTGGGAAGGGTGGAGCCTGTCGGTGCGCAAGCCCGGATACGCCATCAATGAATCTGACGATTATGAGTTGCAGGACGGTGAGACTGAAAAGAAGGATTTTGTACATAAATCAAAGTCACTTGAAAATATAAAGTATGCTTATGATAGTGAACTGGATTTCCGTATTCATGCCGAATCAAAAACTGTAGCAGGTACTTTGCCTATGCTGCGATTTGGAAGGTCCTATCGCTTACGCATCAGAACGGTAGATTTAGCAGGAAACAGCGTGAGTCATGAAGTAAAGACAAGTGACAAAGCTTCATCAGAAAGAACGAATATCAAATACCTGCGTTACGAACCTTTGGTGAGTCCAATTGTGTTGGTTGGTAATCAATTAAAAGATGGTGAGTTTTTGGAGAGTATGGTGATTCGCTCCAATTTCGATCAGTCGACAGAAGCTTATGAAGCTAATTTTATAGTTGATAATCAGCCGAAGGATGCTTATTCGCTGAGGTATTTATTGCCACCTAAGAATAGTCAGCAAATGGCCGAGAGTCATGGCATGTTCGAAAAGGCCTTTGGTGATGCGCAAAAAGCAAAAGAAATATATAAGATTATTACGGAGCATGAAGGTTTGTATCAGCAGGACGAGAAGAATAAAGAAAAGGTCTATCAACCTTCTGATGTGGAGATTATTTATTTACCTGACCCAATGGCGGCCGGTGTTGCCTTGTTTTTAGCCGATGATTGTGAAAATACCCACACCCAGGAGTTTGAACCTCGTTTATTTAGTTTCTTTTCAAAAGATGAAATTAAACCTGATAAAACGAATGCGATTGAGATACCTGAAGATTGGTACAAAAGTGGATATATCCGCATTCAATTGGAAGAAGGGGAGTACAATGCACAATGGAATGCCTCGGATAAACAATTGACTTTTTATCTGCCAAAGGGTATACGTACACGAATTCGTTTCAGTACGTTTTGGCGCGAAAGTGATTTGAAAGAACTATCGGCTATCTGGCAGTTGGCGCAGGAGGAAGGTGATATTCAAGAGGCGAAAGAATTGGCCTTTTCGGGGCGCCACTGGATGGTGAGTCCTTCGCGAGATATGGAATTGGTGCATGCCGTGCAGCAGCCTGTTGATGTACCTGTGATAGAGGACTTATTGCCTAATCGTGATTTTGCCACCAATCATGCAGATATTAATATTCGCTTTGATATTCATGGTGAGAGTACTGAAAAGGTCGAATTGCAGGCTCGCTGGAAAGAGCAATGGGATGATGGTATTTCTGTGTCTATCAAAGAGCGGGAGGGAAGCAATAGTATTCCGGATACAATAATAAATTACCACGACGATGTGGTTACACGAGGTACTGTTCCTGAACCTGAAAAACTACAGGTGGCGCCTGTTCAAAACATACAAGAACAGCCAATGAAGGTATTTGCAGTGAGAAGTATGTCTGAGTTTGAAGTAGAGCCACAGCCTAAGGCCAAACGCATTAACAAGGACTATCAGGCTCAGAACTCTTCTTATCAGAAGCTTCAATCTGAAAAGGTTAAGGCGGTTGACAACCTGGTTAATCGGGTCAAATTTGATGTGGAAGAATATAAATTCAACTTCTTTAAACGCATTAATCTTCGCCTGGCGCCTTTGAAGCATCAGTTTGGTGATACACGGCACCGCTGGGTTGATTATCGTCTGTTGGCCGCCTCACGATACGATGAGTACTTTGATAAAATACTCGCTGCCAATCCTGAATTGAAAACTGGCCGAGTGAGTGAATGGAAAGAAAAAGTGAGTATTCCGAGTTCGGCACGCCCAAAGGCACCGGAGATAGATTATATCATTCCAACATTTGAATGGCGAAAAACACAGAATGAGACAGCTATGCGTCATCAGCGCATGGGAGGAGGCTTACGGATATTTATTAAGCGTCCATGGTACTCATCAGGCGACGATGAGATGTTAGGTGTTGTCTTGCCTGAAAAAGGATATAATCCAACCAATTTTGTGAGTAAATCGCCTGGGTACGATACTGATTATACCAGCTGGGGCATGGATCCCTTGTTGTATTCTGTGCAACCACAGGCGCATTCTCCTAAACTGGAAGATTTTTATATGAATCCGGTGATAGATGAGAGTTTGCAATATCCAGATAAAAGCAAGCGTGCCAAAGTAGTGGCTTATCCGGTGCTGTTTGATGATGAGCGGCAGCTGTGGTTTGCTGATATTCGTATCAATCCGCAGAGTATGTATTTCCCGTTCGTTAAGTTGGTATTGGCACGCTATCAGCCTTATTCTGTTAGAAAGGAAGACCAGGATGTGTGTTTGTCACCTGTTGTAAGTGCTAATTTTAATCAGTTGGTTCCCGAAAGACAATCAACCATACGTTTTGATAAAGCGGATGTACATCATAAATTAACAATTACGATAGAAGGAACTATATATGACGAAAAGTACGTCAAGTATGGAAACTACAATTTTTTGAAGATTAGTTTTCAGGATACGAAATATTCGCGACCAATTTATGGAACTGTTAACGATGGTAATGTTGATAAGAATTTGCAAGAAGAGACATTGCTTATTCGTATATCGCCCAAATATGTGAGTAATAACCGTTACTTAATAAGCAAAGAATTTAAACTACCAAGCAAGTATAAGAAGGATGCTTATCAGATTATTATTGAGGAATATGAAAGAGGGCCTAGTCGAATAGCCGGATTGCCTGCTGAGTATCAGAATCGATTGGAGCAGTCGGAGCAAACCGACCGCCTCATTTATGCTGATGTATTTAATGTGAATAAAACTGAGATGACTATATCTGGTTGATTAATTCAACTCGTTTTCAATAATTTCTGAAAATACATTTTTGATATTAAGCCCGGCAGCTTCAATCTGCTGAGGGATAAAGCTGGTCACCGTCATTCCTGGTGTTGTATTTACCTCCAGCAAAAAGATTTTGTTATTGCTGATGATGTAGTCGATGCGCACAATGCCCTTGCAGCCCAGTATGTCGTAAATGAGTGATGAAATGGATTGGATGCGGTCTCTTGCGGCGTCCTCAATTCGAGCAGGTGTTATTTCCTCTACTTTGCTGGCCGTGTATTTGGCTTCAAAATCGAAGAACTCGTTTTTACTTACCACTTCTGTTACTGGAAACACCTCTTGTTTGCCCTTAGTTTTATACAAGCCACAGGTTACTTCGGTGCCGCCAATAAACTGTTCAATTATTACTTCATCACTTTCGGTAAATGCTTTTTCTATGGCTGATTTGAGCTGGCTGGCCTCTTTTACCTTTGAAATGCCAAAGCTTGAACCGCCTGCATTGGGTTTAACAAAACAAGGCAATCCTAGTTGCTCAACAATGTCTTTATCATTGTAGCTATTGCCTTTTCGAACCAATACTGAGTCGGCCACGGCCACGCCAAAACCTTTTAGATAGGTATTACAGGCAAATTTATTAAAGCTGATTGACGCAGCTTGCACATCACAGGTACTGTGAGGGATGTTAAGCATGCTTAAATAGCCTTGCAATAAGCCATCTTCTCCTGGTGTACCGTGTATGGTAATGTAGGCAAAATCAATCTTTACCTTCTTGTCATCCTTGGTAAATGAAAAATCATTTTTATCAATAGGGAACTCCTGGTTGTCAATTACAGCGCACCACTTGTCGTGGCTTATTAGTATGGGATAACGGTTGTATCTGGTTTCATCGATAAAGGACATAACGCCTTCTTTACTCTTTTCTGATACAATTATTTCGGATGAATAACCACCGTAAATGACACCAATATTTTTCATTTTAGAATGATGAGTTTGAGTTTTATTAATCGTTTTCTCTGCCTGCTATATATCCCCTCCACTTTTCAATGGCTTGCATCATATCATCTGGTATCTCCGTATTGAACGAAATACTTTCTTTCGATGTTGGGTGCACAAAGCCTAATGTTTTGGCATGTAATGCCTGACGAGGTAATATTTTAAAGCAGTTCTGAACAAACTGTTTGTATTTGGTAAAAGTAGTACCCTTTAAAATATGATGACCACCATAGCGTTCATCGTTAAACAGAGGGTGACCAATGTGTTTCATGTGAGCCCTAATTTGGTGAGTACGCCCTGTTTCCAGTCGGCATTCAACCAATGATACATAGCCTAATCGCTCCAAAACTTTATAATGGGTTACGGCATGTTTGCCTCGGTCTCCTTCGGGGAAAACGGCCATTTGTTTGCGGTCTTGCAAACTGCGTCCAACATTACCTACAATCGTACCCTCTTCTTCTTTTGGTTGTCCCCAAACAATGGCTACATAGGTTCTGCTTGATGTCTTTTCAAAAAACTGACGCGCCAAAAAGTTTTTAGCATGTTCTGTTTTGGCTACAACCAATAAACCTGAGGTATCTTTATCAATGCGATGCACCAGGCCGGGGCGAGGATCCTCTGAGTTAAATAAAGGTAAGTCCTTTAGGTGCCATGCTAAAGCGTTTACCATGGTGCCAGTGTAGTTGCCATGGCCAGGGTGAACCACCATGCCTGGGTTTTTATTGATGATGATTAAATCGTCATCTTCGTATGGTATGTTCAATGGAATATCTTCAGCGATGATTTTAAGTTCTCGCCTCGGAAACGACATCACAATGGTAATAATATCGTTGGGTTTAATCTTATAGTTGGACTTTACTGGAATGTCATTCACACGAATGTTTCCAGCGGCAGCCGCATCTTGTATTTTATTGCGTGATGAATTCTCAATACGATTAACCAAAAACTTGTCAATGCGCAAAGGTTTTTGACCTGGATCAGTTTCAAAACGATAATGCTCATACAGCTCATTGCTCTCTTCTAATTCTTCAAATTCATCTTCTTGTATGTGCTCAGTCATCTTTATTTATTTACTGATTTGTTAATCGTTTATTTACCAAGCCTTAATTGCTTTGATGCCGCAAGGCTTTTTTGAGGAGGTTCCGCGTTTAGTAATTTATTTTTGCTGTATCAACACTTAACCAAACATCAATGGATGCCCCCAATGGAATGCGTGCACCTGACTCGCCTGCTGGCTGCTGTTGCCAAATAACTGCGGCAAGTGAGTCTTCTGCCGTTGTTACTGATTCGTCGTAAATAGCAGCACCAATATTAAGAGAAACAGAAACAGTATAGTCCTGAGCTTCGCTTAATGTTAAGGCTTGCAGGTCTGGCACATTGGTGCGTTCGGTACTTAATCCTTTTCCGATGTGCAAGTCAATAACCGATCCTTTTAAAACTACCTTGCCAGGTTCAACGGGTTTGCCTTTGTAGAGTTGTTGAATAACCAAATTTCTATATTCGCTAGGTACATATATAAGTTCACCAACAACAAGGCCGTATGACTCTAAAATAACTTTGGCGTTTCTGAGCGAGTAATCAATCAAATTAGGAATCTGTACTTGTTCAGGAGCAATGGCTTTAATGGTGAAATGAATATTTCTATTTTCCTTAACCATGCTTCCGGGAGCCGGTATTTGTTCAATAACCGCACCAGGGAAATAGCCATCGACATGAGCCGAGTCAATGATGTTATAGCGGAATCCTTTTTCTTTAATCAGCTCACTAAATTGATCTTCAGTCAGTCCTTTAAAATCAGGAACAGGATAATATTCGCCATGGTTTGTATACACATTAAGGCTTACAAATGTTGCAGCAATAGCCAGTGTAATGACGACAATTGCGATAACAATATTTTTAACAAACACATTGTTAATGATTCCTTTTAAGAATGACATAAGCATCTCCTTTTATATTTGGCCTTTTTAGAAGCTAATTTGAGTTACGGTTTTCTTAGTTTGTTCAAAAATAACAAAACTTTGGCTACCAAACTTATGGGTATAAAAAAAGTAAAGAACCCAAATGAGGATTCTTTACTTTTTATATTGTGTAAGCTACTAATTAAGCTTTGTGTCTTTTTTCGCTTGAAACACTTAATTTCTTACGTCCTTTAGCTCTTCTTGAAGCTAAAACTTTACGACCGTTTGCACTGGCCATTCTTTCGCGGAAACCATGTTTGTTTCTTCTTTTTCTGTTCGATGGTTGAAATGTCCTTTTCATCTTTATGCTTTTTTATCTTTCGACTAATGCCTTATCTTTCGTTTTCGGACTGCAAAAATAAACGTTTTTTTTATCTTCCAAAAAAAAATGAATGCTTTTTTACTTTGCCCTTAGTTGTTTGTTGGTAAATATTTACATCGAAAGGTGAATGATTTTTTTTGTTTCAAAAAATTCCTCTTCAAAATAGGTGCCCAAAGGTGTTACTGATGCTCGTTTCTTAAAGTTTTTAAGTTCCTCGTCAAAGTCTCCTCCCTTAAGATAAATGATGCCATTTGAGATGGCATTATTATTTTTTTGTAGAATTTTATTTTGACACAGACTGACAAAAGCTGGAAAAGCTGTTACGGCCCTGCTAATAATGAAATCATATTGTTTGGGATGATTCTCAACACGTACTTGTTCGGCTGTAAGGTTTTTTAAACCAAGTGCTTCAGCTACGCCTTTTACCACCTTTATCTTTTTTCCTATCGAGTCAATCGAGTGAAACTGACAATCGGGATACATAATTGCTAAAGGAATACTTGGGAAACCTCCTCCGCAGCCTACATCGAGTATTTGTGTGCCCTTTTCAAATTGAATAAAAGAAGCGATGCTCAATGAATGTAGTACATGGCGTTCATAAAAATGATCCATGTCCTTGCGCGAAATAACATTTATCTTAGCATTCCACTCGGTGTATAAGTCTCCCAGTTGGCTTAACTTATCCTCTGTGTAGGAATCCAGATTAGGGAAATATTTTTTTATTAATTCCATATGCAATTTGCAGAATAAAGATTCTGAAGAAGTAAAAGGTAAGTCGTGTGACTTAATTTAATTTAATATCGGAGTTTTTGAGCGTGTTAAAGAGTAGTTCACGTGCTCTAAATAACTGTGCTTTTACTGTTCCCAATGGAAGATCTAACTCTTCAGCTATTTCTTCATATGAAAACTCTTTAAAGTAGCGTAATTCGATTAGTATGCGGTAGCGTGGTTTTAATTTTTGAACAACCGTACGCATTAGCACTTTCTTTTGCTGCTTAATCAGGTGCTCTTCCGGATCGGGCGTTTCGTCTTTTAAATGTATTGGCTGATCGTTTTCCTTGTCATCAGTAATGCCACCATCAATAGAAACAATATTATTTCGTTTTTTTCTTAGGAAGTCGATACAATTATTGGATGCGATTTTAAATAACCAAGTACTAAAAGCGTAATTAGGAGAGTACTGATGAATGTTTTTAAAAGCTTTGCCAAATGCTTCAATTGTTAAATCTTCGGCATCACTTTTATTATTTACCATTTTTAATAGCATAAAATAGATAGCATCTCTATAGCGACCCATTAATTCAGCGAACGCTTTTTGATCGCCTTTGACTGCTACCTCCACTAAGTCTAAATCATATTTTGCCTTATCAGATAGATTCGGATTTACTTCCATTTCTTCTTCTTTGCACTAAAAACATTAATTACCCAAACGCTCCCGATTAACAGCGGATTCATGAAATCAAAAAGAATGGTTGCCCAATACAGTTTGTTTTCCCCCATTTTGTTAGCTGCTTTGCCTAATACAATGTGTAAAACGACTAAACGGCTCACGAAAAATCCGAATGCTAATGGCGCAAAAGTAGGAAAAAAAAGTGAACAAAGTGTTAAGACCCAAAATATTTGACGAGTTAGAGCCTCCATAAAAAGCCATGCTTTTATCCCTAATTTATAGAATGGAGCAGTGCTCAGGTGTCTTGATTTTCGATCAAGCCATTCGCCCATGTTTTTGGGAGCAATGGAACTTGTTTGACTTTCGTAGTTAAGTTGAATGCTTGTATTTTGCTTGTTGGCACATTGGCGCATAAATAAATCGTCATCTCCAGAAGCAACGTTTAAGTATTGGGCATATACATTGCTTTTTTCAAATAATGACTTGGTAAATGCCATATTTCTGCCTACAGCCATAAAAGGTTTCTTGCGTAAGGCAAATCCCATGTACTGAACCGCATTAAAAAAAGTTTCATAGCGCAAGAATAAGTTAAATAAACCTTTTCTTTTTTCGTATCGACCATGTCCAACTACAATCTCTTTAGTATCACTAAACTGACTGGCCATTTGACTTAGCCATTGATCCGAAGTAGGTTGGCAATCAGCATCAGTAAATAAAAGGTGTTCGTAATTGGCTGCTTTAATACCAAGTGTTAGAGCTAATTTTTTCCCTTGATAATGCTGTTGGCTTAAGGGGATACTTGTGTAGTATAGATTATTGTATTTGGTTTTTAATTGTGCTAAAGCCATTTCTGTATCATCTGTTGAGCAGTCGTTGACAACAATAACTTCAAATTGTGGATGATTCTGTTGGCAAATAGATGGTATAAATTGCAATAAGTTTTCAGCTTCGTTTTTGGCGCATATAATAACAGATATAGGTAACTGCTTTCCCTCAACTGTATTTGCTTTAAACAATGATGGTTTAAGCAAGAAAAATAAAAGATAAAAAATCTGAAAAAGCCATGCGAATAGGAAGATGGCAACTAATGTGTATAGTATTGTATGCTCCACAAAATTAATTTTAGTCAAAAGTGCAACATATTTTTATTAATTACCTGTTCTTGCTTCGTCAAATTTGTGATTGATGCTAAAAACTTGCTTGCAAGCTTTTTTATTGGATTGGATGCTTGGCTTTGTTTTATATATATAAGAAGCTGTTGTATATTTGCAGGCTGCCTCAAGGAAAGAAAATGAGGTAAGGCCTTAAAATATAAGCAGGATAATGAAGTTTGAGCTACAACATACCGATGCAAAAAGCAGTGCCAGAGCAGGTAAAGTTACAACCGACCATGGTACAATTGAAACACCTATTTTTATGCCTGTTGGGACGGTGGGATCCGTTAAGGGTGTGCATTTTCGTGATTTAGAAGACGATGTAAAAGCACAAATAATATTAGGTAATACTTATCATCTGTACTTAAGACCAGGTTTAGATATTTTAAAAGCAGCGGGTGGATTACATAAGTTCAACGGTTGGGACAAACCAGTTTTAACAGATAGTGGTGGTTATCAAGTGTTTTCCTTAAGTGATAATCGTAAGCTAACCGAAGAGGGAGCTGTGTTTCGTTCGCATTTGGATGGATCTAAACATTTGTTTACACCCGAAAATGTAGTAGATACCCAGCGTGTTATTGGAGCCGATATCATTATGGCTCTTGATGAATGTCCTCCAGGTGATGCAGAATATGCCTACGCAAAGAAATCGATGGAGTTAACGCATCGATGGTTAAAGCGCGGAGTTGATCATTTCGATCAAACAGAACCATTGTATGGTCACTCACAAACATTTTTCCCAATCGTGCAAGGAGCTGGTTATCGTGACCTGCGTACTCAATCGGCTGAATTTATCGCATCTCAGAACAGAGAGGGGAATGCCATTGGTGGTTTGGCAGTGGGTGAACCAACGGAAGTGATGTACGAAATGGTTGAGCTAGTCAACGGTATCTTACCAAAAGATAAACCAAGGTATTTAATGGGGGTAGGAACACCGGCCAACCTTCTTGAGAATATTGCTTTGGGGGTTGATATGTTTGATTGTGTTATGCCAACGCGTAATGGGCGTAATGGTATGCTATTTACATCCGAAGGTATCTTAAATATGCGTAATGAGAAATGGAAGAATGATTTCTCACCAGTCGACCCTAATGGAACTTCGTTTGTAGATCAGAGGTACTCTAAAGCATACTTGCGCCATTTATACGTTTCAAAAGAAATGCTAGCAGCGCAAATTGGTAGTCAGCATAACTTAACCTTTTACTTATGGTTAGTTGGAGAAGCACGTAAGCATATTTTAGCAGGTGATTTTGCTCAATGGAAAGAGGTAATGGTGAAGAAACTTACCACTCGATTATAAAATATTGTGAGTGTTCAATGCACAATGATTGTCTATTATATTGTAGTGCTTATATTTAATTAGCTGGCTATTGGTTAAATTTTCGTTCATTTGTACCCAAAGCCAGCAATTTGAATAATTAAACAATAAGGTTTGAAAAAACTTGATTTATATATACTTAAGAAGTTTTTAGGAACATTTTTCTTTGCCATACTATTGATAATCAGTATATCGGTGGTATTTGATTTAACAGAGAAGATTGATAATTTTTTCGAACATGGGGCACCTGTTAATGCCATTGTTTTTGATTATTATAAAAATTTTATTCCTTATTTTGCCAATCTTTTCACACCTCTTTTTGTATTTATTGCTGTTATCTTTTTTACCTCAAAAATGGCTTATCAAACAGAGATAATTGCCATTCTATCCAGTGGAGTGAGTTTTAAACGAATGATGTTTCCGTATTTTTTGGGGGCGGCAATTATTGGTGTGTTTTCATTTTTGTTAGGTGGTTATGTTATTCCCCCAGCTAATCAAACCCGTATTAAGTTTGAGAATGAGTATGTAAAGAACAGAAAAGAAAAAGGTCTGGAGAAAATTCACATGCAAATTGAACCCGGTGTTTTTGTATACATGGATAAATATAGGGCATACAGTGGTAATGGCGATTATTTTACCCTGGAAAAATACAATGAAAAAGAGCTTGTTGCTAAAATATCTGCCCGATATGCTAAGTTCGATACAACATCCGGAAGATGGCAATTAAGAAATTACGTGATGCGTGAGTTTATTGATGGTATTCAGCATGAAATAAGCAGTGGCTCAAAAATGGATACGCTGATACCAAATGTAACACCAAAGGATTTTAAGGAGGAGCGTAAGTATTTTGAAATGATGACCAATACTGAGTTGAATGTTTATATTGAAGAACAAAAAGCTCGGGGAGTTGGTAATCTGGAGGAATTTTTAATTGAGAAATACAAGCGTATAGCGTCTCCGTTTAGCGCCTTTATATTAACGCTAATAGGCGTTTCACTGGCTTCGCGTAAAGTACGAGGGGGGATGGGGCTTCATATTGGAGTTGGCATTGCCCTCAGTTTTTCGTATATTTTGTTCATGACCATTTCAACCACCTTTGCCGTTAACGGAAGTATGAACCCTATGCTGGCCGTTTGGTTACCCAATATTGTATTTACTTGTGTTGGTATATATTTATATATGAGGGCTCCTAAATAGTTTGTTTTTAGTTGCTTACGCTTAAAAAGTGTAGTTACTGGAAATGACTATCTGTCCTTATTTCTTTTGTTAAAAAAATAAAATTCGTAATTATGCACTTTGAAAATTATTAGTTGAAGTGTTAAAAGATATATTTTGATTAATAGTAGGTTAAATCAAATTTTTGGATTATGTCATTGAAAAAACACATCCTAGACCTTCGGAAGCGAAAGGAACAAGTGCAAAAGGGTGGTGGCGATAGAGCCATAGAAAAGCAAGCAGCCATGGGTAAAATGACCGCTCGCGAACGCGTTATTGCACTGGTTGATAAAGATTCTTTCACCGAATATGACCTCTTTGTTGAGCATACCGCACGTGATTTTGGTATGGACAAAAAGCAGTTACATGGTGATGGAGTAATTATCGGTACAGGTACCATTTATGGTGCACCAATCTGTATCTTCGCGCAGGACTTTACAGTTGCCGGGGGATCATTAGGATTAATGCATGCCCGTAAAATTACAAAAATCATGGATCACGCTTTAAAAATGCGTGTGCCTTTAATCGGTATTAACGATTCTGGTGGTGCTCGTATTCAAGAAGGTGTGAACTCGTTGGCTGGTTATGGTGAGATTTTCTACCGTAATACATTGGCTTCTGGTGTTATTCCTCAGTTGTCGGTTATACTAGGACCTTGTGCCGGTGGTGCAGTTTACTCACCAGCTTTAACAGACTTTGTTTTTGTAGTTGAGAATATTTCTAAAATGTTTATTACCGGACCAGGAGTGATTGAGTCAGTTCTTGGTGAAAAGATTTCGATGGAAGATCTTGGGGGAGCCCGAGTTCACGCCGAAACGACTGGTAATGCTCACTTCTTTGCTGAAAGCGAAACCGAATGTTTCGAGCAAATTAAGAAGTTGGTTACATTCATTCCATGGAACAACTCTAAAAAGGCAAAAGCTTTCCCTCCAAAGCCACCTAAGTTTAAAGGAAAAATTGAGGATATTATTCCTTCTGATCCTAAAACGCCATATGATGTACGTGATGTTATCAAAGCAATAGTTGATGATTCTGATTTCTTCGAAATTCAGGAGCTTTGGGCAGCAAATATTATTATTGGTTTTGGTCGCTTAAATGGAGAAACGGTAGGTTTTGTTGCTAACCAGCCAATGGTATTAGCAGGGGTACTTGACTGTGATAGTTCAGATAAGGCAGCTCGTTTTATCCGTTTCTGTGATGCCTTTAATGTGCCGGTAATTACATTGGAAGACATGCCTGGATACTTGCCTGGAGCAGATCAGGAACATGCAGGTGTAATTCGTCATGGTGCTAAAGTACTTTATGCTTATTCTGAAGCTACGGTACCTAAAGTAACTGTTATTTTACGTAAAGCTTATGGTGGTGGATACATTGCTATGAACTCGCGTCACCTTGGTGCTGACTTTATGTTTGCATGGCCAACTGCTGAAATTGCAGTAATGGGGCCAGAGGGTGCTGCTAATATCATCTTTAAGAAAGAAATTGATGAAGCAGAAGATAAGGATGCAATGCGAGCTATCAAAGTCGAAGAGTACAAAGAGAAGTTTGCTAATCCATATGTAGCAGCTGCGAAAGGGTACATTGATTCAGTAATTGAGCCTAATGAAACGCGTTCGTTATTATTGCACGCAATTGAGGTATCAGCTGGAAAAGATGATCACCGTCCTGCTAAGAAACATGGTATTCCTCCATTTTAATAGAAGGAAATATGAGTACAAACAAAACTGAAGGCTTAGTTGATTTCGCTATACTTAGTATGAAGTATAAAACGAAACTAACTAAGAAATTCGAAAACCGTGTTAAATACACTGATCCGAATCCAAATCACATTATGTCCTATATACCAGGTACTATTTGTGAAATATTTGTGAAAGAGGGCCAGAAGGTAAAAGAAGGTGAATCACTATTGATTTTGGAAGCCATGAAAATGCGTAACCAAATAACCATGCCTCATACAGGTGTTGTTAAATCAATTAAGGTGGCCACCGGAGATAGAATTCCGAAAAACCAATTAATGGTTGAGATAGAATAGAAAAAAGCTGCCCTCGGGCAGCTTTTTTTATGAAGTTTATTCAGATATGCATATAAATCTACGAATGTTGATTTGTAGCTTGATCTTCTAGCCATTCAAAAATGAATTAGGCTTAGAGTTTCTTTATCCAGGTAAAATAATCAGGTTTTACCTTTAGTTGTGGTTCTTCTTTAAATATACCAAAAACACTCGAGCCACTTCCTGACATGCAGGCATATTGCGCCCCACTATTATAGAGCTGCATTTTAATATTACCTATTTCAGGATATTTTTTAAACACAGAGGCCTCAAAATCATTTTTGATATGATGCTTCCATTGATTTATTGGCAACTTAATAAGTTCGGTCAAAGGATGTGAGGAAGGAGTGGGAATAACGCCTTGGTAGGCATCTGGTGTTGAAACATGGATGGGTGGCTTTATCAGTGCCATGTAATAGCCCGATAGGTTTAAATCGATGGTTTGTAATACATCGCCAATGCCGGTAGCGTACGCTGGTTTATTCTTAATAAAAACAGCACAGTCGGCTCCCAATTGAGCAGCCATAGCTTGCAATATTTCGTCGCTAAGCTTGAGTTCAAACTCTTTATTGAGCAGATTGAGCATAAACGCACCATCAGCCGATCCACCACCTAAGCCAGCGCCAAAGGGTATAAGTTTGTGCAGGTGTATTTTTAGAGCTGGCAATTGACAGTGTTCTTTGATCAAATGCAAGGCTTTGATGCAAATGTTATCTTCATCCTTCCCATCGATTTTAATTCCAGATGAACTAAAGGTGTATGGCTCCTTGTCCTCGGATGTATGAACAGCTTCTAGGGCATCGCACAGTGGAATAGGATAAAAAATGGTTTCCAGATTATGGTAGCCATCGCTTCTTTTTTCTACCACATTTAAGCCTATGTTAATTTTAGCATTGGGATAACAGATCATCTATTCGTATTTTTTTGACAAAGAAAGCTTATCTGTTTGGTTTATAAAAACTAATACTTTCGATGATGGTGTAAGGTGTTGGAATTTAGTGTTGTTGGGTACTTAATTTGCATGAGGGACTGATGGGATGAGGTTCTGTTGTGCCTTACTTTATCTCATCAAAATATGGATTTTATACCGCTCTTTTGCTTGCAATGTGTATCTTTGCTGTCCGCAAATTTTTCCAAATTCCATATGGCAGATAACAAGTATTCAAATCGCAAAAAGCCTGCAGCAGGTCTAGAAATGGGCAAATTGCCCCCACAGGTAACAGATCTTGAGGAGGCGGTTTTAGGTGCTTTGTTATTAGAGAAGGAAGCTTTTTTAAATGTGTCGGAGTTGTTGAAGCCCGAACATTTTTATAAAGAAGCCCATCAGCATGTTTATAAAGCGATTATGGATTTGGAAGCGCATGAGCAGCCCGTTGACATGTTAACGGTTACTCAGCAGCTTAAGAAAATGGGTAAGCTGGAAGAAGTTGGTGGTCCGTTTTATGTGACACAACTAACCTCCAAGGTCGCATCGGCTGCTCACATCGAATACCATGCGCGCATCATCTGGCAGAAATATCTGCAGCGTCAAATGATTCATATTTCCAGTGATTTGCAGGGTAAGGCCTATGATGACTCTATTGATGTAAATGATTTGCTGGAAGAGGCTGAAAGTACATTTTTTATGCTTTCGCAGGGAAGTATGAAACGTGATGCTACGCAAATTAACCCCGTTATACAGGATGCCATTGATCGTATTAAAGAAGCATCGGAGCGTGCGGATGGTATGAGTGGTGTATCATCGGGATTTACGGCTATTGATAAGATTACATCGGGATGGCAGGGATCAGCATTAATTATTATTGCGGCTCGTCCAGCGATGGGTAAAACAGCCTTTATTTTATCCATGGCACGCAAGATGGCCCTGGACAATAAAACGCCTGTTGCCATTTTCTCTTTGGAGATGTCAAACATCGAATTGGTTAACCGATTAATAGTTACGGAAACAGAATTATCGGCCGATAAAATTAAGAAGGGTAATCTGGAACCCTATGAGTGGGAGCAGCTCGATCATAAGATTCAGAACCTGATTGATGCGCCAATTTTTGTGGATGATACGGCAGGTCTATCTGTTTTTGAGTTACGAGCTAAGTGTCGACGCCTAAAGAAGCAGCATGATATACAATGTGTGATTATTGACTACTTGCAGCTGATGAATGCCAGTGGTATGAATCCTGGTTCTCGTCAGGAAGAGGTGAGTTTAATCTCGCGTAACCTAAAGGGACTGGCCAAGGAGTTGGATGTGCCTATTATTGCTCTGTCGCAGTTGAACCGTGGTGTTGAAGGACGTGCAGGAGCAGAAGGAAAACGACCTCAGTTATCTGACCTTCGTGAATCTGGAGCCATTGAGCAGGATGCCGATATGGTGTGTTTTATCCACCGCCCCGAGTACTATCGAATTACTGAAGATGAGCAAGGTAACTCCTTGATTGGTATGGCCGAGCTGATTATTGCCAAGCACCGTGCTGGTCCTACAGCTGATGTGCGTTTACGATTTAGAGCCGAATTAGCCCGTTTCCAGGATGTGGAAGATACAGAATTTGATGATAATGCCATGGCGCCAGCTACGCCAGCCCAAACCTTTGGGTCTAAAATGAACGAGACCGCAGGAGGTGACTCAGGTGCTGGTGGGCAACATTTGCCAGAGTTTCCTGAAGGACCAGGTTTTAATAGCGATGTGCCCTTTTAAATAAAATAAGGCACAGCTAATTGGCGTGCCTTATCTATACTTGGTTTCGTTTGGAATGTATGCTAATATAAATCTTCACGTATAATATTGTTGTCGCGTTGTTGTTTGAGCTTGGCTTTAGCTTCCTGTTCACTCATCCCTTTTTCCGATATGTATAGCTCAATGAGTGTTTTCTTAATGGCATCGCCCATTTTGTTATGTCCGCACAAGTAAATGATAGCTCCCTTATCTAACCATTCTAACAGGCGCTCTTTATAATCAACTAAACGGTTTTGCACATACTCTTTAACTTCCTGATCGCGTGAAAAGGCGGTATTGATAAATGCGAGTGTGTCATTTTTGTAGTAGTCAATTATTTCGTCCTCATACAAAAAGTCAGACGACTGATGTTTATCGCCCCAGATTAACCAGGCTTTTTTTCGAATGTTTTGTGCTTCTAAATCCTGTAGAAAAGCCCTGTAAGGAGCAATTCCTGTTCCTACACCAATTAATATAACTGGTGTGTCTTTGGTTTCGGGCAGATGAAACGATGGGTTAGCAACCAGACGGTAATTAATGTTGGTGCCCTCTTCAAGGCTTTCATTAACATAGGTTGATCCAGCGCCTTGGTATTGTCTTTCTTTTAGTTGAAAACGCACCGTTTTTACCGTTAAGTCGATTTGCTTAGGATTCTTTTGATAGCCCGATGCAATCGAGTAATAACGTGAATTGATGGGTTGAAGTGTACTTACAAATTCATCGGCATCCATGGAGCCTGGATAGTCGGTTATTAAATCCAATACATCGGAATTACTGATGAAAGCCCTTAGCTCTTCTCTGTTGTTATACAACTTGTCTAGCTCACTGCCCTTGTACACTTTTAAATATCGTCGAATAACCAGGCGACTTAGTTTGGTTATTTCGAACTGATAAGTGAGTGCATACTCCAATGAATGGTTATATGAAATTAGGGTTTGCGAGCCATCCAGTTTTAATTTGCTAATTATTTCGGCAACTAACTTTTGGGGGTTACTTGGAATTATTTCGATACAATCACCCGCTGCATATTTTACCTGGTTCTGACAATTATCCAACTCAATATGATAAACAGCTTGTTCAACATCAGCCTTTGTTAATTGTTTTCGACTTTTTAACGTTGCAGTCATAAAGTCAGGAGCTTCCAACTCTGCTTTTGAGATTGTTTCAGTAGGTTTATTAATTCCCACCAGTGTATCATGCGTATTTTGTATCCACTGTAAAGCCGATTTTTTAAAGTCTAAATCACAATCAACCCGATTAATAATTGGCTTGGCCTGTAATTTTTTTAGTTGTTGATCAATTAATTTGCCCGCACCACAAAAAACATCGTAGCTCGAATCGCCCAGGGCACATATTGAATATTGTAAGTTGTTTAAAGCAGGCATGTCGGCAAGATCCAGTAACTGCGAAAATTGGCGGGCATTGGGCGGTAATTCTCCCTCTCCATCGGTGCTGATGACGATTAATACTTTGTTTTCTGAAGGTAATCTTCCCACATCGTATTTGGCCATATTATGGCACTCGCTTTCAATGCCACATTGGTGGAAATATTTGTGTGCCTGCTGTGCTATAAACTGTGCATTGCCTGTTTTTGTGCCATACAATATCGTTACCGGAGGGCAACTTATGTTATTTTTAACGTTGAGGGTGAGTGGTTTTTCTTTTGTTTTTAATAGTGTGCTGAAAAATCCCATTTATGTTGCTTGTTTATTGTTGAAATTAAAGTAGAAGCTATCTGCGTTAGCCTTTGTTTATGTAACAATACCAAGCCTTAAATGTTTGCCTATTTCGAGAGCCATTGTTTAAATTTAGAAGCTCTTTCGCTGGAAATAATAACGTCGTTATCAACTGGTGGCTTGAGTTCTAATTTGAGTTTGCTTTTTGAATAAAGGTGTGCCTCAACAATAGCGTTTATCGACACAATAAATTTGCGGTTGGCTCTGAAAAAAACGCGTGGATTTAGTTCTTCGTTGAGTTGCTCCAGGGTTTGATTAATATCGTAAATACGCCCCTTATGCGTACAGATAAATACGCCTCTGTTTTCGGCATAAATATAGGCTATTTCGTTGGTGTTAACGGTTTTTATTATACCACGATAATAGACCATAAAACGCTCGCGAAAGGATGTTTCGCTTTGCTGCAGCGCAATGGCTTTGCTCAATTGTGCGTAGTCTATTGTTGGAGGTGTGTCTTCGTGATAATTACTTCTGAATTTTTGGATGGCTTGCGAAAGTTTATCGGCTGCAATTGGTTTTAATAGATATCCAATACTATTGTGTTCAAAAGCTTGAATAGCATATTGATCGTAGGCAGTGGTGAAAATAATCGGTGTTTGAACTTGGGTGTTTTTAAATATTTCAAAGCTATTTCCATCGGCCAAATGAATGTCTAAGAAGATAAGGTCAACTGTGTTTTGATTGAGGAATAGAATTAACTCTTCAACTGACTCGCAGATGTCTATTATTTGGAAATCAGGAGCAACTGTTTCAAGCATGGCTTTCAGCTTTCGGGCTGAAGGCTTTTCGTCTTCTGCAATTAATACCTTAATCATGAGCTGGCTTTATCATTGGAATTTGCGAAATATATTGATCATTTTCAACCTTAAAAACAGGAATATCACTGTTGAGTAACTTATATTTTTCAAGCAAGTTAGCCTGTCCTGTATTGGTAGATGCTTGCCTGTCGTGTTTATGTTGAATGTTATTGGTAATGGTTAAAGTGTTATCAACCGCCTTAATAGAGAGTCGAAGTGGTTTGTTGCTCGATACGATGTTGTGTTTGAATACATTCTCGACTAATACCTGTAAGGATAAGGGTGGCAAAAGGTATTGTTTCGATTCATCATCCAGTTCAACAGTATATTCAAAACCATCCTCAAATCTGAATTTGTAAAGATTCAAATAGGTTTTAATAAACTCCAGTTCTTCTTCCACTGTTACTAAGTCTTGCTTGTTTATCGATAAAACGTAGCGGTAAATGGCTGCAAAATCCTGAATGAAGCGATCAGCTTTTTCGGTACTTTCATAAATAAGCGATGATAATACGCTTAGGTTATTGAAAAGAAAATGGTGGTCAAGCTGCTCTTTGAGAGCGGTGTACTTGGAGTTGATTTGCTCTTTTTCTATGTGCGCCAGCTTTACTTCCAGCTGGGTGCGTTCTTCACTGGCAATAATCATTTCAACCACTACCAGTAGAAGTGCACTAATCATTAGCGGCATAATAAAGATGAATACTTTGAACTCTTCATCTTTATGATGATTTGGTATCCACCCTTTACTAAGTCCCAGATTCATAATGCTAATGATAAGTACGGGAATGAAAATGGCTAAGGCAAAGTCCAATAAGGACCGTATTAGCCAGTTACGTTTCCAAGGGTACTTAACATTGAGTTTACGAATGGCATAATTATAAAAGAAAACCAGTAAGAGGGATTCTATAAATCCAATTATCATCCTTTCAAGTGGCATATTGCTAATATCGGTAATGGTACGATATTGGAATATCACTGTTAAGGCCATTGAAATTACAATAATTCCAATGAGAATAAAGGGTGTAAGAAGTAGTTTAAGCTTATTGTTTCTAATAAATAGAGCATCCATAATGCTTACTGAATAAGTTGTCCGCTTAATTGCAATAGATAAAATTCTGCCACTTTGGCTTTGTATTGAGCATCGTTAAACTGAGCCGCCACGTTTAAAAGATTTTGCTGTGCAGCTCTGAACTCGATGGATGTGACACGCCCAATTTGAAAAAGCTCCTGTGTTTGTTCAAAGTTAAGGCGAGCCTGCTTCATACTGCTTTGCTGCAGCTCAACAATTCTACGCTTGTAAATATAATCGGTATAGGCATTAGATGCATCTCTTTCAATCTCCGATTTAACCTGGTAGGTGCGTTCTTGCTGGCTGATGTAATCTAACTTAGCATTCTTCTCCCGCGTATTCTGCTGTCGTCCGTTAAATACATTGAATTTAAGTGCAAGACCAGCAGTTGTTCCCATATTTTCGTTGTAAAGCAATTGGCCTGCATCATTGTCCTGGCGATTGTAGCCGTACTGGCCATAGGCCGATAAGGTGGGGTATTTGTCGGCACTGGTAATCTTTATATCGAGATTACTAATTTGCTGTTGCTGCTGCTGGGCCACCAATCGTGTGTTATTTAATAATGCGGCAGCAATAATTTCATCAGCCTTAAAATCGTCGCGATAGGTAATTGAATTATCCACCTCGTATGTGTTTTGGATAGGAACGCCCAACACTAAATTCAAATCTTTTATGCTTTGAATAAATGCTTGCTCGGTTTGTAATACCGTTGTACTGTCATTATTCATATCCACCTCGGCATTTAATACATCCAGTTGGTTGGCCTGTCCATAGGATTTTTGATCGAGTGCTTTTTGCAGGCGTTCGCGACTAATGCGCATCGACTCCTTGGCCAAGTGCAAATTCTGTTGTGAGCGACAAACCTGGTAGTAACGTTCTGCCACTTGTACCATGGTGTTTTCTGTTTGCTGACGCAGAATGGTTTCCTGAAGAGCATCTGCACTTTGTAGTTTTCTGTAGGTATAAATATTGCCAAAACCATCGAACAGTGTATAATCAATCCTGGCATTAGCATTGTAACTCATCGATTTAGCATCATCAACCTCAATGGTCTCTGGCTGTCCCAGAATTTCCATTTTCGTATCGCTCTTAGAGTAGTCGGTGCCACCGCTTACACTAAGCGATGGTAGTAATCCAGCGTTGCCAATGGAGTTGTTGTTTTTAGCCTTTTCACGATCAGCACTGGCAATTTTAATATCATAGTTATTAAGCAATGCTATCTCAACAGCTTTAGATAAGGTCAGCTGCTCCGTTGAATCGGGTGCCTGCTGAGCAAAGGATGTCAAGCATATGCTAAGTAGAATGGCAAGGGCAGTATATCTAGTTTTCATATTCTTCAATGTATTTAATTTCTTTAATAGCAGGTTCAATTTCTTCACGTGTTACTTCTTGTCCAAGTATTACTTGTTTCCACTTTAGGCGTGTGCCATTGGCAATTAACAACATCACTGGTAAAAGTATTAGCGTAGTAGTGGTGGCCATGGCCATACCATAACTAACTGAGATGGCCATTGGAATTAAAAAGCGTGCTTGCATACTTGTTTCGAGCAGCATTGGAGCCATACCGGCAATAGTGGTTAAGGTTGTAAGAATGATGGGGCGGAAACGCGATAGGGCCGCTTCTAAAAGTGCCTTTTCATATGTCATTCCATCTTTTAAATTGATATTGAGAGCATTAATTAGTACCAAGGAATCATTAATCATCACACCAATTAAGGCAATAACACCCATTCCCGACATCAGACTTAAAGACATACCGTGAATCCAGTGACCCAATATTACACCGACTAAACTTAATGGAATCATCAGGTAAACCAGAATCGATTGTGTTACCGAACGAAGCGTAAGGATAACCACGCAAAACATGAGTAAAAGAATGATAGGCATTACCTTGGCCATTGAATCGCCTACTTTTTTACTTTCGCGCTTTTGACCGTCGTAGTTCGCTTTTACCCCTGGGTACTTGGCGTATATAGGTGCTAGTACTTCGTTTTCAATTTTCTTGATAATATCGGGTAAGGAAGCCGTTGGGTCGCTTTGGTTGGCTTCAATTTGTACTTCACGATCAAAGTCGAGGTGCTGAATACTTGAATAACCATTAACTGTTTTCATGGTTACCAGTTCGGATAGGGGATAGGCCACTCCGTTGCCAAGGCGAATCTTCATATCTTCCAGCTGACCGATTGATTTACGGTTGTCTTCGCTATATTTTACCCATACTTTCACTTCGTCTTGTCCTCGTTGTAATCGTTGAGCCTCATTGCCCCAAAAAGCTTCACGTACTTGTCCAATTACATCCTGAAGTGAGATGCCCAGGTGATGTGCTTTCTCTTTTAAAGTGAGCTCAACCTCACGATTACCTATTGGGGTGTTATCTGACACATCAGTTACCTCTGGCATGTTGTTGAGAGCATGCTTAAATTCTTCTTTCGCTTTTCTCAAGGTTTCATTGTCGTTACCCACCAGTGAAATAACTAATGCTTTACCAAAGGGATTAAATCCCTCGAATAACAAGGCTTCGGCACCTGCAATGTCTCCCACTTTCTCTCTAATGCGTATTGTTACATCATCTGTTGTTGATGCTCTTAACTCGCCATCTAACAAGGTTATTTGAACAGAGGCCTTACTGCCACTGCCGGAAAATTGTTGGAATGTTTGTTTGACGATGCCGGCACTATTAGGTTGTAGCGGCTTCATCTCTTCGTTTACCTCCCAAATAGCTTCTGTAATTTTGTCAATTTCCTTTTGGGTGACCGATTCGTCGGTACCTGAAGGCATCGCTAAACTAATGGATATATGATCGCCATCGACCTGTGGAAAAAAAGTAACATTAACCCATCGTGCCTGCACCATACCAATAGCCATGATAAACATTGCTATAAACGCAGCTAAAGTGATGGTTTTGTATTTTACTGCCAATTTAACCATTGGCATATAGGTAATGTCTCTCAACTTAAGCAATCCGCTTTCGGCCCAACCCATGTATTGCACCCATTTACTTTTGTAATCGGGTTTAAGAGCTTTGGAGTGAGCTACGTGGGCAGGCAACAAAATGAGTCCCTCAATAAGTGAGACGAACAAAATGGCAATAACCACAATGGATATTTCTTTAAACATATCGCCCATGCGGCCATCGAGGAAGATAAAAGCCGAGAATGCCATCATGGTGGTAAGTACACCAGACAGTACAGCAGGCGTTACTTCCAAGGTACCGTCAACGGCTGCTTTAATCGGTTTTTTCCCCATCTGCCAATGTCGGTAAATGTTTTCGGCCACTATTATGGCATCATCTACCAATATACCCAGTACGAGTATTAATCCAAACAAGGATAACATATTGATGGTAACCGGAGTCCCTGGGATTAGGATGAACATGCCCAACATGGAAAATGGGATACCCAATGCCACCCAAAAAGCAATACGCGGATTAAGAAACAAGGATAAAAACAAGAGGACAAGCACAATACCGATGATGCCGTTTTTACCAAGCAATTCAATACGTTGATTCAAAAGGTCGCTCTGGTCGCGAATGACTGTTGCTGTCAGCTGATCCTGACTCTCGTTAAATTCGCCAATGTACTCTTTTACCGCATCTGTGGCAGTCATAATATCTTCCGAGAAAGTATTCTGAATAGTAAGCACTACACCTTGCTTGCCATTGAAAAGTACCTCCGATGGGGCATCTGCCCATTGGTCTTGTATGGTGGCTACATCTTTAAGGCGAATGATTCCCCCGTTGGGTGTATTACGAATCACAATGTCTTCCAAACCCTCGCTTTGATACTCGCGGTTTCGTACCCGAATAAACAATTCTTCTTCACCATCTTTAATGCTTCCACCTGTCATTATTAAGTTGGTAGAGGCAACAGCACGAGCTACTTCACTAAAGGTAATGCTATAGGATTCCAGAGCATCTTCTTTCAGTAATATGGCAATTTCCTCATTGGGATAGCCTCCGATACTAACTTTCGATATACCATCTTTTCGCAAGAGGTCGTGCTCCATGTTGCGAGCAGTTTCCTTCAGTGATTTGAGTGATATGTTAGTGTTTTCATTGGGCGTAATTACAAAGTTGATGGAGAAATTAACATCATCATGTTTATAGGTTACCACCGATTCGATGGCAATAGGGAATGATGCGATGCGGTCTACTTCGTTTTTGACTTTAATTAAAGCCTCATCCATATCAGTGCCTTTTACCATTTCAATGGTTACAGTACCAGAGTTTTCGCGCGATACGGAAGTGATGCGTTCCATCCCTTCGAGGCCTTTAACGTTTTCTTCTATTTTAAGAATAGCTCCTTCTTCCACTTCTTCAGGCGAAGCACCCGGATAAACGATGTCAACATAAATAAAACGTTGCGGGGTATTGGGAAAGAAGTTCTTTTGAATGCCTGTTAAGGATAGGAAACCAAACAGAAGCGTCATAACCAATATAAGGTTAACAGCCACTGGAAATTTCATAAAATAGGCTATGAGGTTTTTCATTTTTGATAGTTTATTTGTCAGTAGTGATTAGTCAGTGGTCGAAACCCGAAACGATATACCCCGAACGGGAACAGTTAATTAACAATTATTCATTGACCATTAATAATTATTACTCATTAACCCTTACAGCCATGCCATCATAAGCACTTTTAATAACTGTGGAAAGAATTGGTGTTCCCTCTTCAAGGCCTTTGATAATAGCGTAGTCACCTTGCTTAGTGATTACCTGGACCTGTTGTAGCTTAAGTGCATTGTCAGATATGGTATACAGATGATTGTTATTGTCGATCATTTTACGCGGTATGCGCATGGCATTTTGCAAAGGTTGCTGCACTATTTCAGCATTTAGATACATACCTTCTTTAAGTTCAGGCCCTTTAGTGCGAATAAACACTTTTACACTTTGCGATTGCTCATCAATATCTCCACTTATGCGCACTACTTTTCCAGTCCATAAACCACTAATTTCAGAAGAGCTCAGCTTTGCCTCCGTACCTACCTTTATTTGATCCATGTTAGCCATTGGAATGGTAATCTCTAAATCATAGCCCGAAGTGCTAATCATGGTGCCCATTGCAGAGCCTGGACGAACAGCTGTTCCAGCTTCGGCGCTTACAGAGGTTACAACACCCGAGAATGGTGCTCGAATGGTGTACTTTATTATTTTTTCTTCTCCTGATTTTACCGAGTAGTATTTGCTTAAAATTCCTTTGCCCGACAAATAGAATTTCTCCTGGTCGCTCTTAGCTTCAGGTATGGCAGGTAGCTTCTTATTAACATCAATGGATGATACATATTGCCTCCAAACAGGATAAGAATCGGGGTAATCAGATTTTAAGTCGGGTAATATGGAAGTGATTAAGGTAATGAAGTCACTTTTTTGAGAAAGTAGCGTCATGTAAAATTCCTGTTGGTCAATTTCAAGCATTACTTCGCCTTTTTTATAACTCTTACCCTCTTTAAAGCTTCTGGCCGATGGTAATAGCTGACCGTCTACTTGTGAGAATATTTCAAAACGATCAATGGCTCTTAGTTTGCCCGTGCCTTTGTAGTGGTGCTCAATTGTTTCTAACTCAGGGTAAATAACATTAACCAAAACACCTTTTTTAGCAGGAAGTTCTTTTGCAGCTTCATTTTTTGAAGCCGAGATGATTTTGGAAAATACAACGGCAAAAATCACAATAACAACCGCAATTGCCAGTGAAACTCCTTTTTTATTCATAACAGTGGGTATAATTTGTTTTTATAGATACAAGATAAAAGACATAAGATTCAATACTATAGCTGATAGTTAAGCTGTTGTTGAATTTTAGTCGACGCAAATGTTGGTGTTTTATTTTATAGTGCCAAGTTCGATTGAATGAATCTAGAAAAAAAACGTATGAAACATAGATTTGGTTGAATTGTTTGATAAATCGATGAACTGGAGAATTGAAAAAATGGTAATTTGATGAATTGAAAATGTGCTTGATAAAATAGTTAATGCGTATTGCAGGTAAACTGCTTAATCAGTGCGCCCTTAGCCAAGTGAATAAAAATCCGCATTTATCAGGTCAATCAGCGGGAAACAAAAAAAATTATTGGAACACTTTTTGTTTAGCCTACCTTTGTGTTACTCAAATAGGGTAGTCACTAACCTAAATAACATAATTATGAAGCGACTAGTGTTGTTGTCACTCGTGCTGTTAAGTGCGTTAAATGTGGCCTTTGGACAAATTGATCAGGATGATCCATTTAAAAAGATGGATGAGAAATATGCTGCACAACTCAATAAAATGAATAAGGAGTACGCAGCTAATATGAAGCGGATGCAGGAGGAGTACGATGCTCGTTTAAAGAAAATGAATACCGCTTTTAAAAAATATCTGAAAAAAGGTTTTACCGAGGTGGAGCCAACTGAGGCTGAAGTGAAATCTGTTGAAGTGCCCAAGCCAATTGCTCAGCCCGAATACAAGCCTGTTAGAGCAGAGGTGAAGCCTGTTGATAATCTTGAGCCAGTTGCCATACCCGAAGCATTACAGCCCGAAGTGGTTTTATCTGAAGCTTCCGCTTATTCCATACGACCGATTTACCAGGTGCCAGCAAGCGCTTCATCATACGCGGTGCCATTGAGTGTTGATTTCTTTGGTAGTACAGCCACATTGCAAATTGATCAGCGCATGAAAGACCTCAGCCTAAACTCTGTTAAGTCGTCTTCTTTTGCTAATTATTGGGATGACTTTACCTCGGTGTATTACCAGGTTTATGTTGAATCGTTAATAGCTTATGCCGAGGATAAGAAGCTTAACGATTGGGGTATTTATCAGTTAGTTGATCGTTCTGCCAAGCTCTTGTATAAGAATAAGAATAATCGAATTATGTGGCAATGGGCCATGCTTAATCAAGCAGGTTATCAGGTTAAAATTGGTTATGCTGCCAGTTCAGTTTATTTATTGGTGCCTTTTATGCAAGAGGTTTACGAATTACCTTATTACAACATTGAGGGTAGTAACTTTTACTTGATGGGAGCTAAAAAGGGCATTGATGGCATGATGACTTATAAGCAGGATTTTGGTGGAGCCAGCAATAAGGTAGACTTGCATTTGCCCTATGCGCTTAATTTTAATAAGGCAGAGAATGCTGTGGTACGAACTACTACACTGCCATCCGAAACAGAGGCTTTAAGTCTGAATATGGATAAAACAGTCATGGAATTTTTAGCCTCATATCCTCAAACAGTGAGTACGGTCTATTTAAATGCTGCCATGTCATCAACGGTAAAAGAAACCTTATATGAGTATTTAAAACCTCGTTTGAAAGGGAAAAGTGAGACGCAGGCTGTTAGCTATTTGCTTGATTACTTACATAATTCTTTTGAGTATAAAACGGATAGAGATCAGTTCAATAAAGAAAAAATGTTTTTCCCCGATGAGTTATTCTACTATCCTTACTCTGATTGTGAGGATCGCACCGTTCTATTCACTCGCTTAGTAAATGAGTTATTGGGTGTTGATGCCGTGGCTTTAACTTATTTTAGTCATATGGCTGCAGCTGTTGCTTTCTCAGAGCAGGTTGAAGGTTATTCTATTTTGGTTGACGGGCGCCCTTACACTATTACCGACCCAACCTATATTAATGCACCCATTGGATCGGTAATGCCCGACTATGAGGGCTACACGCCTTTGGCTATTAAGATTAATAATGATAGTCGCCTAAATAATATTTGGCAAATGATTGCGCAATCATTGGAGCAGGGTAATGAGGGACAATTGTTTGTTGGTGATCGTACTGTTTCAGAAAACGGAAAGTATGTGGTAAGCGGGTGGTTTACCGATGTGATAACCATAGGAAGCAAACAGTATGCTGCTGTGGGCGGCAGTCGTGATTTATGGTTTGCTACTTTTGATCAGGGAGGCTCTTTGGAGTGGTTTATGCCTGTGGCCTGTAGTAATAATGTTTTCACCCAGGCTTTTAACGTGGGTAAGCAGGGGAATGTATATGCTTTAATCAATTATACTGGTCGCGTAAACATTGGTAATCGGGTAATGGCTAGTAGCGATCAGCC
Organism: Carboxylicivirga sp. M1479; assembly: GCF_007097485.1. Classification (GTDB taxonomy): domain Bacteria; phylum Bacteroidota; class Bacteroidia; order Bacteroidales; family Marinilabiliaceae; genus Carboxylicivirga. Next base: position 82,184 of record NZ_VKDE01000006.1, on the reverse strand, counting down.
AGCTCATTTGGTGCTTGGCTTATCCAATAGGGCACAGCCTATTTTAAATGAAAACATCACTTTTGAAGCACCCGAGGGTAAGAAGTTGGCGTTTTATGGCAAGTACAAATCTGATGGAACTAAAATAGACCTCTTATCTTTTCCAACTGATAAAGTGAATTTCGAACCAAAAATTACGGTTGATTCCAAAAATGAAGTGGTTGTGCGTGGCGTTGTAGGAGAGATTGAGGGCTTGACCAAGGATGTACCTATTTTAATGTCGAGTGCTTCTTTTAGTGCCGAAGATCAGATTGAGTCGTATATGAAGAAATTAGAGCAACAATCTGTCAATCGACACATGGTCGCTTTGTTCTCCACACTACAGCTCTTGTCGCAAAATGGCGGACACATATCAGGTATTACCGTTCGTAACTTAATGAATAAGAATAACCCTGATTTTTACAAAAACAATGCAGATGTATACCGAGGTTTATTAAGCATGCAATTTGTGATTAACGATGCTGGTGTGGTGAAAATTGAAACCTATAAGAAACGCAATGTTCTATTGTTTTCGATGAAGATTAAAAACAATAGTCACCTGCAAATAAGCAAGCCTACCAGTGGTACTTATGAGCTGAAATGCCTGAATGGTGTTGAGGTGGGAAAAGCCATTGTGTGGTATCCTTTAAACTCCATTACCATGTACCCCAATGGCAATATGGTTTTTGATTACGACAGTGACCATACGCAACGGACAGTAAGTATAGATGAGGTAATTAATTAAAGAGAAATTTCCCGCAGATTACGCAGATAGGCGCAGAAATAGCGTTTATCTGCTCCAAAAGATGAATGCCCACGGCTAGAGCGGCTTGCTGTTAAATGCTTTTGTTGAATAAGAAATTCCTCCTACGCTGCCGCATGAGTCACCTCGTATGGTTTGTTATTATCACGCGAAAGGATTGACTTCGTCAACGATGTTTCACGCGATAGCGGGGATCATACAAAAGGACAGTAAGTGTAGATGAGGTAATTAATTAAAGAGAACTTTCCCGCAGATTACGCAGATAGGCGCAGAAATAGCGTTTATCTGCTCCAAAAGATGAATGCCCCACGGCTAGAGCGGCTTGCTGTTAAATGCTTTTGTTGAATAAGAAATTCCTCCTACGCTGCCGCATGAGTCACCTCGTATGGTTTGTTATTATCACGCGAAAGGATTGACTTCGTTAACGATGTTTCACGCGATAGCGGGGATCATACAAAAGGACAGTAAGTATAGATGAGGTAATTAATTAAAGAGAAATTTCCCGCAGATTACGCAGATAGGTGCAGAAATAGCGTTTATCTGCTCCAAAAGATGAATGCCCTACGGCTGAGCGGCTTGCTGTTAAATGCTTTAGTTGAATAATAAATCCCTCTACGCTGCCGCACGAGTCCTCTCGTGTGGTTTGTTTGATATTATCACGCGATAGCGGAGGCTTTTACATCTGGCCTTGAATGTTATTGGTAGCACTTGTTAATTGGAGGCTGTTGTAATAACGGTAGTTGCTACCATGGCACCTAACAGGGCTGCCTGAACTTCTTTAATGGTTGTGTCCACGGCACCAGCAATCGGGCTGTCTTTTATAATCACCTTAAGGGCTTTCTTTAATTTTTTTAATTCCTGTCGGTCCGAAGCAATAACTCGATGCATTTGGCAGGCTTCAATCAGGCCTAACATCAATAGGTCTTCATTATCCAGGTTTCTCCCGTGTAAAGCTTTTTTATTCAACTGATAAATTAATTCGTTGCGTGTATTGCTTTCTATCAGGTAGCTTTTTTTATAGGAAATGAGTCCCAGGAATTTATGATGTTCAATGTGTACGATTTTGCGTTTCTCTAAATCGGATAGAATGGCCCATTTATAGTGGTGCGATTTCCGACTAAGTTTGCTGATCCAATATCTTATTTTCCTGTTTTTTTTAGAATCACGAATAAGCCCTGCTATATCGGCAATGACAGCATTATCTGACCTTACACCTTTTATGTATCGAAGTTTACCATTTTCGACTTTTAGCTGTTCTGCAAGGTTCATTTCTAACAAGGCTGCTCCTATAATGCCGTGATTTATGTGCTGTTCCGAAACAAGAAAACGTTTTTTGCTTGGATGATGAGCTATCAAAAGGAATTGTGAGAGGATATCTAGTTTCATGGCTTTTGGTGTTGATGGAATGATATATGAATGTAGTTCCTATAATCATCGTAATTAATGGTTCTAAAGTACATAATTCATACTAAGCGTGCTAAGCGAAGTGTATAAATTTCCCTTCGCAGCTGCACGAGTCACCTTGTGTGGTTTGTTATTGTCACGCGAAAGGATTGATGGTTTGCAGCACCTTATTTCTTATCTATTTCAGTTAACCTGAATATATTATTCTTTCCGATTATGTTGTAGAATAAGGGATAAGAACCCAATGTGAAAATTATAATTGAGAAGTAATACCCGTTTAAATTCAGTGCATCTTTTCCCAGACCATAAAACAACATTAAGGAGAAAATGATTGGCAAAGCCCAGGCTAGGTATTTAAATTGAGTCAGCTTCAGAACTCTTATTTCGTTTTCACTAGTATTCAGCTTCACTTTTTGGCTACAATCCCAACCACTTTTTGCATAAACTTCTTGCTTCCCATCTTTAACTATAAAATCTTGGGTTTCATGGTTATTTATTGCGCCAACTTTTTTATCGTCAATATAAATTTCTATTGCACTCCATGTACCAACCCATCCAGTATTTCTTTTTATTCTAATTTTACTCATCTATTTCTGTTTTGTTATATTCTTGCAATTTCAACTTCATATATCTAATTAAAGATAGTAATTAATCATTTACACATATGTTGGGGAATGTGCTATCAGTTGCTGCCGCACGTGTCTCCTCGTGTAGTTTGTTTTAATATTACCACGCGAAAGGATTGACTTCGTCGAACGTTTTTTCGCGCGATAGCGGGGGAAGAATAATTATGAATCTTTATTCTTTTAGTTGCCAAATGTATACCTAAGCCCCCAAAGACTTCTCACGTTCACATCATCTTCAATAATAAATTGTGGTGTCAATTCGAATAAAACTGAGAACCTTTTGAAATCCTGTAACGGATAAATTTCCAATTGGACAGGTATTGTAAATGCATTTATAGGGTCTGACCCTGCAAATAATTCAGAATTAAGACCTACACCTACCGAAAACCTGTGAAAGTCACTTGGTTTAAAGTTATAAAATACGTCAACTTCAAAAAGAAGATCATCTACGCTTCGGTTGGCAAAAGTTTTTAATTCCCCACTAATTGTCTTATTCTGACTTGTGCTAATTCCTAATGAATAAATTGAATAACTAGTAACAGAAATTTGTGAAAAGCAATTGACACTAATGGTCAATAAAAAGGCTACAAATAGAATTTTGTTGAATTTCATAGTTCTTGATTTTTTTTATAGGCACTAACGACTTGCCGAATGTTATTTAATCTTTCACACACCTAATTGACAACCCCATGTGTAAAGGAGTAGACCTTATTTCACCAGGGTATAATGTACTACTTTGTTTTGCAAAAGCACTTAAGTCGTCCATTCCAGTTGATGTCCACCAAGCTGTCCAGTCTCCAATACCATAAAAATTGCCTGTATTATATTGACCTGAAGGAAGAGCTGTAAAACCTGACGTATTATCTCCAAGATTTAAATAATACCAATGTGTTTTTCCTACTTCTCTCAATTTTAATTCAGCTTCAGTACCACCACCTAGTGTTGATATTAATAGTTCCCATTCTTCTTTGGAAGGTATATGCCAACCTTTTGGTGCAATCCCACGACTATCAGAAACTGAAGCCCAGTTGTAAAGTAGTCCAAATGTTGCAATACTGTCTTTGTCATTTGTCTCATTGTAACTACCATACTCTGGTTCATTACCTGCTGTACTTGGGTATCCATGCATTTTAATAAGGCCACGAGATATTAATTCTCCATTATTAAAATGAGTAACTCTTAAATTCTCAGCCATCCATACCTGGTTTCCGATTTCAATTGTTCTATAAACATTACCATCTATATCGATAACTGTCCCATAGGTTAAAGATTCATTAAAAATAGCGTTTGTCTTTCCTTGGGGCTGTACTTCATCTTTTTCGCAACTAATAAAGAGTATAAATAATGTTAAAATGCTTAGGATAAATTTAATCTGGTTGTTCATCGTATTATATTTTTGGGTTATTGGATATGCTAATATTTGTCTAACTAATCGATACAGCATTCTTCTATTTCTATTCTCCCCCTAAACTACCAAAATGCCTCTTACTCTATTTGCTGATAAGCCATAAGTTATCAACATATTAAAACAAACTCCCCTTTCCACACCCAAAGGGGAGTTGTAAAATTAAACCTCTACCGTTGTTTCTTCCTCCTGGGCTTTACTGCCTTTGAGGTCGACAATAATGCGGGCTGCCTTAAAAGTTTTATACACCTTTGGTTGAGACATTTCGAGCATTAGCATCAGTTTGTCTATTTGATTTCTCAATAAATCGTCGACCTGAGCAAATAATTCCTTTAGCTCGCCCGTAGCTTGTGAGCGGGTAACTATTTCGCTGCGTGGTGCTGCTAATAAAGCTGTAAAATCATCAATCTCTTTTTTTAGCTTTCCAACACTCTCGGTAGTTACACCATAATCAGCCAGATTATCAACCAGGCTAAGTGCCAGCTCATAAATATTCAGGCACTTAGTGCTCAGTTCTTTATCAGTCATTTGTTTTAAGTCCGAAGGAGTAATGCTCACTTTCGATTTAAGGTCGGGCATGTTGTTGCTGTGCGCATGCACATAAATGGCCGCAGCTACCTGAATAGTAGCCTGTATCATTTCTTCCTCTTCCTTTAGCTTCAGTTTGCTATTGGCCGACGAGTAGTCCATTTGCACCTGGTGCATTTTATCAATCTTGCTGAGCAAATCATCAAATGCCAATACATTGCTTTTCAGAGCAGGTATGGTATCTACTTCTTGCGGAAATGTATTGAAAACATTGTTGACGGCCCTATACATCGCCTGTTTGTTGTTTTGTCTTGAATCCATTTAGTTGTGTTTAAAATTAAAAGTTTAGTATAGAGGCATCTCTTTGTGTGAGAAGAAAGGCCCTTCATTTAGTTAATAGCAGAAAACGAAAAACGTAACACCTCTGAATCGCTGTTTTTGCCTGTTTAGTGATAAGTGTATCGATTTTTATGATGAAGAGAATAAAATTATTGATGAATGAAATTTTTATGCATATACATAATATATACAATGATAGTAGATAGGGTGGGTTTGAATGCGAATAGGCTGGTAGCTAATGCCGAAGGGGTAATAGTAAATGTAGATGGCGTTTTAGGTATAGCAACATGGTTTGTAGTAACAGTCAAAGGGGTTCTTTCTTTTGCAAGGTGGGTTTTATCCAATGTAAAAGGCGATTTATCCTTTGCAGATGGCGTTTTAACCACTGTAGATGGCATGTTATCGGGTGCAACATAGGATTATTACAATGTAGGATAGGGTTTAGCCATTTTAGCAGGCGATTAATATAGCGTATAAGCCTATTTAGCTATCTACAGCAAGGGTTTGATGACTTACTGACATAGTTCAGCTATTTAATACATCGCTTTAGTGCTTTGCAATAACGATTTAGCAACTGCATGTCGCCATTTACCGAACGAAGGTAATGGCTTATCAACAGTAGATAGCTATTGTGCTGTGTGTTTTATAGGTTCAGGCAATAGGTCATTTGCTTTGAATTGTGTTAAAGCCTTTAACTATAAGCCATATGCCTAAAACTATTTCGTTCAATCCCATTACTACACCTAAATCTATTACAAGACTATGATCTATAGAATCCAAAAATACATTGACTAATACCATAGGGGCACCAATAAGTCCCCAAATGCATAAGAGTCGTGGAAAAAGTTTTAAATGATAAGCCGAGTAATAGAAGATTAAAGCTCCAAGGCTATAGGTAATAAATACCATTTGATTAGCCCAAAAACGAAGTGTTAATAATGCTGAACCTAAAGGCTGAAAAGAGCTTGATTCTGGCATGTTAGATAGAATATAGTCCTGACTCACCGTAATTAATACAAGAGGACTCATATCGCTAAGCATTTGCATGGCAAATTCAATAATTCGAAATCCAACATATAAAATAGCTAAACTCTCATTCAACCTTTTTATGATTGGATAGAGTAGTACTGCAATTCCCAGATAAGCAAGCCCATTAAGTAGTTCTAAAAATACTCCTATTAATAACTTGTTCTTACTTTCTGAAGCCTCAATTAGGTAATTGGATGAATTTAGAATTGGGTCGATTATAAGAGCACCAATTGTATATGCAATCATTAAACTTAGGAATAAAATCCCGACAATTCTTCCTGTGTTTTTAGAAGTGTACATCGCTGTATTTTTAAGTCAGAGCTGCTTTATAATTGACGTTTACTAAAATTAGGAGTAATTAATCAAATGCTCAACTTCAATAGTAGATAGGAAGTAAATATTCACGTAGCTTTTTGATGAAAAATGAACGTGGCTTTGAAGCGTAAAGGAATTTAAGCCTATAAACTTTCCAGTTTAGTATAGGTCAAATCAAGCTTTAACGCTAGTCGCCTAAGCTGAGATGGTTCACACTTTATGTGGAGCCCTTATGGTTTATTGCGGTTTATTGTGTGTAGTTTATTATATTTTTATGATTTACAAGTCATTTAACGAATTTCAAAAATTCATTGGGAACTTCTATAAATTCCTGATAACACCAACTTTTCGGACAATCTTCATTTAATTTAGTATGCTCTGCTATTCTTATTCTAATTGTTGCCTCTCCTTTGTCTGTACCTTTATATACTTCTCCTATTTTAAAAGTTCTTTCAGCAATTCCGACGAAACCTCCAGTGATTACTGTGGTTGAATATTCAGCAATAAATTCGAATTCTCCATGTAAATTTACTTCGTCACGATTACAAGAAGTAAAAAGAATAAATAAGAGGTATAATCCTATGAGTTTTAAGTTATTCATAATTCTTCTTTAAGTCTGTTTTCTATATAGACTTTGAAATACCAATTGGGTTGCGTTAAATTATACAGAACTATAATATATAAAGCCTCATGCTTTCTATTTCACTTCTAAAATACCAAACTTTTGAGCTTTGTATCTGCTGAACAGTTATTAGTTATCAAAATTCATTTATTAGTTCGCTTGTTTAGCACGATTTAGTCCTCATCTTCAATAGCTCCTTGCTGATAATAGAATTTATTTTACACGACCTCATCTGCCAATACAGAGTTCTCCATTTCTTTTATTGAGCGTGCATCTAAATACGCTTTGTAGGCTTTGGGTTGAGTTACTTCCAGTAAGAGCATTATTTTGTCTAAACGTTTAGTAAGTAATTCTTCTGCTTTGTGTTGTAATTCCTGAAGTTCTAACCGCATTTGTGTTGTAGTCATTATGTTATTTTTGGGTCGTGCGGTGTTCTTTTCAAAACTGTCAATCTCCTGTTTTAGTTTCTCAAGTAGTGCTTTATTAATGCCAAACTTGCACAAGTGATCAATTTCAGAAAGAGCGATTCGATAGATGCTTTTGCAAACGTTTTTCAAACTATTATTGGGCATTTTTCTCAGTCCAGCTGGTGTAATCATAACACGCGATGTTAGATCACTTTCGTCAAAGGTATTGGCATATACATAAAGGGCAGCTGCCATCTGCACTGTTGTTTTAATCATCTCACAATCGTCTTTTGTTTGCTCGTAATAACGATGGCATGTATGATAGGACTGGAGTCGATGGATGACCTTTATTTTGCCAATAATAACATTAAATTCTTTCATGGAGGTTACCATGGCCTTAATGTCGTTCAGTTGTTTTTTATTGGTGTTCAACACCTGATTGACAGCCATCAGCATAGCAATGCTACAGTTTTGTTTTGAGTTCATCGGAATAAGATTATTGTGTTTGGGTGTTATAGTGTGCGATGAATCCCAATTGTAGCTAAATCGATAAGTGTAAGGTGTTTATTTTACATTACGATTTGCTGTATGGCGATTTGATTGTTTTTGATGATGAATGTATGATAATTGATGCTTAATGTGCTTATTTCTTTGATTAATTAATATTTCATAAGCCGTTAGATAATTCATATCTCCTCATCACCACGTACAAAAAGCACGATTTCATCAATTAGCTGAGGTACAACAGGCAACTGTCCATTGGTATATGTTGCCATATTAGCTTTTTGCTCTGCAGGAGCTTCCTTTAGTATGTGATTCATCCCATCGATAAGTACCAATTTAGCCTTGGGCGCTGCCATGCTTAAGTTTTCAGCATCTTCTACAGTTACCTGCAAGTCAGTTGTACCCTGAATGAGTAGTATAGGGATGTTAAGCTTTTGTATCTCGCTGCAAGGATGGTAGTGCATCCACGAAATCATGTAGGGCTGCACGCTAGGGCGAAATAGACTGTATAAATAGGGATTGATTTTATTCACTGTTTCTCCCATTTTAAGCGAGTCAATGGCAGATTCCGCTTCACTGTAAAGAGCATCAGGTAACTTGGGTTTTAATTGTTTTTTTAATACTTCATCGATGGGAAAACCTGCTCCTGCGATGGATATGTAGGCTGCAACTTTTGTTTTTTGAGCTGCCAGCATACCAATTAAAGCACCCTGACTGTGACCGCATAAGTATACTTCTGAGAAGCGATTATCTTGCTTTACCAAGCTTATCCAAGCCAGTACATCATCAACAAAATTATCAAAGCGTAGCTGTTCTTCAGCGATGGCGGCCTGATGGCTTTGGCCAATGCCACGTTTGTCAAACCGAAGCGAAGAGATGCCTTTGGCTGCCAAATCGTGCGCTAGTATTTGATAGGCGTTGGTGTGTAAAGTAAAACCTGCATTGCCATTTCTATCAGTAGGGCCTGAACCCGGTATGATTATTATAATGTGAGAGGGGCTTTTACCTTTAGCCACCAATAAGGTGCCTGCTAAAGTGCCGGTGGTTGTTTCTACTGAAATTGGCGATTCATCAAATGTTGTTTGTGCACTACTGTTGATGCCTAACAGGATGATAAAGAGTAGGGTGGTTAGTTTCATTGTATTAGGTGTTTATGTCAAATATACAATATTTACTTTGTTAAGAGTATTATATACTGCTCGTTAATAAAAATTGGTCGTTGGTCAATTGATACTGGATATTGATCGCTTGATTATTTATCTTGAATAGTGATAAAAAACTTAAACCGTGTTAGTTATGAATTCTATTAAAATAAAAAGCCTCGCACTTAGTATACTTATTCTCTGTGGTGCGCAATTAGCAGATGTGCAGTCTCAAACCAAAAAAGAAATTCAGTTTACTTTAGATACCTTGTATAGTTCGCATATGAAACTAAAAGGCGATTATGAGCAACTACTTCGCTATTGGAAGCAATACGATAACTTTTATCAACATGTAAAAACACAAGCTTTAGATGCCTCTTTGGTAAATGAGCCCATTGATAAAGGTGCAGAGCACTTTGATGCGGTATGGAACAGTTTATCGAGCCAGATGCGCGTGTATGAAGATTCACTTATTTATTTAGTGGATTCGCTCAATAGGGTGGTAGAGGAGAGGCAGGATTTGTTAGTGCAAAATAAAATGTACTTGAATATTTTGAGTGGCAAACTGGGCGAAGCGGTATACCCTAATACCGAACAGGAGCTGGTTGGTACATGGCAATTATTTTTAAACCCTATGCAAACAACAGGCGATGCTTATCAGTCGGGTTTGATTAGTCATAACCCCTTTACAGTGCCCGATTCCATACAACAACATAATATTTATCAATTGGAGTTGATGGCCGATGAATTGGCTACCATTTATTTCAAAGATGGCCGTAAGCAAAAATGCTTTTATGAAGTAAACGATTTTAGTGTTGGTAAGAGTTACACCATTAAATACTCAAAGCAAGATGAATTTAAGTTGAATATGCATGTTTCTCCTATGCCTACAGGGTTAGAGGTGTCGTACGAAATACCTTTAGATACTACTCAAGTGATTTATTTTAACGGGGTAATGAAGCCGTAGTGTTTGATTTGAAAATGCCTTTTAAATTTTTTGAGCATTGAAACTCGCTCAAAACAACTTGCTTCACTTCAGGTTCTAAAGCCTGGTTTTTAGATACTTTAAATACTCGTGAAGAAGTTCTAATTTATAAGCTCGGTTTGAATGATAAGCACTAAAAAGCCCCTCAAGGTTCAGTTGAGGGGCTTGATTCTTTAATGGCTTTAGCTATTAAATGTTGAGGTATAGCCTTTGAGTGTAGTTAAGGTGAATGCCAATTATGAGCAAGGTATACTGGTAATTAAATACAATCCTCTAAAACCGATAGCCTGCTTTTTGAATATCCTTGAGATCATTAATCGGATTCTCAGGTTTTAAGTATTGGTTCATGTGTTTGTAAATTTTCACTCGTATCTCTTTGGCTATTTTTGTGTCCATACGATCAAAAGAATGACCACCCGGTACATCCTGGTAAATTTCATAGTCAAACTTTTTATTGTCGGCCTTTAAGGATTTAATCAGATGCTCCACTTCCAACACATGCACATCGTTGTCGTTGGTATTTGTATGAATGAGCAGTGGTGTGTTTTTAAATTTATGGGTGTTCCATGCTGGTGAGCGACGACGGTATTCTTCCACATTCTTATGCGCCGACTGCCCGATATCATAGGAAAATAACCCAACAATAATTACATTTGTTATATCAATAATCAAACTGATTGAAAATGAAGAATGTAATTATCTATTCCAGAGTGTCTACAAAAAAACAAGATACTTCATCATCAACTTTGATGTTAAAAAAACATTATTCAAATAACAAAGAATACAATATTCTAAAAATATACGAAGAAAAGAAATCAGGTAAATTACCAATTTTTGATAGACCTATTTATAAAGAAATGATGGAATACATCAGGACTAATAAAGATGATGTGGATGAAGTGGGTATACATGAAATTTCTCGTTTTGGTCGTAAGAATTCCGATGTGATGACTGTAACTGATGAACTAATTGATTTACAGGTTAATATATTTTCACTCAAAGAACAAATATCATTATTTCATATAGATAGAAATGGTAATTATGTACCTGATCCATCCACTAAAATGGTTTTTTCAATAATTTCATCAATAGCTGAAAATGAGTTATCTACACTTGAAGCAAGAAAAGAAAAAGGTGTTTTAAAAAGGAAAAATGATGGATTAAGTCCAGGCTTGAGTTATGCTTCATATGGTTATAATGTTGATATTGATACAGGTGTAATATCTATAAATGATGATGAAAAAAAGATAGTTAATTTGATTTTTGACCTTTATATAAATAGAAAATACGGTAGTAAAAAGATAATGCAATATCTTGATAGTCACCAAATACCAACTAAACACCAAAACCTACATAATCAAGGTAAATTATTAGGTAGAAAAAAAATGATAAAGCGTGATAAATGGTGTGATACTACTATTAATAAGATATTAGCAAATAAACAGTATATCAAACAAGGTACATACCCAACACCACGAATAATTTCAGATAGTGTTTTTGAAGCAGCAGCAGAAATTAGAAAATCACGTAGTAATGTTGGTCATTCAAATAGATATAATTATCTATTTCCTTCTAAAATGGTTAGATGTGGTGAATGTGGATGTGCTATGACCATAGCAAGAACTACAACTAATTATAAGGGTATTAAAAAAACATACACCCGATACAAATGCCATGGGTTAAAATATTCTGAAAGATGTAAAGGTGTTCACTCTATTAGGGTTGATAAATTTAATAGTGCTGTTTGGAAATATCTAATACATCAAGGTAATTCACTACATCACGCATTTAGTAAAGATTTATCATTGAATAATATTGATGATAAAATCAATGATTTTAAGATTTTTATAACTGAATCAAAAAAAGAATTAGAATTAGCAGTTAAAGAAGAAGAACAATTTATTAGAAATGTTAGTAGCTTATCTTTTATTGATGCTAAATTACTTGAAAAACAACATGGTACAATCAAAAAGAAACAATCTAAACTATCAGGTGATATTGAAGAATATAAATCAGAAATAAACAATCTATTAAAGTATAAAGAGAAGTACAATGATTACAAATCTTTCTTATTTAATATAAAAGGTGATAGTGATAAATTAAGGCGATTGATTGATAATGTTGTTAGTAAATTACATGTATACACTATCAAAGAAGATACATTTAAAGGTGATAATGTAATAGTGTGTGTTGAATTAGTAGGTGGTTTAAAAAGGTATTTTTTAACAGGTGGTAAATTAGATTTTATTGTACCTTTAAATGAAGTTAGATTTAATAGATTTTTTAATAATCGTGAGTATAATTACCATCAATCAAGATTAGATAAATTAGAACAAGCAGAAGGCGAAGAAAGAGAGCATTTAGAGCAATATTACCAAGATATTGATAAGATACATAGTACTTCATTCAATAGAATTGAAAGAGAGTTTAAAGAGCGTATAGAACTACAGAAATATTTAACAGATGATGGTACTGTATATGATTACAATGAATATAAGGAAATAGTAAAATCAGATGATAGAAGAAATAAATAAATACAAAAAACCCTGATAGCTTTCGTTATCAGGGTTTTTAATTTGAAATGATACTATTAAAAGTTTTCATTTTTCAGTTGGTTATTCACCTTTTGGTATTAATACACATTCTTCTAATTCTGTATAATCATCACAATTAACACACCATATACCATCATCACCAAATTCATAGTCTGGTTCACCACATACGCCTGAATTTACATCTACCCATACACCTGCATTCTGTTGTATATCTAATGATTTACATTTTTTACATCTATAAAAATTTCTACTCATTGTCACCATATTTTTCATTCAACATTTTTTTATATTCTTCAATACTCTCAACTTCAATTAAATCAACGTAATCACCACCACATTCATCACAATGGTTTTCAATTAATTCACCATCTACTTCAACATCTGATGGATTGTTATGATATAACATAGCCATATCGTAAAATCCTTTTACTTGAGTTGATAGACATTCATCACATACATATACATCATAATCAAAATCAGATGTATCATTGTTTTGTCTTTTAAATTCTGAAATAAATTCTTCTAATAATTCTTTTTTATCCATTATCTTTTTCTTTTAATAATTCTTTATATTCTTCAATATTTTCAACTTCAATTAACTCAATATATTCACCACATTCATTACACACATCACAATCATATTCACCTATATCATCATATTCACCTGTGTTTTTATTGATGCTAACCATATTGTAATAAGTTTTTACATCAGTTGATAAACAATCTTCACACACATAAACTGATGTGAATTGGTCTTGTATTTGTGAATTCCACACTTTAATAAATTCTTCTAATAATTCTTCTTTCATATCTATCTTATTTTAATGTATTTTTGATTGTTAATATTCTATTATTCAATAATTTATTTTCTTTTTGAAGATTGGCAATCACTTTAACATGTTGCTGATAATGTGTTATCAATTCTTCTTTTCTCATTCTTTGAGGATTTTTTGATAATGGTTTAGATTTTGTAATCTTTTTACCATGGATTAAATCAAATAAATCACTTTTACTTAATCTGTTAAATTCTTCTTTTTTTAATGTTCTTAAATTTTCGTACATGCTCTATTATTTTAAATTATTATTAAAAAATTCCTTTGTTTCATCTTCAATTTCATAATCTTCATCATAACCTTGGCATTGTACCAAGTAGTTATGTTGCTCATCATCAAAACCTGCTATCTCTAATAAATTATGACTAAATGATAATAGTTGTTGATAGGTAATTGTTATTGTTTTCTCTTTTTCCATTTTTTATTTATTTTAAATTAATTAATACTTCTTCTTCTAATACACACCCTTCTAATAGTGGTATGTGGTCATTTGCTACACTAACAGCTACATCATCACTAATTGCTTCAATCATGATGTTGGTGTAAATGTTATCACTTTGATATAACATGTAAGTGTGTTCTTTTACTTTTTTCAATTTGTAATTTTGTTTTACTTTTTTCATAAATCTATTTATTAAAATGTTTATTTAAATATTTATTTCTACATCTGGTACTGTTTTTTTTACTAAAAGGTTTCATTTTATTTTATTTATTTTTCTATTTATTTTAATATAGAACATTAAGTACCTGAATATCAATGAAAGAAAATTTATTAATTATTTCTCTATTTTATGATTAGACACAAAAAAAGGCGGTCAATATGACCACCTCAAAAACATTATTGTAGATAAATATTTATTTCTTTACTTCTGTTTTAGCAGGTTTCAAATCTTTCACGATTTCATTAAGTTCATCACCTTTACCCTTTGCTGTTTTCTTTTCTTTGATTTTGGCAATCTTATCTGCTAATTGCTTTTGTTGTTCTTCTAATTTATCTAATAAATCTAATTCTTTTAAATCCTTTTCGTCATTAGCTAATTTAATAACATGATCTAATTGTTCAGGTGTAAATCTGCCAAACTTAAAAAGATAACGCAGGAACTTATATGTATTATCAACTGAAATTTCAGAACTAAAACCACGATAATAAAACTGTGCTTGTTTTGTTGTTGTGATAAAATTATTAACAATACGACCTACCTCATTACCGTTAAATACATCATATCCTAAATTGGCATTTTTAAGTTTTTCAGCATTTTTGTATTTCTTCAAATTTTCCTTTTCGCTCATAGCTATATGTTTTAATTATTATCTATAATTCGCTTTCGTCTCTATTATCACTTAAAATTAAAATACAATCAAGTACTTTTGTGAAGGTCTTATTTTTTACCATTGTTTTTACGCAATCATCACAAAGTTTTAAATATGTATTTGCATGTTCATCATTCTCCTCTTTTGTATTAAATAACATACTGGTTTTATTGTTTTCTATCTCATCAAGTTGATAGAATTTATTTATGAAATCAAAGTACATTATGTGTTTAATTAACCTTACTTTATCTATTTTATAACCTATAGAAGAAAAAGAATAAAGTTGTACTAGACAGTCTCTATAGTGTTCAACTAATTGGACATTATTTAGTAAATCAACTAGTGTTTTAGAGCCTGTAGGTATATCCATAGATTTTATATTTAATATTTAATTCAAATCTAACAAATAATTCTAAAATATACATCATCTAATATACCATCAGTATCTTCATAGGTATCAATAACGCCAAGTTTTTTATAATATCCATAATTGAATGATGATAATAACCTTTCTTTTTTCTTCAGTGAAATCACTCTTACCTTAATAGCCATGCTATTATTATCATGATTTACAATAGTTGCTGGTAAATCTAATCTATCAGCTATTGTTGCTATATGTTGACCGAATTCATATACATTATCTTTCATTCATTTCTGTTTCTTTTTTTAAGCTCATATAAGCTATTATAATATCACCTATTACATAAACACTACATAGTATCACTACCAATGAAAAAGGGTGTAAAATGGGTGCTACCATTAGAAATAACACTAATAGCGTTAATATAAAGGCAATTGAAATTATTGATATTCGGTCTGCTTTATTATTGTTCATTGTTTCTGATATTATTTTTTAGCTTATTAATTTTCTTCAGCCTAATTTGATTGAATTTGTATTCTTCAAATTCATGTAATATTTCGTATGGTGTTGCGCCTGTTTTTAATAATTGGTCAAATACATCATGTAATTCACGTTTAGTTAATTCTTCTTTCATGGTTATAAGTTTGTTTTGATATTATATATCAAATGGTGAAACTCATTTTTTGCCGATTTTGATGAAAATTTTTATTTAGATTTATTATGGACTATCCTTTACTGACGTAGGTGTAATAAATAATTATTATACTTATTCCACTAATTCTACTAATACAAAGGCGTTATGATAGCAACAACATTAAATCTTAAGAAGATATTAGATAAGGGTGACTTATATGATTCGTTTGTGAAGCAAACGGAAAGTAATGGTCATATTGAAAGAAATGAAGTCTTTGTATCGGAAATACCAGAGAGATACAGATATGTTAGGGAGAAGTTATTACTATCTATAGAAAATGATACAATTAAATTAATTACTAAGCAGCAGCGACAGCAGATATTACAACACTACACATCATTATATCAAAATGTTGCTAATGTAAATCATGTTATTGATCAACTTGGTATGTTACGACAAATTATTATTACATCAGGATTAGATAATATGTCTAAAACTACTGATGATTATCTAACAGAAGCCAAAGAGATTAATAAAACACGTAAAAACTACCAAAAATCAATACGTGAAATTGAACAGGCGAAAGAAAGCTTAAGGTATATTGCTCAAAGTCGGCTTAAATTAGATTCCTTACTAATTGATTTAGGTAACGATACTAAAGATGTAAGTAAATTGGAAACTGAAATTAACAGTGTCGTTAAAAAATCTAAATTAAGTTTTGATGAAGTTGTTAAAACAGAAGAATTAATTAAAAGTGAATTAAAAGCCGCAGAAGAAAAAAGACTAAAAATAGAAACATTCGCTAAAAACATATCAAACTACGAAAAACAAATTGAGGGAATGCATAATTCCATAGTTGAAGTTGTTGGAAAAGAGAATAAAATAAATGAATTAATAGAAAAAGCTGAAACAGCATTAGATTTAAAACATGCTGAAGGTATTGCTGCATCATTTATTTCAAGATACACGGAAGCGAAAAATTCTTATATATTGGGCGCTTGGATAGGTGGAGCAATAGGTTTAATTGTAGTTGCTACTATTCTAACTATTGTTATAGCAACTGCGAGTTATGAAGAAGGTTTAAAATGGATTCCACAGTTAGTCGGGAAAGTAACAGCAATTGGTATTTCAATCGCTGGTGCTACATTTTGTTCAAAACGCTATATAAAACAAAAAAACATAGCTGAAGATTATGCGTATAAAGCAACATTAGCTAAATCTATTATAGCTTTTACACGTGAAATACAGAAGCGTGGTAGTGATGAAAGTGTGTCTGAATACTTAACCAAAGTACTAACTGAAATTCATAAAGACCCATTACGTGATAGAAATGAAGATGAAAGTGGTGCTTTAACTTTTGATAGTGTTGGTGTAGTTGAACGTATATTGAAAGCAGCATCAAGTTATGTTGGTAAAAATGGGGAAGAAAAGAAAGTCAAAAACCCACATGAGAATTAACAAAATGAAACCCTGATAGCTTTTAGTTATCAGGGTTTTTTATTATAACTATATTTCTTTTTTCACGCCCTACACGTTTGGTTATAAAATGCCTTTTAATATTTCTGATGTATTTATTTAATGATGTAGCATTCAATTCAAAATGGTAATTCATTTGTGTTTTAAATTTTTCATATACTTCATTGCTGCGTTTGATAAAATCCACTAAATCATCTAAATCAACATATTGATATGATGTTTTACCTCTTTCATAATCTTTTAAAAACGGTGAATTAACTATTATATCTTTCATGGTGTTCTGTTGTTCCCACTCTAAAAATGAAGCACTATTCAAATTATCACCATTCATATTACTACCTAACATTTCACACTTTTTTCTATTGAACCAATTGGTGTAATTAGATTTGTTCAATGTTATTTTGTTTAATACATCATCAGTAATTTCAATTTCTATAGATTCAACTTCTTTTTTTCTATTGTTGTATTTTCTTATCCTATCCTGATGTTCATTTAATATCACAATATCTTTTATTGATATTTTCTGCTTAATGGAAATTTCATCATAAATCATTGTTAATTCATTATGGTATTTCTTATAAATATCAATTGATTGGTTGATTACCTTTTGTGATGATATCTTTTCTTTCAGGTCATTATAATTGAATTCAGCTTCAAAATAATATTCTATCAATTCTTTAAACCCCTGTTGGTTAGTTTGATAGATGCTATTAAAATACTGTGTTAGTAAATCTAATTTGATAGCATCTTTATTTAAGATATATTCATTACCATCATTTATCATGTACTTATTATCAACTAATTCAATACCTATTTTATTTAATCGGTTTAGCTCATTTTCTTCTATTTGTAGTTGCGTAACTATTTCATTAAATGAATTGTGGTTAGTCATTTCACTAAATAGAATTGGTTGATAATGACCAAAAATTCGTGGTGTAGCTATGTAGTAAATATTTAGATTTTCAACTTTTCTAAATCTTTCTGATAGTTGGTAAATTTCAAATATTGAGACAGTACCATTATCCATTATTATTAAATCATCCCATTCTTCATTTTGGAAGTTGATACCATCACTAATATATGATGTTGAAATATATTTACGATTGTTATCTAATAACTGACTTTCAATGACATTATAGCAATGATATTTTTCTTTTTCTTGAGATGATAAGCTGAAGAACTCAATACCTTTATTTCTTGTTTGAATTTTGGTGTGTTCGTCAAAATCATTATAAAAAATCATTTGCTTCTTATCCTTATCTATTAACCTATCTAATAACTTGTTATGGTTTAATGATAGATGTACCATTATATTCTTTTTTTCATCATTTGATTTAATAAGATTTACATAGTGGTATTCATCCATTTTTAAACCTATTAAATAAGGTTCGGGGGTAGCAGTCATTAATAATAACTTACCATCATAACCTTTTAGATTTGATTTGATTTCATTCGCATATGCTACTAAATTCTGTAATTCATCAACTATTATTAAATCACAGTATTTAGTGATGTTTTGTAATTTAGGTGTAGATGATAAGATTAATACATTTTCATCTTCACCATAATCTTCATTTTTGAAGTAATTACCATTACCAAAGTTTTCAACTAATTTGAAATCATTGGTAAAGTCTTCATTAATGATTTGTTCGGTAATTATTTCTTTTTGTTGGTGGTTTAAACTGTTTTTCGGAATAACAAAAGCTATTCTTTTATATCCATTTGAAAAACAGTTATCAATATACTTTTGAATCAGTGTAGTTTTACCGCCACCTGCTTTTGCTTTTAGTATTACATTTTTATTATCATCAAATATTTTAAATAGTTCTGATTTTCTTTCACTTACATAAATATTGAAAGATAATTGTGTGTTGTAATTATTACCAAATAAATCACTATTATTTGAGGTATTTAAAAGGGGTATGTTGATGTTAATCTTGTTATATAATAACTCAATATACTTACCTGTTATTGATGTATTTAGATGGTGGTTAAATGTTTCAAAATCTATTGTTAAATTAGCAAATCTATCACCTTTATAATGCTTTTTGAATATAGCATAGATAAACCTTCTACCTTTATTATTTAGATGTTTAGCAGCTAAACGAATAGGGTACGATGATTGACCATGTTCACAATATGTTTTAAGTGTTTCATTGTTAATTAACTTACCTGCTTCTTTTTTTGATAAACCTTTTAAATAGTGGGTTAAATTATCCACATAGAATTGGTTAATTTTAACTATCTGTTCATTATTGATGCTTTTGTCATGGGATGATTTTTCACCCTTTAAAATAGCCTTATTTCGCTTTTTTGCTAATTCTTTAACTTCTTCAAAATCTTTTAAATCTGATGTAAGTAAATAAGCATCTTTATTAATGTGAAAACCTTTTGAATTAACACTATACATTACTTGTACAGGTATTGAAGCAACTTTATCTAAATAGTTATTTTCAACACCCAATTCTTTATGGTATTGTACATTGTATTGTGATAAATGTTCTAATACTCTATTATAATTGTGTTCTTGCCATGTTGATACTAAATCTTCATGATAGGCTTTAAATTCAGTTGGTGTTTTAATGTCTTTTTCAAGCCAATTTTTGATTTGTGGGTGATGGTTGATGGTGCGTAACCATAATTCATTTATCACCTGAAAAACGGCCTTTAAACCTTTACCTGATGCTGAATAAGAGGTAAGTAAACAATGTTCATCATTTTTAAATATGTTATTTAGTTTTTCCAATGCTTCGGAGTGTGTTGATACATTCATATCATTGGTTAAAGCATCCATCATAGTTTGATTTTTTCCATCAATATCAACTATAACTGTATGTGGATAACGGCAATGTGTTAATAGTCTTTTTTTATCATATACCCGATTGAATAAAAAACACTTTCTTTCATCTTTCGGTGTATTTTCTTCAATAATTGCTTCTTTCAATTGGTGGTATGAATTTTCACCTTTTAATACACGGTATGCCGTATTGTATTCATGGTCACGAAATATGTAAATAGGGTTAGAATTTCTTAATTCTGTTATTGCTTCTTTATCATTATTTCTAATTCGTAATAACGCTTCATCATAGATGTTCATTTTATTTTAATGGTCTTTTTTTGAAATGATACACTATTAAATGATTTCTAATAAATGGTGGTAGGCTTGCAACTCCTACCACCTAAAAACCATAAAATAAATTCGTGTAACATTTACACCTCTTTATATATCTATATCAAAAAGTCAAAAAAGTTTAAAAATAGGTGAAATCGGTTGTAATTAGTGTATGAAATGATGTAATGTGTTGTGTGTAAGGTTATAATAAAAAGTAAAATAATTAAAAAAAAGTGACAACCACCCCATGAAAATCTACTATAGAGAAAATTGGGGGGTGGCTGTCACATTTCATACTATAAATTGAAAATTATAGATAATAAAATATCAAATAATATTAAAACAATAATCTTTAGTCATTATATGGTACTATATAAATATGAAAAAAGTTTAAAATAAATCCATAATAATATCAATAATCAGCTTTTTCATAATTTAATATTTATATATAATACTATAGATTATTATAAAATGAAATAATGAACAATGATAAAAACAAAAGAACAACAGAATAAAGTTATTAAGGCTATTTCAAGCGATTATAAGCAATCAAACGAATATGATATACATTCATACTATATCAATGTAGATGGTAGAAATTTACCCCTTGTATGGTATCAATCAGGTAATATTATAAAGTATGTAATTATTCATAATCGGTTAGATTTTGAATATATGAATTTTGAAAATTATAGATGGTTTATAGAATTGGATAGAGTACAGTTTGATATAGCTTTTGGTGATGGTATTGAAGAAATTAAAATTGCTACACCTATTTAATAGGACAAAAAAGAAGAAGATAAAAATGAATAAAAAAATATGTAAAATACACAACAGTAATGAATGCATTTATGAATGTATAATAGGTATTAATAATACTGAAATAAAAGATTTGAATTCCAAAATTATTTGGGCTAATAATAGATATGATAATGTAACAGTGACATTTACGCCAATGGAAAGAGTGAAAAAAGAAACATTAACCAAAATGTTAATGAAAAAAATAGAATTATTAAAAGTTAAACCAACAGGTAGTATTGCAATGGGATAAAAAAGAAGATGGTGAATATCTTTTTTATCACACTAAAAATCTGAAAGTACTTTTTGATATCACAGAAAAAGAACGCATGATAATAGCTACTGTACCACTTTATAACCCCATTAAAAAACAATAACCAATGAATTGAAAAGAAGAATTAAAATTAAGCCAAATAGAGAATTATTAGACCTACACATTGGCACAATGCCACATGATGAATTATTAGAATTCTTCAATATAACAGATATTCAATATAATCAAATACTATTTGATAAGCCTGTTAAGCAACTGTATTCATCAGGTGTTAGTAAAGCTTATTTGAACCCTGAAAAAGATGAAGATATTGAACCCATTGAACCACCACCATCTGTTGAACTATCACCTGAATACATAGAAGAAATTACCCAATTTTATTTAGATAACATTGAAAAGTACAATGTTAGACCTGAAGTAATTGATAGCCAGAGTTATACTAAAGGAGATTACTTTATGAATCAGCTACTCAAGATGATGAGTACTAATGTTATTCAATCAAAAAAAGAATGTGGTGCATCCGTTAGAAATGCAATAATTGACAGTAAAAGAAAAGGTTATAATCAAAAGAAGTATCAATTGAATAATAGTAAAAAGTCAATGTTTATTGCGAATTCATTTGAAGATTTGATTGATTGTAAGTCAATACAAAATATTATGAAAAAATATGATGTAAATACCTGAATTACTATAGACTTAAACGTTATATAAATAGAGGGAGATGTTAAAAAAATAATATAGAACATGCAAGAAAAAAAGTATTTAAAAATAGATGTTGACTTAATCAATGAACTAATAAAAATCATTGGAACATCTAATGTTATTACACCATTTAGATTTAATGAACTAACAGATCTAATTAATAAATCTGAATTGATTCAAAACGAACTACCAAAGAAAGATGAAGAATAAACTAAAACTATTTACACCTACTATTCTATCAATAGCGTTAGGTGTATTGAAAGTAATGGAGTTAGTTAATGTAACATGGTTCGTTGTACTATTACCTTTAATCATACCTACTTTCATTCAAATATTTGGGATGATTACAGCAATTATTTATGGTGTGTATATGCTGTACAAAAATACTAAAGAGAATACTAATAAGGGTGGGGTGTAAATGCTTCTGTAAAACATTGATACAGAACGCCATAGAGCACCGCTTTTTACACAACGGTAAAAAAAGGAAATGAGAATTATAAAATGGATAATGCAGCACAAGTAAAACATGGTAGAGAAATTATAGATAATATCAACCAAGTTGAAAGAATGGTTGCACCAAGGATTTTTACAGAAGAAGAAAAAAAATTATTCAAACAAGTAGTTAAGGATTTGAAAGAAAATTCAATCCTGATAAAATCCCATCAGCAGTTAATAGAAAAATACGTAAAACTTGAATCTAATATTAAGAAATTACAGACAGCTGTAGATGGTGGTGACTTAAAAATGGTTAGCCAATTAAACGCAACTATTAGACTACAAACAGATGTATTTACAACACTATCATTAACACCCCAAAAAATGATAACTGCATCAAAGTATTTACCAAAAAAAGAAGAAGATGATGATGATAATTCAATTAAATCCTTCTTAAAAAATAGAGCAAGTAGATTAAATGCCAAGGACTAACGTTAAACCCAAAAAGAAAAATACAAGAACAAAAGATTTAGCATCAAAAAAAGCTAAACAGGTTTATAACTCAACAGATTGGGGTGACTTAAAAAAAGTAATAAAACAACGGGATAAAGTATGTACATATTCAGGTTATGCAATTGACCATATTGACCATATTATCCCAATGAGGTTAGCCCCATATTTAAAATTTATTCCTGATAATTTACAAGGTTTATCAATATCATCGCATTCTACAAAAACAGAATTAGATAACATATCATTCACAATTGAAACATGGTTTAATATAGTTTTCCCTTTCCATTGTGAACAGTTAAAATTATCAGAATATAAATCAAAAAAACTGAAAGAAAAACTATTAAAAATGGTTGAAATGAATGGAATTAAGAAAGATTAAACATCTTACTCAATACCAAGCAGAAGGCGCACATAAATTAGAAAAATACTTTGTACAAATATTAACAGGTGATGTTGAAAGCTGTAAGAAAATGAAATTAGCAGCTTCACGACATTTTCAAGATTTAGAAAGAATAGAGAAAGATGAAAGATTTGTTTATCATTTTGATTATGAATTAGCTGATGAAGTTATTGAACTATGCTCATTATTTAATATAGTTGAAGGTTCACCCATTAAATTAATGGAATGGCAAATAGCATTTGTAGCATCTTTATTTGGTTGGGTAGATGATAACGGATATAGGAGATTTAAAGAAAGTTTTTGTCAGGTAGCCAGAAAAAATGGTAAGTCAGGACTTGCGGGTGTTATTGCACTTATCCATTTACTATTAGATGAAGAAGTTAGCAAAGAGTTATATACAATAGCAACCAAGCAAGATCAAGCAAAAATAGTTCTCGGTGATTTGGCTAAATATATTCAGAATGATAGAAATTTAGCTGAATTATTTAAAATCTTTTTCATAAGGGATGAAGCAAGTAAAATCACCTGTAAACTAAATAATAGTAAAGCATTAGCACTTGGAAAAAATGCCAAGTCTATGGATGGCCTTCGTGGTTCTTTTGTAATTGCAGACGAAATACATGAACACCCTGATGATAAATTAGTTAACGTGGTTAAAAACTCCATGCGACATAGAAAACAGGGGCACATTTTAAAAATTACCACTGCTGGTTTATCCTGTGTTGGGTATGGGTATAATCAATATGAATACTATTCACGTGTATTAACAGGTGAAGTTGATGATGATAGGAGTTTAGCCTTCATATTTGAACTTGATGAAGGTGATGATTGGCAAGATGAAAGCAATTACATTAAAAGCAATCCATCAATCCCATACCTGATTAGTTTAGAGGGACTTATGGAAGATAAAAAGACCGCTATTTATCAACGCACATATCAATTAGAATTTAGAACTAAATTATTAAATCAATGGTTGAATGGTGCAGGTGAATTTATAACACAAGATGAATGGTTAGAAGGTCAAGTACCATATGATGATGAAGAGTTAAAAGGTCAAATGTGCTTTGGTGGATTAGATTTATCATCATCACGAGATTTAACAAGTTTTGCTTTAATATTTCCACAAGAAGATGGTTCAATTAAAACAAAAACATGGTCATTTGTTCCTGAAGATACAGCAAGGGATAAAGAGTTAGCAGGTTCAGTTGATTATGAATCATTAGGTGTAATATTAACCCCTGGCAATGTAATTGATAAAGATTATGTAATGACTGTAATTAGGCAATCATTAATTGATTACAATGTTCAATATATTGCCTATGACAGATGGAAAGCAGAAGATTATGAAATATTTTTTCATGAAATTGGTGCAGATGGTGAACCATTTGGACAGGGTTATAAATCATTTACCCCACCAATGCAAGAGTTAGAAATATTAACACTAAAAAATAAGATACACACAAATAACGATAAAGTGTTATCATGGTGTATTTCAAATTTAGTGCCTGATATAGATGGTGCTGGCAACATTAAAGCAGAGAAACACAAAGCATTAAACAAGATTGATACAGCAGTAGCTTTAATAATGGCTATTGGTGCTTACCTCAATTATAAAAAATATTATTAAAATGAATGGAATTTAATTTTAAAGATTTATTCAAAAAAAGTAAGTCACAACAATTACCAAATAACACAACTGATACATCAGGTAATTATGGTTTTGGATATAAAACAATAGTTGATTCTATCAATAATTATTGGAACAGAACAAACTTAAACAAAGGTGTATCAATATCATCTGAACAAGCCTATTTAAGTGCAGTAGTATGTAGATGTGTTAATTTAATAGCATCTAAAGTTGCTAATACTGAATTGGTTGAATATAAATTAACAACAAATAAAAAAACACCAGTTAAAGGTGA
The DNA here is from genome assembly GCF_007097485.1 of Carboxylicivirga sp. M1479. Lineage (GTDB taxonomy): Bacteria > Bacteroidota > Bacteroidia > Bacteroidales > Marinilabiliaceae > Carboxylicivirga. Next base: position 56,771 of record NZ_VKDE01000006.1, on the reverse strand, counting down.
TGTTGATATGTTGTTAAATGTTACAGGTGATGAAATTACCAAATCATATGATATGAAATATTTAGCCGTTTCACAGATGCTATTACACGGAAATGGTTATATCATAATAAAAAGGTCAGCTAATCAATTACCTGAAAGGTTAGAGTTTGTTGAATCAGAGTTTGTTGAAGTGTTGAAAGATGAACGTGGTAGACCAAAGCAATACATCGTAAAAGGTGAAGATGAATATATTAGGTCATCAGATATGATTGTACTTAAATACCATCAAAAAAACCTATATGAAGGTGTTGGTGCATTGGATGTATTAGCAACTGAAATTGGATTATCAACAGCTTCAATTGAACTAATTAAGAAGTATTTCAATAATGGTTTAAAATCAGAAGGTTTTTACACAAACTCATATGATATGAGTAAACCACAGCTTCAACAATTGAAAGATCAGTTGATTGAAATGGAAAATACATCAGATAAGGATTTAACTTTCCTACCTTATGGTGTTAATTACCAAGCAAAACAAGCAACACCACATGAAGCTCAAGTAATGGAAACATTAAGAAATGTAATTGAACAAATCTGTTCATTCTTTGGTGTACCATTATCATATGTATACCAAACCGATAGTGTAACAACTTCACAATTAGAAGAAAAAAATAGTGAATTTATACATGATGCTATTTACCCATTATTAGATCAAATTGAAAAGGAATTGAGATTTAAGTTTTATACACGGTTAATTCGTAAAAAATTCATAATTCAATTTAAGCGATTTACTTTATACAGAGCATCATACACTGACTTAAAAGACTTTGTAACATCATTAACTGAAAAGGGTATTTTTTCAATAAATGAAGCACGTGAATTACTCGGTTGGGATTCAATTGGTGAATTAGGTGATATTAGAACTAAACAACTGAATAGTATAGTATTAGATATATTCAAAGATTACAGTTATCAAATGTTGGAAAATTCAAAGATGAAGCAAGAAAATAAAGAAAAACAATTTGATAATCCCGATGAAACAAAGGATAATCAAACAATTGATAAAAAAGAATAAGTTATGAATGGAAATTAATGACAGGAACGTAAAAGGCTATCCAATTGTATTTAATTCTTTATCCAACACATTAGAAACATATATTGATGGTTGGGTAGAATTTAATGAAATCACATTACCAACATCCTTTGCTAATATAAATCTTGGTACAGAGGATATTATATTAAATATTGAACACAATGATTCAATGATATTAGCAAGGAATATCAACGGTAAAGGATTAGAACCAACATTAAGATTAGAAATTGATAGTACAGGTTTATTTATTGATGCTGATGTGCCAGATACACAATTAGGTACAGATGTATTAAAGATGTTGAATCGTGGTGATTTAACACAAATGTCATCACGTTTTAGAGTAGCAAAAGATAGATGGTATAGAGATGCTAATGATAGACTGATTAGAGAAATACAGGAATTTAAACACATTAGAGATGTTAGTTTAGTATCAAGACCTGCATATTCAATGACAGTTGCACAAGAAGATAAAAGAAGTTTAGAAACTTTCTTACTTGATGAAAAAAGGCAAATACAAGAAAAAGACGAAGATAGAAATACAAAGAATGATAATAATGTAGCATTATCAGAATACTACATTTTAAAAAATAAATATATGAGATAAATGGAATTAAACAATCTATCCCTATTAGAAGTAAGATCACTTTTAAATGAAAAAATTGAAAAACAAAAAGAAATTGTTGCTTCACTTAAAGTTAATGAAGAAGTTAGAAGCATGACCGATGATGAGCGTTCAACACTTGATAATTTAGATGAAGAAATTAGGAGTATTGAAATCAGAGAAAAAGAATTATTAAAAATTGAGGAAATTGAAAACAAAACCTTAAAAAATACAAAAAATGAAAAAAGAAGTATGAACGAAAAGAATACTAAATTAGATGAATTTAGAAGTTTAGCAGAAACAGCAAAAACACAATCATTATCACTTGATGAATTACGCTCTATTACAGTAGGTGCAACAGCAGTTGATAAAGGTATAGGAACAGAAACAGTTGATTTTATCCGTGAATATCATGCAAATAATACTGTAATTGATGCAGGTGCAAAGGTATATACAGGGCTTATTGGTGATGTAGTTGTACCAAGAATGGATGCAAACACTGTAAAATGGGTAACTGAAACAGGTGAAGGTACTGAATCAGGCGCATTTAATGGCATATCTATGAAACCTCATAGAATTAGTGGTTATTGTAAAGTATCTAAACAATTTTACATGCAACACCCACAAAAAGTTGCTTCATTAGTAATGGAATCATTTGCACAAGCTGTTGCAAGTAAAGTTCAAAGTACAGCATTTACAGGTACAGGTACTAACCAACCAAAAGGTTTATTTAATTACGCAACATCAACAAGTGGTGGTACTGATTTAGTGAATTATATTGAATTAACAACACCTAATGAAACTGAATTATACAGTGGTCTTGTTAAGGGTAAATATGATAGCTTTAAGTTAGATGGTAATAGTAATATGACCTATATCCTATCACCTGAAGCAGGTTTTGATTTAGAAACTAAATTAGTTAATACTAATTCACCACGTTTTATTTTAGATAATGGTAAAATTAGTGCATTACCAGCAATGGTTGATGGTTCAATTTCAGATGGTAGTACTAATGTTGCAGTAGTTGGTGATTTTTCAAATGTAGCAATTGGTGTTTGGGATAATATTGATATTATCAGTGATCCATATACGTTAGCATCTTCAGGACAGATCAAGATAACTGTAAACGCATTCGCAGACGTTACAGTAACTAGACCTGAATTATTTTCAAAAATTACATGGTAATATAAATGAATAGAATAACAGTAGGTAGTGAAGCATTAACATTAGAACATGTTAAGCTTCACCTTGCTGTGTATCATGATTTAGATGATGTTTATATTAATAGTTTAATACCTGTTGCAAGAAAGGTTATTGAAGATAAAACAAATCAAGTAATTGTATTATCTAATTATACAGGTGTTAAAGATGAATTAATTTACCCTGTTATATCAGATGATGGTGATGGTAATATAGTTGCAGGATATGATGATGTAAATGATATTCCACCCGACCTTACACAAGCTATGTTATTAATAATTTATGATTTATACACAAAAAGAGGTACAACAGTAAAAAAGTTACCTGATTCAGTTGATTATTTAATAACATATCAAAAAAAATATGGTTATCAAGTATGATGTATAATATGAGGTGGGTAATTGACATTTATAAATATGATGATACACAGAGAGATGAAAAAAGTGGTGTGATTTTACAACAATATTCAAAATCATCAACCATAAGAGTAGATATAATTGGTGATAGTGGTAATGAATCAACTGATAATTACAAAGAAATAGATAATAAAAATTTCAAATTTATCACCTACAAATTACAAAATGCAGATGTGAAAGATATTGTAAAATTTAATGGTGAATTTTATAAAATAGAACATATAGGTATTGAGGGTGATTTAGGGTTGTTTGTTAATGTAAGTTGTTCAAAAACAACCGAAAAATTAAATATCATTGATTAATGGCGAAGAAAAAGAATATCTTTTTCACTAATTCAGATGGTTCAACAGTTTCAGCAGATGATATTAAAAAGCAAATGACTGAAGTGTTCAGTATTTTTGAAAGTGAAGATGCTGAAAAGACTATTAAGTTAGCAATGGGTAAATATATGCGTGAAGCTAAAAAAATAGCCGTTCAAAAAGCATCAAATATTACTACAAAAAGAGGTGTAACACCTATTGGTAATTACATAGGTAAATTATTAAAATCATCAGTTAAAAAAACAAAACAAAACCCTGAACAATACTGGGGTAAAGTGAAGATTTTTAGAAAAAAAGCTTTTGATATTGGTGATGATATGTCTATTGGTGCCAGAAATATACATTGGTGGGAAGGTGGAACATCAACAGGTGTCAAAGCAAATAAATTTATGAGTGATACCTATAGACAGATGGGTTCATCTGCTTTCAACACATTCAAGAAAATATTAGATGAATATGTTGATAAAAAAATGAAAAAATTAAATGGATAGTGGTAATTGGATTTATAAAAAGATAAATGAAAATCAAAACATTACAGATATAGTAAATGATTGCATTAACCCTTTCAAAAGGTCAATTGAAAAAGAAATACCTGAAATAGTTTATGCTTATGGTTTATCTGATTTTGGAGCAACAAAAGATGGTATTTTTACTAAAAAATTAGAAGCTTCAATAAGGGTTTTAACCAATAATTTCAATGAATTAAAATCTATTGTAAAAGAACTTGAAAATGAATTTGAATTTGGTTCTGATACATGGGTTGATGATGATGGTATTACATGGAAAATTAGTTATAGTGTTGAAAATGTTATACCTGAATATCAGATTGATAATAAGATTTTTACAACCGATTACGATTTATCAGCAAAGTTCACCAAAATGAACTTTTAAAAAAGAATAAAAATATGAATGGCATATACAGTATATGAAGGTAAAGATTTGAGAATTGAATTAGATGATAAAACAATCTTTCATGAAACAAATGCTACTATTTCAATAGAAAGAGAAGTTGAAACTATTACACTTGATAGTAAAGATGTTGACCCATCAGGAGACTGGGCAAAGAAGCGTGTGAAAGGAATGTCTTGGGGTGCAGGAGGTGATACTATGATTTGTTTAGATGATACTACACCAGGAGCAGGTACAGCACATGATTTTAAAAGCTTATATGATGCTTTTACAGCAGGTGTTGAAATAGCTGTTAAAGTAGCTATTGGTGGTGAAATTTTAAGTGGTTCTGCTTTCTTACAGTCACTATCACCATCAGCAGGTTTAGATGGTTATGGTACAGTATCATTTAATTTAGAAGGTAGCGGTGCATTAACATTAGCACCATCAGTTTAATAACATGATAATGATTATAAAAGGGGGTAGTAATTACCCCTTTTTTTTTAATTTCAAAACTATCTATAATGTAGCAAATCACTATAAATTAGATAGTTATAATGATATTTTTGAATTAATTGTTAGCACATTTACACCTAATGAAATAGATGCTACCTATATTAAAAAAAGGTTAGAATTGTTATGTGTATTAACAGGCAAGAATAATATTATACATCGGTTGAATTATCTTTTTAATGATAATCTAATCAAAGAAATCATTGAAGAAATTGAAAAATCAGTTGACTTCAAACCAAAGAGAAAAACCGATGAAGAAGAAACAGATACAGATAAATTTTATCTAAAAGATGTAATAGCATTAGCAATTACACAACTAAAATTAGATAAGAAATCATTGTATGAATTAACACCAAAAGAATTTTTTACTGCTATTGAATTATGTAACGAAAATCAACTTAATGAATTAGCATTAAATTATAATTTTCATACAACTACAGCATTCGCAGTTGTTAAGGGGTATAATTCACGCATTGAATATGATAAAATCTTTAAAAATCCATATTTAGTTGATGATGAAACTTTCAATAAAAGAAAAGATGAAACGATAGAAGATAGGATACAACACATTAAAGATTTTGAAAAAATGATGAATAATAGATGAGTAAATATTCATTCAACATTTTAGCAGGTCTGAACATAACAGGCATGAAAAAAGGCTTTAATGATGGTTTAAAATTATCTAAAAATTTTGCGGATAGTTTAGTAAGTAATTTTTCAAAAGTAGCAAGTGGTTCAATATCACTTTCAAAAGGTGTTGGTAATGTAGCTAATTCATTTAAGGCAATGATGGCTAACCCATATGCAGCAGCTTTTGCAGTATTAGCAGGTAGTATAAAAGCAGTAACAGAAGCATTAGGTAAATCAGCAGCAGGTCAACGCATACTAACAGCCGTTAGTGGTGTATTAGAGGGTGTAATGGTATCACTTTCTAATGTAGTTGAAGGTTTAGGTGATTTGTTAGTTAACATTTGGAACAATCCAAAAAAGGTATTAAAAGACTTTGGTAAATACCTGAAAGATTTAGTAATGAGACCTGTTAATTCACTATTAGATGGTGTTGGTTATTTAGGTTCAGCTATTAAAAAATTATTCAAAGGTGATGTTAATGGTGCGTGGGCTGATGCTAAAAAAGGTGCAAAAGATTTCGGTAAAGCAATATTATATTCTAATCCTGCTTTTGTAGCTGTAGAACAATCAGTTAAAGGTGTTAATAATGCTATTAATAAAGTAAATAAAAACATCAAAACATCTATTTCACTTAAACAACGTGAACATGATTTATATGTAGCTGAAAGTAAGTGGATAACTAAACGTGGTGAATTAGAAGCAAGAATAGCAGATAATAAAAGAGAATTAAGAAAAGATGGTCTAACTATGGTTGAATATGCCAAAATAGAAAAGGCATTATTTGACGATATACACGAATTAAATAAAGGTAATTCATATTTACAAAAAGAACAGCTTTCAATTCTTGATGCTAAACAAAATTTAGGTGCTAATACTAAAGAAGATGACCGTGAACGTGCTGAATTAGCAAACCAAATTAACCTACAATCAAAAGCACATAATAATAAATTAAGAGAAACAAAAGTATGGTTAGATGGTATCAAAAAAACAGCTACCAAATACACAGCAGAATTAGATAAAGCTAATGAAGAATTAGAAGAAGCAAATGAAATATTATCAAAAGGTTTAACAACAAAAACTAAAAATGTAAAAGTAGGTGTTGATTTTGATATTGATACATCAAAATTAGATGCTAATACAAAAGAAATAATTGATAGATATAATTCTGAAGCAGACGCATTAAAAGCATCAGAAGATAAGAAGAAGAAACTACGTTATGATGGTTTTGAGTTTGCTAAAAATATGTATGGTCAATTTGCTGAAATTGAACAGAATTACTACGATTCTAAAAAGCAAAAAATTGATGATGAAGCAGCAAAAGAAATTGAAGCTGTTCAAAACTCATCAATGAATGAAGAACAAAAAGCAGCATCAATTCAAAATATTCAAACAAAAGCAGAATTAGAGAAAAGAAAAATAGAGCGTAAAGCAGCAATAGCAAAGAAAAGAAACGCATTAATTGAAATTGCTATTAATACAGCTATTGGTGTATCAAAAGCATATGGACAAACAGGTATTTTTGGAATAGCAGCATCCATACCAATAATAGCAATGGGAGCAGCACAGGCAGCAGTGGTATTAAGTCAACCAATACCAAAATTAGCAAAAGGTGGTATAGTGTACGGTGATAGTATTGTTAATGTTGGTGAATATGCTAACGCAAAATCTAACCCTGAAGTAATAGCACCATTAGATAAACTTAAATCACTAATAGGTGATAGGGGTAGTAGAATTATTCAGGTTATGATGGATAGTAAAGTAGTTGCTGAAGCTGTTGAATATCAGAACTACATAAAAAATAGATAATGTATAAATGTCAAAACAATATAATAAATTATACAGTGGTGCTTTTACTAATGGTGAAGGTGATAAATACATTGTTGAACTACATAAAGAGAATTTAGCAACAGCAGAAGATAAAGATATTTTCATTGATAGGTTAGAAATTGATTTTGGTGGCAGTTCAAAGAAAATTTCATTAGGTGCTATTAGTGCTAAAGCTGATATGGTTATCTATTTTGATGAAGATACACCACCATATGATGATTTATTTGATACCACTGATACAGAGATTAAGATAATTATTAAAAAAGAAGATTTTTCTATTGTATGGGAAGGTCTTCTTATACCTGATTTAATGACCAAAGTATTAGGACAAAGAAAAGGTACTATATCATTAAAATTTCGTGACCATTTTTCATTAGCAAAAAGACCAACTGATACAGGTAATTTTATCTATTCTTCAAAGTTTTTATCATTCAATACTATTTTAAGTAATGTAATGAATGAAATCTTTTTTGGTGAAGATAAAGCTATCTATATAGCATCTAATTTAGTTGCTGATGATGAAGTAAATAACAAAGAAACATTAAGTAATTTAGAGTTAGCAACAAGAGCATTCAATAATAAAAATCTTGATGAAATATTAGATAGTTTATTAGCAATGAATAGTGCTGTTGCTTATACTTTTAATAATAAAGTATGGATTGTAAGTATTGATAAATTAAAGCTTAATTCATTAGGTTATGATGTTTATTTAAGTGGTAGTTTTTTAACAACTGAATTTATTAACCGTGAATTAGTTATTAGTGAATATTCAGGTGATGTAAATATTATAACAGCACCTAATACATCAAGTATTGAAATTAAATCAATATTAGGTGGTGATGATGTTATTGAACCATATTCAACAAAGAAAAATATCTTAACAGATACATTTAGACCCAGTGATGGTGATTTAAATAATTACTTCTACAACAAAATTGAAAATATTGATTATATCTATGAATATGATGATACTAAAATAGATGTTGGTATCAATCAAAAAAACACTAAAACTTTTGGTGTTAAAGGTATTACAGCTACAGATAAGTTTTCAATTAACTTACCAAAATTAGGTGGTATTGGTACTTTGTTTGAAACCAAATACATGATTAATGATGATATGGGTGGTTATGCTGTTAAGCACATATTAAAAGGTGAAAATACATCTATAAATCAATCAGATAAAGCACATATTAAATTTTCAGGTGGTATATCACCATATTTAGGGAGTGATGTTAGTAATTACAACATACTATCATTTAGATATACAACAACATTTGATGATGGTTATGAATATGTATTTACCCGATATTGTGAGGGTGAAGTTAGTGGTGATAATTCTATTATTAATAATGATGGTTGGGCATGGGTAAGAAATGATGTATTTAATGATGTGTGTTATCGTTATACTTATTTAAATATGTTCGTACAGTACAATCTACCAATTGTAATATTTAGAGATAATGATGATACTATATCTAACCCAATTCAAATAGGTAGTGAAAATGTACCTAATATGTTTTTCCCTATTCCTGAATATGATAGTGATGAATTAACATTTGGTGAAATACCTAATATTTGTGTATTACATCAAGATAGTAATGGTAAATTATATGATGATATTAAATTAACATTTGAAGCTCATACATATAACCGTGATAATGCTAATTTCTTTTTAGAATTATCAGATACTAAAATTGAATGCATTAGCGGTAGAAAAGGCGATGAAACTTTATTAATTGAAAATAAAAATACTGAAACATCTATTAAAGGTGATAAGAAAACTTTACTGAATACTAATTCAGATCATTTAGGTTATAAGTGTGCTATTAAGATAGGTAATGATGTACCATTATTTGATGGTAAGAAGTTAAATTATTTTGTTGGTGATAGTATATTATCAAACACACAAGGAAAAAGAAAATGTATTGATGGGAGATGTTATACAAATGTTATTAATCCTTTATCTATCATTAAATCAGAAACATTAGGTGATACTTTTATTGTTAAATCTTCTTTTAATTTAACTAATGGTAGTGCTAACTATGTTATCACTGAAAATGTAGGTAGTGAAAAGGGTGTTGATTTATCGTATAGTGTAAATACAAAAGAAACAACATCTAAAAGTTCAGGTGGTGGTTCATCATCAGGTGGTGGTTCATTTCTTGATGGGTATTTTTCATATGATAGTGATAATGATATTTTAATTGCTAACAAAACAATAGCTTCAAATGGTTCATTAATTGCCTATGCTGATACAGGACAAGATATAGGTAGTATTTTTGACAACATACCGCCAGCAACATACACATCAAAAGGTATTTTATCTATCAATCAATCATCACCATTAACAATTACTAACGGTGTGTTATCACTTGATAATGGAGCAATTGACCCAACATTAAATTTAAACGGTAATATATTAGGGGTTAATGGTTCATCTATTGATTTATCAAGTATTTCAACAGATTTAACAGGTTATGCAACTGAAAGCTATGTTGATACATCATTATTAGGGTATTCATTAACATCACATAACCACACAGGAGTTTATGAACCTGTATTTTCAAAAAATACAGCATTTAATAAATCATTTGGTGGTAATGGTTCAGCTTCAACAGTTAGCCGTTCAGACCATAACCACACAGGTACATATGCTTTAATAGGTGGTAGTGGTACACAAGATTTTTCAGCTAAAATATTATCTGTTGTTGATTTAAATGTATCAGGTACGATTACAGAAGTACATACACAAATTGTAAAATCTGAAAATGATATTATAACAACTCGTGATGGTGCTACAACTGCATTAATTAACGGTACTTATACAGGTATTCAAGCAACAAATTATGATGGTGTAAATTCTGGTTGTCTCGTGTTCGGTGCGGATGGATTTGGACGTGTTGGTGATGTAGGTGATTTGCAGATATTAGCCACAAGAGAAGATACACCAATTTCAAATGGTATTGCTTATTTTGATAATATTACAAAGCAATTCAAAACTAAATTTGAAAGTTCATTAAGTGTTAGTAATAGTGATAAATTAGATGGTTATCACGCTTCATCATTTGTTAGAAATCAATTAAAAGCAGATAAATCATTCTATGATGATAGTATTATAATTAATTGGGGTGGTGGTACTAATGTTGATGAAATTTGGTATGATGATGCTGCTAATGCATTTAATTTTGTTGCTGATGGTTCAGCGTGGAAAGCAACAGCAAATGCACGTGTTAATGTTGGTACTTTATATGAAGGAGGTACATCATTAGGTAGTAAATATTTAGGTGTAGGTAGTAAAGCAGCAGATAGTGATAAATTAGATGGGTATCATCATACTACATTTGCTAAAAAAAGTTCAAATGAATACATTAATGGTTATTGGGAATTTGGTAATGCTATCACTTTACCTAATGAAATGTGGTCAGGTGTAGATGGAATGTTAACACCTATTTATTCTGATGATGGTTATAATATTTACATAGGTGATTATTATGGTAGTAGAGATTTACCAAGAGCTATTGGTTTTTCACCTGATTACATTCAACCTACTGTGGTCAATATTTTTGGTGAATTTGAGATTTATAGTGATGATTATCACCCATCAGCAGATTATGCAACAAATGCGGGCAAGTTAGATAATATTGATAGTACCCAATTTTTAAGGAGTGATGTAGCAGATACTATGTCGCAACGTTTAACCATGTCTAAGGACATTAGATTTACAGGTACGGGAGTAGGTAGTGGTTTGCTATTCAATTCAACAACTATTGATAATGATGCAGCAGGTATTAGACAGAATGGTGCTCATAACACAGGTTATTTAGAGTTTTTCACAACTGATGATGATACTGAACCATTTATATTTAGACACTACACAAGCGGTCAAGATGGTACGGGTAGTTTTGTTGATTGGTTCAGAATTGATAATAATGGTGTTGATGTAAAAAAAGGTTCATATAAAAGAGCAGGTAGGACTATTACCAACATAGGAGCATACGCATACGGTGGTAGTGGTTATGAAGCGAATTTAGATTTGAATACTGTTTTAACAGTAGGTGAAAGTAGATTTTTTCAATCATCAGCAACTAATACACCTTATAGTAATTTTGCAGGTCACGTATGGGTAACAGCAGGGGGTGATTATACTGATAGAGGTATTCAATTTGCTTCACCAAACAACAATGGTGCTGATATGTATTTCCGATCTATGAATGGTAAAACTTGGTATAAGTTCGCTATGACTAATGCCAGTGAGACTATCTCAGGAACATATACATTTAGTTCTAATTTAAGACGTTCAGCACATAATGTAGGACATCAGGAGGGTAGTTATAATAACATTGGTAATAATGGTTCAAAAACTAATCCAATTTACACCATTGGTTCATCATATAACCCTAATGAAAGTGATTTAAATAATATGTATGGGGTTGGATATACACACGGTGGTAGTTCATCATTTCTATCATCAAAATATGGTGGTGGATGGGGTTTATATGTTGCATCTGACGGTGATGCACGTGTATTTTTGGATGGTCAATGGGGCGATATTCACGCTGATAGAAATATAATGGCAGGTGGTGAAATAAGTGCTTTTACTTCTTCTGATAGAAGACTAAAAGAAGATATTGAACCATTAACTAATTCACTTTCAATAATTAATAGATTAAAACCAGTATCATTTAATTGGAATGAAAAAGGTAGAGAATTAAAAGGTATTAATGAAGATAAAAAATCTGATTTAGGTCTTATTGCTCAAGAAGTTGAAGAAATAATACCAAATATAGTTGGCGATATCTATACTGATTATAAGGGTGTTAAATACGAGAAGCTTATAACACACCTAATAAAAGCAGTTCAAGAACTTTCAAATGAAGTTAATGAATTAAAAAACAATCTTAAATAATGGGAATAGTTAAAACAATACCAAGTGAATCACCTTACTATTCAGGTAATAATGATATTGGTGATGTAAGTAATGATAATGGGACAACTTTTGAAGTTAGTAATATTGATATTAGTGATATTAAAAATGTACTTGGTGAAGATACATATGATTTAAGTGATTTATGTAAATCACCATTTATCAATAAACACGCACTTTTTAAACCATCAGGTTTTTCACCTTATAATATGGGTGATTGGGCTGGTTATAATCACGAAGCTAACCCTACATCATATGTATATTCATCACCTTCAGGTGGTGGTACATCACCAATATTTTATAGTGATGGTACAGCATACGGTGAAAAAAAGATAACATACGCTTACCTTGTTAAACGTGGTGAAAAACCACCTGTAGGTAGTAGAAGTTGGGATAGAATAAAAGTTGAATTAACAGTATCAGGTGGTTTTTCAGGTGTGTTTTCAACAACAGGTACAGCCACATTAGTATATGATAATATAACAACATCAATAATTGTACCCGAAAATGATGAATATAGCGTAACAATTACACCATCAATTACATACGTTGATACAAGTGGTAATTACATAGCAGATATTGAAGATGATAATGGTGTATCATCATTCACAACTAACATTGTACCACGCTATATTGACGCACCCAATAAATTAACTGATAACCCTACATCATTTTACGGTGTTCGTCATTATCACTATAATTCAATCAGTCATAGTTGGTTTTATATCACTGAAACAGGGAATGTTAGAACATCACATGATGCTAATATGAATTCACCTAAAAAGGGCATAATGGTAAATGATTTACCATCAGGCCAAGAAGGGGTACATTCATACCAATATACAGTTTTTCAATCAGCAAATTTACAGAAGTATTGGAAATGTAATTTAAAGGGTAAGTTTTTAACGGTTGGAACAACTTATAAACAGACCTTTAATAGTGAATGGTATAAAGTAGGTGCATTTGATAATGGTTATAATTACTATTGGTATACAGATGCTAATGATTGGACTGAATTATCTGGCTGGCCTACTACATAATTTTTAAAAAATAATCCTAATATAAATTGAGTGAAAACACTAATACACAGCGGTTAATAATTCAATACGCAGGTATAATATTAACCTGTTTGACCATTTTTTACTATGCGGTGGTTGAAAAAGCTAATATCAAAAATAAGATTGATAATCAGAATGTTAAGATTGAAAGATTAGAATTACAGATTGAAAAAAAGGTAGATGAAAAAATATTTGAAATGATATTAGAAGATATTCGGGAAATCAAAGATGATATTAAATCAATAAAAAATAATAATAATGGATGAAACAGTTAATTATCAACCTATTATCAGGTAGTGATAAAGCGAGTAGTAATAGACTTATTGGTATTTTATCCTTTTTAATAATGGTAGTGTTAATAACACTATCATTATTTATTTATGATGTTGATGTAGAAATATTTAAAACTTCTATTTCTTATTTATTTTATTTGATAATCATTAGTTTAGGTTATAAAGGTTTAGAAAAAACAATTGGATTTTTTAAAAAATCTGATTCAAAAAATGATGAAGATGAAGATTGAGCGCAATATTAACAGGTGTAGATGATAGATTAATAACCTATTTCAATTTAAGTAAACCAATATTTGAAGAAAAGCACCCTGATTATAAGGTAATTATTAGTCAAGGTGTCAGGACAAAAGAACAACAATTAGCACTTTATAAAAAAGGTAGAAAGAAAGGTGATGATGGTAAATACTACATAACCGATAAAAAGAAAGTAGTTACTTATACAATGAAGTCTAAACATCTTGATGGTAAAGCAATTGATATTGCTTTTATTAAAGATAAAAAATGTGATTGGTCTACTGATTTATTTAAAGATTTTTGGATGATTTTAAATAAAGTAGATGTATTAAAATCAATAACATGGGGTGGTAATTGGCGAAGATTTAAAGATTATCCACATTTTCAGGTGGATTAAAAAAAGATAATGATGAATGTTAAAACGTATGACATTATTAGGTCGTGTATTCATGTGGTTATTCATTATGACCATATCATTTACAGGTGGGTTTGCTGTTGGTGTGAAATACACCAAAGAAAAGATTGAAAATGAAATGAATTCAGGTAATAAGAACACAACAGAAATTGTAATAGAAAAAAATAAGAATGGTAATATCATCATAGAAACTGAATCAACACAAGAAGATACTGATGAAGAAGATGAAAAACCAAAAAAGAAAAAATGGTTTTGGTAAATTATTTTATTGAAGTAATTTCGTTACCACAAATAATATTTACAACGTTTTCCGAAATTAAAAAAAGCAGAATAGACAACGGTTTATTCTGCTTTTTTTTATGATAACAATAGGACGTTTACAAAAAATAAGTAAATTAGAAACTCAATTAAATGACTAATCATTAAAAATATACAAAAATGGAATTTATCAACAGCCTTAAAAACTTTGCTGAAAGGGTAGCAACACTAAAGCCTAACCTTGAGACAGAAGAAGCAACAAAAAATGGTTTAATCATGCCATTCATTCAACTATTAGGTTATGATGTGTTTAACCCAATGGAAGTTATACCAGAATATGTTGCTGATATTGGTACAAAAAAAGGTGAAAAAGTTGATTATGCCATTCTTCAGGATAATGAACCAATAATGATTATTGAATGTAAGCATTGGAAAGAAAATTTAGATGTTCATAATTCACAACTACATCGTTATTTTCACGCCAGTAAAGCACGTTTTGGTGTATTAACAAATGGTGCTGAATACCGTTTTTACACAGATTTGGAAGAAGCTAATAAAATGGATGCTGAACCATTTTTAACTGTTGATTTTGAGAATTTCAAAGAACATGATGTTAATGAGGTTAAGAAGTTCCATAAATCAAATTTTGATGTTGATAAAATCATTGATACAGCAAGTGAGTTGAAATATTCCTCTGCTATAAAAGAAATATTGGAGAAGGAGTTGAATGAACCATCAGAAGAATTTGTAAAGTATTTTGGTAGACAGATTTACAACGGTAAAATTACAGCTAAAGTATTAGAACAACTTACAGGTATTGTTAAGAAAGCAACTAATCAATCAATTAAAGAAATAGTTAATGATAGATTACATTCAGCTTTAAAGAAAGAAGAAGAAGCTGTTGTTGAAGAAGTAGTTGAAGAAGTTGATGATAACAGAATTGAAACAACAGAAGAAGAAATTGAAGGTTATCATATTGTAAGGTCAATTGTTAGAACAAAAATTGAACCTGAAAGAATTGTTCACCGTGATACACAGTCTTATTTTGGTATACTGATTGATGACAATAACCGTAAACCTATTTGTAGATTACATTTGAATGGTAGTAAAAAATATTTAGGGTTATTTGATGATAATAAGAAAGAAGAAAAAATACTAATTGAAAAGTTAGATGATATCTACAATTACGAAGAAAAGCTTATTGAAGCAGCTTTAAGATACATGAATTAATCTTTAAAAAAAATGGGGTAATATGGCATTGGATACAGTAGTAATAGTTAGAAATGATGAAAAGATGTTATTAGAAGCTTATAGTGGTATAGTTAAAGCTTGTGAAGATTTGAAATTACCATATCATGAATTAGCTAATAAAAGATTTCCTTTTAAATGGGAGGGTTATGTTTTTTATAAAAAAGAAATAATTAAATATTAGAATTTTTGTAATCGGGTTAAAGGGTGGTAGTCAAATGATTATCACCTTTTTTATTGTCTTTCTATTATTGTTAGGTTATTTTTTTATCACATGTGATAATCAACTTCGTAAAGTGCGCGATAATCATCTTCGTAGTATCCCATGCGTGCTACCAAATCGCTTACAGGTACGCCAGCGTAGGCTACAGCATAATCTTTAGCATGTTCGAAAATATTAAAAAGGGTAATTAATCCGCCATGGCTCCATCCCATTATACCCACTCTGTTTTTATCGATAAAGTGGTAATTCTCCAACATGTAGTTTTTACTTGCATACACATCTTCCACTTCAAGGCCACCATAATCTATTTTTTTATAATGACCTTTTCCATAACCTGTGCTGCCACGGTATTCGGCAGCTACAACAATGTATCCCTGACTCACTAATTCTCTTACAATATGCGTGTAATAGGTGGTGAAGTCGGCATGAACACCGCCGTGTGGTAATACCATAAGCGGGTTTTTTTTATTCGTATCTATGTTTTTTGGGAAGAAGAGATAGGACCAAAATTTAACTGGATTGCCAGCGCCCAGTCCCGTTGGGTTCTCCTCTTTCCATTTGGGAGGACCATACATATACACTTTATCCACATGGGCTATGTCCCCCAAACGTTCGTGCCACATCAAATCATCCACCATTTTCTCTAAACGGTCTAATCGGTGTCGCAGGTTTTCATCTTGAGTGTTTAAA
Organism: Carboxylicivirga sp. M1479; assembly: GCF_007097485.1. Classification (GTDB taxonomy): domain Bacteria; phylum Bacteroidota; class Bacteroidia; order Bacteroidales; family Marinilabiliaceae; genus Carboxylicivirga. The sequence goes on along the minus strand of NZ_VKDE01000006.1, from coordinate 39,961 downwards.
AGGTCTTCAATAGGGGAGTGTTGTGCAAAGGTGCAGGTAATCGCTACTATCAATAGGGCGATGCCACTTATCAGTTTACGCATGTCAAATAGGATTTATTATTCACACACTAAGTAATAAAAAAAACGGCACTTATCATTAAAGATAAATGCCGAATAATATTTTGATTTATACCGATTTAATATCGAAATGAGCCATTGCTTCGCTTACTTCCAAAGGCTCTTTGGTTTATTATCGGCATTAACAATTGCAATTTCAAAGTTTTCCTTAAGACTCACGTTGAAATGCAAATGGTATTACATGGTGTTTAACCAAGCTCAACAATGGTAATGCCGCTGCCACCAAATTGTAATTGTTCATCCCTAAACGAACTCACAAACGGTAAGGTGTTTAACTGTTCGCGAATCATCACCCGCAATATGCCATTGCCTTTCCCATGTAGTATTTTCACTTCAGATGCCTCGCAGATAACCGCTTCATCCAGGTGGTTCATCACTAGTTGAATGGCTTCTTCGGTGCGTTTGCCACGTACATCAATGTCTGCTTTAAAGGTAAGCTTTCGCTCACGCACTTTATCGCCCACATTGGAAATCGATGCCATTGGGTTGGTGATGTTCGAACGTTTTACAGCCTGTTTATTTACCCTTTCTAATCGGTTAAGTTTTACAATAGTGCTAATGCTACCAAAAGCAACAGTGGCTTCCTTACCATGTATTTTCATTATTTCGCCAGGTGTACTTTGTCCTTTTAACCTAACATTGTCGCCTTTTTGTAACGGTGTTGCTTCTTCCTTTTTAGGTCTTAACTTTTCAGCTACTGACTTCTCTTTCTCCTGCTTATTCTTTCTATTCGCTTTTCTTTTCTCGCGATCCTCTATCTGACGAATTTTTTTATCGATACTTGCATCACTGGCCTTTTTATCAACAGCTACCTCTTTAAAGCCTTCGAGCTTTTGGCGTGCTATCCTTGTTTTTTCTTTGTTGGCCTGAGTCTCTTTTATGGTGCGGATCGTATTTTCTATCTCTTTATTGGCATTAGATAGTAGATACTCTGCTTCAACCTTGGCCTTTTCAAGTATCTCTTTGCGTTCTTTTTTAACATTCTGCAAGTCGAGTTGATAGCGCTCCAATACATCGGCCAGCTTCTTCTCGTTAATACGTATGGTATTTCGCTTTTGCTCCCAATAGCGTTTGTCACGTACTATTTCACGTAGGTTTTTGTCATAATCAACATGCTCCTGACCAATCTTTTCCTTGGCACTGGAGAGAATATTCTCAGGTAAACCAATTTTACGGGCTATTTCAAAGGCAAATGATGAGCCAGGTTGTGCAATTTGTAGTTTGTACAAGGGCATAATCCGACCTGTGTCGAACAGCATGGCACCATTTTCAATACCTTCGGTCATAGAGGCCATGTGCTTTAGGTTGGTGTAGTGAGTAGTAATTACACCAAACACTTCTTGCTTATTCAACTGCTCCAACACACTTTCGGCAATGGCACCACCCAGCATGGGTTCCGTTCCCGTACCAAACTCATCAATCAGTATCAGTGTTTGCTTTTGGCTATGACGCAAAAAATGCTTCATGTTGAAAAGGTGAGAACTATAGGTACTCAGGTCATTTTCGATGGATTGCTCATCGCCCATATCCATAAAAATATGTTTGAAAAAGCCCATTTGTGAACCTTCATCCATGGCAACCAGCAGTCCACATTGAAACATGTACTGTACCAAGCCAACCGTTTGTAAACACACCGATTTACCACCGGCATTAGGTCCTGATATCAATAGCAGTCGCTGCTTGGGAGTTGATAACTCCATGTCCAATGGAATTACATCTTTGTTAGCAGCTTTATGTTGTAGATACAATAAGGGATGAATTGCTTCTTTCCAAATGAAGTTTTGTTGCTTTTTGTAATTGGGTAAAATAGCGTTGATGCTAATGGCAAAACGTGCTTTAGCTCTGATGAAATCGATGGTTCCCATAAAACGGTACGACTCCATGATGTCCTCAATGTAAGGACGAATCATATCGGCCGTTTCAATAAGTATGCGTGTGATCTCTCTTCGCTCGGCATACTCCAATTCCCTTAGTTCGTTATTGATCTCCACCACTTCGGCAGGTTCTATAAACGATGTTTTACCCGTGGCTGATTCATCTTGCACAATACCACCTAGCTTACGCTTGTTGGCTGCTGGTACTGGTATCACAGCGCGACCATCCCTGATGGATACACTCACGTCTGAATCGACTAAGCCATCGCTCTTAGCTCGTTTAAGTATGGCACTTAAGCGCCGTGAGATACTGTTTTGTTTGTTGAAAATATCCTTACGTATGCGAGCTAATTCTGGTGAGGCATTGTCTTTTATTTTCCCAAATTTATTAAGGATACCATCTATGTTATCTAAAATAAAAGGGAATACTGATACCTGACTCACTAATTCTTTCAGGTTAGGGTAGTCTTCGTCTTCTTTTTTGGTGAAGAAACGACAGATGTCGTTGATGGTGGTTAATGAACGCTTTAGGTCGAATAATTCAGTCTCGTCCATAAAACGACCTTCGGTACGGATGCGACCAAGCGGACTGCGTACATCAATAAAGTAACCCAAAGGAAAATTATCCTCTTCCAGGCATACCTTTTTAAACTCGTTGGTCTGTAGCTGTTGAAGTTCCACCTCCTCAAAGTTGGTGCTAAAGCCCATTTCATCAACCACTTCTCTTCCCAAGCCGCTCATGCAGCTTTCTTTTACCAGCTCACGTATGCGGGTAAACTTTATCTTATCTTCAAAACTATCAGGATATATCACTTCTGCTGTTTTGTGCAAAAATAACAATTCAGTCTTTCTTTTGGAAAGAACTGAAGCCTGTTGACTACTTTATTATAAAAAAAGTGTTAAAAATCTTTTATTTTAAGCTTTTGCACTTGACACCCACACAATAAGGGCGTAATTTAGCTTTCGAATCTAAAACAAACTGAGGCTCTCCTGGTCCCCAAATATAGAAACATTCGGATGTGTGTGAGGTTTAGGTTAGAATTTTTTCTTAGAATGTTTCTTCGCCTGTCTCCCCAGACAGGCTTTTTTTTGCCTTATTATTTACTAAGCCTTTCTATTGGGTTTTTAAGGGTTAAGTGCCGTGTTAGCGTACTGATCCAGAGCATTGAAAAGCTTGAGAGGTGATAGGGTTCGCCATTTTACCTCGTTAAGCTTACCACCATAAAGCATATAATAGTTGAGGTTTACTTTATCAAACTCTTCAAGTATGTGAGGTCTGAAATTGATGCCCATAATCCAACCTTCGTCAATGTCGTTAAACCAGTCTTCGTAATAGGCATCATCGGAATAATGAAAATTAAGTACGTTCTCGCCAATAAGAATAAATTTCTGAATCCCATTTTCGAGTAAATTCTCAACAATGCTGCGTTTTAGGTGCATTATATCATTGTATAAACAATCGTTCCATTCTCCCATTAACTCGATGATGGCAAAGCCTTGTTCGTACTGTACCGATAAAATTTTGAGATAAAGGGTTTTTGAACCAAAGTTATCCCATTTGGGATGGATGTAATGGTCATAAATGGTATTTCTACAACGATAAGGGTCATATACTTCTCCAAAAAACAGCGATTTACTATCGGTATTGGATTGATAGATGTTTTCCCATCTGCTGTAAGGTTCAATGTTTTGCATGCCTATGTATTCTTATCGATTATCGCCTGTTTTCTGCAAAAGTATATTCAATATGTGGTACATAGCTGATTTATTTCATGAAAAAAAAATCTAAATACTGACAATAGTCTTGTTTTGGCATTGCTGTCCTGTCTACTTTTGGAACATAAAATCTGACAAAATGAGTGCATTAAAAAAACTTAAAGAAAGAGGTTATTTAGAGAAGCGCCGATATGAAGCGTTATTCTTTTTAGTGTTCTTTGGAGCATTTTTCGGTTACCTTGGTCATGTAATGGGGGTAACCAACATGTTAAACACTTTGATGAACACGGCACACGACCTGTTAATGAATACAGTATTCTTTATTATGGGAATTACCGTTATTACAGGAGCGTTGGGGCGTTTGATGATTGAATTTGGGGTGGTACGTTTGTTAGAGGTGTTGTTGGCACCATTGATGCGTCCATTATTTAACTTGCCTGGCGTTAGTGCCTTGGCTGGTTTAATGACTTTCTTTTCTGATAACCCAGCTATTATCAGTTTATCGAATGATAAAAACTTTAGCAGATACTTTAAAACACATGAATTAATTTCCTTGACAAACTTTGGTACTGCCTTTGGTATGGGACTAATTGTGTTGGCTTTTATGACTGGTTTGGGGTATTTCTCTGGAGCCATGATAGGTTTAGCAGGTGCTGTTATAGGTGCTGTTATTTCTACCCGATTGATGCAGCGTTTTATTAAAGGTCATATACCTGCAGATAAAGAATTTAAAGGTAATGGTGATGAAGAAAAGATTTCTTTTGAGACAAAGGGAAGTACTTTTCAACGTTTTTTAAATGCCATGTTAGACGGTGGTAAGTCAGGTGTAAATCTAGGTCTTGCCATTATACCTGGTGTATTGGTAATTAGTACCGTTGTTATGGTTATAACTTTTGAGCCAGCTGATGCAGCTATTGGTTACCAGGGCTTGGCTTACGAGGGAGTACCGATCTTACCAAAGTTAGCAGGTTCGGTTGACTGGTTGTTTAAGTTCTTATTTGGCTTTGAGCATCCTGAGTTAATAGCTTTCCCTGTTACCTCTTTAGGTGCTGTTGGTGCAGCCTTATCAATGGTAAAAGCCTTTATTGCACAAGGTATTGTTGGTGGAAACGAGATTGCGGTATTTACAGCAATGGGTATGTGCTGGAGTGGTTATTTAAGTACACACACTGCGATGCTTGATACACTTAACTTTCGTGAGTTAACATCCAAAGCTTTAATGGCTCATACAATTGGTGGTTTATTGGCTGGTATATCGGCGCATTATATTTTTGTGCTGCTCAGTTCTTTTGGAATAGTTTAATAGTTTCGAAATAATCAACAAAAAAGAGCGAATCGTATAGTGTTCGCTCTTTTTTTATGCTTGAAATATAGGGTTTATATATTAGCCAGTCGACTAAAAAAACGATCGATTAATAAGAGTGCTGCAATGCCAATGCAGGTAAAATAAACCACCGATGGCATGCTTTTAAATGCAAGAGAGATGCTTCCCATTTGTTGGTTCAATAATTTGAAATCAACTAAATCACTGTCGGCCATTAAGTTTTGCCAATAATTGATGATCACTGAAGCGTCCACTAAAAAGCTAAGCGCTAACATGGCCGAAAAACTGCCCAGTATCCACCAGCGATTGCTTTTGTTGATGATGGGTTTATAGTTTATAGCGTTGTTGGTCCATTCATTAAACACCTTATTCATTGCAGATGATTTAATGCTTGGCGGTGCTTGTTCATATTCAAAATCATTGAATATATCCCGTATGATCTGGTCGGTATCTTTTTGACTGTTCGCTTCTTTCTTCATGAGATTATATTTTGCTTTCTATTGCCACATGAAACTCTCAAGTAAATTTCATTATCCGCCTGTGTGTTAATTTGGATAACTAAGTTTACAAGGTCGTTTCATCTCACTACATCTAAATAAAAGACTCAATTTCTTTACTCAAAAGTTGCTCTAATGCTTGCTTTAATTGTTTGCGTCCACGGTGTAACTTAATTTTAATATTTGATTTTGATAGACCGGTGGATGTCACAATCTCTTCAATACTTCGTTCTTGGTAATAATACAAAATCATAATAAAGGCATCCTCTTCTTTTAGCAGTTTCAGCGCTCTTTTAAGTATTATTTTTCGTTCTTGTTGTTCTAATCGGTTAAGGTTCTCATTGAAATCAAATGGCGTACCAAGCGATTCCTTTTGTTCATCCAGACTCACTGTTTCGGTTTTTCTGCTTCTTAGTTTTGATATGGCTGTATTATAAACAATACGATACAACCATGTTGAAAAGTCAGCATTACCCTTAAACGAGTCAAGTGCTTTATAAGCTTTGAAAATGGCATCCTGGCATACTTCTTCTGCTTCTTGCTTGTTTTTAACAATGCTATTGGCCAGTGTGAAACTCATGTGTTGGTATTTGTCAATTAGTTGGGAATATGCTCCAACATCGCCTGCCTTTACCAGCTTTATTTGTTTTATGTCACTTGAATTGTCCATTCATTGAGTATGACGCCTTGTTTCTGAAATAGGTTACACAATACTTGATAATTTAATGTGATTTAGCTGAGAGTGCAAGTGTTCTAAAAATAAAGCTAATGTTTTTTGTAACCGACTGATTAATGATGACGTCCAACGAGTGAGCACTCCGGAAATGAGCTTATTAAAGAACTTATAAAATTTAAAATACAGAGATATGGATGTAGCAGTTGTAGTACCCACGGTTTTTTTTGGCAGTATTAGCGCCATTATTATTTCACTATCGTATTTTCGTCAGCGTAGAATTGAGCGCACCGCTTTAATTGCTGCTGGTAAAGATGCATCAATATTTGACGAAGGCCAGCCCAAACACTATTTGTCTTTAAAATATGGTATGTTGCTAGTGGGCTTGGCAGTTGGTATATTAATGGGCAATGTTGTTAATGTACGAACAGAAATGCCCGAGGCAATGGCATTTTTATCAATGATTTTATTATTTGGCGGATTGAGTCTGATCATTTTTTACACGATTCGTAAAAAGATGCTTAATGATGAGTAGGCTTTATTCAATAAGAGGTTTAAAAGGTCATCGAGCAGATGGCCTTTTTTAATGCAACAAAAGCAGCAAACATAGTCGCTTGCTGCTTTTGTTGTTGTTTTATCTTTATTTAAATAAACCCTCTTGTTTCACTGATGATTACCAGCAGTTCCAATATTTCATCATCGCTTAATGCTTTGCAGTTCAATATGGCATCAAAAAAGTCGATGTCTTTTTTCCCCTTTTCAAAGTAATCACGAAACTGAGCTCTCCGTTTATCTTGTTCGATGCATTCTTTTTTAGCATCACCCAAGCTTATTGCCTCTTCTTCGGCAACTACCTCTGATCTCCAATCAAGCGGAGCCTCTAATTTGATGTGAAAAGCTCTGTCGATATCTTTTGTAACTGCTTCACCAGCTCTACCCACTACTATTACGTAACCTTGCTGGGCCTCTTCGTAAATATATTTGGCTATGGTGTTTTTAATGGTGGCATCACCAGGATAGAAGTCTTCACTGAAGAATAAAGCTAAATCCTTAAAAAAACTGCTGTGTTTATAATCGCTTAATTCTTTAACCAGTGTAGATGATAACTTCAACTCTTTGGCCGATTCTTCCAGAATTTCTTTACTAATCCAACGCCACTTTTTATTTTCACCGCTGGCAGTGCTTTTAGCGCTTAATATCTCTGCAAGTTTTTGTGCTATGCGTTTACCGTGGCATCCATATTCTCTTGAAATGGTAATGACAGGTCCTGGAGTACCACTTGGTTTAAGTGGCTTCTCTTGTTTGCCCTCACGAGCACCCATGTATTTTAAAAATAGATTATCCATTGTTAAGTTTTGCTTAGAAAACAGTTTTTAAGGTACAATGTTTTCACTTGAATTAAAAAAAATAAGCTCAGTAATGAAAATAAAAAAAGGACAGATTGTATAACCTGTCCTTACCCTTAATCAGTTCGTTAACTAAATCCAAAATTTATGAAAAAAAATCTACACTACAAATGTCCGGATTTTTTTAGTGAAGAAAGCTAAAGTGGCGTTAATGCTTGTTAAAAGGACGCTTTAAAATTATAGGTATAAAAAAAGGACAGATTGTATAACCTGTCCTTACCCTTAATCAGTTCGTTAACTAAATCCAAAATCTATGAAAAAAAATCTACACTACAAATGTCCGGATTTTTTTAGTGAAGAAAACTGAAGTGGCGTTAATGCTTGTTAAAAGATGCCTTTCAAATTGTAAGCATAAAAAAAGGACAGATTGATTACCTGTCCTTACCCTTATTCAGTTCGTTAACTAAATCCAAAATCTATGAAAAAAAATCTACAGTACAAATGTCTGGATTTTTTTAGTGAAGAAAGCTAAAGTGGCGTTAATGCTTGTTAAAAGATGCCTTTCAAATTATAAGCATAAAAAAAAGGACAGATGAAAAACCTGTCCTTTTTTTATTCAGTTCGTTAACTAAATCCAAAATCTATGAAAAAAAATCTACCTTACAAATGTCCACATTTTTTTAGTGAAGAAGTGTGTTTCATCGTTAAACCATGTTAAAATGAAAGCTCCATTGGTCACAAATAGTTTACTTAACGCGGTATTCTTCTTTTTCGTAAAATCGGCAGAATTCTTTTAGTCCACAGCGTGAGCATTTGGGTTTACGAGCCAAACAAACATAACGACCGTGCAGAATAAGCCAGTGATGGGCTATGGGAAGTAGTTCTTCGGGGAAATACTTGACCAATTGTTTTTCGGTGTCAAGGGGTGTTTTGGAGTTGGTGGTGAGCCCTATGCGAGCAGCTACTCTAAAAACGTGTGTGTCAACTGCCATTGCCGGTTTTTCATATACTACAGAAGCAATTACATTGGCTGTTTTACGTCCGACGCCTGGTAGTTTTTGTAGTTCCTTAATATCATCAGGCACAATGCCTTTAAAATCTTGAGTCAACATTTTGGCCATACCCACCAAATGTTTGCTTTTATTGTTAGGATAGCTGCATGAACGTATCAATTCAAAGATATCTTCAGGACTTGCCTGAGCCATGTCCTCGGGCTGTGGATAATGCTCAAAAATGGCCGGAGTAAGTGTGTTAACCCGCTTATCGGTACATTGAGCCGATAGAATAACGGCGACTAACAATTCGTAAGGATTACCATAATGTAATTCTGTTTCAGCTACTGGCATGTGCTCCTGAAAATAGTCGATGACTTTATTATAGCGTTCTTTTTTAAGCATAGAAATTGTGTTTATGAGACTGTAAAAATAAAAGAAAAAAACCGCTCTAGGTACATAGTATTTGCCTAAAGCGGTTCTAATGCCTTTATGATTTGTTTACAAATTCATCAGCTTCAAACCAAAAAAGATAGTTCGTGGTCGGGCAGGACCATAGACATAGTTGCTGTCACGATTTTTTCCCTTGTCAAAATCATCCTGATAGGCGTTAAAGATATTTTGAACGCCACCAAAAAACTCCAGGCCAACACCTACATAACGCCAATCAAGGGCATAGCTAAGTTTGATGTTGGTTTCCATAAATGCCTGCGAGGTAATCAATTCATCATTAATAGGGTTACCTGTTGTATCGCCGGGGCCTGCACCAAAGTGTGGTACTAACATGGATCCTGTGTAAACACCCGAAAGTGCTGCGTTAAAACCCCAAACTGGATTGTAGGTTAATGTGTAATATCCGTATTGTTCAGGCGTGCGTAGATAGTCTCTGGTGCCTTCAATGCTTTCCGACCAGTTGACCACTTCGTCAAACTGACTCGACTGAATGGTGTAACCCGCTTCCAACTGCCATAGTTTATTGTAATTGGCCCTGGCTTCCATGGTAATGCCCATTACGGTGGAATTACTTCCATTACGCTTTTCTAATATCACATTGCCTTGATCATCTTCTCCATTTTCTTCTAAAATAAAAGCATCGTATAAGGTGGTGTGAAAACCTTCAAGTGTGATGCCCCAAATGTATTTTTCCGTTGGTTTGTCGTAATTGATGGATGCACTCCAGCTTTGTGAGCGCTCTTCTTCTAAATCATCAGCCAAAACGATGCGCTGAATGCCTCCTCCGGCAAAAGCAATGTGCATATCAGAGTCAAAAGCTTGCGGTGCTCTAAAACCTGTTGACCAACTACCGCGTAGCTGCATGCCGTTTTGCTTGTACAACAATGAAACGCGTGGGCTGAATATTAAGTTATCCACCATGTTATGTTTATCGCCCCGAACACCCGTTAACAAGTTCCATTGCCTGGTAATTTCCCAGTCACTTTGAATGTAAGCCCCTGTATTGTGAGTTGTTTGATCCAATAAATAGTCATAGGCTTTTATCTCATCTGTAACATCGTCGTAATTGTGTTCAGCGCCAAAGGTCATGTTGTTTTTGCCGCCAAAAAAATCGGATAGCATGTGATTCATTTGCACACCACCCATATAGGTTTCGTTTTCTGTTAATCCATATGGTGGGTTCTCCAGATGATCTTGATACTCTGGAGTATCTTTATCGGGGAGTATGCCCGTGTAGTGATCTCGATCAGTTCGCTGACCAGCCACATACACATCCAATGAGGATAAGTTATCGTTGAAAGAAAAACCGTAATCCAGGCCACCCATTATTACATTGTGGGTGCGGTCTTCGGTTTGTTCGGCCTGAAAAGCCGGCAGATCTTCGCGGTCGCCGCCACGACGGTATTCGTACATGCTTGAGAAGCTGGCTTCAATTTTATGGTTGGGCGCAGGCAATAAAAATGAAGTAAAACCAAATGAATTGTTCTTCAGCTTTGGCAACTCACTAAAGCCATCAGCATTGTGGTCGTACGACTCACGTTTGCGGTTGGTGGCGAAAAGTGTTAATCCGGCGTTTTTACGATCGGAGAGAATGCCGGCATTGGCAAATACCTGGCTGTCGTTGGCTTTTCCATTAATCACCGATTGAGTGGTAGATGCGGAAAATGTGCTAGACTCGGGCACCTTGGTAATAACATTAACGGTTCCTCCTACAGCACCGGCACCATAAAGGGCTGAACCACCACCGCGCACTACTTCAATGCGCTCAATCATGTTAGTGGGTATTTGCTCCAGACCATACAAGCCTGTTAAGGGGCTAAAAACCGGACGACTATTAATTAATATTTGTGAGTAGGCGCCTCCTAAGCCATTCATGCGCAGCTGGGTATAGTTGCAGGTTTGACAATCGGTTTCCATACGTAGCCCAGGCTGATATGCTAAGCCTTCTGATAGGGTGCCAGCTTGTAACATCTCCAGCTTTTTACCTTCCATTACATTCACCACCACAGCCGATTCTGTTTTGCGCTTAAAGGTTTTCGTTCCTGTAATCACAATGTCATCGAGCGACATCACTTGTTCAACCATTACAAAATTGATTTCCTGCGATTCACCGCTAACGATGATAACTGTTTTTTCAACTGGTTTATAACCCATTAAACTAGCCACAAGTACGTGTTCTCCTTCAGGTAGGTTGGTAAGCATGTAATGGCCCGATAAATCAGTCATGGTGCCGTGTTGTGTGCCTTTTAAATACACGCTAACAAAGGGTAAATGCTCACCTTGGGCCTGCACATCGCCAAAAATATTGGCATCAGATTTTTGTGCGTAAATAGAGCTTGTGCCGATAATGGTTAAGATAACTAGGTTTAAAATGTACTTCATTATGCTTCTTTTCTGTGATATTCGAAATTTAGTTGTTCCATTAACAACATCTCGATGATTGAAAAGTTTAGTGAGTGATGATTGTCAGTTTTGTTTAAAGCTCGAACTTCTGTGAGTTAAGTTCATTGGTGATGGATTAATGCCAAATTCAAATGAGCTTTAATTTCCACTAATGCCTCTTTTTTTAAAAGCACTACTGTAGCTATACCTCATTTTATTTGCCTTGCCGAAGAGAAAATAAAATAATTTCTGAGTAGCGATAACGTGAATTGTTACAAAGAGATTGCATTATGATTCTAATTTAAAAGTAGCGTTGCAACAACTTGTGGCGCTTTAGGGTTTGTTAAGTGATTTAAATGCTTTCTTAAGGTGTCTGCTTTGGAGTTCCGTCGTACTTTCATTGATACAGGATCGTGTCAACCTCGCTGTTAGCGAGGTTGATCCCTTGTTGACTCCTTGTTGTTCATTGGCAGGTACAATGGAATACAATAACAGATACCAAGTAGACTTGATAACTTAGTATGCCTAGAAAAGGACTTGATTTTTTTTTAAACCAGAACCAAAGCTCTTATAAAAACAGCAATAAGCTAACGGCCATAACGGCCATGCCAGCAAATAAGCCGTAAATGGATAAGTGGTGCTCACCATATTCGCGGGCTGATGGTAATAACTCATCGAGACTGATAAATACCATGATACCTGCTACGCCGGCGAAGATGATGCCAAAGGTTAAAGGTGTCATAAACGGTATAAGAATCAGATAGCCAATAAGCGCTCCCACGGGTTCGGATAAGCCCGATAAAAAGCTCAGGCGAAAAGCTTTGCGTTTACTACCTGTGGCATAATAAATAGGTACCGAAACCGCAATGCCCTCTGGTATGTTGTGGATGGCGATGGCCACGGCAATGGCAATACCCAAATTAGGATCTTGCAGGGCCGCTGTAAAAGTAGCTAAGCCTTCGGGAAAGTTATGGATGCCAATGGCGAGAGCGGTAAACATGCCCATGCGCATTAGTTTTTTGTCCTTTGCTTTGGTGGGTGCTTTGCCCATCTCTTCTACCGAGTGTAATTCGTGCGGGTTTTCGGCCGATGGAATAAACTTATCGATTAATGCAATAAACAAAACGCCACCAAAAAATGCCAATACCGTGTACCAGGTGCCAGGTGCTTCACCATAGGCTTCGACCATGGTTTCTTTGGCTTTCATAAAAATTTCAACAAAGGACACGTATATCATAACACCGGCCGAAAAACCAAGAGATAAGGCCAGAAAGCGGGTGTTGGTTCGTTTGGCAAAAAAGGCCATGGCACTGCCAATTCCGGTGCTTAATCCAGCAAATAAGGTAAGGCCAAAGGCAAATAAAACTGATTCAAATTCCATGTTACGGGGTCTAGTGCTGTGCGTTATGTGGCAGCATTCAATTACGCCACGAAGTTAATAGTATTTTACGAATGCTTGAAAGAAACTTGCAATAGCTTTTTGGTTAAGGCTTCATCAGGCTTTGGCCAGTTCCCCAAGTAGAGCAATGATTGGCGGCTTAAAAACTTTTTATCACTTACTTTCAATAGATCGAAACGCTGTTTTGAGTGGTGATTGGATATAAAGGAATTTATGAGTTAAAACGAAGTGCGTTGGCCCGTCGGAAAGCGGAGGTATTGGTAGGGGTGAAGTTCTAATTGTTTAATGATTCAGAGAAGGGGCTTGCCTTTGTGTTTGAAAAACACCTTACTTTTCTAGAATTATTTATAATTAGGACGAGCGGGTAGGCCATTCTTTCCGACTAGTTTTTTGTTTCTTTTGAAATATGCAAAAGAAAGGGAGTAAGAATGAGCCCCTGTGGCTTGTACAGTAAGAAGTACCTCGTGCCGGGCGGCATTCTCATTTTTCAAAAAACGAGAAACAAAAACTTTATTGAAAGAGGTGATTGCTGCGCACCAGAGATGGATTTATTGCGACAGGCTTAAGGCTATCGCCTTGCCATTATGCAATATCCACTCTTATCACTTACTTTCAATAGATCGAAACGCTGTTTCGAGTGGTGCATGAAAAAAACGTTGTCATTGGTTCTACGCTTCTTGACCTCAGCAATGCAATTGGGGTACCCACTTGGTGTAGCGAAGCATTTTAAGAGATTTGGTGCCGAAGCTGTTAATTCATTAAATCTCTTGCGTAGCTAATCACTAGTGGGTCAATGAGTGCTGCAGTCTTGATTCTTTTGCATCCTTTTTTCATTAAGGAGAAAGAGGATGAGCCCCTGTGGCTTGAACAGTAAGAAACATTTGTGACCGAAACACCGTTTCGAGTAGTAGATACAACACATAACGAATTGACAATTGTATATTGGAAAAACAGGAGTATGCGAAGCTTCGAATAAGCTTTGCTTACATGGTTTTTATAAACCGTACAAAAAGACTGATAAACAACTTAGAATATGGCTTTAAAAAAGTCGAAACCTAAAGCACTACATAATTATTTTTTATACATTGCATTTTTTAAATTTTAACCTATATCGAATATGAAGAAGTTTGTGCCATATGTGAATATGGAAACCGTGAAAGATAAAAACGGTAAGATTGAGAAGTTTGAAATAAGAACTGTTACTTATTTGCCAAAAGACAGTAAGATTACAACGAGCGGCGAAGGTGCTATTGCCGACAATGTGTTGTATCGCCCATTAACCATTTCTTATACCGGTACCTCTGAAGATTTTGACTATTTCGGAGCCGATTTTACCATCAACCGTAAAGACGTTGGCTTGTTGGAGCGTGGTGTTAATGTGAAAGTAAAAAGTGCTGTGGCTAGCCCAATGGCCCGTGGAGCTGAGGGTGATGCGACATTGAAAGATGGAGATGAAGAAGAGGGGACTAATGTTGATTATGAGGGTGGATTAGTATAATTTATTATGGGGTGTTTTAATGAAAAATGTATAAGGTTGATTAGAACACTCCCTTTTGTTTTAATATTCTGTTGTGTTGGAGTATATGCTCAGTCATTTGATATCGTTTATTATAATGTTCAATCTTCCTATAGTGCTAATAAAAAAGAGATTTTTGCACATGTAGCCAGAGTTTTTGATGATTTCGATCAGAATGAAATGGTTAAGTTGATCGAACAGATCGAGCCTCAAACAAAGCCGCATTACTTCCTTCAATGCGCTAAATATTTATGGATTAAAAAAAAGGTAGCTAATTGTGAATTTTATCTAGATAAGACTGTTCTATATGTTGATACAACAATTATGGAGCATGATTATATACTAGCAGATTATCATTTTTATCGTGGAAAAATAGCTGCAAGCAAATCCGATGGAGCGCAAGTTATTGATCATTTCGAATCTGCAGCAAAATGTTACAAACTGCGAAATGATCTTAATAGTTTATCATTATCGTATTTAGAAATTGCTAACTATTTTTCCAAAAGAAATAATATCCGATATGCTGATAAATATTATGATTTAGCATTGCATGCTACTTTGGGTGGTGTTGATAAGAAAATAGATCAGCTTTTTAAGTTAAATTATGCAAATCACCTTTTTAAAGAAGGTAAGTGTGATCGTGCGTTGATTCATTATAAAAGACTTGAAAATGATTCTGTTAACCAAAGTCGTTCTAGGCTTGGCATGGTAAAAAATAACATTGGCGTTATATTATTGAAACAAAACAGAAATCAGTTAGCCTATCAATACCTCTCTGATTCTTACAAGATAAAAAAGGATCTAAACGATAAGACTCAATTGTTTAATTGTTTAAATAATCTCTTTTATTTATCCAATGAGCTTGATCGAATAGATCGATCATTATTACACAAACAGGAATTAGAGAAGATATTACCTTACAGTGATGATTCAAGCTTAATTACTTCTTATGCATATAACTGTTTGATTTATGAATTAAAAGTTATTGGTAAACCTAAATTGATTAAATCACTTAGGGATTATGTTGCTCAGAAGAAATCGCTATCTGAGGCCATATTTTCTGACAAACTCATTGAAATGCAAAAGGGCTTTGAGCTTAAGGAAAAGGATAACGAAATCGCCATCCTCCAAAAAGAAGATGCCCTAAACCAGTCGCGCATCAGAAATAGAAACATACTGCTAGGTGTAATAACAGGTTTTGCGCTTGTGTTGGCCATTATTGTGTATTTTGTTATTCGTCAGCGCCGCGAGCTGAGAGCCTCGCGCCAGCGTTTATTACGTCAAAAGGAAGATATAACTGGTATGAATGATCAGTTGCGGGTATCTAACTTATCCAAGGATCGCATTTTATCGGTTATTGGTCACGATTTACGTGGGCCCGTTGGCGGCTTAAAAGAACTAATTGAGCTCTACATGGAGCTACCCGAATATGAACCCGAGGATATTGAAAACTTATTAAAAGCAGCCCGTGAATCGTCTACTAGTACCTATCACTTGTTAGAGAATTTATTGAGTTGGGCCAATTCGCAACGGGGCGATATTGTATTTAGCCCGGTGGCCACTCCTTTGGCACCTTTAATTAAGCAAAGTGTGAATTTGCTTGATAAATCGATTAATACCCGAAATGTAAAGTTCACATACGATATGCCCAAGGCCTTGGTGGTGCAGGCCGATATGAACATGCTGCGCACCGTTATTCGCAACCTGGTGTCGAATGCCCTTAAATACTCACCGGAAAATGGCAGCATTAATATTGTTGTGAGCGAAGTTAATGGAGGCGTGCAAATGAGCATCTGCGACCAGGGACGTGGTATGACAGCTGAAGAAACACAGCGCATTTTCAGTAAAAAGGAACAGTATTTTATTGGCTCCGATATGAGTGCCAAAGGAACTGGTTTGGGGCTTATTCTTTGTAAAGAGTTTGTTGAGCGCCACCATGGTCGTATCTGGATTGACTCGGAGCAAGGCCAGGGAACCAATGTGTGCTTTACAATTCCTCAAAAAAGTGTAGTGAATGCTCCCACGGTTTCGGTGCCAGCTTCAGTTGTGCAGTAGTACCGTTTAAACTTCCTAAGCATATTTGAGATACTAAGGAAGAGCAATCCTAAAGAAGTGTGGAAGTTTGATGCTAAGGAAGTTTGATGCATTTTTGTGTTCAATAACACTTCTGAAATGCAAAATATTATTGCTATTTTGAAGCGCATTTGCAGTCATTTAAAACAACGAGTATGCGCTCATGGCTATTTACACTTCTATTGTTTTGTTTCTCGTACCAAATTTCTGATGCACTAGAGGTTGATTCCTTGAGTTTGGATTATCTAAAGGCTAAAGACGAAGCGCTCAGTATTATTAAAGAACAGGCGGATAGTGTTGTTTTTGAACAGCAGGTAGCTCATTTTTTATTAGTAAGTGAACGTTTTGACGATGTTAAGCAGGCTGCTCTCTATATTCAAATGGCTAAAAAATACCTCAAAAGAGGAGCTGTTATTGATTCATTATTAAATGAATCGGAGGCTAAGTTAAGAAATAGTAAATGTGATAGAGGATTGGGTGAAGCATTGTTTTACGTTGGTGTGCGTGCTATGCAAGCCGAAAAGGTAGATGTGATGCATGATGCTTTTCAGGAGGCTGCCAGCTCTTTTCGTCAGGCCAACTATCTACTGGGAGAACTATTTGCTTATAGTCGCTTGGCTAACTTTTATGCCAGGTCAGATAATTTTGAATTAGCAGAACGATTTAATAATCAAGTGTTGGCTTTAATTGAGGATACAGATGATACCAATTTGCAAGAAATGGTTTATTTGAATGTTGCTAATTTTTATATGGAGCAGGTGCAATTAGATGATGCCATAAAGTACTATAACTTGCTAGAGGAGAGTATTGCTGCATCGGGCAATAAAAAGCGATTGAAGCCTTTGTATAATAATTTAGGTACACTCTATTATCACAAGCGAGAGTGGGAAAAAGCCAAAGAATACCTCACTAAATCTATTGCGATAAAACGGGACCAAAAGGATTCATTGGGTCTGTTTGGAAGTTATCAAAACCTGTTTCGCATAAGCTTAAAAACCAAACACAAAACGGATGCTACTTACTACTTTGAGCAGCTAAGTGATCTGGATTCTAAAATAGATTTACCTGCCGAGCATCGTAATGCTTTCAACTTTAATAAGGTAGAGTACCGTATTTTGAATGATAAACCAGAACAAGCAATTCGTGATTTTTACCATTTTAGTTCAGTAAAAGATTCATTGTATAATGCTGTTTTCTCTGATAAGTTAATTGCCTTGGAAGAGACCTTCGAAATAGAAAAGCGCGATCAGGAAATAGTTGTGCTTCAAAAGGAGGATGCCTTACAAAAGGCAAAAGTGAGGAACCTACAGATAAGCATTATTCTGGTTATCATTTTTATTGTTGTTCTTTTAATCAATGGCTTTTATATGAAACGTCAGTGGCAACAATTGATAAAAGCAGATGAGTTGTTGCAGTTAAAACAAGATGAGGTACTTACTGTTAATAAACGGCTTGAGGCATCCAATCAATCAAAAGATCGTATTTTATCGGTAATAGGGCACGATTTGCGAGGACCATTGGGTGGTTTAAAGGAGTTGGTAGAATTGTATATGGAGCTTCCGGAATTGGAGCCTGATGATATTACCAACTTATTGAAGAATGCTAGGGCTTCGTCGACCAGTGCTTATTACTTGCTGGAGAATTTATTAACATGGGCTAATTCTCAGCGAGAGGGAATTAGGTTTAACCCCATACTGATGCCTATTGTACCCATTGTGCAAAAGGTAATTAACATTCTGGATCAGTCCATTAATAACCGTCACATTAAGTTTGTTGTTGCCATAGATTCTTCCTTGTCCTTACGTATAGATATTCAGATGTTTCGTGCTGTCATTCGTAATTTGGTTTCAAATGCCATTAAGCACTCTCCCGACGGCGGACAAATTACCGTTAGTGCCCGTTCTAATGAGTTGAGTACTGTGTTTACTGTTCAAGATCAGGGGCAGGGTATTGTAAGCGATGAGGTCAATCATATTTTTGATAAAAAGGAGGCTTACTATATTGGTTCTGATATGTCGGCGAAAGGAAGTGGTCTGGGCCTTATCTTGTGCAAGGAATTTGTAGAGCGCCACGGAGGAGCCATTTGGGTTAGCCCGGATAAGGAGCAAGGAGCAGAAATTTGTTTTTCAATGCCCACACAACCAGTAGTTAGTGTTGATAAAAAACAGTTAAAGAAAGAGCTTCAGGAGCAGTGAGCTTAGATGTGGAGTGGTTTCAAAAGGATTAAGATAACGAAATTTCCTTAGCATCTTTGTGATGCTAAGGAAGTGCACTTGTGTTTTACCACAATAATTTCTTTTCGCCATCTAGTCCGGCGCGGTAATATTTTCCATCTTCAATAAATAGTAATTCACCCTTTTCGCCTCTTTTAATGGAGGTGTCAGCAGCTAGTATGCGTTGATTAAATAAGGCTTCAACACGTTCCATAGAGGTATGGCCTACTATAATTTGCTTGGCATCAAAATGGTGTAAAATTGAATCGATGCTGGCATTGCTAAGTAAGCTGTCCTTAAAATAGCCACGATACCAAATAGGTCCTTGCGAGCGGGCATAAAGCGATAGCTCTTTGCTGGCACGAATGCTGTCTCTGTTGTTATCAAGTATGCTTTGGGCAAAGGTGTGGTTTATATCATCCATGCTAATGTTGTTCTGCACCATGGCCATGGATAGTCCAGCGTGGTTAAACAGGATGTTGTTTATGCGAATGACTACAGGGCAGGCTCTTAGCCACTGGCCCATGAGCGTTTGTTTGCCAAATAATTGCGCATAATTTAAACCTGTAAGTTCTTCACTGGTTTTGTATTTCTCATGTATGTAGCGCAAATCGGCATTTAATACCATAACATCGTGATTACCTAATAAATAATGCACACGCCCTTCTTGAGTAGCAGCCTGTTCAGTTAGTTTTAGTATGTGCCAAAGGGTTTCACTTACTTTTGCACCACGGTCAAAGGCATCACCAATAATTACCAGATGACCGTTGTTATAGCTCCAGTTACCTGCTTCATCAATTACCTTGTTGGCCTTTAATAGCTCAATAAAAAGATCGTACTGGCCGTGAATGTCGCTTAAAACTACCAAGTTGTTAACGCCCTCGAAACTGGTGGGGATGTTTTGTAGGTGCTGTTTTAATTGAGCTACCTTGAATTTGTAATCTGGCTCGTTGATGTGTATGTACTGATTCTGATCCACCGTTTGTTGATGCAGTGAATCATTACTGATCCATTTGATATCAACTGATTCATCGTTAAAAAACACATAAGGCCCATCACTGATGCCATCTGTTTCGGCAAGTTCAATAGTTGTAGTGGGTGTTATAAGGTTTGGGCCATATTTAATGACTGCTATAATCGCCAGTGCGGCGAATAATATCAGTAAGGATCTTTTGAATGTTTTGCTCATGGTTATTGTTTTTTTGACAAATGTAGGATTAAAATAGAATATGCCGACGAAGAGGGTCACACACCTGCTTCATCGGCATACTCATGGTAATCACTAAAATTACACACTTAAACCTAGTTTAATTATTCTCCTTCAACATAATCGGCATAACCTGGGTTTTGCTGATCACGCATGTTAGGGTTCGCTTCCATTTCATTCATCGGAATTGGATATACAACCTGCGCTTGCGTGTAATCAATGTGCGCAACATCGTTACTTACGTTGCCTTCTGGTTCGCGGTCAAATGGTATGGCACGACGGAAATGATCCCAAAAAGTATGGCCTTCAAGTACCAATTCTTTTCGACGTTCTAAAAGAACATCAGTAACAATTAAGTCGCCTGTGGCAGGTGCAGCGTAGGCCATGTTGGTGCGCGCTTCATAAACATGGTTCATGTATTCTGCAGCTTTTGTCAGGTTTGTGCCTTGCTCAGCATAGGCTTCAGCAAGTGTAAGGTATACTTCTGGCAAACGCACCATGTAAATGTTATGCACCGAGTGGTTACCATCGCCAATGTACTTTCGAATACCAGTATCATCGCCTAATTCATTATCACAAATAAGGTACTGGCGAACATCGCCTACCACTTCGTTTAATACTGCTCGCAAGTATACATTACCACCATAACCGGCATAACCAATGGCATCATCGGCAATACTACCATCGTTAGGATCGCCAGGTATATCAACCGTTGGGTTGCGTGTCAGGTGGTTTAATGAGTTGGAGCCAAGGTTATCAGCCAGTGAATATTGTAGCTCCCAAATGTTCTCACTGCTGTAGGCCTTGAAGTAATTACTTGTGTAGGCGTCGTAGCTAATCATTGAGCTCGTACCTAGTGCTTTCTCTCCGGCAACTATTACTTGATCCCACTGTCCTAAATACAAGTGTGCACGAGCAAGTAAAGCATTAACCGCTTGATAAGAAATTGTACCGTTGCTAGCCGGCATGCCGTTTAAAAGCGAAGCTGCTTCTTCAAAGTCGGCTACTATCTGATCGTAGCAAAGTGTTGCTTCACTTCTTTTTGGGCCTTCTAAAGAGGCGTTGTTATGATCCTCTTGTGATAATAAAAGCGGCACACCCCATTTGTACTGATCGTTATAATTAGCACCTCCTGGCACTGAAAAGGTAGGAGGGTAGGCAAACAAACGCATCAGGTCGAAGTAGGCCAGGGTACGTATGGCCAAAGCTTCCCCTTTTAAACGTTTAATATCATCAGCTTCCCCTTTTATTATTTCAATGTTAGCTAACATGTTGTTACATAGGAATACCACACTGTAAATTTGCTCCCAGGCATTGTTGGCATAAGCATCTAAGGTCGATGATTCGCGGTAGCCATTTTCTTCCTGAAAGCGATTGCCTGTGTCTTCAACATAGAAATCGGGTCCTTTAGAGCCTTCAAAAGCAAATACCAAACGACCGTAGTAGTCGGCACTGGTTAAGCTGTTGTAGATGCCATTTAAGGCCTGTTGTGCTCCCTCTGTATCGGTGAACATCTCATAATCAGGGATGGATGTGAAGGGTTTCTTCTCCAGTACATCGTCGCAGCCTACTAAGAGTGCTACTAAGAGTGTTATTATTAATAATTTATTTTTCATTTCTCTGTTTGTTAAAAGTTAAGCTTTAAACCAAAAGTATATGTCGTTGCTGTAGGATACTGATCAGGGTTTCGATAACCACTCAACGATATTTCAGGATCAAAACCGTCTAACTCGGTTACAACCCATAAGTTTTCGGCCTGAGCAAAAATACTGGCGCTACGTAACTTTAATTTATTGGTAATCGATGACGGGATGGTGTATTGTAGCTTGATGTTCTTCAACTTAATGTAATCGCCTTTATACA
This sequence comes from Carboxylicivirga sp. M1479, assembly GCF_007097485.1. GTDB lineage: Bacteria > Bacteroidota > Bacteroidia > Bacteroidales > Marinilabiliaceae > Carboxylicivirga. Next base: position 18,314 of record NZ_VKDE01000006.1, on the reverse strand, counting down.
AGTAGCGCGATGAACGATAGCGGTTCCATGTGCCCGATGAGTTTACACGTATAGGGTTGGTGCCACTCATGTTATCAGGTGTCCAGCGGTCTAACTGACTGCGTTCAATGCCTCGGTAATCACGGTAACCATCATTTTTAGTTGCTGTTCTACCTGTGTAATCCATTACATGATGTCCCATTCCGTAAGTAAATAAGAAACTCAAATCTAAGCCTTTCCAAGTGAAGTTACTTGAGATACCACCTGTTACTTTCGGTAATGCTTTACCCAGTACGCGACGTTCGGCATCGTCAAATTCTTTCACAATAATTTCCTCGTCTGTTTCTTCGTCTCTGCCATACCATTGCTGTTCTCCTGTTTCAGAATCAATGCCGGCCCACTCAGGCATGTACCATGTGTAATAGCTTTCGCCGTTACGCTTAATTTGTGTGCTGCTGATGATGTCGTTATCTAAATCCGAAAATTCATTCTTAAGGGTTGCAGCATTAACATTCAGGTTCCAATTGAAACTTGAAGTGCGAATGATGTCTGCGTTGAAATCGATTTCAACACCTTGGTTGCTTAAACTGGCATTTGAATTAACCAGCATAGAAGTAAAACCTGTAGTACCTGATATCGGAAGATCTTGAAGTAGGTTTTTAGTCACTCGGTTATAATATTCAATGTTCAAATTGAAGCGGTTGAACCAACGTGATTCAAAACCAATGTTATACACTTCGTTTTCTTCCCATGTTAAATCTTCATTGGCAATGCTCGGAGGTACAGCACCTGGTGTTTCCATGTAATCGGCACCAAATGAGTAACGCGACTGCCATGCATATAATTCAGACGGCAATGTTCCGTTGGTACCAATACTTGCTTTAAGCTTCAGGTTATCAAGCACAGTAAGATTACTCAAAAATGCTTCTTCTGATACACGCCATGCTCCAGATAATGACCAGAAACTACCGCGCCTGTTATCCGGTGAAAAGCGCGAAGACTCATCGACACGATAGGTGGCTGATGCGTAATAGCGATCGTTGTAAACATAGTTGGCTGCCGAAAGGATTGAAAACATACCATATTCGGTACCTGAACCACTTACACTTTCGGGTGTTGCAGCGGCACTTAAATAAGGTGTTTTGTTGGTGGGGAAGTTAACGCCTGAAGCACCAATGTATTGGTAGTTAACATCTTCAACTTCTGTGCCAACATACCCATTAATACTATGTAGATCATTAAACTTCTTGTTGAAATTTAGCAGTGTGGTATTGCTAATTTTACGTCGGCGTGCATCACGTTCATATAGTGAACCATTATCCGATAAGCCATCACCAAAGTCTTTGTTATACCAATTGCGTTGACGCGCATGGGTGTAATCAAGGTTGGTTCTGCTGTTAAGATTCAGGTAGTCGGTGAAATTTACTTGCAACCAACCAGATGTTATGATTTTCGTTTGTGGTCTTAGGTAGTAGTTTTCCTTGGATACAGCCACTGGATTTTGATTATTGTTAACACCTTTAGGTAAATTCAGGTTGTAGGAACCATCCTCCAGGTAAACCGGAGCAACAGGTGCAATAGCCAAAGCAGTGTATTGAGGCATGGCATATCCATATGCATTTGATCGTGGCCCCTGCTGGTCGCTATACGACATCATGTTATTAATCCCCCAATGGATGAGTGCACCTTTGGCTTTAGATGAGATGTTGGTACGCAAGGAGTAACGTTCTAAACCACTACCAATGATAATACCTTCCTGGTTAAAGTATTCCAAAGACGTATAGTAATTAAAGTGACTATTTCCTCCGTTCGTTGATACGTTAAACTTCTGAAAGGGTGCAATACGGGTAATTTCATCGTACCAATTAGTGTCCGCTAGTTTATCAAAGTCTTCACCAGGGTTACCATCGGCGTCAAAAAAGTTGTCGTAAAAGTCATCATTATTAGGGCTGTAAATCTTAAAGTGGCTGTTGAACTGCTGCTTGGCATAGGTTTGCCAGTCGTAGTAGTTTCTGCCACTCACCAGGTAATCTTCTTTATCGGCATACAATTCTTTTATCTCACTAAAAAAGTCATCATAACCTGTTTTACGTCGTACCTGATAGTGCATTTCACCTTCCAACCATAATTCCATGAACTCATCTTTATTGGTTAAGTCAGGCTTGCTGGCATCAAAAATTTCTGACATTCCCATTTGGAAGTCAACACTGTATTGGGGCTTGTCTGTCTCGCGTCCCTGCTTTGTGGTAATCACAATTACACCATTGGCTCCACGTGAACCGTATAATGAAGCTGAGGCTGCATCTTTAAGTACCGTTAATGACTTAATATCCGATGGATTAATAGAGTTGAGTGGGTTGGTGGCATATTGCGAACTACTAGTCATGTTGGAGATGTCCATAATGACACCGTCTATCACATAAAGAGGAGCATTGGATGCATTCATTGAGCTGATACCTCTTAGACGCACACTATTCATGGCACCTGGTTGTCCTGTACCTGTAACAATCGTACCTGGTGAATTACCTCTTAGTACATCCTGAAAGGAAGCTACCGGGCGTTCTTCTATCTTTTTAGAGCTTACCACAGATGCAGAACCGGTATAGGCTTCTTTACTGACGGTCCCATAGCCTGTTACTACCACTTCTTCAATACCGATGGCTTCTTCGAGCAAAGTAATGTTTATTTGCGAGCGGCCTGCTACCTGAACCTCTTGATCATCGAATCCTATAAACGAGAATATAATGGATACATCGGCATTATCTATTGTGATGGTGTAATTGCCATCAATGCCTGTTATTACTCCATTTTGAGGATTAGCTTTATCGTATACATTAACACCTGGCAAAGGTTCGCCATTGGCATCAGTGACAATACCATTAACGGAGTGCTGCTCTTGCGCTACCGTATTTTCTAGTGGCCTTTGTACTTTGGTTATCACCACATTGTTTTCAATAATGGTAAACGTGTAGTCTGCCTCGTCTAATAAAGTGCTTAAAACCTCATGCACTTCTTCGTTTTGTGCATTAATAGAGTAGGTTTGGCCTTGATCTATTTGGTCGTTTTTATATAAAAAACCCAAATCGGTGTTGGCCTCTATCTCTTTAAAAATTTCGAGTAGTGTGGCATTTTTTACCGTTAGAGTCAGTTTTTTATTCTGACTCAGGCCGGCTGCAGACACTGATAATCCGCACACTACCATTAATACAAGCACCATTTTCATAATTCGTAGAATTTTCCCAATGCCTAGGTGTTTCCACCAGGGCCTAGTTTGCTTTTTTTTCATAAATTTGTTCTGTTATTATTAAACATTATGAAACTGCGTCAACAGTTTCATGAAAATTTAGCAGCAGCCGCTTCGACCTGGTTGCTGCTTTTTTTATTTTATCATTATTTCAATGCTATTTTTGGTTTCTTTCATGCTGTACTGTATCCCGGCCGAGTAGGAGATGATGTCCATTACCTTTTCAATACTTGTTCTTTTTTGAATAACACCTGTGAAACGCTCATTGCCCAATTGTGTATTTTCGAACTGTATATTTACTCCGTAGTAATTTTCCAGATCCTTCGCGATGTCTTTCAGTGTTTTATCAATGAATTCAAATTTGTCTTTTTTCCAGCTTCCTACATACGTTGTGTCAACTGCGGCAATAACATACTTTCCATTGGTTTTGGTGTATGTTATTTTTTCTCCTGGCGATAGGGTTTCGTGTATTTTATGATTGCTAACTTCAATTTCTCCTTCTACTAAAGTAGCCGTTATTTGTGCATCATTCGGATAACTTTTAACGGTAAAGCGCGTGCCCAGATCTCTTATTTTAAGGTCTTCTGTATTTACTGTAAACTGACGCTTTTCGTTATGGATGATGTCAAATAAAGCTTCTCCGACTAATTGAATTTCAATGTGTTTGTTGCTTTGTTCTTGAATATTTATTGATGAATTAGAATTTAGCCATATTTGAGAGCCATCGGCTAGCTTTATTGAGTTGTTGCTCCCAGTGCCCGATTCAAAATAAGTGACGGTCATGCTTGTTGGTTTTTCCGTATGATTGACCCATAAACCGTATGCCACACTCAGCATGATGACTACCATGGCTGCATATTTGCTAAAGCTTCCTAGCCAATTGTTTTTTACATTAATGCTTTGATAGTTCTTTTTAAATTGCTGGTACTTTATATTTACCTCAGGTTCGGATAATGTATTTTCTGCTGCCGACAATGACCACAACTTTTTTAACTCTTGATATTGAGCTAGTAATTGGGGCGATTGTAATACATCTTTCATCAGCTTATGATGCTTCTTAGTTGGAAACTGATTGGTAACCAATTGCCAAATAGTAGTTTTGTCCATGGTATTTCTCTTCTTCTGGTATTAAGACAGGTAGATCTTATCGACCCCTATATTGGAAAGTGATTTTTTTAAAATAAAATCAAATGAGCCCAATTAATGCTGCAATAGGTAGGTAATCTTTTAGATGGATGCGCACCAGCTTGAGGGCTCTGGTCATGTTGGCTTCTACTGCTTTTGCACTTATGTTTAGTTTATCAGCAATTTCTTTGTTCGACAAGTAATCGAAGCGACTCATTTGAAAAACCCTACGGCATTGTTCCGGCATCACGCTAATGGCACCTTGTAACAGGCGTTCAATTTCATCGAATGTTACCTGAGAGATATCCATTTGACCTAGAAGTAGCATATCTGCCTGATGTCGGTTTTTTTGATAGGAATTAAATTGCTGTTTACTGTTTTCTTTGCTGAGGTAATTAAGACATTTGTTTTTTAATGTGGAATATAACCAGGCACGCAAAGAATTTGAACTACTGCAATTAATACTTTCTTTATTCGTCCATAGGGATAAAAAGGTTTCCTGCACCAGATTCTCTGCATCGGGCTTTTCATCAATATACTGAAATGAGAAGAAGAACAAAGCATTATAAGCCGATTTGTACAGTTCTTCAAAAGTAGGTTCATGCCCTTGCTTAAGTAATTCGATATTTATTGCTTGCAGGTTAAGCATTTTCGTATACTTTCCTTTTGTCTATTTTGGTAATATATTGAAAGATGTAAAAATAACGAGGCAAATCTAAAAAGCAAATTATAAAATTATTGATCTTAATATTTTTTAATAAATAATTTACATTTTCTAGACACTAGAAAGGTGATTATTCGTTATAAATATCATAATTTTAGAAACCAATTAGTGGGGGAGCTGATAAAATTAGTACCATGCTTGAGTGGGTGTAATTTTGTTTAATGGAATTCAAGCCTTAAAAGAAATTGTAAATGAAAAATACGACGGAATTAATTGAGCGAATCGTACATTTATTAAATAGTAATTTTGATGTTTACGTACATCGTAAAACAGCAAAGATTACTGCTATACCTGCCTCGGAAGATTTCTTAAGTTTTGTTGAAGCTGGTGATGACAGGTATGAAATGCAATTCTTGGAAATTGATAGTCATCCATTGGACTATTATAAGGCTGAACGTTTAAATTCAAGGGAACTGTATAATTTAATGATGGATTTTACAGATGAATTGGAACGAGCAGAGGGACTTTGCCTAGTGCACGCCTTAAGGACATCTAAGCCTTATGAAGAATTTCATAAGGAGTTGAATAAGTTAGATTCGTCCACTCAGATGGCTTGGCAACATTTTTTCAGTACACAGCTTAATCGTATTTACAGAAATCGTTTATGTCGCGAGCATATTCATTTGCATCAAGAGCCTTGTAGTTAATTCATACTATTGATAGCTTCTCATTAATGCCAGAGCCTGTTGTTTGTATGATGTGCCAAATAAATTAAGATGGTTAAGTACATGATACAAAAGGTAAATATTCTCGCGATAGAGATATCCTTCTTTTAAGGGATAAGTTTGGTGATATGATTGGTAAAAAACATTGTCAAAGCCACCGAATAATTTAGTCATAGCCAAATCGGCTTCTCTATGGCCGTAATATACAGCTGGATCAATTAAAACCGGATTACCATGAATGTCTACCAAATAATTACCACCCCACAAATCCCCATGTAACAAACATGGCGCTTCTTCACTATCGTTTAAGATTTTTGTTAGTTGCGATTCTATTGATTTAAATGCTGTGCTAAAATCATGATCACAATAGCCATTATTCTCAGCTAAACGATACTGAGGCATTAAGCGGTTTTCAAAGTAAAAGTCGATCCAATTGCTGCGATAAGAGTTAATTTGTGGGTTTGAACCAATGTAATTGTTTTCAAAAAAGCCAAATGCATCATTTTTAACTTGATGCACTTTTGCTAATTGCTCTCCGAATTGTTTGTAGAATGATGGCTTCTTTTTACCGGATTCAATATGTTCTAATAACAAAAAATCATCTGCATGTAGAATAAGCTCAGGTATTCTTATTGCTTTGGCTTTCTGAAGCTCTTTTAGACCATTGGCTTCGCAGCTAAACATCGAACCTTTAAAGCCCGTTTTTAGAAAATAGTTTTTACCATTACTCATGCTAATTACCGATGTTTGAGCAATGCATCCACCGCCAATCTCTTTCTCATAAATAATCTTGCAATTCAGATGATTTTCTATATGTACATTGCGATTAGTCATTCTTATCGATAGAATTAAGTAGGCCTTCGCAGGCATCCTCCAGTATGTCTAAAACCAGTTCAAAACCTTCTGCGCCACCATAATATGGATCAGGTACCGAAGTGTGTTGATGATGAGAGCAATAATCCGTCATTTTACTAATCTTATGAGATGTCGCTTCATTTGGACTTAATTCAAATAAATCGTTCATATTCTGATCATCCATACCAATAACATAATCGTAATAATTAAAGTCATCAGGGCTTTTAATTTGCTGGCTAATGCTGGTTAATCGAATATTTCTTTGGATAGCATGGCGTTGCATGCGTTCATCAGCCGGTTCGCCAGCGTGATAACCAGTAATGCCCGCTGATTCTACCTCATAATATTGCTCAAGGTCTCTTTCTTTAAGTAAGGATTTCATCACTGCTTCGGCACTCGGACTTCGACAAATATTGCCAAGGCAAACGAAAAGAATTTTTGTTTTATCCATCTTAGTATACAATTTTGCTTGAATTTGTTTAAAAATAAATAAACAAACCAGTAAGGTGGTTGTTTTTCTTGAATAAAATTGGTTCTTTCAACGGATTATTTGCCAGGTGAACCAATTCTTTTGTTGAAGTATACCTGGCGTTTTAATTAAGATGAATTGGGCAAGCAAAACTAAAAGACGATGAAACAAATTGCAAGTTTAATATTAGCATCGATCCTATTAATAGGGATTGAGGTGCAGGCACAGGAAGATTATAAGGACCTGCATAAGAAGTATGAGTATACTATTGAAAAGAAACAAGAGGTTCTGGCGTTTGACTACGATAAAATAAAATTTAAGAAACGACCTAAAAATATTATTCTTTTTATTGGTGATGGAATGGGCGTAGCACAAGTGTTTGCTGGCATTACAGTTAACGAAGGTCTAAATATTGAACAAATGCCATATATTGGCTTTAATAAAACCCAAAGCGCCGATAATTACGTTACGGACTCTGCCGCTGGAGGTACTGCTATTTCAACTGGCGTACGCACCTATAACGGGGCCATAGGGCTGGATGTGAATGGTCAAAAATTAACAACGATACTGGAGTATTCAGAAATGAATGGTAAGGCAACAGGTTTAGTTTCAACGTCGGCCATTACACATGCTACCCCAGCATCTTTTATTGCACATCAGCCACAAAGAAGTATGTATGAGGCTATTGCTGGAGATTTTATGAACACCGATATTGATGTATTTATTGGTGGTGGAGCTGATTTTTTCACTAAACGTGTTGATGGTCGTAACTTGGTCTTAGAACTGAATGAAAAGGGATATCATGTGGCTTACAACGTGAATGATGTTCAGAATGTTACAGATGGTAAGTTAGCAGTGCTAACAGCTGTAGGTCATAATGCTGGTTACCGCGATAGGGGCGAGATGTTAACAAAATCGACTAGTAAAGCTATTGAAGTATTAAATAACGCCGATAGTAAGGGCTTCTTCTTAATGGTTGAGGGTAGTCAAATAGATTGGGGCGGTCATCAAAACGATGCTTCATATGTTACTGGTGAGGTATTGGATATGGATAGAGCATTGGGTGAAGCATTGAAATTTGCAGCTCAGGATAAGCGTACGCTGGTAATCGTTACAGCTGATCATGAAACTGGAGGTATGTCTGTTAATGATGGAAATCCTGCCGAAGGGTTTGTAAAAGCCGGATTTACAACGGGAGATCATAGTGCTGTTATGGTGCCTGTATTTGCATTTGGACCTGGAGCTGAGGAGTTTATTGGTGTGTATGATAATACTGATATTTTTGAAAAGATGTATAAACTGTTTAAATTTAAGCAAGAGAATCGTTTGAATAAGTAAGATATTTTTCGATTATATTTTAAAAAGGGTAACCGTTTGGGTTACCCTTTTTTCGTTGTTTATATTCATGTTAAACTGTTAAAATTTGTTTCACCTTTAGAAATAATTTTTACTTTTACTTTCGAAAGAACAAGTAAAAGTGGATCAAATAACTGAGCTTCAGGTCAATAGCGGCAATATTGAGAAGCGTGAGGAGGTATATGAGTATTTATTTAGTACTTATTATTCTCGCTTGTGTGCCTATGCTTTGCGTTATGTTGAACGTAAGGATATAGTGGAAGATATTGTATCCGATACATTTTATAAGATGTGGCAAAGGGGTGATATTCAAATTACTTCTTCTCTTCAAGGATATCTGTTTCAGGCCGTGTATAATAATTGCATGTACTTTCTTAGGCAGCAATCAAGTGAACTCAAGAGAGATACCATTATTCAGGATCAATTTGAAGATGAAAATAACATCCGTATTCTCGATGACTTTTATGAAAGAGATAGTTTAATCGTACAAGAGCTAGATGAAGCTATAAAAGCTGCTGTAGATAAACTTCCAGAACAAGCTAAAAGAATATTTACACTCAAACGTTATCAGGGCTTAAAGAATAAAGAGGTTGCTGAACTTCTTGATGTGTCAGTGAAGACAGTGGAAATGCACATGACGCGTTCTTTATCATTTTTACGCTCAGAATTGGATGAGTATTGCCCTGTTTTAGTCAGTATCATATTAAGTACATTCCTATAAATTTTAAAAAAAATAAAAAAAAGATGAAAACCATACAGGGTATTTCCGCTTTTGTGCATCTTATAACTAAACAATACCATTGATGACTAATAATTCAGATATAGATCTTTTAATTTTTAAATACTTATCCGGAGAGGCAAGTGTTACTGAACTGCAGGATTTAAAAGCTAGCATGGAGTCTGATGCTACTCTTAAAAAGCGGTTTGTTGAAATAAGGGATATATGGAATGTGAGTCATCCACAAGACTTTGACTCTTCTCTGGCATTCGATAAGTTTAAACAACAAATAGCTGAGGATGGTCATAAGAAACTCTTTGAAATATCGTCTTGGGTAAAATGGGTTGGCGTTGCAGCTTCCCTTGTCGTTATGCTTTATATTGGCAAATTAATTACAACCATTAATGAGCCAGATCTTAAATACTATAGCTATCAAACAGGCAAAGGCGAGCGCCAAATGATATATTTACTCGATAGCACCCAAGTATGGCTTGCTGCAGAAACTAAATTAACATTCAATTCTGATTATAATAAAGGCAATCGAGAAATATCGCTCAATGGAGAAGCTTTTTTTGATGTTTCACACAATAAACAAATGCCTTTTGTTGTAAAAACGGGGCAACATAATGTGCGAGTATTGGGCACCCGGTTTAATTTGCTGGCACGCTCCAGTTATCCAGTGATTGAAACAATACTAGAAGAGGGAAAAGTGCAGGTTGATATTAATGATGTGAATTCTCAATGTTTATTAAAGCCAGGGCAGAAATCTGTTTATGACAAAGAAAAACAAGTGTTAAAAGTGCAAGAAGAGGTTGATATGTCTGTTTACACTGCAGTAACAAAAGGGCAACTGGTGTTTAAAAATGAATCATTATTAACATTAAAAAAGCGTTTGGAAACTTGGTATGGTTTGTCAATTGAGGTTTCTGATGAAGTATCAGATTTAAGATTTACTGGTGTGATAGAAAATGAAAGTGTAGAAGATGTCTTAGATATTATGGTCATGTCAAACGGTATTCGATATAAAAGTGAGCAAAATGTCATTGTCATCACAGCTAATTAATATAGTATGATAGGAAATATGGAATAAAAAAACCGGATAATGCTGCCACATTTTCCGGTTATTATTATAGTTAAATACAGTTTAAGTAAAACCTAAACATTACAAATTTATGAAATTAAATTCGGATCGGTATGCCTTTTTTGATAAGAAAAGCATACAAAAAATTTTTCTAATTATGAGACTTACGTTTGTTCTGTCACTAATTGGCCTCTTGCAAGTGTCTGCAGTTGGATTTTCTCAAAAAAAGAACATAACAATTTCGTCAAATAAGATTGTATTATCGGAAGTTTTTGAAGAAGTCGAGAAAAACAGTGATTATAAGTTTTTCTTTAATAATGATGAAGTTGATGCATCAACAACTACATCAGTAAAAGTTTCTAATGCAGATGTATATGATGTTTTAGATGAGGCGCTTAAAGGACTTCCATATCTATATAAAGTATTAGACGACAATCTTATTTTTGTACATAAGAAAAACACAGCAACAAGTATTGGTCAGGAATCAATTCGTGTAAGTGGTGTTATTACTGATGATTTAGGAGAACCATTACCTGGGGTTAACGTTTTTGAAAAATCAGCACCAACTAACGGTGTTATTACTGGTATAGATGGTAAATACTCTCTTGCTATTTCGGATGCTGAGGCGATAATTGTTTATTCATACATTGGTTTTAAAACACAGGAAATTAATGCTGCCGGACGCAGTGATATTAATATCACATTGGTTTCTGACTCAGAGCAGTTAGATGATGTTGTAGTTGTTGGTTATGGGGTTCAAAGACGAGAAGCATTGACTAGCTCTGTTTCTACGGTGAAAGGCAGTGATTTGCAAAAAGTATCAGCGACGAGTTTTGATAAAGCATTGCAGGGTAACACAGCAGGTGTTGTTGTAAGTAGTGCAGTGGGTAACCCTGGAAGTTACGCTGAAGTTGTAATTCGCGGTAGTGGCAGTATAAATGCATCAAATTCACCTTTGTATATTGTTGATGGCGTGCCAGTTTTAACAGGTAGAGTAGGTGATTGGGCTGATGGTAGTCGGTCTAACTTTTTAAGTAGCATGAATAGTAATGATATTGAAAATGTTACTATAATGAAAGATGCTGCAGCAACAGCTATTTATGGATCTCGAGCAAGTAATGGTGTTATAATTATTACTACAAAAAGTGGTAAAAAAGGTAAAACGAAAGTTAGCGTCAACGTTGAAAAAGGTGTTTCAACACTTACCAATGTAGAAAACGAAAATGCTAATAGTGCTGACTTAGTAAACTATTTCCAAGCTGCTTCACGTAATGCTGGCGAATTATTTGATCCCGAAGGAAACTACGCTGACTGGTATGATCCATTGGTAGATTCAGGATTATATTTTCCAAACTCATTGGCAGATACTGATTTTGACTGGTGGGATGCTTATACTCAAACAGGTGCGTATGATAATTATAATGTCAACATTAGTGGTGGAGATGAGAAAACTAACTTCTTTGTTAGTGCCGGCTACTTAAGTCAAGAAGGAACTGTGGTTGGTACAGCATTTGATCGTTTTAGTGGACGTGTTAATTTAAACCATGAAATTAATAAGTACATTAAAATTGGTAATAATCTGCAGGTAAGTAGAAGTAAGCAGGATTATGTTAGTGATGGTTGGGCTTGGGCAAACCCTGTTGCTGCTTCTTTCTGGACATTGCCGTTTTATGAATCTCATACTGAAGATGGAGAGTATAATCAAGATTTAGGTGGGTCTAATGGTAATTATAATGCCTTACAAATTATTGACCTAAATTCAATGCAGAACCGTACAGTAAGTATTGTTAATTCAACTTTTGTTGAGCTTGCAATTACAAAAAACTTAAAGGCTAAAAGTACCTTTGGTTTGGATTGGAAAGACGTAGATGATGATCAATACTTTGACCCAGCAGCCGCTAATGCACAGAGTTGGGGAGGTGGTTATTATGCTATAAACAATAAGTATTACAAATGGAATATTAGTAATACCCTTACATATAATAAAATATTCAATGGTTCCCACAGTTTAAATGTATTACTTGGTCAAGAAGCCAGAGAGTACAATAACTGGTGGATTTATGCAGGAGGGGCCAATATTGATCCTGATATACCATACTTAGACGGTACATCTTCAGATCAAGAAGTTGGTGGATCTAGAATTGAAAATGCAGGTATCTCTTATTTTACTAATGCTTCTTATAGTTATAATAGTAAATACTACTTTGGTGCAAGTATACGTCGTGATGCGAGTAGTAAGTTTGGAGCGAATAACAAATGGGCAACTTTCTCGTCATTCTCATTAGGTTATACTTTGTCAAATGAAGATTTCTTTGATGTTTCGTGGGTTAATAACTTAAAGATAAGAGCTTCATATGGTGAAACAGGTAACAGTGGTATTGACAGTTATGCTAGTAAAGGGTTATACCAGGCTGACAAGTATAACTCTAATTTAGCGTTGTACCCATCGCAAATTGAAAATGCTGATTTAACTTGGGAAAGTGCACAAACGACCAATGTTGGTGTTGATTTCGGTCTTTTTAGTCGATTTACTGGTACAGTTGAATATTATATTCGCAACAATAATCAGCTGTTAATTAATCAAGAAATATCACAAACATCTGGTCAATCTTCTATCCTAGTTAATAGTGGAGAAATCTTAAACAAAGGATTAGAAGTAGCTTTAAGTAGTCAGAATGTTAAAGGTAGAAACTTCCAGTGGACAACTGATATCAACTTTACTTTACCATCAAGTGAAATTATCTCCTTAGGTGACGGTATGGAAGAAATGAGTAATGGATCATTCCAAAAAAGACGTGTAGGTGGTAAATTCACCGAATGGAATCTGTATAAATACGCCGGTGTTAACCCAGATAATGGTATGGCACTATGGTATGACGAAGACGGTGGTAAAACAGAAGACTATGACCAAGCAGCTAGAGACTATGTTGGAAGTCCTGAGCCTGATATTTATGGTAGTATGACTAATACTCTTAGTTTTAAAGGTATTGAATTTAGCTTTATGTTTTACGGTGTTTCAGGTAATGAAGTTATGTTTTCTGAGCGCGTTTACCGCGAGCACGATGGAAGTGATGTTAAACCTAATGGCTCGGGTCCTGTAACAGCTTATGTTGCTAATAATTTCTGGACAACGCCTGGTCAAATAACTGATGTTCCAAAACCAATAGCGTATAACAATACGCAAAGTAACGAATGGATCAGTACACGTTGGCTTGAAGATGGTTCGTATTTAAGACTTAAAACCATAAAATTAGGATATTCACTTCCTAAGACTTGGGTTGAAAAAGCCTTTATTCAAAATGCGCATATTTATTGCCAAGCAACCAACTTAATTACATGGTCAAACGTAACTGGATTAGATCCTGAGGTTGGTGTCAATGGTTATTCTTATAATGCCGTACCAAACTCTCGTACATTTATTTTCGGAGTTAACTTAGACTTTTAATTCAATATTAAAAAAAGATGAAAAATATATTATATATAACATTAATTGTATTCCTATTTGGATGCTCAGAGGATTTTATCGATAGAAATCCGTTTGGTGACTTGGATAAAGATCAGGCGTTATCTTCTTATTCAAAACTAGAAAGTAGTACAACCGGCCTATATGTATACTTAATGAGAACGGATTTATACGGAGGCTTTATTCCAATATCAGGATCATGTAAAGGTGATGATTTAATTAGAAACACGGCTGCTGAAACTGATCGTTATTCGGATGAATTGAACATGACTTTCTTTCCAACGGCTACTGCATCTGGTTTGTGGAGCGAATCTTACAAAGCTATTACATCAGCCAATAATGTCATTAACGCCATCGATGGAGATAGTTTTGATAAAGAAAATGCACCGCAATCATCCATTGATAATTTAAAAGGTGAAGCGCTTACTATTAGAGCTTTAATGCACTTTAACTTGGTTAATTTCTTTAGTCAGCACTACACATTCAACGATGCGAGCCTTGAACCAGATGCCAATGCAGCAGGAGGTCATCAAGGTGTTCCCTATAAGTTCGATAGCGCCATTGAAGAGCCATCACGAAATACTGTTAAAGAGGTATATGACTTTATCATCAAAGATCTTCAGGATGCTATTGGTCTTTTGGAGAACACAAAAGGGTGCGTATACATTTCAAAAACTACGGCTACTGCAATATTAGCACGCGTGGCTCTTTATAAAGAAGATTGGGCTTTGGCTGCAAAAATGGCTGATGAAGTAATTAAATCAAACAGATATAAAATTCTGAATGTTGATAACTACACAAATTATTGGTCGTTAAAAAAAGAAAATGGTTCTGAAAGTATATTTGAGATTAATATGGAACTCAGCGATAGTAACTTCCCTGGCAGAAGTGAGTCGATTGGTGGTATTTATCTTGAATATCAGGATTTAGGAGTACCTATTGGTTTGTTAGGTTTATATGAAGCTGGAGATGTTCGTCGAAGTGTAATCAAAGACAATGGAGCTGATGGTTATAGTATTTACAAATATCCCGGAGAGGGAGGAAATGTGAATGTTAATAATACAAAAGTAATCCGTTTCTCTGAAATGTACTTAATCAGAGCTGAAGCTAATTTACAAGCTTCAACAAGCATCGGAGATACTCCGCTTAATGATATCAATGTTATTAGACAAAATAGAGCTGCTTCTTTATTAACGTCGATTAATACAGATATTATTTTGAATGAACGACAGCTTGAGTTTGCTTTCGAGGGTTTAAGATTATTTGATTTGGCTCGTTATGCTAAGGATATCGATCGCCCCGAAATACCACAAAAGCCATTAGTTACTTATCCCGATAAATCATTTGCTTACCCAATAAGTGAATACGAGATGAGGAATAATGAAAATATGGGTCAAACGGGTGGCTATTAAAAATTACAATAGTATTTAGTTCATTATCATTGAATGAGCAACAATATCAATAATGGGCAGTAATTTATTACTGCCCATAAATTTCGCTGCTATGAGAATAGTATTAATAATAGTATTTGCTTTTATTTCAATAAGTGTTTTTTCTCAGGACGCTCGACCTGAAGTCGTATGTAGTTGTTCAGAGGTTCATGTTGTGCCATTTGAATCATTAAAGACATTAAAAACAGGAGGGAAGGAATATCACATACCTATTGTTTTTCATGTTTTTGATGCTCACAATCCAGAACAACGATTGAATTACGAAACAGCGAAGAAAGTTATCGAGTTACTCAATAGGAATTTTGCTGCAAAGAATGTTTTAATTGCTCAGGTACAAGAAGAATTTAAACACTTGCTACAGGATAGTAAAATCATTTTTCATTTAGCTAAAAAAGATCCCTCTGGTAATAGTACCAATGGTATAACTTACCATAGGCAAGCCT
This sequence comes from Carboxylicivirga sp. M1479, assembly GCF_007097485.1. Classification (GTDB taxonomy): domain Bacteria; phylum Bacteroidota; class Bacteroidia; order Bacteroidales; family Marinilabiliaceae; genus Carboxylicivirga. The sequence goes on along the minus strand of NZ_VKDE01000006.1, from coordinate 2,741 downwards.
TGCCTGGCGATAACCCTGGTAGTAATTTAACGTTAAAAAAGGAAGTTAACTGGAACATGGGATCCGACTATTCTGGAATACAAAGGTATCTTCAGGTATGGGTTACCAACAATGTCAATGGTTCAGGGAATGGAACTGGTTGGGCATATCTCCCCAATACAGACGAGGGAGGTAAAATGGCTGGTATAGTTTATAATTATAAATACTTATACGGAAGTTCTAGTGATAACGTTTTTACACATGAAGTGGGGCATTATTTAGGATTGTCTCATGTATTTGGTAGTAGTTACGATTATTGCGGAGATGACGGTATTGATGATACTCCTGAAACGCAGTGTTTTACGTGGGAATGTAAAAAAGGTGACTTATGTAATGATGGTTTGGTAAATACTGAAAACTTTATGGATTACTCAGGCTGTACATCTATGTTTACAAAAGGGCAGGTTGATTACATGCATTATTGGCTGGAACATGATTATCGATCAAACCTTTGGTCCGAGTCAAACCTAAAGTTTGCCGGAGTATATGAAGATGCTTATGTTGGATTACAGGACGAACTTGAGACGGCTTTAAATGTTTATCCAAACCCATCAAATGGCATTATTAATATAAGTGGTATTGAAGGTTTTAGAGCCGAACTTTTTGATGTGCTTGGAAATAAGGTAAAGGATTGTACATGTTCAACCATGCAATATTCTATTCCAGGTATATATTTCCTTAGAATTACTCACAAAGGGCATCATATAACAAGAAAAATTTTTATTAAAAGAAGTTAGAATTCTGATCTGCTGTATGTGGTATACTTCTAATACTTTTCGTTATACGTAGAATGGATACAAAACTTGTTTCGCATAAATCTATGTACAGAGTTATAATGGTGTATAATCCGTTCTGGAAGAATGTCATCTTTATCTTTTTTCTTACTGCCACTTGTTTGTAAGAATGCGCGTGTCTTAATCAGAAGTGATTCAATGATGATAATTACTGTGTTGTGCCTAAGTGATTGCAGTGTAGTGTGTTATGGGTTGTTTTAAAAAATATTGAAAAAAAATCACTTCTTCGTACAGGGTTTGTGTACAGCTATGCATCAATAATATGTAGACAGCGTTTAGCGCTACGGAGTAATATTAAAAAAAACGATAAAAAAATTAGTGTGTGATTTGGATTTATATTTGAAATAGAGCCTGCAACGGCAGGTTCTTTTCAAATTCTCACTCACATTACACATCAAAACATACCCCAAATCATCTGTCCTATGATAATGTGTTTTACAAACGTGTATCGATGTTATCATTCATTAATCTCAAAGGCTAAAGGTTAGAATTTTCCGAGATGATTAATGTAAAGGTGGCTTTTAAGCCACCTTTTTTATTTTTACTTTCGCAGTAAACTTACAAATAATGACTGCAACATACGATTACGAGTTAAAATTCAAGGTGCGCGATTACGAATGTGATCTGCAGGGAATAGTCAATAATTCAGTGTATCAGAATTATTTAGAACATACTCGCCATGAGTTTCTTGATTCAATAGGCATAAACTTTAAAGAGTTATTCGAAAGAGATATAGTTGCTGTAGTTGCCCGGATTGATCTGTCTTATAAGTCTCCGCTCAAAAGCAACGATCAATTTGTAGTTCGCACGCGTGTTGAACACAAAGGAATTAAATACATGTTCTATCAGGATATTTATCGTTTACCCGATGAACATCTGTGTTTGAAAGGAATAGTGACGACGACCACTTTGATAAATGGTAAACTAGCCGTTTGTAATGAGTTAGTTGAGGCGATCACAAAAGGGAAGTCATAAAAAAAATGCCAATGAATTAACATTGGCATTTACTATTTTATTTGAGCTCAATTCCCACAGGACAATGGTCTGATCCCATAATTTCATGATGTATAAAAGCATCCTTCAGTTGAGGAATAAAACTATCGCTGGCTAAGAAATAATCGATTCTCCAGCCTACGTTTTTGCCACGTGCTCCAGCTCTATAGCTCCACCACGAGTACTTGTCTGTTAACTCGGGATAAAAATGGCGGAAAGTATCTTTTAATCCACCTTTAGTGAAGCGGTCCATGCCATCAATTTCGTCTTGCATATAACCAGCCGACTTATTGTAGTTAGGTTTAGGACGAGCCAGATCAATATCAGTGTGGGCTACATTAAAATCGCCACAAACCAAAACAGGTTTCGTCTCTTCTAATTTTTTGAGGTAGTTATAAAAATCTTTATCCCATTGCTGTCGATAGTCGAGGCGTTTAAGTGCACTACCCGAATTGGGTACATAAACAGTGACAAGAAAGAACTGCTCATATTCGGCACATAGAACACGCCCTTCTTGATCGTGCTCCTCAATGCCCATGTCTTTACTAATGTTTAAAGGTTTCTCTTTGCTGATGATGGCTGTGCCTGAATAGCCTTTTTTTACCGCCGAGTTGGAAAAGATATGATAATCGTTGAATTCAGCCAAAGCCTCTGCAACCTGATCGTCTTGCGCTTTTGTTTCTTGCAAACAAAGTATATCAGCCCCCATAGATTTGAACGATTCCATAAAATCCTTCTTCATCACTGCTCGGACGCCATTTACATTCCACGAAATTATTTTCATGTGTTTATAATTTTGTTATTCTCTGACATAGAGTTTGTTTCAAAATAAGTTGTAAACGCCAAGAAGTTAAATTTTCATGTTCATGCTCGAGGCAATAGTCCTGTGTGCTTAGCGTTTGAAGTCAGTTTCAT
>NZ_VKDE01000059.1 GCF_007097485.1 Carboxylicivirga sp. M1479 | reverse complement strand
TCGAATATCTGTATGCCCGGTATGTTTTCCGGTCAATAAGACACTTCTGGATGGAGCACAAACAGCCGAACCGGAATAGTGTTGCGAAAAAATCATTCCTTCTTTGGCCAATTGGTCGATATTGGGTGTTTCTATTTTCTTCTGACCATAACAGCCCAATTCACCATAGCCTAAATCATCGGCCAAAATGTAGATAATATTGGGTTGCACAAGTTCTTTACTTTTTTCGGTTGAGTTTGTTTTGCACGCACTCAAGGTCACCATAATCGTAAACAGGAATGCTATACCAGCTTTATAAACTTTCAATTTCATAATTTTATATTTCTAATCTTTTTAATTACGTTAGTCAATTCATCACTATAAACTAATGCGACTTTAAAATAACTTCACCACTTTTCAGATTACCAGAGCTGACACTTAGTATGATTTCACCAGCTAATTCGCTTGTTTGCACCATTGCCACACATTTACCATAAAAACATTTTCTTTTGACTGAGTGAAAAGGCTCCAAATCGGTCGCATCTCCATTTCCGGCAGCACGGAACTTACCATTTCCTTCTACCTTAAAATGCACTTCATTGTTAGCCCATGGACAAATTCGTCCTTCCTTGTCAACGATTTGCACTTCCACAAACGCAAGATCCTCTCCATTGGCTTTCACCGGTGCCTTATCTGCAATTAAGTTAATGGCATAAGGTTCTCCTGCTGTTTCAACAATGGTCGCTTTGGCAGCCTGACCATTTTTATCTAAGCCGACTACTTCAATGGTTCCCGGCTCAAAGATCACATCATTCCATACCAACCTGTATCTGCGGTAAATCTCGGAGCTATCTTTTGATTGAACACCATAGCTTTTCCCGTTGACAAATAATTCGGCTGAATCATAATTGGTAAAAACATGAACCGGTACATTCTGCCCTTCTTCCCAGTTCCAATGTGGTAAGACATGAAGTACTTCTTTATCGGTCCATCGTTGCTGATACATGTAGTAAATATCTTTTGGGATACCACACAAATCGATGAGGCCAAAATAGGAGCTACGGGTAGGCCATTCAATATTATAAGGTGATGGTTCTCCCAGGTAATCGAAACCGGTCCATACAAACTCCCCGGCCAAATATGGATTATCATCTAATACGGCAAAGCCAACATCAGGTGTATTAGCCCAGCCCGGAAATTCAAGGGCATAGGACGAACACTGCAAATTGTCGCGTCTATAGTGTCTTTTAGGCCTTGCATCCGTATCATAAAAACCCCTGCTTGACACGGTTGATTGGCTTTCACTGGCATAAACAGCCCAATTGGGTCGCTCCTTGTGTAGTTTGGTATAATCCAGGTAGTAGTTCCACCCTTTTACATCGAACTGATTGGCAAAATTATTTTTAACCGGTTTATAAGTATTCAAACCAATGGTAACCGGCCGGGTGCTATCTACCTCATGACAGATATCAACCAGTGACTTCGCAATCTTCCAGGATTCCTTTCCGTATTGCTCGCTGATTTCATTACCCACGCTCCACATGATAATGGATGGATGGTTTTTATCACGATGTAATAAAGCCTTAAGATCTTTCTCTCTCCAGTCGTCCCAAAGGTTATTATAGCCATTGACCACTTTAATGATCTTCCATTGATCAAAGGCTTCATCAATAACCAGAAATCCCATGGAATCACACATGGCCAAGTAATCGGGCGACGGTGGATTATGCGCCGTACGTATGGCATTACAACCCATTTCCTTTAACAGGCGCAATTGACGACGAATGGCTGAATGATTAACTGCTGCACCGATAGGACCTAAATCGTGATGCATACAAACACCTTGCAAAGGCACTCGTCGGCCATTTAAATGAAAACCATCATCCGAGGTAAAGGTAAAGTGTCTGAATCCAAAACCAGACTCATACACATCAATCACCTGATTGTTGTGTATTACCTTGGACAATACTTTATAAAGTCTTGGCGTTTCTACATCCCATAACTCAGGTTCATCCACTTGAATAGTCTGCTCTACTTCAACATCTCCCTGAACTGAAAACACAGTTGCTCCAGACTTTAAGAGTTCTCCTTGAGGAGAATATATTTCGGTCAAAAGCTTATAATGACCATTGCCATTGACCTTTGTTTTAATATTTACCGTACCTTCTCCCTGTTTAATATCAGGGGTTGTAATGTATGTTCCCCAGTGGGCGATATGAGTTTGGGGCTTATACACCAGACGAACATTTCGGTAAATACCCGCTCCGGGATACCACCTCGACATCTTTGGTTTGTTTTCCAATCGTACGGCCAGTACGTTTTCTTCCCCTGTTTTAACATGGTCAGTCAGGTCGAAATGGAACGAGGTATAACCATAAGGCCACTCACCTATGAAAGTCCCGTTTAAATAGACTTTGGAATGACTCATGGCGCCATCAAATTCAACGAACAGCTTTTTACCTTTAGCCTCTGAAGGCACGTGAAAGTTTTTTCGGTACCAGCCTACTCCCATATGTGGCAGGCCTCCCGTTCTACCTGTTCTCAGTTTGGGTACTTTTTCCCCATCCTGGGTAACGATTGTCTCATACGCATCGTTATTCTTGTCAAACGGACCGTAAATGGCCCAATCATGCGGAACATCTACCTGCTCCCATTGTGCATCATCAAAAGCATATGATTCGGCACCTGCCTGGTCGCCTTTTATAAATTTCCAGCCTTTCTTCAGGTGAAGAACCTGGCGTTGGTTACTGTCTTTTAAAGAACAAGAAGACCATATCAACAGCTGAACAATAAGCACCAGGCTTAGTTGCTTTATTTGTTTACGTTTCATTCTAATTATGTTTCTACTATTTTATTCTTTCCAATAACAACACTCTTGTATTTACATGGCTTATAGCCGTACCGGAAACACGATAACTTATTCAACACTCAACTCATCAATTCCTAAGCCATCATCTTCAAGGGCAGTTATACGAATTCTATTAGCTCCCATACCCAGGTTGGCTTTTACTTCAAGTACTTTCCATGTAGTTCCATATTTCTCAGTTGAAGGCAATGCTAACTTCTGTGATTGGCCATTTACTGTAAGTAATATTTTATGGGCATCTCTGAATCTCTTATTGGCTGTATAACGGATTTTTAGGGTAAATTCACCATCTGCACCGTCATTTTCCTGATACCATTCAACCCAGCCTCCACTGTTACGTCCAAAATATAAGAAACCGGTTCCATTATATCCCTCACCGTTTTTCATCACAGAAGCATCATTAAATTTGGCATCTTCAGCCTGATCTCCGCCAAGATTAACAGATTCTTGCACTGAATCCCAAACAAAGCCTTCATCTTCAGCAAAACGTTCTTCCATCTTGTGAATAGGTTCCCCATCAAGCGTTAAAAGAGCCTTGACAGTAGTTCCCATTTTCACATCAAAAGGTCCGGTATAGACTTGGGATTTTAAAGTTGGTTCACTTCCATCAATGGTGTAATATACTCTAACATAACTATTAACTTCATTTCCCCTCAAGTTTAAGAATTGGGTATCGATGTGCACTTGATTTGAAGTTACCTGTTTCTTTTCACCTAGGATACAAGCTGCTAAAAGATTAATATCTCCATCGGTATCGTCCGATTCGATATAGGCGCGTGTCAGTCCGTAAAAGGCTATGCGATTTTTCGCCTCAAAGTGTTTTTCCACATCTATTGGACTACCGTTATCTAAAGCCCGGATTTTACCTGCTCCAATAACATGAAAATAGCTTCGGTTCTCACCATAAGGATAGAAATTACCATCGCTATCGGTCGTTGTTACACGCACCTGTACAATATCTTTACCTGATTCCGATAAGGGTTCTCCATCAATCGATAAAGCTATTTTAGCAGGAACTCCGGCCGTACGAATCATTTGTTCTGCCACTTTTGCATCGTTATTATAACCAATAGCCTTGAGTTCCCCTGGTACATAAGCAACCATCCACTGACGCGCCATCTCCTCCCATTTCGTACCTTTCGACTGTTTGCCCAGTGATTGACCATTGTGAAACAACTCAACAACATCACAATTAGAATAAACCCAGACAGGAATTTTAGTACCTTCTGCTAAAGTTGGATGTGTCCAGTGAGGTAGAATATGTACCATTGGCTCATTGGTCCATTGACTTTGATATAAATAAAACAAATCCTTTTCAAAGTTGGCTAAATCAATTGCTCCTCCCATAAATGCTTTAAAAGGCCATCCCCCGTGCACATATCCGGCTTCTCCAATATAGTCGTAGCCTGTCCACCGGAACGAGCCGGCGTAATTGGGGATGTCTCTTAACTGTTCTATATTTTGTCTCGAATTTAAGCGCACCATCGCATTATCATAACTCGAGTTGAATACTTGTTTAAAATTATTACGTCCTGCCCCATTGGTCCAGTCATATGTAAACACTTCCTCTTCTGTTAAATCCGGATACCAATAGGTTCTTTGGGGACGATAGCCATCTCTATACCATGTTTTGGTTCTGTAATAACCTCTTACCTGCCAGGTGTGGGTGTTTTCGGTACCAATGAACACTCTGTCGTTTTTTAATTTATTTTCAATAAAACCAACCATTTCACTATACCCATTCATTCCCAGTACATCCATGTACTCAGAACCTGAATGACCTGATGTAACTGGTCGGGTTGGATCCAGATCGTGACACATTTCCACCAAATCTTTAGCCACTTTTCCTCGTGTTTCATTACCCACACTATATATGACAACAGATGGATGGTTTCGGTCACGTTTTAGCCAATCGCTTAAATCGTGTCGCCACCATTCATTAAAAGAATGAGCGCCATAATCATGGTCTGCTTTCTTTTTCCAGCCATCAAAAATTTCATCCATTACCAACATCCCTATTTCGTCGCACATATCATAGAACTGTGGTGTTTGAGGGTTATGAGCAGTTCGGATAGCATTTACGCCCATTTCTTTCAGTTGCTGAATGCGGAAACGTAATATTTTATCAGGCACTGCAGCTCCCAGGGCACCGGCGTCCTGGTGATTACAAACACCTTGCATTTTTACAGACTTTCCGTTAATAAACATACCTACTCCTGGTTTCCATTCTACATCACGTACGCCAAAACGTGTTTTTGTTATATCAACAACGTTCTTTCCATTCAACAATTCTGTTTTTAATGTATAGAGATATGGGTTGTCAACATCCCATAAATGAGGTGTTTCAATCTGTAATAGTTGTCGTACGGTTTGTTTGCCTTCTGTAGGAATCTTTAACTTTTCACTTACAGAAGCAACTATTTTTCCTTGTGCATTAAGAATAGATGTTTTTAATTTTAACTTTCTTGCCTTGTTCTCTAAACTCTTAAGCTCTGTATCAATCGTTACTTTATTCCCCTCTGTACGAACAAAAATACCGTTATGAGGTACGTGCACCAGTTCTTTTACACGAATCCAGGTATCGGCATAAATACCACTTCCGGTATACCAGCGTGCTGATGGTTGTTTGTTGTTATCAACCCTAACAGCAAATGTAATAGTATTATTATCATCTACTATTTGACTAATATCATAGGCAAAAGAAATCCAGCCATAAGGACGTGTTCCTAATAACTGACCGTTGGCATAAACACTGCTGTTCATAAACACACCATCGAAGGCGATTTCAACATGCTTATTTTTCCAGCTTTCAGGCACTTCGATTGTCTTCCGATACCAGGCAATTCCTGCGGGTAAATAACCACACCTATCTCCCATGGGTTCGTCTTTATTATACTCCCCCTCGATACTCCAGTCGTGTGGCAAATCCAGCAAACGCCAGTCTTCATCGTTATAGTGAACAGTTTTAGCACTTTGCTTATCACCCGAATGAAACCTCCAGTCGGCATTAAATTTTATTGTTTCTTGTGCCCATAACGATGTCACTACAGACATCAGAATCAATGATAATAATACCTTCATAAATTTATTTTCGATCATTATTTCAATATTTTAAGGTTGATTTCAGGTCTATCACCTTGATCTTCTCTTTCAAAGTACTGGTCAAAAGCTACCCTTTCACTAAAAAAACCACCGTTTTTCATAAAGAATTTACCTTCACAAACACCTCCGGCATAGTCCAGACGTGCATCTTTGCGGGCTGTTGCATCAGCGGTAAACTTTGCTTTGGAGAGTTCAAACCACTCCCCAGTGGTATTACACACCCACTGGTTGGTGTAATAAGCCATGCGGCTTTTATTACCCATATGGGGCATAAAATTCTCCAGGAATGAATGCGGACGTTTGATGTAGGTAAAAGTCTTGGGGCGACGGAAACTGGCGATGAGTTGCCAGTCCTTAACCTCCGGATCCATAAACCAGGCCGTATAATCGGTACTGTTGTTCACAGTAGGCTTCGCCTTTAATAAGAACCGATAGGTTTGACCTGCTTTCCACATGTGTTTCAGATAGCTTTGTCCGCCGGAGCCTTCGTTACCGAATTTACCGGTATACACATCGTCGCCTTTCTTGAGCAAGGTAATGCGCTGGTCTTCTGGTATCTCTTTAGGATTATCCGTTTTATAGGGGCTCCATACTGAGAACAAGATCCGTCGTTCCTCAGACGAATTGACCTGAATGCCAAAGTAGCCCTGCGCAAAACCATTGGCCATAAAATAAGA
>NZ_VKDE01000058.1 GCF_007097485.1 Carboxylicivirga sp. M1479 | reverse complement strand
CCTTTGGGCGGTTTGAAGCCTCCTCCTGCAAGACGACCTCAGTGGCTCAACCCTACAACTGGTTTCCACCATCTCAATTTACAGCATGTAGTGAATATTTTGCCGTTCACTACTTCTCGGCACACGATGAAGCGATTGGCAATTTAACCAAACTAAACCTCCAAAATCCTCTGAGCCAAATCTTTTATTTGTTTTTACCTTTTTATTTCTAAAGCCAAATCAAAGATTTGGCGGTGTTCGACTAACAAACTGCACTTCCAAAAGCTCCGAACGCCAATTGCTTTATACTAGCGTGTTAGGTGCAGAACTTATTATTTTTTCATTTAATAATACTTTCGCCAGTTCACTCATTAACTCAAAAACGTCTCTAAAATCTTCCTTCTTTTTAAGAAATCCTGTCAATTTTATCTGAATCATAGGAAGAATCTCATAGTCTTTAGCAACAATCCCTTCCGTCTTGAAAATTAATGAAAATGATTTTCTTTTCTTTCTAAATTCAGCTATAGTTGCATTATTCTGTAAGTTTTCCTTCAGTTCATTAAACCCGTTTGAAACAGTTAAAATTCCGTCTTTATTACCAAGCATTGAAGTCCAAATATTTTTGGTTATGCGAACAGAACATTCTTGTCTGTAATGAAAAGTGCAATGAATGATAGTCCTTGCGGACCATAAATTGTCATTTGAGTAACTAGTCTTAATATTAAATGCTAAACCTTTTCTTGAAATCTGCATTTGAGTTGCCGATAAAACACCACCTACTTTTATAGTTCCATCAAAGTCTTTTGCAATTTTTCTCCATTCTGTATTTGGTTTTATTAGGTCGTACATTCAATTATTATTTTTGAGCGCCTTGGTTTGTTTTGCACCTAACGGCCTGCCGTATAAAGCGTAAAGGAATTTAACCTTAAATACTTTCCATATTGAGCAGAGCCAAAGCGCTGTATTTTGTTTTAAGTTTTCATTTCAAAAGCCAAATCAGTGATTTGGCGTTGGTTGCCAAGGCTCCAAACCAACCAAATTACACTATGCCCTTTATGCTTTATAACGGTTTGTTGGGCACTGGCATTTCTAATATAGAATATCAAACTGTTCTATTTTCTTAATTGCAGTCTCAAGTTTTAGGCCGTCCTTATTATATTTCGTTACAGTCCAAGCTGCATTATTTATTTTTATTATTTCAATCATAACATTGCCATTTTTCCTATAAATATTGAAATTATCGACAGGAACTCCATTCTTATAAGTAATATTCTTCAAGATATTTCCTGATGGGTAATAAAATTTCCACTCACCTTCTTTTTGATTACTCACATAACTTCCTTTTGCCTTTATATAATAAAGCTCTGAAGGTATTTTATTTCTAATTTCAAGATAACTGCAATGGTAGTATACGTCCCCATTAATAGTGTCTGATTTTTCACTTATTAAATAACGTATTCCAAAATATTCTCCTTTTTTCAGGGGTCTATATTCGAACTTAACATTTTCACGTGTATGAAAACCATCTCCACTTCCTAGCCATTCCTCAAAGTCAATGATACTATTAACATGCATCCCATATTCAACCCACTCTCCTGTTTTATCTCCGGATAATGCAGATTTATTAAACCTTTCACCGTTTAGTTCCACATATTCCTGTTCCAGATATAGGGTGTCATTTTGCGAATAGCAATTGATTCCAATAGTCAGGAGTGTCATAATGAGAGTTATTCTATTCATTTATTGCGTTTGTTGCTTGTGCCCAACGTTTGGCTAGATGAAGCGATTGGCAATTTAACGAACCAAACCTTCCATAACTTCTCTGAGCCAAATCTTTTATTTGTTTTTATCTTTTCATTTTTAAAGCCAAATCAAAGATTTGGCGGTGGTCATCGTAGCTGCGAACTTGTAAAAAGTCACGACCGCCAGTTGCTTTATACTAGCGTGTTGGGCAGTGTTATTTATTTTTTAGTTTATTTAATTCGATATCAGCTCCCTCAAAATCACCTTTATGAATATAAATTGCAGCTACATTCTGAATATATTGTTCTTTTACTGCTATTTGCTTTAGCTCGTCGTAGACTTTTAAAACCCTATCACATTCTATATTCTTTTCAATACAAGCAAAGTATAATGCATTCGCTAAAGCCTCTTTTGCCCTTATATTGTCAGGATTATTTATGGTTAATTGTTCAAACTCTTTGATTGCTAATTCATATTCTTTATTCCGCAAATGGTTCTGACCATATTCAAGTACAAGATTAAAGGCACGTTGTTCTTCTTTTTTTATTCTCTTATTAATCATTTCTTGTCTTGCAACTTGAGCTTTTTCTTGTGACTCTTTATTTAAACCAAAATTGATTGCCCCCAAAAGCAAAATTAATACAGCAAAGGAGATAAGAATGGCTTTTAACATGCCACTATATTTATTTAGAATGCGAATTCTCCTTTTTTCAGTTTCTGTATGCTTTTCTTTCAGGCGTCCAATTAGATGAATCGTATCATCCTTAAAAGCTCCTTTTGTTTCATGATTTTGTATTGTATTGCCAATAGGTTTTCTGTCCTTTGAAAATGCTTTTCTAGGTTTTTGAGAGTAAATCCATTTTTGTAATCCAAATCCCATGTATCCCATTTGTTCAACTTTTTTATAATTCAACTCATCCTAGCACATCCAAATTCTACTTATTCCGCAATTTAGAGTGATGTTTTATTATATTTTTCTACGATACGGATTTAATACTGCCCAACGGTGGCTGCATGGCGTCGTGAGGGGTTTTATCCTTACAATATTTCCAAATTGAGCTGAGCCAAAGCGTTGTATTTGTTTTATCTTTTCATTTTAAGCCAAATCAGCGATTTGGCGGTGATTGCCGAAGCGTTAAACTTACCAAGGTGCTACGTAACCCGAATGCGCTATAGCAGCGTGTTGTGTGCTGGCTTTTATTAGTCCGTAAAACCCCATTTACCATATTCATTATAATAGCTAGCCATATATCCATAATAAGAAGTGAATGCTAAACTATAGTTCTCGTCACCATATTGGGTGTATAAATATTTTGTCCCGATATTCGTCCATTTTGGTAGGTCAAGGTTAAGTTTATTACCAAGTTCAGCTAATGATGCAGGGTAACAGTCGTTTTGCAACCTGTATGTCTCCAAGGATTCTATTATTAGTCCGGCTTTGTTTTTTGAACTTTCAATTTGCCACGTTCTCATTGGGTTTGACACCATCCATATAATAATCAATTGAGCTATTGAAATCCAAACATAGCGTTTCAGTTTTGCGCCATGCTTTTTATCCATTTTGTAGGTGAATTTAAGTCCAAAAGCTAATATAGCTAGCAGTCCAATTATATAATGAGTTACGCTAAAAAGGAATTCCCAAACAAATGAAAACCTCCAGACATATGCTGTCAGGACGATAAATGAAACCACCCCATAAAGAATCATGGCTGTCAAATTTGGGTTCAGAATGGTTTGGATTATTTTTTTCATTTTATAGTTTGCGTTCTGGGTTTAGCTTGCACACAACGGTCTCGCTACATGGCGCTGAAAGGGGGAATACTCCTTAGCTTCTTTCCAGAATATGCTGAGCCAAAGCGCTGTATTTTGTATTAACTTTTAATTCTAAGGCTAAATCAGCCTTTGGCGTTGCTGGCCGATGCTGTGCCCTTGCAAAATGCACTGATCCCCTTTTGCGCTATTGAAGCGTGTTAGACCTCGTTTTTATTCTAAAGATAAATGATTCATCGAATTCTAAATCCGTCCAGTGCTTGTTATATTCTCGTTTTATCAATCTTATTCTTGCCTTCATCAACTAATCAACTCATAAGCTACTGAATCACTGGATTATGTTGTCATTTAGTCCGAACTTGAAAAAGCAAATGCTCTTTAAGCAGTGAATCAGCTTCGCGAATAGTTTCCCTCTTAACTTCACATTTGTTTTTTCAGTATTGTGAGTCAATGCCCAGGTATTCGGTTGAGCAGTTGGTTTTTAGTTTATTGTCTTCAAGCCAGACGGGCTTTTCCTTTTTCCAACCATGAAAAAGGAAACAAAAAATCTCCGCTGCAGCCCCTCTTGCTAAAAATTTCTTCTGTCCGCTAAAACCAAAGAACTCATCCGTTTTCAACGGACTCAGACAGCTTTGGTTTGTTACGCTCCCAGTTCAAAATTTTCTTAACGCTGATAGGCTGAGGCGGTTCACCCAACAGCCAATGATTGCTGTCCTTTTAAATCTTGCGTTTTTGTGTCCCAAATGAGGTCTAACGGACGAGGCTATGAAGCGAAAGTGATTTGTTACCAAATTTACCTTTCAAAATGCTAGGTAGCCAGAGCGTTGATTTTGTTTTTATCTTATACTTTTCAAAAGCCAAATCAGCGATTTGGCGGTGGTTGCTGAAGCTACGAACCAACCAAAATTAGTCGGCTCACTTGTGCTTTATAAGCCATTGTTGGGGTTAGTTCTTATATTCAACTCATTTAATCTGTCAAGCCAATCATCTCCATACTTCAGTGAAAATGCTTGATTCATTATCCTATAGTAACTTTCCATTCCATTTGTATAAAAAAGTTCGCAATCCACATAAACGACGGTAAAGCCAATTGATTTTGATACTTCATTCAATTTTACCAAATCCTGTCCACTAAACTCACATTGAGGGTAAACTAATTTCCCATTTAATTTGTCAAGTCTAGCTGTTATAAAATTAAAAGAACTAAATAAGTTAAAATGGAAAGTAACAAATACCAAAACGAGCGCTATAAGATACAAGCATAGTTTCTTATATAGTTTTATTTTTCTTGTCATTTTGGATTTACGTTAGCTTTAAATATCAATATTGTCTTTCTCAGATTCAGCATTCATGGTAATATTAATTTGATATTTCTCTTGAATCATCTGGCATTTCTTTATAAAAGCAACCTATTCCTTTTGTATTCAACATAATTACTAAACAATTTAATTTTGTGCGCCATGTGGTGAATTAACCCCAACGGCCTGCCGTATAAAGCGTAAAGGGATTTAACCTTAGATACTTTCCATAATTAGCAGAGCCAAAGCGCTGTATTTTGTTTTAAGTTTTCATTTCAAAAGCCAAATCAGTGATTTGGCGGTGGTTGCTGAAGCTACAAACCAACCAAATTACACTATGCCCTTTATGCTTTATTACGGTTTGTTAGCCACTGTTGTTTTATTATAGTTTCGCATGATATGTAAGTTATGGGTCAAGAATCCCATGTCACTACTAATGAGTTTGTCATTTCTTCTTTTAAGTTACTATCATATCTAAAATACTGAAACCTCCACTCGTTACTTGGTTTATACAAAACAAAAGAGAACCTCACTGGCTGTAACTCATAAAGTAAAATATAGCTATGTATAGAATAAGAGTCATTTATTCTCGAAGTTTTTATTAATTCATAACCTCGTAACATTCCAAATTTCGGTATAAAACTATCTATCGCTTCTTTTGCAGCCTCTACGTCACTTAAATGTGGATTAGTACTATAAAAGTATGTTAATGCTTCATCAGCTCCTTTTGATGAATAAATCTCCATAAAATGCTCCACCATAACAGTATCCTTCTCTTCTGGTTGACAAGAAACAAATGAGAATACAACTAAGATTAGTAATATAAACTGCCTGTTTAAAGATTTAATTCTGTCCATTGATAGCGTTTTCATTCAGTTTATATTTTTAATTTAATGCCTTTAGTGTTATATTTTTCAATAGTGGCTAACGTTTGGCTAGATGAAGCGATTGGCAGTTTAATGAAACCGAACCTCCAAAAATTCTCTGAGCCAAATCTTTTATTTGTTTTTATCTTCTCATTTCTAAAGCCAAATCAAAGATTTGGCGGTGGTCGATTACCCGACCTAACTTCCAATTGCACACGAACGCCAATTGCTTTATACTAGCGTGTTGTGGGCAGGTTTTTATTTGTCTGAATAACCTATAAATATTTCACTTTCTATTTCTCTATCTTCCAAAACTTCGGTTCTAATCAAAGAAAATGCTGTTAGACACTCTTTTATTTTCCAATTAGATTCTGATTTACCCATGATGTAACACTTCTCAATGTTGAATCCGTCTGTAAATATTTTTGCTGAAATAATGACTTCTCCTCTTGGATTAAAAATTGGTTCAGTTACAACTAGATAACTATTCTCTTTCTTGTTCTTAGAAATCCAAAGTTCTGTTTTATGTTGCGTTTCTTTTTCAAATTCGTCTTTAGGGTTTTCAATTTTAACTATTTCGGTTAGGAGTTCTGTATTCCACGAATGGCTCGAAAGTCTCGGTAACTGTTTTAAAATGTAATTTATAGAATCCATATAGAAAGGATGACCAACACTTGGAGTAATAGAATTGAACATTCTAAGATTATTTCTTTTACTATCAAAGGTTATGTCAGATTTAGAATCCGCAATTAATATTATGTCCTTAACTTGGATTATGCCGTTTACTTCTGATATTCCAATATTTTGATTTGCTAAGGTCAATCTATCATTTAGAACAACATTTAATATTTGATGATTCCTAATGACTTCACTGTCGAATTTGGAACATGAAAATAAAGTCATGATGAATATTACTAACAAAATATTTTGTTTCATGTTGAATGTCCTTTTTTAACTTCTGACTAACGTAAAATTTAAGTCCTGTAAATCAGCTTGATGCAAAGTTGAGTTCATCAGGGTTAAATCCATATTTGTCAATCTGTTTTTGTATTCTTTTGGCAATGCCAAGCTTTCTTTTCTGATCTAAATATAAGTA
>NZ_VKDE01000057.1 GCF_007097485.1 Carboxylicivirga sp. M1479 | reverse complement strand
AAGCAAGTTTTAAGTGAACTACTGAGTCAGAAATAAAATATAAAATAGATTAATATGGATAAGATCAATATTTTGTGGACTACCACCAATCGTGATACCATTTCAAAGATGATAAGCATGTATAGCGTAAATGCCGTAAAGCATGGCTGGTGGGATACTGTTAATGTTATTATTTGGGGAGCATCGGCGCAGTTAGTTGGATAGAATACAGCCGTGCAAGAAGAGGTAAAGGCCATGATTGCAGGAGGTGTGCGTGTTGAAGCTTGTCAGGCATGTGCCGAACAATTTGGTGTGGCAGATATAATCAAACGTATAGGGGTTGATGTTAAGTATATGGGCGAACCATTAACGGCCTACTTAAAAAATGATGAGAAGGTATTAACGATGTAATTGTGGTTCAATGCTCTTTTGTCTGAATAAATAGTATTGCGATGTATCCGTACCATAATAAAATAAAGCAGCGCATAAAAAACAATGAACTTGTACGTTACGAGTATGTTGATGAATACAATGCTATTCGTCCTTGCTTGTTGTTACACTTTTCAACCGAGCCATATGTAAGGCCCATTCGAAAGCATCGCTTTGAGGAATATGAAAAGATCTTAGATCGTATATCCTTATAAATAACGTGTACGTAACCATTAAAACAGGACATCTTAAGAGTTGAATTGTAACCCATATAACAACCAATGAAAAATATTCTAATCATTAACGGGCATCCTAATAAGGAGAGCTTTTGCTTTGAATTGGCAAAACAATATAAAGCTGGTGCTGATGCTTCAGGAGGAGATTGTAAACTGATTAACCTAATTGATTTAGACTTTTCACCAGTTCTCAAGTATGGTTATCGCAAAAGAACTGAGCTTGAGCCTGATCTTGTTAATATTCAGAAACTCATTAAAGCTGCTGATCATTTAGTATTTGTTTATCCTAACTGGTGGGGTTCGCAACCAGCCTTGCTAAAAGGGTTTATCGATCGTGTTTTCTTACCAAATTTTGCATTTAGTTATCGTGATAATTCGCTGTTATGGGATAAGCTACTAACTGGCAAGAGTGCTCGCTTAATTGTAACAATGGATACACCAACTTGGTATTATAAGCTCATCTACAAGAGCCCTGGACATAATGCGATGAAGAAAGGTGTTTTGGGCTTTTGCGGAGTAAAACCAGTTAAAATAACCAGCTTTAGTCCTGTAAAATCAGCTATTCGCACCAAACGACAGTTGTGGTTGAAACAAGTAGAGCAATTGGGCGAAGCCATGAAATAGGAATGAGTTTTTGTGAAATGTGCGATTCAATTACCTGATTATCACCTTTTGGTTTATTTCTACTGCGTTGAAAAATATCGCCGTAACTATGGCTATGAATCAATTTTTACTTTTTGATTATTGCTACTATCGGCATTATTCAAGCAAGCTTTACACTGCACTCAATTATCGCAATAATTCGCCTTGCCTAAGCATAAAATAGTCAAAACAATTTAAGGCTCATTCCAATGTGTTGGCTCTTTATTATCATCCTTACTGGCCTATATTTTCCATCGGTAAACAGCGCCTGCTTCCAGTTCGGCAATAGAAGCATTGCTGTCAAAGTTATAATCAACCTTAGTATCTATATTGTCGAGTACTGGGTTAGTACACTTCAAGCATAAATGCCAAAGGAGTATTTTGTTTATTCTTCCCCCAAAAGAATCGCTTTACTTTTCATGTTTATTCATCACCGAACAACTAACGTTTAGCATGTAAAACAATCGCTTAGTCAAAAGTCTTGAGTGAATTATCATAAGTATGATGATTGTCATAAAAGGAGGGAGCTACACGTTTTAGCTTTATGATAATAAAAAACAGGTCATCAGCTGGTATCAGGATTGCAACTTTGGCGAGACGCATTCTAAACCAGCTGATGCCTGGCAGTATTAATCTCAAAATTATAATTTTATGTCGAATGTTGACGATTATAATGCAAAATTACTAGAGGCAAAGGCCTTGAGTGATGATCAAGTGAAGAAGCCCTATGTGCCAATGGGTATCTTTTTTCAAGAAGCCGAAGATTTGGCCGTATGGGCGAAAAATGATGAGGCAGAATTAAGTGCAGCGGGTTTGCCTGCTGAAGTGATAGATGAATTACCCGTACTGGTGGGTGCCGCTAGTCAGTCGCAATCAAACTGGATGAAGGAAGTGAAAACGCGCGAGCAAGATGAGCAAGCGTGGGTTGACCTGGAGCCTTTGGCCTATGATTTACGCAACGAGCTCTTGCATGCATTTCGTTATGCTTTTAGAGATCGGTCGGATTTGTTGAGTCAGGTGGCTGAGATAGATGAAGGCGCCGGACACGCTGATATGATACAGGACTTGAATGACCTGGCAGTATTAGGGCGCGATCATTTACCAACGCTAGCCACTATTGGGGTGAGTGAAGAAAAGGTGGAGCAGGCGGCTGTCATGAGTGATCAGGCGCGTGATGTGCGTGCCCGTGCCAATGGTGAGAAATATAGTGAGAACGAAAACCTGACGATACGTAATAAAATGTATACCCTGGTGAAGAATGCAGTGGATGAGATACGGATGTGTGGTAAGTTTGTTTTCTGGCGCAACAAAGACCGCTTGAAAGGCTACAGCAGTGCCTATAACCGTCAACGCCGCCGACGCTACCAAAGTAATGAGGCGAGTGAAATCAATTAAGCGTAACAAGTAAGTTTGTTTGAGCGAAGCGCCAAATTTGTTGAAACAATAAATATTAGTAATAAGTAAGTTAGGTAGGTTTAAAGGGTGCTTGTTAACATAGTTGACAGCACCCTTTTTTCGATGCGTGCAGACGCCTCAAGGAGCGTGCAGACGGGTGATTTTATGTGCAGACGGGCCAAAAGGTGTGCTCAAACGTGTAAAACCCGTGCATGACTACCGCTGCTGCGTGAAAAACGACTAAAAACCGCGTGCAGACAGGTCATTACACCCGACAGACGGGTCCAAGTCCGTGCAATTGGCTATAAAAGGCTGTGCAGAGCAAGCACTTGGCTCGCCAACTTGAATCCAACTATCGTGGGGCAAGAAGCCTGCTTTGATAAACTATTTTGTAAAATTCATCAACGAAAGGCAGCTCCACACACGTAAAATGCTATTTTAGTGTGCCTAAACGGATTATACCTTCACTACCCTTGTTGATAGTTGCTGTTTGGCAATAGCTGAGACAAAGTAGAGGGGTATGGGGTGATATATCTGAGTTGTGGGTAATTAGAGACTGCGTATCAATAGCACATATTCAAGTGAATGTTATTCATTAAAATGTATAGAAGTCCTTATTTAGAATCATTATAAATTAATTGTTATCTTTGTGATTATCTTATCACTTAAAGAAATTACATGGACAACAAGAAAAAACAATTCACAGTTGAATGCGAAGAATTACGGAAGAAGTTCAATCGTAATTTGCCATCCGAAAAATCTAAACCTTCACAAGGTTTATTTTCAAACACTATAGCTATGGCTCAATTGACGACAAAGAGATGTAATTATGTCAGCAATTTTCTAAAAAATGAAATACATGATTTATCGTTACGAAAAGAACACATTCTGTCTGAAAATAAAGAAGATAAAGAGCTAAGTGTTGAATTACAGAAAATGTTAGATGATTTAGTTAATGAAATATCTGTTAAAGCGATTTCATAAACCCAAGCATTATGAAGAATAAAGAGAAATAACATACCCACAACAAACCGCTATAGAGCATAAAGGGTGTAACGCATTTTGGTTGGTTCGTAGCTTCGGCAACCAGCGCCAAATCGCAGATTTGGCTTAAAAAAGAAAAGTTAAAACAAAATATGCACTTTGGCTCCGCTCAATTTGGAAAGTTAGTAAGGTTAAATCCCTTTACGCTCCATGTGGCAGGCCGTTATAATTTAAAATGATTGACCTTAACAAATGAGTAGATAAAGTGGTAAACTTTTCAGTCTGCTTTCTATTTAATAAACGAAGAGTTTCATAAAAAAATACTTAAGGTGTAATATTTAGTCTAGGCGAGCCACTAACTAAATAAAACTTACTACGATGGCAATTAATGAGACCAAAGACTATTTAAATCGGCTACAAGAAAATAGCACGGAAAAAAGAGATATAAAGGTTTATCAAAAATTTATTAGAATTCTAACAAGCATTGAAAGCAGGGGATTGCCCACACATCAAATAGACCTCATTGAGAAGGAGTTGTCTTCTCTTGATTTAAACCAACAAACTAAAAACAGAAAAAAGTACATAAAGAAAAAATTAAACGAGTTTTTGAAATTCCTAGATTCAGAGTTTTCTTTTGTGCTAAAAGGTCATTATGCTAATTATTGTTTGAGCATAGGAATAGTTCTTGGCGTAGCAATTGGCACTAGTGTTTTTAGAGATAGCGGAGGGAGCACCACAGGAATGTGCTTTGGAATGTTAATAGGATATTTCATAGGGCTATATTTAGACAATGAAGCTGCCAAAAATAATAGAGTATTAACTATAGCCTAATAAATGAGTAATGACTTTTATACCTTAAAAATTCTTCCTTATGCAAGTATCATTATTAAGATGTGTAGAGCATATACCAACTCGCAAGAAGATTTTGAAGATTATTATCAAGAAGTGTGCTTGCAAATTTGGCGAAGCCATGGCAATTTTCAAGAGGCATCAAAATGGTCTACTTGGATCTATAGAATATCTTTAAACGTCTGCCTCACGTTGCTCAAAAAGAAGAGAAACAACAAACAGCATTTTGCTTCAGATTATTTACCACCAGAATTAGTCGTGGATAGTTATGCATTTGAAGATGAACAACTAAATCAACTGTACGATGCTATAAGACAATTATCTGAAGTGGATAGAGGGGTTATTATGCTGTACCTTGAAGAAAGACCTTATGAAGAAATAGCTGATATAATTGGTACAAATGCCAATAATATTGGAGTTAGAATTAAACGAATAAGAACACGATTAAAAATAATATTAAACAAAGAGAATGGAAAAGTCAATTGAAGCCATTTGGAAAGAAGGGTTTATAGATGACAGCGCACTAGTTGCTCCAAAATTGAACGACCTTTACAACCAAAAGTCAATACACATTATAGATAAGTTTAAAAGGATGTTTAAAATGAATCTCATTTTAATTGTTTTAGGCTCTTTTATAATACTTGCAGCTAGCTTTGCTGTAGGGTTACCCTATATGGGTGTGCCCATGTTTATAGCCATGAATGTCTTGGTATTTCTCAATAAAAAACTGTTAAATACTTTAATGCTTGTAGATAAAGGCAAAAGCAGTTATGCTTACTTGATGGCATTTGATGCTTGGTTAAAATATCAAGTAAGCATTAATAAAAGATTTTCACGTTTTTTTTACCCATTTATATTCTTGTCACTTGTTCTTGGTTTTTGGATGAAAAAATCAGGCGATCTGCGAATTGGAGATCACTTAGTGAATAAATTACTTATCGCTTATCCAGACTTAATTCTTGTAAATGGAGTTCCTTTATTAGGGGTTATAGGAGTAGTATTTATATCGGTGATTTTAGTCATGCTTGGTGGACGAATTTACGAGTGGGATCTTAAAATAATCTATGGACGGGTATTTAAAAAGTTAGACGAGATAATAATTGACATCAATGAATTAAGAGCTTAAGAGGCTATTAGGCAATATATTAGACATGAGGCACCAGGCTTTTAAGGTTGTTTTCGCAAACTTAATAGTACTCTATCTACGCCAATGTTAAATAACAAAAGTCAATTGAGTATACTGACATTTAAAGAAAGAAAACTATAACTAACAAAACCTAAACAGCTTTAGAACGTAGTCTAGCCAAACGTTATATCGAATTCGAAAAATATCAATAGCGTCCTAAACGTTTTTAATCAAGGCTCAGGATGTCATGTTGGAAACGGGCCTCAGCCTGTGAGCCAAAAAACAGGTTTGAAATGACGGTTAAAAATTGTTTTCTGTTTGAATCCTTTCGAGGTGCGAGAAAGGGTGAGTTTAAAACAATTTCAGTCATGAAACCTAGTTTTTTGAGTGAGAAGGGTGCAGCCTTGACTTTTTTTGCTTCCGTTTTTTGTGTTATGACAAAAAATGAAGTCCGGTTTGGGCGGATAGCCCAATAGAAAAAATAATTAGGACATTATTAGAAAAATAAAATACATTCAGCTTGCAAGAAGAAATACATCATCCAAGAATCAAATGTTATAAATGCATGAGGCCTTCAAGCTCATGTATTTGTATACACACTAATCCTATCCAGACTAAGACTCGTTTTATTATTCTTATGCACCCCAAGGAGCACAAAAAAGTAAAAAACGGAACGGGACGTATGACTCATCTTCAACTTGAAAATTCAGAAATTATAGTTGGTGTCGATTTCACCAATAATAAACGTGTAAATGAAATACTGACTAAAGAAACAAGTTGTTCTTTCTTGCTTTATCCGGGCAAAGATAATTTCAACTTATCGATACGTAAAAGTTCAGAAATAAAATCTTTTATGGGTAACAATCCACACATCTTTATTCTTGATGGTACATGGCCCTGCGCGCGTAAAATGCTTAAACTAAGTAAGAACTTGCAAAAACTAAAGAGAGTGAGTTTTGATAATAAAATCCAATCAAAATTTATTATCAAGCAACAACCGGAATCTCTTTGCCTTAGTACTATTGAGTCGGTTTATACTGTCATAAATTTACTTCAGGTAGGTGAGTTAGAGCAATGCGAGACGAAGGATTTTCTTATCCCTTTTGAAAAAATGCTTGAGTATCAGGTCGAATGTATTCTAAACCCAAACAATAATTCTTATCGTCCAAGTGCGAAAAGAGAAATTATTACAAAGGACATGTATAAGACGAATGTGGCCAGGAATATTATTTTTGAACAAGAATAGATGTAATTATAGAGTCAATAAGGAAGGTAATTAAAAAATCAGCCTTGATTCTCTTAGCTTTATTTCTTTCAATAAGGAAAGGAAAGTAGGTCGGGTTTGGGCGTAAAGTCCAATGGATTAAGTAAATTATATACTATAAATTCACGGTTTTAGTGTAGAATAACCATATAAATAATTGGTGAGGGTGAGTTGTGAGGATAACTGGAAAATATTTTATGAGGTACTAACACCTACCCTTTGTTGATTAATAAACTGACGTAGCCGCCTTCTTAGGTAAATATATTTAGTCAAACCTTAAAAACCCTTGTATTTTGATGAGCTACAATTTTCAAAAGAAGTACTTCCCAATCATTTAACATTTGAAAAAGGGTAAAAAGAATCTGCTCTTTAATTCTATTGAGCATTTTCTTTAAATTGAA
>NZ_VKDE01000056.1 GCF_007097485.1 Carboxylicivirga sp. M1479 | reverse complement strand
AAGCAAGTTTTAAGTGAACTACTGAGTCAGAAATAAAATATAAAATAGATTAATATGGATAAGATCAATATTTTGTGGACTACCACCAATCGTGATACCATTTCAAAGATGATAAGCATGTATAGCGTAAATGCCGTAAAAAATGGATGGTGGGATGAGGTTAATGTTATTATATGGGGAGCATCGGCCCAATTACTTGGCGAAAATGCAGCAGTGCAAGCCGAAGTGAAAGAAATGATTGCAGGCGGTGTTCATGTGGAAGCTTGTCAGGCCTGTGCCGATCAGTTTGGTGTAAGCGATAAAATAAAGAGCCTGGGTGTGGATGTGAGATATATGGGCGAACCATTAACGGCCTACTTAAAAAATAATGAAAAGGTATTGACAATATAATCGTTGTTCACTTTCCAACCTTGTTAAAGATGTATCCCTACCACAATAAAATTAAGCAACGCATCAGAAATAAGGAGCTCATCCGCTACGAATATATTGATGCTTATAAAAGTATCAAACCTTGTTTGCTATTGTACTTTTCAACAGAACCAAAAGTGCGACCAATACGAAAGCATCGATTTAAAGAATACGAAGAGTTATTGAATAGTATTTCTTTATGATGATGAATAAATAGAGACATAAAAACATTTCATGTGATTTTTTTAATGCCATATGGAACTCGTCAAATTCAATCATGCTACTGGGTGTGATGCAATTCTCAGGGATCATTTCATCTTGCTAAATTCAATATTGATTTGTTGTTGTGGAATAATCTGATGTGTGTGCTAGATTGTAAGGGGTTTTTACTGAGTGTTATTTTTCGATAAATTGATTATTTATACCCGAGAGCACTAACCCTTTAGGGTTAGTCTGAAACAGTACTTTGGATGCTCCTAAACAACTCCTTATTATTGGCTCCGGATTATTAGCTTGAACTAATTTTGTGCGCTTAAAATTGATATTAAACAAACAGTTGCTGTTGATTGTGCTTATAATACATCACGTAAAATTATCCAGCTTCCAATTTCTATCAATTAAGTTGTTCATATAAAGAAGATTATAATAGATGACTGAAAAAATAATGAAATCGTATTTGACATTTCGCCTTAAAGGAGAGCTTTTTGCTATTGGGGTAGAACAAGTCTTAGAGATTATTGAAACTTCGGAAGACCATAGTATTACTTCGCTACCAAAGGCCCCTGATGCCATTGAAGGTGTAGTTAACTTTAGAGGCAATGTTATCCCTGTTGTGAATACCCGTCAAAAATTTGACTTAGCCGTCTATGAAGAGGGCGAGCGCTTTGTAATAATGGTTTTGAACCTAAATTTGAATGGGAATGAGCAAATTGTAGGTGCTATGTCTGATAAAGTAGTAGATGTAATTGAAATTGAAGCCGCAGAAATTCAAGCTATACCAGAGGTAGGGAAGGGTTACGATTCGGAATATGTATCAGGTGTTGTATATCGTAAGAATGAATTTGTGATGCTTTTAAATATTGAGGCAGCTATTGATGCAGATGAAATTATTCATCTTAAAAAAGAGGATGAAGAAGAAGCTGAAGTAGAGGAGTTAGTAGCAGAATAAACAGAGAATTAATTTAATAAGTAGTTATTGTTTTGGCAGAGCTGCATGATGGTGTCTAATAAGGCTAATGTAGCATACATTAATGTGGAATGTTTGAAATGATATTATCAGCACAACATGTGGACTGTCAATATCAAAATAAAGGTTTAAATTATTCTCAATATAAAAGTTTTATGGTTTTGCAATCTCCTCTTGCGCAGATCGTAAATATCACTTTGAGGTTTAGAGTTGCCTTTTTTACACTGCCAAATAGGCAATTAGCTACTTCAATGATATAAAAAGGAACGTATAACAATCAACGATTATGAATTTAAGAATTACCCAGAAGTTATTTTTAGGAGTTGCGGGGCAGTTAGTTTTTATAGGACTGCTCATTACATTTGCATTGGTATTTAATTCAAAACTTGGTTCAATTTTGGATGATACTAAAGACGGTATGGATAACCTTAATGAATTAGGGGAGTTACATACTGAAATTATGAAGTATGTGTCTGAAGAAAAGTCATTAAGTGAAGTAAAACAACACTTGAATTTAGCAAAAAGTAGCATTGACGATAATGAGTTATTAGTTCTTATTAACGGTATCGTTTCAAAACTTGATCGTGTTGAAAAAAACAGAATTTCTAATGTTGAAATAGAAAGGGACTATTATACGGCAACTAACAGTGCTAAAAAGCAATCTGATGGTTACATAGAAATGGTAACGAATCGTTTAATAGGTGAAAGTACAAGATCGCAAGTATCAACTTTAGAACGAAATGTTTTGGTGGGGGCCAAAAATGCTTCAGACTTGAATTTTCAGCTACAATTGTTATTTGAGAGTTTGAAAGATGATATTAGGGTTAAGAACGAACTGCTGAAAGTTCTGGATCAATTTAAGGCTAATGTAGCATCGGATTACGAAGCCTTAAAAAACACGAAATTTGTAGACATGGTGCTGCAGGCAGGAGAGTCCAATAAAGTTCTAATGGATTTAGCCAATCGTTACATCGCGAACGTTGAAGATATTAATGATATCAATAGTGAACTTGAGGGTGAATTGGATAATTTTGAAATTCGAGTTAGTGATGAAAGTGTGAATACAATGGCTAATGCTTTTGGTGATTTACGTTCATCAATCACTGGTTTATTTATAATTTTACTTATTATCTCTTTAGTGTTGATTGTTGTTAACTTCACTACCTCCCGATTAATGGGCTTTGTGTTTAAGCAATTAAATATTGATTTACAGCGTATTGCAGATGGTGATTTGACATTGACAATACCAGATGGATTTGATACGCGTAAAGATGAAATCGGCGATTTCGCTCGTTCTGTAGGAAGTATCCTTACCAACTTGACCAACATTGTTGGAACATTTAAAAATGGGGCTAACAACTTCAGAACTGCTAGTTCTCAGTTAAGTGCCAATGCTGGAGAAATATCAAGTGGCGTAAATGAGCAGGCTGCTTCCACCGAAGAAGTAAGTTCATCAATGGAAGAAATGGCAGCTAATATTCAGCAGAATACCGATAATGCAAATCAGACCTACCAAATATCCAAAGATACAACTTTGGCTATGGAGGGCGTTACTGCAGCATCTGATGAGAGTGCTAAGTCAGTACGAAACATCAACTCACGCATTAAAGTAGTTGTTGAAATTGCTGAGAAAACCGATTTATTAGCCATTAATGCAGCTGTTGAAGCAGCGCGTGCTGGCGATCAGGGTAAAGGGTTTGCTGTTGTGGCAGCTGAGGTTCGCAAATTAGCTGAACGTAGCCAGTTGGCAGCACAAGAAATTGTAGACCTTACTCAAAAGGGGCAAAAGGCTACCGAGGAATCGAATGAGCAATTAAAAGAGTTGTTGCCAAAAATTAGAAAAACAACACAGTTGGTTGAGGAAATTTCAACTGCCAGTCAGGAACAACAAGTGGGCGTAGGTCAGGTAAACAATGCTATGCAGCAGTTAAGTATGGTAACCCAAAAGCACACTTCTGCGGCTGAAGAAATGGCAAGTAGTTCCGAAGAAATGGCTCGTCAGGCTGTGGAATTAAATGAGTTAACAACCTTCTTTAAAATGCAGGAGCAAAATAAAGGGTTTACAAATTCCTTTAAAAGAAATGTACAAAGTGAAGTTGTAAGACCAGGTTTTACTAAACGAAATCAGCCATTAATTGATTTAGACCTAGATGAAAAGGTTTTGGCTGAAGAATACGAAAATATTTAAGTACTGCTTATATGCATTTCCTTTACGGAGGCGATTACTTTTTAAGTAGTCGCCTTTTTTAGTTAAGAATTCTTCTAGCAGATTATATCTCCGCCACTTCCGTATTAGTTACAAGCTTAGCTTCGGGCAAGGTAAACCAAAAACTAGTGCCTTTTTCTTTGCTTGATTCAACACCTATTTTTCCATTGTGTGCTTCAACAGCCAAAACACAATAGTTGAGTCCCAGACCCGTAGAATGCATTTTACTGTTGGAATTAGATTTTAACTGACCAAACTTTTCAAAGATGTGTTTTTGTTGGTCTATATCGATATAAGAGCCATTGTTGTGAATAATCACTTTTAGGGTGTTATTTTCTAATGCTTTTGTATGGATGCTGATAACATTATTTTGTGATGAAAATTTAACCGCATTAGATAAAATATTAACGAATATTCTTCGCACAACAATTAAATCAGCATTTACTTCAAAGCTATGCTCTTGTGAGATGTTAAAACTTAGTTGATTAAACTTGGCTAAGAAATCAACTTCTTCAACTGCACTATTGATTATGGTGTTTAAGTCGTTTTTCTCTTTGTTTACAACCAGCTTTACTGATTCGTGTTTGTATAAATCAAGTGTGTTTTCAATCATATTCAGCATCTTAAACGCTAAATGTTTAACCAACTCATCTTTGTTGGTTACTTCCGATAAAATATCAACATGTATCATGGTCGACAAAGGATTTTTCAAGTCATGAATTAACATATTGGTCATATCTTCTTTAAATCGCGACAGCTGCTTAAGCGATTGGTTGGTTTTAATGAGCTCTTCTGCCTGTTTCTTTATTTCAAGGTTTTTGGCAAATAATAGTTTATTGATTTTGTTCTTTTCAACTAAACCGCGCCAAATATTTAGAGCCAACAAAATCATAAATACAAAGGCAATAATAAAGGTATTTCTGAAGAGTTTCTGTTTTTTGAGTTCAGCGGCTTGTAGGCGGTCCTTTTTTTGTTGTTCCAACTGTAACAATGCTTTTTCTTTCTCTGCTTTGTATTCGTGCTCCAAACCACTAATGCGCCTTACATTGGCTTCGTTGTGCAGGCTGTCACTCATTGTTTTAAAGGTAGTGTGTGCGTGGTAGGCCTCTTTGTATTTTCCCAATTTTTCACAACTGCGTGCTAATGCTTCTGAGCTTTGACTAATGAGTTCGATATTGTCTATTGCAATAGCCATTTTGTTAGCTTTTTGGCTGAAATAATAGGCTGTTTGGTGGTTTTTAAGCTTACTATTAATTCTCGAAAGACCGATGTAGCTGCTAACCTCAACCCTTTTGTATGATATTTTTTGACTGAGTTTAATGGCTTTATGATAGAAGTTGCTTGCTTCATCATAATTATTTTGCAACACTAAAATGTCTGCAAGATCTCTGTAAGCTATAACAACACCTTGTTGATTACCAATTTCTTTTTGTAAGGATAAAGTCTTCTGCTGGTATTCCCATGCCTTGGTGTAATTTTGCTGAGCCGCATAAATATGAGCCATGTATTCATAGTTATAGCAAAGACCTGTTTTATAGCCAACTTTTCTTGAATACGCTAAACCCTTTTCACAGTGTTCCAATGCTTCGGTAAAATTGCCTTGCGTTTTTAATATGTTAGCAACGTTGGAGGCTGCTACAGCTGCATCTTTAAAGTTGTTTTGACGCTCATCAATTAGTAAACTTTTTTGGTAACACTCAAGAGCCTTGGGCCAATTACCATGAAGTTCATAAACTACTCCCAAATTATTGAGGGCGAACGAAATTGTTTTATCATCCTTTATGTTATATGCTATCTCAAGAGCATCCTTTTCATACTCCAATGCTAAATCATATTTACCAATATCAGCGTAATTGGTTCCCAAACTCGCATAGGTATAACAAATGGCAGTGCTGTCTTTTAAAGCGATTTGAATTTTCAATGCTTTATTTAAATAATCGATTGCCTGATCAACATTGCCTTGGAAATAGTTTATCTTACCTATGTAATAATAGTTTTTTGCAGCTCCTTTTTCATCGCCTATACGCTTGTTTATCGTCAAACTTTTATTGGTGTACTCCAGTACTTTTTCAAATTCAGATGACACATAATAATACAATGCCATTTGTGTAAGGTAATCAGCTCTTCCTTTATCATAGTTGAGTTCATCGGCAATCTCACCTGCCTCACTTAGGTATTTATATGCCTTGTCAGGTGAAATATTTTGCATAGCATCTGCAGCCGCATTTAGCAAATCAACTTTTACGGTATCCCTTAAATGGTGTTGTAACAACTTGTCTTCCGGACTATTTTCTTCTGCCGACTGCCCCAGACACTTGTTTGGATGTATAATAAGTATTAGTATGGAAAGTAGGACAAAGACGACTCGCATATGATTCAAGATTTTGGGAGGGTCAAAATACTTATTTTTTGTTAATACGATTGCTAAATTTTGGAATAAACATGGTTTTAATTGCTTATTGCTCTAATCGTTATTTAATTGTTTTTTAATTCGATGCAGTCTTTTATTGATGCCAACAGTGCTTTCATCTAAAAATACGCATGTTGAACTCAGGGTTTAGCCTAATCATTGTAATAGTAGTTATTATCAATCTTCAATTACAGAAAGCAATTTCTTGCCAAAATTATTATTCCTTTATCTTTGGGGCATTAACTTGAAAAGTATTTGTCTGTAACGACTCAGCTACTCTTTTCAAAAACATAAATTTTTCGCGAATGTGTTGATAAAATCACGAACTATTGTTTATAAGCTAGCAGACAAATGTGTATAAATAAACCTGCTTATAAGTGATCTTTGTAGGCATGATTAATCGCGAGACATTAGAGCCATTAAGCAAAGATGAGATCATTGATCTTTTTGTTGAATTCAGCAATAAGCTCATGGAGCTGCTCTACTGCTTTTGGAAAGTTATCTGATAAATAGTTGTTGAGCACAAAAGATACATGGTACATGCGCTGTTTAAATTCTTTGCTCTTCCATTCCGAATCATATATGTCGTCGATGAATTGCTCTTGATTAAAGTCACTAACGACCTCATTCAGAGCCTTACTAAGTATTGCGAAGAACTTTTTGGAATATAAATCTTTGAATAGTTCGGCCATGATATATGTTCAATGTTGTCCTAATTAATTTAATTGCTTGGGCTATCCGCCCAAACCCAACTTTATGCTGAAACAATTAAGAATACTCAATTCTTAATTGTTCCGATATTCTTGATCATAAAAACTAAGGAAAAAAGATCAAGGCTCCACCCACTTCACTCAAAAAACTACCTTTGATTGACTGAAATTGATTAAACTCGCCTTTTTACGTACCTCCAAAAGACTCAAACAGAAATCAATTTTTAAACGCCAAATCAAACTTGTTTTTTGGTTCATTGGCTGAGGCCAGGTCTCAACAAGCCGTTCAGAGCATTGAATAATAACGTTTAGGACGCTATTGATATATGTTACTTAATTTTATGATTTAGTTTGGAAGCGATTCATGCACCAATACCTGTATCATCCCATGCAAATGAAAGCCACAGAATCGTATGTACTGCATTTATCACCTTACTTGAAGCATATAAATTTCTTTGCGATGAAGCACTTGCTCAAAACAAGATAGAAATAATACTGCATCAACATCACCCATCATTGTTGCGAAAGTATACAATTGTATTTAATATTATATATTGAGAGTTTGTTATACCACGGCAATTGCATTTAAAAGTTGAATCCATTTAGGATTCTCAAAAAAGCAGGCAGTAAACCACAGATTCTATCTGAGCTTATTCATATTAAACCACATTCGTGGTTTTTAATTACAATCCTGACAGGATTGAATACGTATAGCCCTGTACTATTAAGTGCAGGGTAATGATAGATGCTAATTTCCAACAACCACAACGTGGTTGAACGTTAAATGCAATTGCCGTGCATGTTATTCGAACAAGAGCTAAGCTGCGGGGTTTAACTATAAAGCAACTGTAATTAAACGTTGCTGCACATTGAGTACAAATACCAAAATAGCAATGAACGATAAGATAAAAATAGATGTTGTATCCGATGTGGTATGCCCATGGTGTGCCATTGCTTATAAGCGCTTAGAACGAGCTATCGAAGAAATGGGTATTCAGGATAAAATCGA
>NZ_VKDE01000055.1 GCF_007097485.1 Carboxylicivirga sp. M1479 | reverse complement strand
ATATGAAACTTAGATTTTATCTATCTGTTTATTAAAGTTAATGCAGCAGATGGAGCTTTTTGCCTAAGTTAAAAATCACGTTTGACTCCTAATTGGTTTTCTCATATTTAGGTATTCCACAAACTAACGATGTGTTTAAATTTATTTTCATCTGTCAGATGGAACTCGCCAAGAATTAATCATGCTCCTGAGTGAGAAGAAACTATCATGGCTCGTTTCATTCAATATTTTTTAATAATTAATAGCGTTAACAAAAGCACTTAAGCCTTTTGATCATTCTTCTTCTGTGTTTCTACATATTCTCTAAAAACCTGATTTCTCTCCTGATACAATTTAAGAAAGCGATTAATTAAAATTACAACAGTAACTGCTGCCCCAATCAACGCAGGGACAAAAGCAATAAGTGGGAACATAAACTACTCCTCAATATTAAGTGGTTAAACAATAAAGTCATCTGGCACATCCATTAAGCGGCTAACACTTTGCACCTTTTCGCCCACTGCAAAGTTTTTAACACAAGTAACGGTACAGTGTGAACAATCTGAGCAAGGATCATTGACCACGCCCATATTGGCTAATAACTCTTTGGCCTTACCCATTTCACGGTAGCCGTAAGTATACATATAAGAGCGCATTATCTCAGGTATTGGCAAGTTCTTTTGACATTGTCCATCGCACTGGCTACAGGCATTACAATATAAGCCGGCATAATCGCGTGCAAATTCGAGGTCTTTTTCTTCCTGCTTACTCATCTTCATCTTAGCCATTACATCCCAGCTTTCTTCCAGCTGATCAATAGTCGTAAAACTTGGAATTGAAGTACAAATATGTTCATTTTTCAAAGCCCACTTTAATGCGGCTTTGGTATTCACAGGCTTTGTTTGGTCCTTATCTAAAAATCCACCAGCCATTACCTTCATGGCAACAAAACCTATACCTTTAGCAGCACCTTCAGCTATGGCCTTGTCTATTTCTTCGCGATGATCCTGCTTAAAATTGTAAGCTGTTAAAACTACGTCGTAAATACCAGCTTCAATGGCAGCCCTGATTACTTCTGGCTCATTTTTATGGGTTGATACACCTAAAAACTTACACTTACCCTGCTCCTTAGCCATTTTCACGGCCTTAATTATTTCGGGATGCAGCACTGCCTGCTTAGACGATACAGCATGAACATACAATAAGTCAACCGATTTAACCTGCAAACGCTCCAGGCTTATATCAAACATCTTCAAAAAATTCTCCGCAGTACATCCTTCTCCAATCAGGCCTGTTTTGCGGTCCATATCATCGGGCACCACTTTGGTAACAGTAAACAATTGGCTAAGGTCCTGTCCTTGCAAGGCCTCTCCCAGCATGGTTTCGTTTTTGCCTTTTTGGTAAACATGGGCTGTATCAAAATGCTTTACCCCTTTGGCCAAACCTGCTTTAACCATGGTTCCATCTTTCATGGCGCCCATGCTTACAATTGGTAACTTAACACCTGTTCTGCCTAAAGTGCGATAAATAACTTTGTTCGATTTCTTTGACTTTGCTTCGGATACGTGTGGCAAAAGCGTTGCACCAGCAATTCCGGCTGCTGTCATCTTCAAAAAATGACGACGATCATTCTTATTCGTTTTGTTCATGATTGTGGGTTTTAATAAAGGAAGTTGTAAGGTATGTAAAATAGTCTTTAGTGTGAAGCCTAAAGTCCGATGTCCTAAGTATTTAAATACATTCTTGATAATAATGATTCCCTGTAGAAGAGTAATTGTCAACAAACTTTCAATTAAACAAAGCTTTGAGTTGATACTATTCTACAATACTACTCCACTCTATAGAGTTTCAGAACCCTGATAAAACTCAAATATTAGTAATAAATAAGTTCTTAACTTAGTCGAAACTATTTACGCAACAATAAATACAGTACTAATACAAATCATTTTCATCATGAAACATCTTGCTTTTTTAGCAGCTGTTGTTTTTCTGTTAGGAGCTTGTTCAGCACCAAATACACAGCAGAAAGAAACAACATTTACCAACCGTAACTTAACGGTTGACAGTGAAATAATGACACCCGAGGTTCTTTGGTCATTTGGCCGAGTGGGTAGTGTGGCTGTTTCGCCCGATGGTAAAACAGTAGCATTCACTATTTCTTACACTAAAATAGAGGAAAATAAAACTTACTCTGACATTTACACCATGCCTGTTGAAGGTGGCGATTTTACTCAGATTACCTCTACTAAAGGTGGTGAGTTTGATGTAAACTGGCGTCCTGATGGTGCTAAAATCACTTACCTATCAGCTGCTTCGGGCGATGTGCAATTATGGGAAATGAATCCTGATGGCACGCAAAACCAACAAGTAACAAAGGTAAAAGGTGGTATAGAAGGCTACAAATATGCCCCTACCATGAATCGTATTGCTTATGCCAAAAGCGTAAAGCTTGATAAAACGATTCATGACCTTTATCCTGACCTAAAGCATGCCGATGCACGTATCGAAGATGATTTAATGTATCGCCACTGGGACCATTGGGTAGAGCCAACTTACTCACACATTTTCCATATCGATTATGCCAATGGTGCAACAGTAGGTAAAGCAACCGATATTATGGAAGGCGAGCGTTATCATTCTCCGCTAAAACCATTTGGTGGCATGGAGCAAGTATCATTTACTCCCGATGGCAAAAACATAGCCTATACTTGTAAGAAAAAAGTAGGTATGGAGTCTGCTTTTTCAACCAATAGCGACATCTATCTTTATAACATTAAAGAAAAAAGCACCGAGAACCAAACAGAAGGCATGTTGGGTTACGACATTGCACCTGCCTACTCGCCAGACGGCAAATACATGGCTTGGGAAAGCATGGAGCGCGATGGATACGAAGCAGACCAAAACCGCTTATTCATTAAGAATCTTGCAACGGGTGAGCAAAAAGATTACACGGCTGACTTTGATCAGAATGTACATGGTTTAGAATGGAGCAAGAATAGTCAGCACATTTTCTTTACCAGCGAAGATAAAGGCTCGAAAGAGATTTTCCGCTTTGACATGGCTGATAACAGCATCACACAAATTACTGATGGCATACACAACTACAACTCAGTAGCGGTAGCAGGTAATAGCCTGGTGACTACAAAAACCACTATGAAACACCCGACTGAAATTGTGCGTGTGAATGCTGAAACAGGTGAAGGCACCAACATTTCAAAGGTAAATGAGCCATTACTTGGGCAATTAAAAATGGGTAAAGTTGAGAAGCGATGGGTAAAAACAACTGACAAGAAAGACATGTTGGTGTGGGTGATCTATCCTCCTAACTTTGATGAAACTAAGAAGTACCCTGCTTTATTATATTGTGGCGGTGGCCCTCAGAGCATGGTGAGTCAGTTCTGGAGCTTGCGTTGGAATTTCCAAATGATGGCAGCTAACGACTACATTATTGTAGCGCCTAACCGACGAGGATTACCAGGATTTGGTCAGGAATGGAACGAGCAAATTAGCGGTGACTATGGTGGTCAGAACATGAAAGATTACTTCTCGGCCATTGATGCTGTTTCAAAAGAATCGTTTGTTGATGAAACCAAGTTAGGTGCTGTTGGTGCCAGCTACGGTGGTTACTCGGTATATTGGTTAGCAGGTAACCACAATAAACGCTTCAAGGCCTTTATCTCACACTGTGGTATTTTCAACTTTGAGCAGATGTACAGTACTACCGAAGAGATGTTTTTCGTCAACTTTGATTACAAAGGCAACTACTGGGATAAGAACAATAAAACAGCCATGCGCAGCTTTGCCAATTCTCCACACAACTTTGTTAAGAATTGGGACACTCCTATGTTAGTCATTCATGGTGCTAAAGATTTCCGTATTCCTTACACGCAAGGCATGGGAGCCTATAATGTGGCTAAGATGCGCGGTATTCCTGCTCGTTTCTTATATTTCCCTGAAGAAAACCACTGGGTACTGTCGTGCCACAATGGTATACTTTGGCAACGCGAGTTCTTCCGTTGGTTAGATGAGTATTTGAAGTAGAGAATAAGTTCCAGACATGACACTCTGGATAACAGAAATAAGAAACCCGCCAGCTTTTACTAGTTGGTGGGTTTTTGTTTTTAATGAGATGCAGTATAAAAAAAGTTAAAAAATTAGGCCAAGAGCAAACATTAACAATCTTTGCAAACTCATCACACACAGACAAAACACATGGAAAAGAAAATTAGAATAGAGGTAGTGGATGCCCTCAGAGGCTTCGCCATTTTAGGCATCATGCTATTGCACAGCATCGAGCATTTTAACTTTTACGTATTCCCCAGTGCCGATTCGCAACCTGCCTGGCTTACAGCTATGGACACGGTTGTATGGGATTCTCTATTCTTTGTTTTTGGAGGTAAAGGATATGCCATTTTTTCCATATTATTTGGCTTTACCTTTAGTTTAATGATGGCCAAACAAGCTAAACAGAGTTACGATTTCGGCTATCGCTTTTTATGGCGACTGCTTTTACTAGTTGGCTTTGCCATAGTCAATGGTTTTTTCTTCCCTGGCGAAGTATTAATGCTGTATGCTTTAGTAGGTGTGGTATTGTTTTTAGTACGCAATTTGCGCAACCAGCTATTATTGCTAGTGGCACTCGTTTGTTTGTTGCAACCCATCGAATGGTGGCATTACATTCAATACCTTACTAATGCCGATTATGTGCTACCTACGCGACATGGTGGCCAGTATTGGAAATTACTAAAAGAGGCTCAAATGGGTGATTCGTTTTTTAACCAGGTTAAAGCCAATACCCTTTACGGTCATAAAGTAAGTTTAATATGGGCCTTTGAAGTAGGACGTTTAGTACAGACGGCTGGCTTATTTATTATTGGCTACTGGTTGGGTAAAAACAATAAGTTTGACGACAATGCAAGTAATCGCCGGTTTTGGTTACGCACTTTAATTATTTCCACTGTTGTATTTGTGCCGTGTTACCTATTTCGTTTAAGTATAGATGCCCTATTAGAAGCTAAAGAACAAATTCGCTTGGTGCGCCCCATTGTTGAAATGTATCGAAATGTTGGTTTTACACTGATGATGGTTGCATCGTTTATCTTACTTTTTAAAACACCATTTTTCAACAGGCTAGTGAGTGGCTTGAAATATCCAGGGCGGATGAGTTTAACAGCCTATGTGATGCAGTCGGTAATTGGTGGTTTTGTGTTTTTTGGTTGGGGCTTAGGATTAGGCCCTGAAGTGCGCCACACCGTATCACTGGGTATTGGCATACTCCTGTTTGCCATTCAGTTTTACATCTGCAAATATTGGATTATCAGATACAAACAAGGGCCATTAGAAAAACTGTGGCACAAGTTAACTTGGATAAGAAGTTAGGATTGTTATTGATTTATGACGAAAGAAAATAAGAAACCCGTCAGCTTTGATTAGTTGACGGGTTTTATTTAATTATTTACCACTCTGCTTTTCCAGCACCACATTGCCATCTATTCGATCGACCCATTTCTTCATTTTCTTCTGAATAACTTTGAAATGATGCTCCTCCTCTGGCGTAATTAACGAAATAGCTTCGCCAGGTGATTCGGCACGACCTGTACGACCTATGCGGTGAATAAAATCTTTGGGCGAACGTGGTAGTTCATAATTAATCACATAGGGTAAAAATTCGATATCGATACCACGTGCCAACAAGTCGGTAGCCACCAATACACGTAGCTTTTTATATTTAAACTTGGTCAACAAATCAGTTCGTGCCCCCTGACTTTTCTTACTATGGATAGGCCTTGCCTCAATACCATTGTTACGTAACTTATTGGCCACCTGATCGGCTTTTTGAATAGATGATGTAAAAATAAGTACCTGATCCATCTCTTGACTGGCAATCAAATGACGTAACAATGGCCCTTTCTTCTCGGGATCAACAAAATAAGCTGTCTGCTGAATAAGGTCAATTGGGTCTTTCTCTTCATCAATCTTTATTACCTGTGGCTTATGCAATACCAATTGCTGTATGTTCTTGATATCCTCACTTAAAGTGGCCGAAAACAATAGGTTCTGACGTTTTTTAGGTAGCTGAGCGAATATGCGATCCATCTCATCCTTAAAGCCCATGTTCAACATCTTATCGGCCTCATCCAAAACAAGGGTATCAATGTCTGATATATGCAGCGCATTGGCATCGAGCAACTCCAGTAAACGACCTGGGGTAGCCACCAATATATTAACCCCTTGCAAGGCTATCATTTGCGGATTAATGGAAACTCCACCAAATACAGCCTGCGTTTTAACGGGCTCTGTTAATCCTGCACTAAATAGTTTAAAAACATCTAATACCTGCGTTGCCAGTTCGCGAGTAGGCACCAATACCAATGCATTAACATGGCGGTTTTTCTTACGCTCGGCACCCTCTTGATTCATTAACAGGGGCAATACATAACTGGCCGTTTTTCCCGAACCTGTTTTGGCAATTCCCAGTATGTCTTTTTTCTGAATAATGGCAGGTATGGCTTCCTTCTGTATCGGGTAGGCTTCGGTATATTTATTATCTGCAAGAATTTGTAATAACGACGGCGATAAGCCCAAAGAAGAAAACGACATAGTGCTTGTTTTTATATTTTGAGCCAAAGGTAGGTGTTTTACCCCCTTTATAAACCTTATTGTTTAGGATTTATTTGCAAGGTCCACTCTCCTTTTCTGTAACAATACACCGTTCAACAAGCCCCAGCTACCTAATACTTACCCGCTGATACGATCTGTTATGTACTTACAAAAGTGCTTATCCTCCTTTAAGGTATGGTTCACAATCCAATCAATCAGCAGGGTTTGAACGCGAAACATTAAGAAAATCTTACTCTTCGAATTGCTTTTTATCTCGGACTTTAATAAACCAAATGACTTAATAAAGTTAAGGTGCTGTGCTTTATGATGATCAAAAAACGGATAATCGTTATCCAGTAAATACCTTTCCTCCGTATCAAAATGATGCACCACATATTTATCCAGAAAGCTTATAATATTGTCAGTTACCGTTTCATCTATACCCGAATTTATTAGCTCGAGTAATTTAACTGAATGATTAAACAACTCCAGATGCTGAGTATCTATTTGCTCGTTGCCCACATCAAAGGCAGTACTCCACTCTATTTGTTGGCTTAACTCTTTAGCCCCACTGTGCAAACCTTTATTTGAAAACATCCTACATCGTTCCAAATAGATTTGTGCAGGCTTATCATCTGGGTTTATTGCCAAACATTTTTTTAATAGCTCAGCTGCCTTTTCAACTTTCTTATAATGGTAGTGGGCCAAGGCCTCTTCAAAAATATTTTTCGTCTGATCTTTTAATTGTCTGATACGAGAATTATTACCATCATATATTTCGTAAATGGATTGAGCCTGATTTTTCCCCTTAACCAATACCCTATCAATAAATCGGATGGAATAGTTCGAGACATCTTTTAAGTTAAAGTAGGTATTTTCGCTTATCAACAATTGTACGCCATAGGTTTTTGTTAATGATTCGATGCGCGAAGCTAAATTTACAGCATCACTTATAACTGTTGCTTCCTGCTTATTGATTCCTCCAACAATACCCAACATACAAATGCCAGTATTTAAGCCAATTCCTATTTGAAAAGATGCTTGATTAGCCCGTAAGCGTTGTTCATTTATGAGTTCTAGCTGCTTAAGCATACCTAAGGAACAATCAACCGCATCATTAGCATTTGAAGGAAATATGGCCATAATGCCATCGCCCATTACCTTATCAATAACACCGCCGTGCTGGCTTATTACGGTATCCATTTGCCGCAAATAGGAGTTAATAAAATCAAAGGTTTCTTTGGGACGTAATGATTCTGAAATACTAACAAAATTTCGAATATCAGAGAATAAAATTGTCAAACCCATCTCAACCTGATCGCCCAATTGCAAATCTGCAATACTGCTCTTACCCAATAGCTCATACATTTTCGACGGTACAAAGCGTTCGTAAGCCTGGTTTAAATCCGCCTTATTCTTACTAGCGCCAATAATATTCTGATTATCCATTTGAATTTAGATTGATCAATAAGTTTACTGCTTCGCGATTACGCTTCTTCTTGATCTTTGTTCTGATGCTCCTATCAAACAAGGTCGACAGTATAAATATAAGAACGCTGTTGTAGAAAATTACAATCCTTAGCGCAGCGGCACTCCACATTTGGAACAAAAATGAGAATTATAACTTCTTCCTACTAACTTTCTACAGCTAGGGCACCTCCAGTTGAACACCATAGCTAAATATAAGACAATAAGGCTCGGAAATAAATAAGGTTCAATTTGTTCGGCTTCAAACCCCAAAAGTATAATGTCTGGCATAAATGCTAATAATAAGAGTAAGCCCATTAATGCGAAAAACACTGTCGACACAATTACATGCCTTACTCTCATCTTTTTAAACTCTCTTTTAATATATGTATCAATCATATAGGTATATTCATTGGTTAAATTATCAATTTCTGAATTATAATTACTCCGCGTGCTTTGCAATCCTACTTTAACAGACTGTATATACAACCTTTTCTTTCAAAGGAATCTCATTCTCCGAATTGTCAAACACCTGTATCTTCACCTCTCTATGCTTAGCATACTGCTGAAACTGTTTGTTTTTCTGAAGCCTACTAAAGTCACTCATCAACTGCTCAAAACATTCATCCGTTTGCTGTGCTGATATCTGATCATCATCAAACCAAAGCAAATCGTTTTGTACTATAAGGGCTTTTTGAATGTCTTGTCGGATAAGCAAATTTTCATAATTCCAGGTATTCCCCTTACTAATTTCAGAAATACCTCGTTCAATTTCGTCATCATCCTGTAAAGCCAAATAGCTTGCATCTACGCGTTTGTACGACGATAAGCCTATCCAAATACCACCAATACCAAAGGTTAATAAGTAGATAAGAAATCGTAAAAACTGCATGTCTTCCTGCTCAATCTGACTTTCGATAAAAAAGTTAATTAGAGCTACAGGTATACCCCAATAAACAGAGCCTTGAAGAAATACGTAAGACCATTTCTTCTTTCGGCGCTGTTCCCATTTTGTGTAGAATGCTTCTTGTTTTTCGTTTAATTCTTTCATGTGTTTAAAAACTAGTATCAAGGCTCAAGACTGATTAACAGAACATATACAAAGGTTCTTTAATCATAGCCCAGTGTGCTTAATGCTTAATCATGATGGTTTCATATACTCTAATTAATTACAAGTTTTTAAGCCACTTTATTAGTGGAGCTATTAATATTTTTCTCTCTCGGATCAAGACATATATAATCCTGACGATATGGTGTTTTGTTTTTAATGACGCTGTAAATAGTTCTCA
>NZ_VKDE01000054.1 GCF_007097485.1 Carboxylicivirga sp. M1479 | reverse complement strand
CAGCCTCGTTCAATGACCTGCTCAAACTCTATGTTGTTACTTGTCCTAGCCATGCCTTCTTTTATTCACTAAGTTCCGAATTCCCACCAATAATCATCCCCCTGTGTGTCAAATTTACTTGCCATGGATGTTTCATATGAATATAATTTGTTTTCATTTGACATATGGAACTCTCAAATAAATTTAATCATCCTCTTGTGTGCAACTTAGGATGCTAAATTTACATGGTCGTTTCATGTTTTAAATTTTGTTTTTATTGCCACTACTTGTCCCGATTTATCGGGATGGAACTCGCCAAAATCAATCATGCTCTTGTGTGAGAACTTATTCTCATGGCTCGTTTCATATTAGTTGTTGTTGAGATTTATTCTTTGAATATCTGCAGTCATGCATAAGATATTTAATTATCCCAAAAAACGTCGTTGAGGTACTGAGTCGCAAGATGTGTACTTAAAATCATAAAACTCTGCGTCAATGTGTCTCTGCGTTTATTAAATTATGCGTAAAAGCTGATATTCATGTGTTTAAATTTTGTTTTTTATTGCTACATGGAACTCGCCAAAATCAATCATGCTCTTGTGTGAGAACTTATTCTCATGGCTCGTTTCATATTATTTTAAGGCGGCAAATTAAAGAAAGAAATTGAATGAATTAAAAAAAATATTAAAATTCGATAGGGGAAAGTTGAAAGCTTGCTTGTCCTTAAGATGACAATGCAAATAATAAACAGTTAAACCTAAATAGTATGAAACCAACAAAACAAACTCTGGAACAAAAAGCTCGCTTCCTTATGCTTTTAATTGTTAGTCTTATGATGTCTTTTTCATTAGTGGCCAATGATGCCATTAAAAAGAAAAAGCTTGTATTACAAGAGGGGACTTACAAAGAAATTAAGGGTAAGGTAGTGGATGCAAATAATGGTGATGATTTAGTTTTTGCTAACGTGACCGTTGAAGGAACCAATATTGCTACGGTAACCAATTCAGAAGGTAGTTTTATTTTAAAGGTACCTAACGAGATGCTCGGTAATAGCTTAACCATTTCTTACATAGGTTATGATCAAAAAACAATTGCGATCAATGACTTGAAAGCGAATAACAATAAAATTAAGCTGAATGTGTTAACAGTCTCGCTCGATGCGATTACAGTCTTTCCAAAAGATCCAAACCTTTTGATTGAAGCGGTATTAAATCATCGAAAAGAAAATTATTCGCAGGATGAGAATTTGATGACGGCTTTCTATCGTGAGACCATCCGTAAGAGACGTGCTTATGCATCGCTATCAGAGGCTGTTGTTGAGATATATAAGCAGGGATATAATAATTCAAAAGTAGATGCTGTTAAATTGTTGAAAGGCAGAAAAAGTGCTGATTACGGTAAATTAGATACTTTGCTTTTTAAATTACAGGGAGGCCCATACTCAACATTGATGTTGGATATTATGAAGAGCCCTTACATGATTTTACGCTACGATTTGTTAGAGGATTATGATTTTGAGATTGGCAATATAACTCGCCAGGATGATCGTATTTTATACATCCTTAATTTTAAGCAAAAAGAGTATGTGCCGGAACCATTATTCTATGGTAGCTTGTACATCGACTCGGAAACGATGGCCATTGTAAGTGCCACTTACAATATTAATACCGAGGATGAAAAGGCTGTAGGAGAGATGTTCATTAAGCGTAAGCCTGCAGGAGCAGATGTTTACCCAACAAAGGCATCGTATATGGTTACCTACCGCGAGAAAGACGGTAAGTGGATTTATGGATACTCTCGTGGAGAACTAACTTTTAAGGTCAATTGGAAAAAGAAACTGTTTAATACGGTTTACCATACAGGTATTGAAATGGCCATAACCGATTGGGAAAAAACAGAAAGTAAAAACTTTAGAGGAGCTGAGAAAATGAAGAGTAATGTGGTGATGAGCGATACCGAAATGGGCTTTGCTGATGCTGATTTCTGGGGAGCTTACAATGTAATTGAACCCGAAAAATCAATCGAGTCAGCTATTAAAAAGATTCAGAAGAACATAGAGAAGTTAAATAATTAGTGATTACACAACTAAACCAAAACTTTCCATCATTAAGCTGGTAGCCTTCGGGTTATCAGCTTTTTTTTTGTTTATAATCAATAGCTCGATTTAAACGTCGTAATTCCCTGGCTAAAAATACAGCAGTAATAAAGGCAGATACCGTATCAGCTATGGGACCAGCTAGCCAAACGCCATCTAAACCTATGTATTTTGGTAGGGTGATGAGAACAGGTACCAATACAATTACCTGACGTAATAAGGATAAAAGGGCCGACAAACCAGCTTTTCCAGTCGATTGGAAATAATTTCCAGTAATAATTTGGAAGCCAACCAGAGGCAAGGCTAACAAAAAGATACGAAGACCTCGTGTTCCAATGTCTAATAACTCGGCACTATCATTATTAAATGCCTTAATTATGGTGCGAGGGAATAATTCACTTAAGGCAAATCCTAAAATGGAAATAATAGTTGCAAATATTAGGCTTATTATGAGCGTTTCTCTAACGCGTTTGTAATTTTTTGAACCGTAATTAAAGCCAATAATGGGTTGTGCAGCCATGTTAATGGCGATAACTGTCATTACCAACAGCATGGCAACGCTCATGATAACGCCCATGGCACCCACAGCTAAATCACCACCGTATTTAACCAGTTGTATATTAAAGGTTCCGAATACCAGGCTTGAGGCCAGTTGCATAGAGAAAGGAGCAAAGCCAATGGACAAGATATACCAAACAATGTCTTTTTTAAGAGGAAAATTCCTCATTCTTAAACGAATAACAGAGCGTTTGCTTCTGAAATGAGCAATGACCCATATCATTAGGGCCAACTGAGAAATAACGGTGGCGTATGCTGCACCGGCAACGCCCATATCCAAGGCGAAAATAAAGATGGGATCTAAAATCAGATTCAATCCCGCACTGATAAGCATC
Organism: Carboxylicivirga sp. M1479; assembly: GCF_007097485.1. Classification (GTDB taxonomy): domain Bacteria; phylum Bacteroidota; class Bacteroidia; order Bacteroidales; family Marinilabiliaceae; genus Carboxylicivirga. The sequence continues at coordinate 6,567 of NZ_VKDE01000054.1, read as the reverse complement.
GATATCATGGCCACTTTGGCACTGCCCTCAGATCGAATAAGGTTATTAAGCGAATAACCTACAATGTTAAAGACGGAACCAAATAATATGATATTAAGGTATTCATTAGCATAGTCGAATGTTTGATTGTTAACCCCAAAAAATTGAAGCAAGGGATCTTTTATGGTAAAGCCCAGGAACATAATGAATAGCGCTACCACTACCATTAAAACAAAAGCATTTCCCAGTACTTTCTCAGCTCTGTTAAAGTCTTTTTTACCCAGGTTTAAGGAAACGCGTACACCAGCCCCCATGCCAATGAGCATGCCAAAAGCCATCATGATAACCATAATAGGAAAAACGGCGCTTAAACCAGATAAGGCCATTGCACCAACACCGTGTCCGATAAATATACGATCAACAATGTTGTATAATGAGTTGATAATGACACCTGCAAAAGCTGGTAGGAAGTATTTCCAAAGCAGTTTAGGGATGCTTTGAAATTCCAGCTCCTTTACATTTTGTGCCTGTTTTGTCATAGTGTGTAGTACAATTGAAAGCACAAAAGTAACAAAAGGTGACGATTCGCAAGTTTAAATGCTGCCATTTGTCAGTTTCGCGGCAAAAGTTAGAATTAAACGGTATTTATCGTGTTTGAGATGATGAATAAAGTGTTTGAAGCAATTGTCAAATGACACAGGGGGAAGCAAAAAAACAGATCGCCACTAAATCCGACTATAGGAATATTAGAGGCGATCCGAAAATAAGTTGATGGGATAGACTGCTAAAATTTACCAAACTTCATAACAATACCGTAGTTGAAACCACGCAGCATATCGGGCGATCCAATCACATTGGGGGTAGGAGCACCTATTGTATCATCCTTATAGCTTAAGCTAATATCACTTGTATAGCGATACGATACGCTAAGGCCTAGACGGAAGAATTTGAGCATGTTAAATTCGACTTCAACACCAGGTTCTACTACAAAAAATGCATCACTATCTTCATAAGTTTCATAATCATATTCATAATCAGGCTCATATTCTTGCCAATGTTTGTTGTAAGCCACACCACCAGCTCCAATCAAAATCGGGAATGATAAGTGAACAGGTTTCTTAGCTCCTACAATAGGCTCCAGAATTAATCCACCATAACCACCATTGATCTGGTATTCCTCACCTTTTACGTCATCCATTTGTGGGTCGGTCATAAAGCCATAGCCTCCAAGGCCTAAGCCAAAATTGTGATCAACCACCCAGGCACCACGCCCACCTACCACTATGGCATCGCGATTCATAATTTCGCTGTAATTAACCATTATAGCACCATAACCACCATTTGAGCGATCTTGTTTGCTGCCAAATATGGTGCGAACTTCATTATCTGCTTGCTGCGCATGGGCCATAGATAATATAAGGCCAAATGCTAGTGTTAAAATATATGTTTTCATGTGTCTAAATTTTTAGTCGTTGTAAGGAAACAAGCTTGTTTTAATTTCTTGGTATTATGCTTGTTTCGGTGTATTGTGTTTTATTATTATATAATTGCTATAGCTATTATCTTAAAATACAAAGGCCGCTGTTACTGAAATATTATTCAGGTTCATGCGAAAATATCCAGGCCCGAAAAACTCAAAGTTGGGCATGTAATCGGCCGATAGGGCAAATGGATATTTTAAAAAGCGGTACTCCAAACCAATGTATCCATCCATACCGGGCGAAACGAAATTACCCTCGTGCACTATTGGTGGGGCAAATGGTCTGAAAAAGTTGCTGCTTTTTATTTTTGTTCTGTAGGCCAGATGAGCACCATATCCATAACTAATAAACCATTTACTGGAAGTAGTAGGGAAAGCCGGTTGATGAAATATTCTTAATCCAGCAATGACCAGACTGTTTTCTCCATATTGTAGCATTGCCATGGCACCATCTTCTTGATTAAACAATCGCTTATACGATGCACTCCAATAGGTACCAAAGGACATGCGTACAGCATTTTTATAATCCTGCCCCTTGCCTTCAGGCATAAAGGTCAGCAACAGGATGATGGATATATATAGTTTTATGAATTTCATGTTTACTTATTTATGGCTGATCATTAAGCTGGCATCGCTTATGTGTATTTGCACTTTTTCCTTTGCCGCTTGTCCTTTGTAATTAAAAACGACTGCTTGTGTTTCAATAAGCTCTTGCCATTTAGGGTTTTTGGCAATTAGCTCTTTGGGTAAATTAATTTCTCCCTTGGGCGCCATAATACTGCAGGCATAGGCCGACGGTTCCTTTATTTGTATGGTGCAATTGGTGTATTGCGAGTTTACTTTTAATAAATCAAAGGCAGGTTCTAATCCTAAATGCTTTAAAGCGCCGTATTGCATCACCATGTTAAATTCATTTTTTAGGTGTAGTACCGATAGCTTAGAAAAGTAGGTCTCACCAAACAAATGAGCTAATTCGTTTATCTGGTAGTCATCACGCTTGGATTGTAGCTTAATGAGTTCACATTTTTCAATTTTCACTTCCGATGATTTGGATTGAATATCCAACTGCTGTCCATTGCTTATATGAACCTTACTAAAGTTAAAATCAAGCGTGCTCTGTTGCAACGATTCAATCATAACATCGCCAAAAGCCAGTGTAAGGGTGTTGTTACCAGTTATATTTTTACCTTGAAAATCGCCATTCGACAAGTTAACATTGAGGTTGCCATTAAAATCGGGTATGTACACATTGCCATAGCGGTTATCAACTTTTAGGTTAATGTGAGCAGGTACCTTCACAAAGTAATCAATGCGTGTACGCGAACTGCCTGAACCTTGTAGGTTGGTGGCTTCTTTAATATTTTTAAAGAATGATGAGTATTTACTTCCAAATACTGTTTCGGCCAATAAGTAGGATGCGTTTCCTGTTATTTTAAACTGCACATTATCCTTTATCTTTTGAAAGCGCGCTTCATTTTTTTCAGAGATAAAAAAGTTGATGCTGATGCTTACCGAATCTTGATCCCAGGTTGAGAAATGAATGTTACCATATTTGTTATTTACTTCAAGGGTAGCTGATGGCAGTACATAAAAGCTTTCATGTCGTTTAAGCTCTTCTGTAATTGTTTGGGCCTGTGCTTCTGCACCCAACAATGCTAGAAAAAAGTAAATGAACAAGTATATCTTTTTATAATGCATAAGATGTATGTGTTGGTTCGTTATCTTCCTTTTGGTCTTCTAAAAACAGCATGATGTCTTCCAGTATGGTTAATTTCATGCGATAATTCTGTATCATGGCTTCTACTACTTCGGCGTTATCTACGTTATCGTCCAAATCTCTTTTAAGCTCTATCATTATCGTATCTAATTCTGCCAAATCCTTGTCCATTTCCGATTTTAATTCAGGATACTTATCCGATACCTGATACACTTTTTCTCTTTGCCGATTGACTTTCGTTATGTAGTATAATTCCATCTCTGTCATAGCGGTTTCTTCAGCCGTTAAAACTGGCTCAGCTTGCTGCATTACACCTATGTATACAAATACTCCAATGAGTGCAGCGGCTATCGCAACAGTACCGTAACGTATAATGCTTAAACGTATTTTTTTCTTACCATGTAGTTCTTCATTAATAGATGCCCATGCACCTGCAGGCGCTTCCAGGCTGTCAAAAGCATCTTTGTTATGGTCGATATAATCTTTCAGGCGATTGTTCATACTACATCGTTTTAGTTAAGCGTTAATTCCATTGAACCCGCTTTTAGTATTTCCAATAATTTCTTTTTTGCTCTTGCCAGTTGCGATTTAGAGGTTGAAACAGTAATCTGCATGATATCTGCAATCTCCTGGTGGTCGTAACCTTCGAGCATGTACAACGAAAAAACAATACGGTAACCATGTGGTAACATGCCCATGGCATGTTTAATGTGTTCAACTTTTAGTTCAATGTCGTTGGTTTCTTCAACATCGTCCTGCATGGCATCGGGTGTTATTTCTTCGTTCAGTTCCAGGTTTAGTTTTCTTCTTTTGAGTTCGTTAATACATTTGTTAATGCATATTCGTTTTATCCAGGCCCCAAAGGTTGAATCAAAACGAAATGAATCCAGTCGTTTAAAAGCTTCACAAAAAACCTCTTGTAACATATCTTCAGCATCTTCAATACTGTTCATCATACGGTAGCAGATATTGAACATGGCTTTGGCATAGAGCTCGTATAGATTTCTCTGTGCTTTAGCATTGCCTTTGGCCGCTTTCACAATGATGGGTTTATGTATGTCGGTTATTTTTTGTGCCAATTTTTAGCTTATTGTCGGTTTAAAGACAGCGTGGTTTTTAAAAGGATGCATTCTTGGAATAAAAATAGTGCATTTATTTGAGGGAGTAGCTTTTTTTTGTGGAGAGATGGAGTGTATAGCTTTGAAAATGAATTAGTTATGCGCGTTTTGTTTTATTTAATTGAGCTAGTATTTTTTTTGCTTTGTTGACTTCACCTTTACTGCCATACGGAATTAAATTTTCAAGAACCGCTTTTAATTCGCTAATGAGTTCGGGGTATGGAACTGTTAAGTCGTAAAGAATTTGCATGCAGTGTGCCTTTACAGCAATGGGTGTTTCTTCGGTTTGTAACCATTCAAAACAACAATCGAGCAATTGACCATCGGCTACTTCACTTAAATCATGCTGCGATAAAATTCTTAGGTAATGCCTTTTTATACTTTGACTGCTAAGAAGTGGTGTTCGGTCCATCAAAAGTTGGAGGTGTTCATCTAAAATGGTTTTATCCAAATCGTGCGATAAATCAAGCAAATAGGCACTACGCCAAGCTATTTTATGTTGTGGATGTTCATTTAGCTCCAATAATATTGAAATATCCTTAGGCGATTGATATACTTGTTTGGCAAGCTCTTGAAAGGTTTGGGCTGCCCAATCGGCAGTCATCAGCTCAATTATTTCGTCTTTTCGCTTTTGCATTGCATCCTGTTTACAACAAAGATAATTGTGATTGTTAATATTTGCTGATTGTCCTTTGTTTTTTGGCGCCGATTATTTTTTATCTTCGACAAAAAAATCGAATATGCGTTATTGGTCTGTTTTTCTGTTATTAGTTGTAATGTCGTTTAACCTGATGGCACAAACCAGGCTATCCAATGAGGCTTCTATTTCGTTACTAACATGTGCTGCAGGCGATGAGTTATATTCGGTGTTCGGCCATAGCGCCATCCGGGTACATGATCCGAAAGCGAATTTAGATGTTGTTTTTAACTATGGCACTTTCGATTTTGATACACCCAATTTCTACCTCAAGTTTGCCAATGGTGACCTGAATTACATGCTCGCTTACGGGCCTTATAATCGTTTTTTAAGGGCTTATAACTACGAGAAACGAAGTGTTTGGGAGCAGAAACTGAACCTGACAGATGATGAAAAGCAAAAACTATTTGATGCTATAGTTACGAATGCTAAGCCAGAGAATAAGTTTTACCGATACGATTTTTTATTTGATAATTGTGCCACACGTATTCGCGATATCATTGTTGCCAATGTGGATGGTGAAGTTGAATACAATACCAGTGAGCATGAAGAAAAGACGTTTCGTGATATGTTACATTATTACGATGCAAGGGTGCCTTGGATAAGAGACGGCTTGGATATTATTTTGGGCATGAAAACAGATTATGACGCCAGTCAGTACGATCAAATGTTTTTGCCTGATTACCTGATGAAGCATTTGTCAGAAGCTAAAAAAGTAAACACTGGCACCGCCTTGCTGGGGCCAAAACAAACCATTTTATCGTTTGATAAAGAAGATAAAGCTGGCACCTTAACACCAGGCCTACTAATGTGGTTGTTGTTTTTCTTATCGATGGGATTGGTATTTGTTGAGGTGAAGCGCAAAGCACCATTTGTAGTCATCAATCGAATAGTACTATTGTTTAGCGGAGTAGTAGGGGCACTTATTTTCTTTTTGTGGTTTTTATCGCGCCACAGTGTTACGGGCGAAAACTTTAATATGTTGTGGGCAATGCCTTTTAACTTGTTTGCTGCCTTTTTAGCAAGCTGGTTTTACAAATCAAAGGTCTTCAAGTTGTACCTTTTGTTTTTAATGGTGTGCGTATCAATACCGCTTATTTTTGGCTGGTTAATTCCACAGCACCTACCGTATGCCATATACCCACTTTGCTTGCTGTTTATCAGTCGTTATGCTTCGTGGTATTTCCTTTTAACAAGGTCTTAACAAGTGTTTTAAAAACTATTTAATGAGCATTGTGTTTCAATTATTATGAAACGACCATGTAAACTTGATTATCCAAACTTTCACCTAGGAGGATGATGAAACTTACGTGAGAGTTCCATGTGGCAATAGAAAGCAAAACAAAAACACATGAAACGAGCCATGAGAATTCCTTCTCACGCAGGAGGATGACAAAATTAGCGAGTTCCATATGGCCAATGAATACAAATTTTTGACATATGAAACATCCATGGCAAGTAAATTTGACACACAGGGGGATGATTATTGGTGGGAATTCGGAACTTAGTGAATAAAAGAAGGCATGGCTAGGACAAGTAACAACATAGAGTTTGAGCAGGTCATTGAACGAGGCTG
>NZ_VKDE01000053.1 GCF_007097485.1 Carboxylicivirga sp. M1479 | reverse complement strand
TTGATTATAGGGCTTGAAATTGATTTGTTTCATGCTTTTAAGATACTAAATATCAGGCACATGAACAAACTAACTCAGCTGTAATCAATTGATTATGAACGAAAAAAGAGGGAATCCGTTTTTGGACACCCTCTTTTTTTATGGAATATGGAATGGTTTTAAATAGGATTATAATATTGTTTAATAATTAAAAAACTTGCTATTTTCGGTCTTCCTAACTAATGTATAGGATAATTAGTCTTAACCTTTAATACCCTACTACCGATGAGAAAGCTATTTGTTTTCCAAATTCTTGTGTTCTGTCATCTTATCAACGCTCAGGTTACCGAGCAAGTCATTAAAGATCATGTTTATTTTTTATCGTCTGCCGAACTAAATGGGCGAATTGCCAGTACTCAAGGAGGTCACTTGGCCGCTGAGTATATTGCAGAAAATTTCAAATCCTCAGATTTATCTGAGTTTAGCGACTCAACAGCGTATTATCAATACTTTTCCAGAAGTAGAAAGATACCGATGCCATCTATTTTGTCAAATGGGGTTGATACATTTTTAGTTGCTCATCTTAATAAAGAGAAGCATTTGGTTGATAGTGCGAGTATTACAATTGTAGATGATGTGAAAGCAGATCAGCATAAAAATGAAAACGTTTATCTTAAGATACATGCAGAGACTTTTGATGACGGCCTTCAAAGAATTAAGGAGTCTGCAGATGCAAGAGGCAACTACGGATATGTTCTATTGCTATCCAATAAACGAAAAAAGCGTTTTAAGATAAACCTGGAGAGTTTGAAGAAGTCTAAAAGTGCACATGAAGTTTATATACTTACTAACTACCTGCATTATGCTCACAATAAGGAGGAGTGTGATGATTATTTACAGGCCTATGATCAATTTAATATTTTAGTGGCAAGTGAATCAAGTGTATCAAAACTACTTGTGAACAACAACACCGAATTGCATATAACTGAAAAGCCTGATTCTCTGAGTGTGAAGACATTTAAAAATGTAATCGCTAAAATAGAGGGAACACAGCCTAACCAACCAGCGCTTGTTTTTTGTGCTCATTACGATCATGTGGATTCTTTATACTCCAGAAAAACAAAGGGAGTGGCTGAAACTGATTTCTTTCCTGGTGCAGATGATAATGCTTCAGGTACAGCAGCTGTTTTAGAAATTGCAAGCAGATTAAAGGGAGCCGATTTTCAGCCGGAGCAAGATGTTTATTTCTGTTTATTTGACGCCGAAGAGTTGGGTTTATATGGATCGCGGTATTTTGCCAAAGAAATAGGACAGGATATTGGACTCGTTATAAACATGGACATGATTGGGCGTGACAAGAAAGATAGGAAAAGTTGTAACGATGTTGTATTTGCAAAAGGACAAGGGAAAGAGGGTAAGGATTTCATCAGAAGTTTTGATAAGTATGCAAAGCAAAATTCCGATTATTTAAAGATTCGAAGGTTCGATCCTGAATTATTCCTTCTGATTGTTGGATACCCTTCTGATCAAGCGAGCTTCAGACCGCAATCAGATGCCTCGGTCTTTTACACTGGTTTGCATAAGGATTATCACACTCACAATGACACACCTGATAAAATCAATTATAAAAAGCTTACTGAGTATGTTAACCTAATGAGCGATTATCTTTTGCAAAACTGGCAGTAATATCTTCATTTACCTGTTGCTAAGCTACTGCTCTTTTGCCGGCACAAATTTTAAGGAAATAGAATTAACACAATGGCGCGTGTTTTTATCAGTGAAGCCTTCGCCGATGAAGACATGCCCTAAATGTCCTTTACATTTGGTGCAAATGATTTCTGTTCGGCGTCCGTCAATATCAGGTATGCGTGTTACGGCATCTTTTATTTCATCATCGAAACTTGGCCAGCCACAATTTGAATCAAACTTATCGCTTGAATAATAAAGAGGTGCATCGCATTGCTTACAGATGTATACTCCCTTGGCTTTGTGGTTGGTGTATTCGCCAGTGTAGGGGTATTCTGTACCTTTATTTAAAATAACCCGTTTTTCTTCTTCGTTAAGTTTGTTAAGCTTTAATTTACTTGAGTCCTGCGCCATAATATTTGAACTTACGATTGCTAATAGCAGTATGAGTATGAATTTATCCATTATATTCAATTTTACATTAAGCTATGGAGTATAAGGGTGTTGTATTGGTCGTTTTTTTCAGTAAAACCTTACAGACCTATACGTTACTTAAACTCATTTTAAATAGAGCAAAACTATTTCCTTTTTGTTCAATATTGCATGTATAGGCTCTGTTGAGTCGAAAAAGAAGGTGAAGGACTTCTAAGGTTCAGTAAATGTGTGTGGTAAAGGGTTTGTGTGGTCTTGTAAAAAGAGTATTTCAAACTTTTAAAAACTAAACAAAATGACGTATTGCGCACATAATCAGGGTGATGTAAATGTCTTTGTTAATTGAACTGTTTTTATATATTTGTCATCCGATAATAATTCTTTACCAAAAATTGAAGCAATGGGATTAAAAATTGTAGTTCTTGCGAAGCAAGTACCTGATACCCGAAATGTAGGCAAAGATGCCATGAAAGCTGATGGGACAGTGAATCGTGCGGCATTGCCGGCTATCTTCAATCCTGAGGATTTGAATGCCCTTGAGCAAGCCTTAAGATTAAAAGATAAATACCCGGGTACAGAAGTAACTATCTTAACGATGGGACCCGGTCGTGCAGCGGATATAATTCGTGAAGGTCTATATAGAGGAGCAGATAATGGTTATTTATTAACAGACCGCGCTTTTGCCGGTTCTGATACATTGGCTACTTCATACGCTATTTCATGCGCCATTAAAAAAATGGATGAGTGCGATTTAATCATCGCTGGTCGTCAGGCTATTGATGGTGATACAGCGCAGGTAGGACCACAGGTTGCTGAAAAGTTAAACTTGCCACAGGTAACTTATGCTGAGGAAGTGCTTTCAGCTGAGAAAAAGAAAATCGTTATTCGTCGTCGTTTAGAGCGAGGTGTTGAAACGGTTGAAATGCCTTTACCAGGTGTTATTACGGTTAACGCCAGTGCACCCGACTGCCGTCCGCGTAACGCCAAGTTATTGATGAAATTTAAGCATGCCAAGACCATTACTGAGCGTCAGAGCGAAGCTGAAGATTACATCGATTTAACAGCCGATCGTCCTTATTTAAATATTGAGGAGTGGAGCGTTAATGATATCGAAACCGATACCAAGTGGTTAGGTCTATCAGGTTCTCCTACTAAAGTTAAGAAAATCGAAAATGTGGTGTTCCAGGCTAAAGAAGCCAAACGTTTAACACCAGCTGATGAGGAAATTGATGAGTTGATGAAAGAGCTTATCGCTAACCATACCATCGGTTAATGTTTTAATAAATTGTTTAACACCAGCCGGTAAAACGGTTAAAATTCGAGAAAATGAATAACATATTTGTTATATGCGAAATAGAGGAGGGAAAGGTAGCCGATGTCAGTCTTGAATTGATGACAAAAGGTCGTTCCCTTGCCAATGAATTAAATTGTAAGTTAGAGGCTTTAGTATTAGGCCATAACTTAAAAGGTGTGGAAAAAGAGTTGTATCCATATGGTGCCGATGTTGTACATATTGGTGACGACGAGCGCTTGGATCCTTATACAACACTTCCTCACACAAGTATTATTGTTGATTTATTTGAAAAAGAGAAGCCGCAGATTGCCTTATTAGGTGCTTCTACTTTTGGTCGTGACCTTGGTCCACGAGTGTCATCAGCATTAGTAAGTGGTTTAACTGCCGATTGTACATCTCTTGAAATTGGCGATCACGAGGACAAAAAAGCCAAGAAACAATACAAAGACTTATTATATCAGATTCGTCCTGCTTTTGGTGGTAACATTGTTGCAACCATTATCAACCCGGATTGTCGCCCACAGATGGCTACTGTTCGTGAAGGTGTGATGAAGAAAGAGATTTACGATGCTACTTATAAGGGCAAAGTAAATAAGATTGAGGTTGATAAGATTTTGAAGCCTGAAGACCTAGTGGTGAAGATTATTGAGCGCCACATGGAGAAGTCAAAGGTTAACATCAAGAATTCATCAATAATTGTTGCTGGTGGATACGGTGTTGGTTCAAAAGAGAACTTTGAAAAACTGGAAGAATTAGCTCACGTACTAGGTGGTGAAGTTGGTGCTTCGCGTGCTGCTGTTGATGCTGGTTATGCCGATCACAACCGTCAGATTGGTCAAACAGGTGTTACTGTTCGTCCTAAGTTGTACATCGCTTGTGGTATCTCAGGCCAAATTCAGCACACCGCTGGTATGGAAGAGTCAGCTATGATCATTGCCATTAACAATGATCCAAATGCACCAATCAATAAAATTGCCGATTACGTTATTACTGGTGATGTTGGGGTAGTGGTGCCTAAGTTAATTAAGTTCTATAAGCAGAACACAAAGTAATGGTTAATGCATACTAGAAATTATTAATGATGAATGTATAATGGTTAATTAATCACTAATCATTAATATTTAACCATTAACAATTGACCATTAAATTAAATTATTGTTGGATCAGAATTCCGATATTTCGGGACTCAAAATAAAAAACAAAATGGCAAATTTTTTCACAGATAATCCGGACTTAAAGTTCCATTTGGAGCATCCGTTGATGAAGAAGATTGTTGCTTTAAAAGAGCGCAATTTTGCTGATAAAGATAAATTCGATTATGCACCCATGGACTTTGAAGATGCCATGGATAGCTACGAAAAAACATTAGACATTGTAGGCGAAATTTGTGGCGACATCGTTGCTCCAAACGCTGAAGGTGTGGATCAGGAAGGTCCTCACATTGTCAACAACGAAGTAGTTTATGCCAAAGGAACTCAGGAAAATCTGGATGCCTTGGTAAAAGCTGGTTTGATGGGAATTACCTTACCGCGTAAGTACGATGGTTTGAACTTTCCAATCGTTCCTTATATTATGGCTGCTGATATTGTATCGCGTGCCGATGCTGGTTTTGTGAACATTTGGGGATTACAGGATTGTGCTGAAACAATCAATGAATTCGCTGATGACGACCAAAAGGAACGTTTCTTAACACGTGTATCGCACGGTGAGACCATGGCTATGGATTTAACAGAGCCAGATGCTGGTTCTGACCTTCAGGCTGTTCAGTTAAAAGCTGAAATGAAAGATGGTCAGTGGGTGTTAAACGGTGTGAAGCGTTTCATTACCAATGGTGATGGTCATATTGCATTGGTATTAGCTCGTTCTGAAGAAGGAACACAAGACGGACGTGGTTTATCTATGTTTATCTACGATCGCAGTCATCAGGCTGTTATTGTTCGTCGTTTAGAGAATAAAATGGGTATCAAAGGTTCGCCTACGTGTGAATTGGTATTTAAAGATGCTCCTGCTGAGTTGGTTGGTTCACGTAAAATGGGATTGATCAAGTATGTAATGGCATTAATGAACGGTGCTCGTTTAGGTATCGGTGCTCAGTCGATTGGTGTGAGTGAGGCCGCTTATCGCGAGGCTTTAGCCTATGCTAAGGAGCGTGAGCAGTTTGGTAAGCCTATTATCCAGTTCCCGGCTGTATACGAGATGCTAGCAACCATGAAAGCAAAGTTAGACGCTGGCCGTACATTGTTGTATGAAACATCGCGTTATGTTGATGTATATAAAACATACATGCACATTTCTGAAGAGCGTAAGCTTGACAAAGAAGAACGTAAAGAGATGAAGCGTTACCAAAAGTTAGCTGACTTCTTTACGCCACTATTGAAAGGTATGACATCGGAGTACAGTAATCAGTTAGCTTACGATGCAGTACAAATTCATGGTGGTTCTGGTTTTATGAAGGATTACCCAGTAGAGCGTATTTATCGTGATGCACGTATTACATCTATCTACGAAGGAACAACGCAGTTACAAGTTGTAGCAGCTATCCGTGGTGTAACAACTGGTGGTTACCTTGATCGTATTCGTGAATTCGAAATGATGGAATTAAAGCCTGAGTTACATGCTTTACGCCGTACATTAATTGGTATGACAGAAGAGTATGACCGTGCTGTTAAGGCCGTTGTAGCTGTTAAAGATCTTGAGTATGTTGATTACCAGGCTCGCCGTATGGTAGAGATGGCTGGTAACATTGTAATGGGTTACCTATTGTTGCACGATACACAGCGCGATGATAAATTCAAGACCTCAGCAGAGATATTTATTGCACGAGGTAAAGCTGATAACCATGCAAAAGCTGGTTTCATCTTTGAATCATCAATTGATGACCTTGGGTTTTATAAGCCTGATTTAGCAGATGCTTAATAGCAATTAGATATAAATTAGAAAGGCTGCTTTGTTACGAAGCAGCCTTTTTTGTGTTATAAAAGAAACAGATGTCATCACTTTGAGTGATGACATCTGTATTTTTACTAATTAAGTATCCTTTTAGTCGTAAACTTATGTAACCCCATATTTCAATCGCCCATTTTTATTTACAGGGTTTTTTTTGTTATCAACTGATAATTAATATTAAAGGAAATATCTTGCTTATTCTCTATTCACCTTGTTTTAAGCGCCTTGTAAATAAGTCTTGATACTAAAATCTAACGATCAATTGATAACTACGACGGACTAATAATACCCATCATCTCGAGGTACTGAGGCTGTCCAGCCAATGCCAGGCGGGCAATCTCAATATAGTCAGAGTACCAGTCTTGCAAGTCATCAATGGCCTTGTCGCGTGCTTTGGTGGCATCCTGCGCTTCGCCCATTTCCTTTTTTCGAGTGGCCAGATTTTCTTCTACTTTTGTAACCAATTGATGGCCAACTTCGAGCTTCTCACGTGTTTGGCCGAATTCTGACATTTTCCCTAAGGCATTTTCATCATTAAGTAGGTTGGTATATAGTACATTGGTCTGTCCCAACCAGCCCGATATGCTCTGTTTGCGTTTTCCTTTTAAGGCCAGCTGAGTCCAGTATTTAATATCGTCTCGAAATGCGATACGAGCTACTTTCAAGTGGGGGATGTAAACAGCATTGGCTGCTTCTATACTCTTGTTTAAAGTTTCAGTAGCGGCTAATTGTTCACCATTCTCTTTTTGTTGTGTTTTGTTCAACGAATTGGCAGTACTCCATAAGCTTTCACCTACGGCCATGCGTTCGGGGGTGTAACCATATTCGAGTAACAGCGCCGCTAAAGCTGGCTGATTTTTACCGTTGTTGATGGCAACACCGGATTTGCTGATTAATTCATCAATAAATTTGCTCATTGTGTTTGTTAATTAAGTTATAGGCGATTGGTTATCATTTAATTCATTCTTTTAGGCGAAACACCATGTTCAAATGCTGTATTCCGCTTTGTTTTATCAGAAGACTGTTGATTAATAACTGTCGGCGTCAATTTTTTCGCTCAATCTCACTAAATATTTGGTAAAGACTGCAAAGAAATGACTCCAGCCCATTCGTAAATGACATAATCCCGCTTAGAAATCAATAAAGATCGCCTGCAAACCATTCATGCCCACATAAATTTTGTAGACGACTGGTATTTTGTCATTCCAACGGGGGATTGTATGATTTCGGGATGGTATTTTGTCATTCTGCAATGGGAATATTTCAAAAAATGATGGTCAGCCCTTATTTACAAGGCATTGTTTAACAGTTAAAACTGATGGTGTGTGATGATTTTTGGAAAATATATTATTCGGGAATAGACAAGGGGAGATGTTCGGGTTTTTCTTCATGATTTTGGTTTGTATACTTACGTTAGAGTAAAGTTGATTGTGTAAGCGCAGCAAATTATGAATAGAAAATAAAATAATCTAGTGTTGATGATAATATAGAATTACTTTAAATAATAAATAGAGATGCTTAAGGTTGGTGGGATTTCTAACATGTAAGCAGAATGCTTCAATAATAATGCCTTATAAGGGATGTATCATTGCATTAAACTTTTTCTATATTTGAAATAACATGCATTGCATGTTAAAAAGAAGTTGGCAGCAAGCGAAATTCACACAATTCATAAAAATGAAGATTAAATAAGGTTTTTGGGAATGGATTTATTTGAGAACAAAAACGATTTTAAGAATTTGAAATATTGGATTCCAATATTGGTTATTGGCTCAATTTTAATGGTGTTTGGACTAAATAAAATAACCGATAATGTTTTTGAAGAATATCCATTATTGAAAAGCAATGAATCTATACATGGTGTTGTTCTGGACAATAAAGATTATAAAAGCACAACTTTAATTATTTTTAAAGACAGTACTTATAAAAGCGTAATGGCTTATAACTGGACTCTGAAAAAAACAGCACTGTATTTGCATCTCGAAAACGGAGACTCAATTTCATGCGAACCAAATTCAAAGAAACTAATATTATTCAAAAAGAATTCAGGAAATGCTATCGACTTTGAAGTAGAATATTTAGAATAATAAATGCCAGCTGCCAACAAACCGCTATAGTGCAAAAGGCGTTTAGCGGGTTTTGGAAAGTTATTAGCCACGGTCAACACCGCCAAATCGCTGATTTGGCTTTAGAAATGAAAAGTTAAAAACCAATACAACGCTTTGGCTCCGCTCTTTTTGGAAAGTTAGTAAGGTTAATTCGCCTTACGCACCATGCGGCAGGCCGTTAGCAATTATTATGAGAGAAAGCCCTGTTTCAACAATTAGTATTATGTATTTGTTATTAAGTGAATTATTGATTAGAAACTACAAAAACAAAAAACATGAAAAACTACATTTTGTCAGCAGTGCTACTTTCTATTCTAGTAGGTTGTAGCTTTGAAAACCAGCAAGAAAGTAATAAGACTCAAAAAACTCCTTCTACTTATTCACAAAGTACAGAAATACCAAGTGGCATAACAACACCCAATGAGGTTGAATCGTCTATTGGCACATTAAAATTTATAGATGGTGCTCCTTACCCTGAAACAGCAGAATTGGTATATGAAAATTTAGACCGAATGAGAGGTGTCGATGTTTTTCTTAAATCGATACCAGCAGCATCAATTCGAGGTTTAATTTCTGGTTCAGAATCTATAGGAGGCAACAACCTTAATAAGGTAATGATTATGGATAAACTAATGGATTCTAAACCATTATTCCTAACAGGTAACACTTCAACACTTTACGCTATGCCAAATTTCGATCTTAAAAAATATGGCCCTACAGTATTAGAAGTTCCTCCTGGAATGCTTGGTGCATTGAATGATGCCTGGTTTAGATATATTGCAGATGTTGGACCTTTTGGACAAGATAAAGGTAAAGGAGGTAAGTACTTGGTACTACCTCCAGGGTACGAAGGTGAAATACCTGAAGGGTATTTTATTGTAAAATCACCGACTTATAAAATTTGGACACTTTTAAGAACTTCTATTGCAGATGGTGTTGATGTAACAGCAAAAAGAGTTAAAGAAGGATTAAAAATGTATGCATTAAGCCAAAAAGACAATCCACCTAAAATGGAGTGGATTAGTGGAAGTAATAAAGCTTGGAATACAGTTCATACAAATGATTATTCGTTTTACGAACACGTTGCAGAGGTTATTCATTATGAGCCAATAGATTTTATTAGTCCTGAAATTAGAGGTTTGCTTGCTTCAATTGGAATTGAAAAAGGGAAACCATTTGCACCAGATGCACGAATGAAAAGAATACTAACAGATGCGGTTGCCATTGCAAATGCCACAGCACGTTCAATTGTATGGTATCCTCGTACAAGTGGCAGTGTTGATAATATGAATGGCATTCAGGTATACCCAGGCCAGAACAGTGCTTGGCAAATGGGGTGGGTAGATAAGAATGTGTTCTTCTCCGGGAAAGATGGCTTTACCATGAATAGTGATGCCAGAGTTATGTTTCATTATCCTTTTACCGTTGTTACTCCTGCTATGGCTGTAACTATTCCTGGAAAGGGTTCTGACTATGCTATTGCCCTTGTTGATGCAGATAAACTTCCATTTGACGGTAGTAAAGTTTACAAATTAAATGTTCCTGCAAATCCTCCAGCAAAAGATTTTTGGGCAGCAACAGTTTATGATGCACAAACACGTTCTCAACTTCAAACAGACCAAAAATTCCCAACTCTTGGAAGTCAATCGGATGGAATAAAATTGAACGAAGATGGTTCTTGTGATTTGTATTTTGCTCCTGAAAGTCCAGAGGGTTACGAGAATAATTGGATTCAAACAATCCCAGGAAAGAGTTGGTTTGTTGTCTTTAGAATGTTTGGTCCTGAACAAGAATGGATAGATAAAGAATGGAGACCTAGCGAAGTGGAATTAGTAAAATAACAATTGCTAACACGCTAGTATAAAGCACTTGGCATTCGTGAGCATTTGGACGTTAAACCAGGTAACCGACCACTGCCAAATCTTTGATTTGGCTTTTGATATGAAAAGATAAAAACAAATCAAAGATTTGGCTCAGTGGAGTTTTAGAAGGTTTGGTTCGTTAAATCGCCAAACGCTTCATCGTGTGCCGAGAAGTAGTGAACGGCAAAATATTCACTACATGCTGTAAATTGAGATGGTGGAAACCAGTTGTAGGGTTGAGCCACTGAGGTCGTCTTGCAGGAGGAGGCTTCAAACCGCCCAAAGGTGCTTT
>NZ_VKDE01000052.1 GCF_007097485.1 Carboxylicivirga sp. M1479 | reverse complement strand
TACGAATAATAGCCTCCATATCTAGCTTTAAAACAAAATACCAGCTCAACTACAGCCTCTCAGCGGTATAGCATATTAACAAACGCGATTCAATTTTAAAACATAAAAAAAGAGGATGCCGTAATTTTGGACACCCTCTTATTATTTGAACGCTATTAAATAGCTTAATTATAAATCTCTTTCTTTGCCGACTTAAGGGTATTGATAATCAAAGATGTAATCGTCATTGGCCCAACTCCACCAGGAACAGGTGTAATGTATGAACATTTCGGCGCAACTTCATCAAACAACACATCGCCTTTTAAACGCCAACCTGATTTAGTATCAGTAGCAGGTACACGAGTTGTACCAACATCAATTACCACCGCTCCCTCTTTAACCATGTCTCCCTTAACAAATCCAGGAACACCAATGGCTGCAATAATGATATCTGCATCTAGGCAAAGCTCTTTTAAGTTAGCAGTACGGCTATGAGCAACTGTTACGGTGGCATTTCCAGGATTACCCTTTTGTGACAATAACACACTCATTGGACGTCCAACAATATTACTACGTCCCACAACCACCACATGCTTTCCTGATGTTTCAATTTCGTAACGCTTTAATAGCTCCATGATACCTTGCGGTGTAGCGGAAATAAATGCAGGCATACCAATTGTCATACGCCCAACGTTAACGGGATGAAAACCATCAACATCCTTACGAGGATCAATGGTTTCGTTTACCTTGTCTTCGTTTATATGCTTTGGCAAAGGCAATTGAACAATAAATCCATCAATATCAGGATCATTATTAAGTTCTTTTACTTTTGCTAATAATTCTACTTCTGTTACATCGTCATCATAACGAATCAAGCTCGATTTAAAACCTACTTCTTCGCAAGCTTTCATCTTTCCTGAAACATATGATTCGCTACCTCCATCATGTCCTACAAGAATGGCAGCTAAGTGAGGTGTTTTTTCGCCATTTGCTTTCATGGCTTCCACTTCTGCAGCAATTTCTTTACGAACTTCTTTCGAAGTTAATTTTCCATCTATTAGTTGCATGGTTGTTGATTTAGGGGTTTATTATATAAAAAAAGAAGCACAGCGTGCTTCTTTAAATAATATTTTAATTAACGACCTCCCATAGGCATTTTACCCATCATCTTGCCCATCTTATTACCTTTGGTCATCATCTTCATCACCTTACGCGTATCGTCAAATTGCTTAATTAAACGATTCACTTCTTGTATGGTAGTACCACTACCTGCTGCAATACGTTTTTTGCGACTTCCATTAATAACAGATGGTTGCTCTCGCTCTGCTGGGGTCATTGATCGAATAATAGCTTCGATACCCTTGAAAGCATCATCATCGAAATCAATATTTTTCAACATCTTACCCATCCCTGGAATCATCCCAGCTAAATCTTTCAGGTTACCCATCTTTTTGATTTGCTGAATCTGCTTTAAGAAATCATCAAAATTAAACTGATTTTTGGCAATCTTCTTCTGTAGTTTTCGAGCCTCTTCTTCGTCGTATTGTTCTTGGGCACGTTCTACAAGTGAAACAATATCACCCATACCTAAAATACGGTCTGCCATACGGTTCGGGTGGAATACATCCAATGCATCCATTTTTTCACCCATACCAACAAACTTAATCGGCTTATCAACCACACTTCGAATTGATAAAGCAGCACCACCGCGCGTATCACCATCAAGTTTGGTTAATACAACTCCATCAAAGTCTAAACGATCGTTAAATTCCTTAGCAGTATTAACAGCATCCTGACCAGTCATGGAGTCAACCACAAATAAAATCTCATCAGGGTTAACTGCCTTTTTAACTGCAGAAATCTCGTTCATCATCTGCTCGTCAATCGCTAAACGACCAGCTGTATCGATAATGACAACATCGTGCGCACCTTTTTTGGCTAACTTAACACCATCCTTGGCTAACTTAACAGGATCTTTGCTTCCCTCTTCGGTATAAACAGTAGCTCCTATTTGCTCTCCAAGTACCTGTAACTGATTAATGGCCGCAGGGCGATATACATCACCTGCCACCAAAAGTGGATTTTTACTGCGTTTAGTCTTTAGTAAATTAGCCAGTTTACCAGTAAAAGTTGTTTTACCAGATCCTTGTAAACCAGCAATTAATATAATACTAGGATTATTATCTAAGTTTATATCAACAGAAGCTCCACCCATCAAAACAGCCAGCTCATCGTGAACCAGCTTTACCATCATTTCACCTGGTTTAACTGCGTTCAGCACATTCTGGCCCATGGCCTTTTGCCTAACAGTTTCGGTAAAAGTTTTGGCAGTTTTATAGTTAACATCGGCATCTAATAATGCACGACGAATATCCTTTAAAGTTTCTGCAATATTTAGTTCGGTGATTTTGCTCTCACCTTTCAGTAGTTTAAATGACCTCTCCAGCCTTTCGCTCAGATTCTCAAACATTCCTGTAACTATTTTAAAATTTGCACAAAAATAAAAAATTAAAAGAGATTGTGATAGCTTTTTGTTTAGAAGTCTTGTTATTAAATACTAAAGATTTTTATTTCGGAAATACACTACACAAAACACACCACATAACAACCTATCTAACTACTGGTTACACACAAAATCAAACACCAACTATCATTTTATGAATTATAAAAAATTATTGCCAATTAAACTACTTCTATCTTATTTGTCATATATAAGTACTAAAAACGAATAAAACCTTATTTTTGCAGCATGTTACGAAGCAATCATGCTTTTTTTTCTAATTTTAAAGATGACTAATAGACACCCTTAAACATGAACATTATAAAAAGCTTCGTCCAATCAAAACCTATGAAACACAGTAATTCATTTTTCATCTTCGTTTTTATCGTTACTATTTTATCGAGTTGTATTCCTCAAAAAGAATACGTTTTGTTACAAGATAAGAGCAGCGATAAAAAATATGTAAACCCATACGATACTCTAACAAGCATTACAGATAACTATTACCTGCAAGCCAACGATTATCTTTTTATAAATGTCTCAACACCTGATCCGAAAATATCTGAATTTTTCAATCAGTCTAGAGGAGTTGGCGGCTCTAACTCGCAACGTAATGAGAATTTTTTCTATTACTTGCTTGACGACTCAATGAATATTGATTTTCCTTACATTGGAAAAATTAACATGAGTAGTTGTAATGTTCGCATGGGAAAAGATAAGTTGCACGAGGCGTTGAAACCATTCCTGAAAGAGTATAGCCTGACATTTAAATTGGCATCCAACACTTTTACTGCACTTGGAGAATTTCGCAAACAAGGCGTTTTAGTGATGCAAAAAGAGCAAATTACCATATTTGAAGCGGTTGCTATGGCTGGTGGTATTACTCCATTTGGTAAGCAACGTAAAATGAAAATTGTTAGACAGATGCCAGATGGGCCAGTAACCTACCAGGTTGATTTAACAGATAAAAATATAGTCAATTCCGAGTATTACTACATTTATCCCAACGATATGTTGTATGTACGACCAATGAAAGCTAAACAATTTGGTATTGGCGAATCATTTTCAATCGGTATGATCACAACGTTGTTGGCTCTCTTTCTTACTATTCAAACTTTAACTAAATAGGTTTATGTTGCCAGACAATCAGCAAACGCAACCTAACAATTCGATGTTTAACATTGACATTAAGCGTTTTATTCAAGATATATTACAGTACTGGTGGCTTTTTGCAATTACTCTCCCGCTAAGTTTATTAGGAGTGTATTTGGCCCATCGATACATTCACCCTGTTTACAGTGCTACCATTACTTTATTAATGGAAGAACGAGGTGACAACATGCAGCAGACCGACATTATGCAAGGTTTTGGCCTAACACCTGGGCAGCGCAGTGTTGATAATCAAATAGCCATACTAACATCGTGGGATATTGTACAGCAGTCAATTGACGAATTAGATTTTCACATTAGTTATTTTGCAGAAGGGCGATTGAAAAATACTGAGATGTATCGCAGCACCAACTACATTGTGCAGTTCGACTCTTTACATCCTCAACTAATGAACATTCCTATTTATGTTGTTCCTATAAATAAAACACAATGTAAGATTAAAATTGAGGCCGAAGAGGGAGGAACTACCTATACCTATAGAGGTGATAAAAAAAGCACTACGGTTGGTCCAATCAACTACGAAGCCATCATTAATTACGACCAAAAAATTGAAACGCCCTGGGCTCGTTTTAAAATTGTACCCAGAACCGAAAACTATAACACCACAATTGAACAGTACTTTGTTTTCAATCATCCACGGGCATTGGCTGGCGATTACAAATCGAGGTTAAGGGCCCAACTACCCAACGAAGGTTCTTCCATTATTAAAGTTAGTTTAACTGGCAAAAACAATAATAAAAACCAGATATTCCTGAATAAACTTGCAGAAGTCTTTATTGCTAACAACCTCAAACAAAAAAACTTAATTGCCAGCAACACAATTGACTTTATTAGCCAACAGTTGGTACTAATTGCTGACACACTAAGATTTACAGGATCGGAATTAAGCCAGTTCAGAACAGACAATCGCATACAAAGCGTATCTGCAAAAGCCGATTATTTATTTAATGGCATGCAAGAGATTGAACAAAAGCTAACTGAACTAGAAATAAAACGCAGCTATTATCTGTACTTAAAAGAATATTTCTCTGCAGGAATTACCAGCGACCATGTGATGGCTCCAGCCATGTATGAAATGGAGAACTCTGTACTTGCCGAGCAAATAAAAGTAATAATGGAGCTGAATACGCAGCGTCTATCGGTCATTGGCACCTATGGCGAGCTCAATATGGCTAATAAAGATCTTGAGAAAAAAATTGAAATAGCTCGAAAAACACTCCAAAAAACAATAAGCAGTCAATTGAATGTTTTTGATGATAACAAAGCTCGCTTGTTGGTTGAAAAAGATAAGAATGAACAAGAGCTTTATGGTTTACCTGAAACGGAACGTCGTTTGCTTGGAATTGAGCGAAAATTTGAATTGAGCAATGATGTGTATACATTTCTTTTGCGTAAACAATCAGAAGCTCAAATACAAAAAGCATCGAATACTCCCGATCACCAAGTATTAGAAAGTGCAAGGTACTCAGGTTTAGTTTCTCCCAATAAGGCTGGCAATCAGAAAAAGGCCTTACTCCTTGGTCTAATTATTCCTTTGGCCTTTTTAGCATTGCGCCAAATTGTTAATAATAAAATAATTGATCAGGATGATATAGAGCGATTAACAACTTTACCTATTGTTGGCAATATTATACATAACAGTACTGATGCATCAAACGTGGTTGCGAGTCATCAAAAATCAATTGTGACTGAAACGTTTCGACGCGTTAGAACACGCATTGAATTTATGACCAGAGGTATAGACTCTCCCATTATTGGCGTGTCATCATCAATGCCTGGAGAAGGTAAAACATTTTGTGCGTTAAATATGGCTGCCGCATTTGCCTTAAGTGGAAAGAAAACCGCTTTGGTAGGTTTTGACATGAGAAAACCAGGCTTGAATAAAATATTTGATTGCCACAATAAATCAGGCATCTCCAACTACCTGATCGGGCAAGTACAAATTCCTGAAATATTGATGGATTCAGGTCAGGAAAATTTAACGATATTACCATCGGGTAATATACCTCCTAACCCATCTGAGTTGATAAGTTCTGATAAGACAAAGCATCTTCTAGATCAGTTAAAGTCTCAATTTGATATCGTTATTGTGGACACACCGCCCATGGGTATCGTATCGGATCCGTATTTGCTTGCTCGCCATACCGACACTTTGATATTTTTAGTTCGTCAACAACACACGATTAAAGCAGTACTATCGCAAACTGTTAAAAACATGCAGGATGAGGAAATAAGTAATGTTGGGATTTTATTAAACGACATCCACACTAAACGTAACAAATATGGCTATGGTTATGGGTACGGATATGGGTACGGGCATGGATATTATGAGGAGTCGTAAATAATTCAATGCTAATTTAATTTTGTACTTTGCATAGTAATAAGCTCCATTACTATGCAAAAAATAGCATTATTCTATCTCTCTTTTCTTTTTACATCTTGCTCTATTGCAAATAAAAGCAACTCTGTATCGTCATCTTCAGATGATGAATTATCAAACTTCTTAATTGCTCCTTACACTATTAACAGCTTAAGTAATCCAGAGCAAAAAGCATTGCTAGTTAAGGAAAATGACCGTGACAATTGGCGATACTTTAATGACTCAATCATCAACTTTGAGCACAATCCAGGTATTTGTTACCATTTGGAAGTCAGAACTACTTGTATTGAAAGTCCTACTAATGATACACCATCTATTACTTATGAGTTAGTTAATATCCTATCGAGTAGCAAATACAATCCCGATCCAATATGCTTATACGATATCTGGGGTGTTATAGAATTTAATGCACTTAATGCTCGAAAGCTTCAACATGAAGTAACAATAGAAATAAACACACACCAAAACACTATTCTTGGAACGAATGGATGCAACCATTACTCAGGTTTGATCGATCGCTTCCCCAACACAAATCATATCAAATTTAAGGACATTACATCCACCAATAAGGCATGTGAACATCCCGATTTAGAAAAACAATTTATTTCAGCTCTTGATCAAGTGGATGCCTTTTTTAGACTCAATCAACAACTCATTCTGCTATCTGATAATAAGGCAGTAATCAGATGTAAACGCATGGATTGAGAATGGTACAAAAAAGCCTGAAGTGTTTCCACTTCAGGCTTTCAATTACTTTATAAATATCAATTCTTACAATAAGAACGATAATAATATACCAGCCGCTACTGCTGATCCAATAACACCAGATACGTTTGGTGCCATGGCATGCATTAACAAGTGGTTATTTGGGTCATTTTTCAAACCTTCATGCTGAACAACACGGGCAGAATCGGGAACTGCAGATACACCTGCTGCTCCAATTAATGGGTTAATCTTATTATCGCCTTTTAAGAATAAATTCATTAAACGAGCAAAGAATAAACCACCAGCCGTTGCTACCATAAAGGAAACAGCTCCTAATCCAAAGATCTTCAACGATGCTGTAGTCAAGAAGTAATCAGCTTGAGTAGAAGCACCTACTGTTATACCTAAAAGAATAGTAACAATATTGATCATTGAATTACGTGCAGTATCAGCCAAACGTTCGGTTACACCAGATTCCTTCAATAAGTTACCGAAGAACAACATACCTAATAGAGGTAATGCTGATGGCGAAATAAACGTTGTTAATAATAAGCCGATAATTGGGAACATAATTTTCTCAACCTTAGAAACCGCACGTGGAGGTTTCATCTTAATTAAACGCTCTTCCTTAGGAATAATTAAACGCATAATTGGAGGCTGAATCACTGGTACAAGTGCCATGTAAGAATAAGCTGCAATAGCAATTGCACCCATCAGTGTTGGGGCTAATTTAGAAGAAAGGAAGATCGCAGTTGGACCATCAGCACCGCCAATAATACCAATCGCTCCCGCTTCTTGCGCAGTAAATCCTAAAGCAGACGCTCCTAAGAACGTTGCAAAAATACCTACCTGTGCTGCTGCTCCTAATATCATTAATTTCGGATTTGATATTAATGATGAGAAGTCAGTCATTGCTCCAATACCTAAGAAAATCAATGGAGGATAAACTCCTTGCTGAACTCCAAAATACAGGTAATTAAGCACCGAACCTTTTTCGTAAAGACCAATTTGATAACCTTCAGCAAAAGGAATATTACCTAATATCACACCCGTTCCTATCGGAATAAGTAATAATGGTTCATAATCATACTTAATTGCTAAAAAGATAAAGAACAAACCAACAGCAATCATGATTAAATTGCTAGGGTTGCTCATTAAATTATAGAAACCTGTAAACTTCCAAAAAGTATCCAGACCATTTGATGCATGATTCATGAATGTCTCTTCTGCTCCAGTTCCGGCAGCAAAGGCTTCAAATCCACCTCCGATAAACTGCAGACTGAATAATACTGAGAAAACACCAAAAAGAGTGATTATTCGTTTCATAAATAATTTTTAATAAACGGAATCGTCTTAATTTTTCAAAGTGAAAAAATGCAGACCTTTGTTATTCCATTTCAATTAATACATCGTTTTGTAACACAGCATCACCAACTGACACTTTAATAGAAGCAACAGTACCATCTTTCTCAGCCAATACGTTGTTTTCCATTTTCATGGCTTCCATTATCAACAAAACGTCACCCTTTTTAATTGCATCACCTTCACTAACCAACACTTTAAAAATGTTGCCCGGTAGTGGTGCATTAACTTTTACTCCACCACCTCCAGCTTTTTTAGTGATAAAACCTTCTCCTGGCTTACGCTGAATTGGTTTACGCACTAGTTTTGGCGTCTTTGATTTTTTCTCTTCTTGGTGAATCTCTACTTCATAAGTAGTTCCGTTCACATCTAATTGAGCGATATTCTCCTCTAAATCTTTAAGGTGAACATCGTATTTATTACCTCTAATGGTAAAACTAAACTTTTTCATATTCTCTTACCTAGGGAAATTAACATTGTTAAAACTATACACTTTCGAACTCCATGGTGAATAACGCTTTTTCACTTGCTTAATAGTGATTACGTTACTCTCCTCGTCATGCATTTCATTAAAAAACATATGAAGTGCCATGGCGATAGCTGCATTTGTTTCTCCAGATAACTCAAGAGAATCTGTACTTATTTCTTTAACTGCATCCTTATTCTTTTTACGCAAAGAGCGTTTAATGCCCCAGTTAAGAAGTTTTGGTACAGTAATAAATACTCCAATCAAGAAAACCAAAGCAACAAAAACGATGAACCAACCCAAAATGGTAATAGTCCACGTCATTGAATCGACAATTAATAAATTCATATTACAGTGGTTTATAGTGGAATATTTGAATGTTTCTTAGGCGGATTAGTAACTTTCTTCGTTTGTAGATTTTGGAAAGCTCTAATCACTCTAAAACGCGTATTTCGAGGCTCAATAACATCGTCAATATAACCATAAGCTGCAGCCTGATAAGGATTCGCAAACGCTTCTTCATATTCCGCGATTTTCTTGTCAGCATACTCAGCTTTAGCTTCTTCACCTTCAATCTTAGAAATGGCTCGTCCTTCAAGTACTTCAATAGCACCTTTAGCACCCATTACTGCAATCTCAGCCATTGGCCATGCATAGTTAAAGTCACCACGTAATTGCTTACTCGACATCACATCGTGAGCACCACCGTATGATTTACGAATTGTAACAGTTACTTTTGGTACAGTAGCTTCTCCGTAAGCAAACATTAATTTTGCTCCATGAATAATGATACCAGCATACTCCTGTCCTGAACCAGGTAAGAAACCAGGAACATCAACAAGTGTTAAAATAGGAATATTAAAGGCATCACACATTTGTACAAATCGTGCAGCCTTACGAGAAGCATCACAATCCAATACACCTGCTAAATAGTTAGGTTGGTTAGCCACAACACCCACTGATTGCCCGTCGAAACGACAAAATCCTGTGATGATATTCTTCGCATAATTACGATGTACTTCTAAGAATTCACCTTCATCAGCAATTGAGAAGATAATATCTTTCATATCATATGGTAAGTTCGGATTATCTGGAACAATGTTATTTAAGGCATCATCCAAACGATCTATAGGGTCGTTACACTCTAATACAGGTGCTTCTTCCATATTGTTTTGTGGAAGATATGATATTAGCTTACGGATTAACAACAATCCTTCTTCTTCATTCTCCACTTTAAAGTGAGATACACCTGATTTCGATGCATGAACATCAGCTCCACCTAAATCTGCAACTGAAATATCCTCGCCAGTAACGGTTTTTACAACCTTTGGTCCGGTCACAAACATGTATGATGATTCTTCAGTCATCATAACAAAGTCAGTTAAAGCAGGAGAATAAACAGCACCTCCAGCACAAGGACCAAAAATGGCTGATATTTGTGGAACTACACCTGATGCAAGAATATTGCGTTGAAATATTTCAGAATAACCTGCTAAAGAGGTAACACCTTCCTGAATACGAGCACCACCTGAATCGTTGATACCAATAACTGGCGCACCAACTTTCATCGCCATATCCATAATTTTACAGATCTTCTGAGCTAAGGTTTCAGACAACGAGCCACCAAAAACGGTAAAATCTTGAGCATAAACATATACAACACGTCCGTCAATGGTTCCATGTCCAGTTACAACACCATCACCAAGAATTTTATTCTTTTCCATACCAAAATTGGTACAACGGTGTGTTACAAACATATCTAACTCCTCGAATGAACCTTCATCAAGTAGTACCTCAATACGTTCACGAGCTGTCATTTTACCTTGCGCATGCTGTTTTTCAATACGCTTTTCGCCTCCACCTAGCTTTGCTTCGGTACGGAGATCAATTAATTTTTTAATTTTATCCTGAGTTGACATATAGAATGGTAAAGTATTAGTCAGTTATAGGGATTACTTATTTGGATCTTCACAAAGTTCGGTTAAAACGCCAAACGTTGACTTTGGATGTAAAAAACCAATATTTAATCCTTCAGCACCTTTACGCGGCGCTTTATCAATCAATCTTACGCCTTGCTCTTCAACAAAAGTTAGTTTCTCAGCTAAATTTTCAACAGCAAATGCCATATGGTGAATACCCTCACCCTTCTTCTCAATAAATTTTCCAATTGGCCCTGCAGGGTCTGTTGACTCCAAAAGTTCAATTTTAGTATCACCAACTTTAAAAAATGCTGTCTTTACTTTTTGATCAGCTACCTCTTCAACTGCGTAACACTCTAAACCATAAACTTTTTCAAAAAAAGGAATAGCTTCTTGTAAATCTTTAACGGCAATTCCAATGTGCTCAATATGCGTAGGCTTCATATCTAATAATTTATTGTTTAATAAAAATGATTCAGCAAAAGTAAAAACTAATCGATTTTCTACATCATTTTTTAGCTTAAAAAAAGATTGTTTTAAAACATATAAAAGCCGACAAACAACGTTAAATAGTATTAAATCGAACTTGTTAGATATGTTCATAATATGACTATTCTAATCCATAAAATAAAATCGACAGGTAATAAATCGTAAGAAATTACCAAAATATATCACACATCAATGCCAGTTTTACTTATTAATTGATACTTAAAAGAGGTAAAATCTTTTAGTTTTCATTAGTACATGACAATGCTCAGAAATCAAGAAAGCATATTGCAGCTAATCTAAATTTAGCTGCAGATCTCGATTCAACCACATAATTTGAAATACCTTATATTTAGTTAAACTATTCCCAAGTGTAGTCAGAAGCGGAATCAGTTTTGCAACAAATATTAGCGTTATTTAAAAAAACCAGACTGTGTAATGTTCCCTTATATCGTAATCTACTTATTCCAAATACGTATAAACGCAAAAAATCCGATACTCACAATGAATATCGGATTTCTCTAAAAAAAGGCGGCGACCTACTCTCCCACTTCTACGCAGTACCATCGGCGCTATCAGGCTTAACTTCTCTGTTCGGAATGGGAAGAGGTGGAACCCTGATGCAATAACCACCTAAATATTG
>NZ_VKDE01000051.1 GCF_007097485.1 Carboxylicivirga sp. M1479 | reverse complement strand
TGACCTTGATTATAGGGCTTGAAATTGATTTGTTTCATGCTTTTAAGATACTAAATATCAGGCACATGAACAAACTAACTCAGCTGTAATCAATTGATTATGAACGAAAAAAGAGGGAATCCGTTTTTGGACACCCTCTTCTTATATATTTAGACTAGTAAACTTTATCCTTTGTTATTAGAATTCCCACATGTCGTGTTCTTTCTCAAAAATACTTTGCTTGATGCGCTCTGACTCCATCATAGCTTCCATACCTGCGGTATAATCTTCAATACGACGGTTATCGTATACGTTAGCTTCTTTGTAGATATAGCTACCAAAGTAACGCTTAATAAAGATATCGTCAAAAGTACGGCGTTGAGCATCGTTTCGAGGGTTAAACACCTCATGACGGGCAAATAAACCACGTGCTTCAGGGAAGTAAATCCAGAAAGTCTGAGACTTACGAACATTGCCTTCGCCACCCTCTTCAGAAACATATTCTCTAATCGGACATAATCCTACAATACGAACATCCATACGAGAATATTTACTATCGAAGAACCAAATTTCCTTTAACATGAATTGTTTGATTTCAGTAGAACGCACTTCACCTTCTACAATCTTTTCAACAAACATACCAGTTTCAATATCCTTAACCATTGAAGTATCAGATACCGCTCCCATTTGTCGCATGACTTGATCAAGTGTTAATGGCACTTGAAACTCATCACTTCCACCAGTGGAATAAGCTGTTAAACCCTCATACTGAATGCCATAAATCAAAAGATCGATTAAATTATAACGATCATCCATTTGTGTTGTTGGATAATACATTGGTAGGTTAATCTTCTCACGTAAATCAATAACACGCCAGATCTTTTTGGCCCATAACACATCTGCCTCGCGAACGTGTGCATAAGGTATAGGTTTTCGATTAGGTACGTGATCTTTTGTATATAGCTCAGAATTTACTTCTTGTGCTTTAACTACATCAACTGCACTGAGTCCTACCAATACAATCAGGATAAAGAATAATCTTTTCATCGTCTTTAATTTTATTTCCTAGTCAATTGTTAATACTATCGGAGCCAACTTTTTATTACGCTTATCTGGCCCTATAGCTTTTATTTCTTCTACCATTAATTTTGCACCTCTACCTAAACTATTAATTAATTCTATCTGTGCATCAGTTAAACGGTTACTTTTAGACGGTTCACTTTGAAAGAAACCACCTTTTGTAGCAGCAATACTAAATTGTGTTACTTTATATTCCAATTCAAAATCAAAATCAGGTCCCATTGTGGCAAAAATACCATTTTGAACTTTCAATAGATTTTTTTTAACCTTACCATCACGCTTACCTGCAAAAGTCGCATAAGGCAATGGCAAAGGCTTTATCCTAAACTCTTTGCTACCAATACGCTGTCTTTCACCAGAAATATTCGCATAAACTGTTACGATAGATTTACCTCCTGCAAAACCTGGTTTTGGTATCACGATATAAACACCATCTCCTTGCGAACGCTTGGTTGCATTTGAAAAACTAACTTCCAGTTGATTGGCAGGTACACCAGGAACAGACACTTCAACAGGATTCTCCAAAGCTTCGTAAAAAACATTCATTTTTAAAGGAGAAATCACAGCATTAGGCTGAACCACATCAAAAGTATGAGTAACCTCATAAGGTTTTTCAATTCCATTAGGATCCTTAAACCAAATCTTACCTGACCACTCTTGCCTACCTGTTTTGTTGGTACGAATTTCAAGAATTCCTTCACCATCTTCATTAGGTTTAACACTATATCCTTCTATATCAAAACGTGGTTTCTGATATTTATCTGTAGCAGCAATTAACAGTTTCGCACTATAGGTTTCTCCTTTTAAAACCATGGCAGAACTTGGAATAACTACCGATCGTATATCGTTGAATTTATACGTATTTTCATCAATCCCTGCTAATAAGTAGGTTGCAACATCGGCTTGCGCATTACGAACATTACTTTGAATACTAGTTAATAATGCAAAAGACGCAGATAATGGTAAATGTTCAAACTTTTGACTTGCCCAACTCACTTGAACTTGTCCTGGACGCGATGGAGGTGCTGCTTCGGTAGACAAACTTGTATTCAATGCACTTATTAAAGCAGTATCTTCTTCACTAATAATACTAATCAAATAATCACGATATTCATTGATATCAGCGATTAAATTCTTTGAACGTTCCCCCCCCTTTTCAACCATCATAATTTGAGGAGCAATATCCTGATTATCCGACCCTTTATAATTGTCCAGCGTTGCTTCAGGACTATTATCAGCAGTTCTCATCATCATCAATTTCAATTCCTGAATTTGATTGTACAGCGTATCTGCCTTTTCGTATATGGATTCAACTTTCTCTCTTACAGGCTTTACTTTTTCAGCATTTACAGCCTCAGCAGCTCTGAATTGATTATGGATATCTAAATTCTTAGAATCAGTTGCTTTTATACTTTCCTGTATGCTTTTGTCAACCAATTGAAATGCTTGAAGTAATTCACCTGAAACGTTCAGCGCTAACATCGCCGTCAGAAACAGGTACATCATTCCGATCATTTTCTGCCTGCCCGTTTCGGGACAATTTCCACCACTCATAGTTTTGTTCTTTAATTAGCAGTTTATAATGATCTACCTGATTATTTATTACCCATATTCATAGCACTAAGCATATTCCCATATATAGAATTTAACTCAGAAACCGATTGACTCAATTGTGATACTTGCTCGCGATATACTTTAGCATCGCCAGCAGATTGCTGGAATTGATTGCTAATTTCACCTAAACCTTCTGTTAGAACCTTAGATGCTTCAACTTGGCTATTGATACCCGACAGTTGTAACTCATAAGCTGAATTAATAGATGCTAAATTCTTGTTAACATCGCTCAACTGCTCACCATACGACTGATTATTCGCTGTTAATGACTCAAAGTGCGATTTCAGCGTTTCACCAGAGGAAGCAAATACATTAGCTAAAGATTCACTGCTTTTAGCCATTGATATTTGTTGGTTTGCAAATTGCCCAACCGCATCACCAGCTGTTTGCATATTTTGAACATAAGAGTTTGTTGCTACAGATGCATCTCCCAAATCAGCTAATTGCGACGAAGTATTCGATAACTTCTTAATGCCTTCAGATAATTTTTGTATATCCTTTTCGTCGAGATGACCACTTTGTATTAAGGCTGCTAATTCACTTCCACCTCCACCGACTTGCCCTTTTCCAGCATTGGGTTCTAATCCGTTTAACTCAGGGTAAACAAGACCCCAATCAGGAGTTTCGTGTAAAGGTTCAAAAGCTGAAATAAAGAAAATAACCGCCTCGGTACCTAAACCTAATATCAAAGCTATTGTTGCACCTGGTAAGTGTAAAATTTTAAATAAAGCACCTATAATTACAACTGCGGCACCAATACCATAAAGCTTGGCCATTCCCTTCTTAAACGCGGGATTATGAAAAACGTCATCTAAATTCATGTTCTAAATATTAACTATCGAATAATTAACCGTCCTAAAATTAATCGTGTTTAGTCACCAATGTAATCTCTTACACATCGGAAACCAATAAAGGATTTTGAAGAATCCTGATACTCATAAGTACGTGTTCCATTTTGCAGGAAGTAACCTATGTCTTTCCATGAACCTCCACGAAGTACTTTACGCTTCATTACATGTGGGTCATCAGGTAAAGCATTATACTTATAAGTTGGGTTGAAATCATGTGTGAAAGTATAAGCCGACTCATCGTATGCACTTGAAGTCCACTCCGCAATATTACCTGACATATCGAATAATCCATAATCGTTTGGAGCGTATGAACCTACGGACATAGTTGTCATACCACCATCATCGCCATAGCGACCACGTAAAGGCTTAAAGTTAGCAAGGAAACACCCTTTATCATTACGGGTATACATATTTCCCCATGGGTACATGGCATGTTCCAAACCTCCACGTGCAGCATACTCCCACTCAGCTTCGGTTGGTAAGCGATATTTATTTACAATAGGCTCGCCTTTACTACTCAGGTAATTATTTAATAACTCAGAACGCCAGATACAGAAAGCTGTTGCTTGCTTCCAGTTAACACCTACTACCGGATATTCGTCGAAACCTGGGTGCCAGAAGTATTTCTCAGTCCAAGGCTCATTAAATGAGTAAGTAAAATCAGAAATCCAACACAAGGTATCAGGATAAACATTAACAGCATCTTTCATTATAAAAGCTGAACGATCGCTAATTTCACGCTCTTCACCTTTTTGGTCGTATACCTGTCCTTCGTATTGTTTTGTTTCGTAGTTGTAACGATTACTTTTTTTGGCTGCTTGAATAAGATCGACCCACTCGTACTCATAAGTTAACTTACGTGTGTCAATTTCTTTTCTTCTGAAGAAACGCTCATTTTCTGGTAAAAACATTTCATCCAAAATTTCGGCATACTCTTCATTGTCCCATTCAATAGGCTCTTCCCAGTTTACAAACGGAGGATCTATTTCATTGCCAAGATAATCTTCGCTAATTAAAAACTCCTCAAACTGCTCTCCTAACAAATTACGTGCGATTGAATCTCTTACCCAATTAACAAACTGACGATACTCGCTGTTGGTTACTTCTGTTTCGTCCATCCAAAACGAACGTACTGAAACAGTTTTTGATTGAGCGGTCATTGTGTTAGCAACGTCCATATCATTGGGTCCCATATTGAAACTTCCCTGAGGAATGAATAACATTCCGTAAGGATCTGGTTCATAAAATGAGGCCCGGCGTGCAACGCCTGTTAGTTCTCCACCGCTGGACTGTCCGCATCCAGTTAAAATGGTGATTAAAATGACACTGATGGCAAGTACTTTCTTCATAATAGCCTTAATATCTGAATTACTCTTTTACTTATTCTATATCTTATAAATATCTTACACTCTTGTATTGCTTCTTCCTTTTCTCCAGGCTCAGTTCAAACCGATAACCTAGCATAATTTCGTGAGAGCCGTTTCGTGCACCACTTAATTTAGAAATACTAACATCATAACTATAACCTATACGTAAACCATTATTGAGTTCTACTCCACCCAATAGTACAATGGCATCCTGCATGCGATATGTTAATCCGCCCCAATACTTATCTTTTAATATGCCGTTAATATTCCAATCTATTTGATAGCTCGACATATTTGATTTCAGAAATATGGATGGTATTAAAACGATTGGTCGCTTTTTCATTTGAATGCGATATCCTCCTGTGATAAAAACAGTACGGTCGAGGTAAGAAGTGTATGTATCCTTAAATTTAGGTTTTGGTTGATTAAGGTGTGCCACTGAAATACCAATATAATATTGATTATTTTCTAAGTAAGCACCAAAGCCAGCATCAAAAGCCATTCCTTCATCATCCGGAAACGATTCATCACTGTGATAACCGCCATCCTGGAAATCTCCTTCGCCTTCAGGCATCGTGCTGAGATTACTTCCTTTAATACCCTGATTAACCAGACCTAAAGAAAGTCCTACTCCTAATTTACCGTAGTCTGTTTCCCATCGTTTAGAGTAAATGGCTGACAAGTATAAACTTGACCATTCGCCAATTTCATCATTCATAATGGATAAACCAATACCGCTATTCCATCCCAATAAATTAATTTCTGTATCTACTCCAAAAACCGTTGTACTTGGAGCCATGGACACGCCGGCATTATTTTTAAAACCGCCCATCCATTGCTGTCTGTTACCAAGCGTAACGTTTACCATTTCGCTTGTACCTGCGTATCCGGGATTGACAGTCAGTTGGTTAAACATATTCTGACTAAACTGCGGATACTGTTGCCCCCATGCAATAGAAGCAACGCAAAATAACAGAAAAAATACTATTCTCCTAGCCATGCTCTAAAAAGCTGGTGTAACATCTGAACCTTAGTTCTTTAACTTATAGTTTGTTTAGATTTTTTCTAAACAACATTTGATTACCAGCTATTAAAACGCTGGGGATATATACTCTAATTTCTTCTTAAAGGTTTCATTTTTCAAAACTATAAATTTACAAATGTGTGTTTTTGCTTGATTTATAAGTCATTCTTTTGAATATAACGAAACCATTTCTCGGGTATCTCATTATTGGATGCTGTTTCAAAATCACTTCTTCCACAGGCTATTATTTCACATTTATCACTTTGTGTTGGTATTTCAACCCACCAACGATCATTGCTCTGGTTGTTATAAAACTTTATTTCCAGCTCATAGTCATCCAAAAAAACTATAAACTGCCTATACTCATCCAATACTTTTACCGGATAATCATTATAACGTAAAGCATAGCCTTCTAGTATGTGCCAAATAGCCTGAGCCACCAAAGAGCAACCTTGATGATTGATATCCAGCTCAATATCCAATTCAAAAACACCAATTGCTTTCAAACGATCACTCTGCCCTGCATACCACATTAACTGACACAATTCTTCGCCCGCCAAGCCATTAGGCATTGCCACAATGCGCCCTGGTAGGTCGCTTTGCTTAACCGAGGTCACATCAACACTTACCAAATCTGCATCGCGCATGATGGGTTCCGTTTCAACATGTCCATGCTGTCGCAGCTGACCTAAACGGTAGATGTCGTATGTTGCTTCTTTTATTTTATTTTCTTGATATTGGCTATACAAATACTTTTGCACACCCACCATTGACAAGTCTCGCGGTGCGATAGATTCATCGTGACAAATAAATCCAAGAAAGCTACTTGCTGAATAATCATATTTATCAGATAGCCAATCAATTTTCGAATCAACAATGGCCAATTGGTAGTCATTCTTAAATTGTTTCATACCCTTAGCCAACGGCAAGGTATAATCCTGTCCTCCTCCAATCACAATCGGAAGTACTTTTAAATTTAATAATGACAATGTAATATCTGACAAGGCTTTGTAGCGATCATCAATAGTTTTACCACGAAGATTTCCTAGATCAACTATTTTCAGCTCTTTACTTAAAGCACGCAAACCTAATAATACCGAACGTACAGCATCCGGGGCTTTGTCACAACCTTTATGCACTGTATTTCGGGCATCACCAATTCCAATAAGAACAACATCTACCTCTTCCCAATTCACATTGGGAGAATCATGAAAACAGATGGTTTGACGATCTAACTTTTCGTCTTCACCATCTTCAAATGCAGGGCTTATGTTGTAATTCGCTTTATCGAAATAATGAATCCACTCTTCTGTCACAGGCTTGGTTTATTTTGTACTCTTGGTGCTTGGTTTCTTTTTGGCTGTTGTTTTCTTCGCTGTCGTCTTCTTTGTAGTTGCTTTTTTAGTCGTTGTTTTCTTTGCGCTAGTTTTTTTAGCTGTCGTTTTTTTAGCTCCTTTTTTGGCAGGCGATTTTTTATCTTCTGCTTCAATTAGCGCCTTACACTCTTCCAAAGATAATTCTTCAGCGTTTTTATCTTTAGGAATTTTATAATTCTTTTTCTGAAACTTGATAAATGGTCCCCAGCGACCTTGCAATACCTGCAAGTCCGGCTCTTCATCAAACAACTGTATTATCTTTTTTAGATCCTCTTCACGTTTGGTTTTAATACGCTCGATCGATGTTTCTAAATCGATTTCAAACGGATCATCCACATCCTTTTTAAGAGAGACAAACTTACTGTCATGACGGATGTAAGGACCAAAACGACCTATACCAATTACAACTACCTTGCCCTCAAACTCACCCAAAGTACGTGGCAGTTTAAATAAATCAAGCGCCTCTTCAATTGTAATCGTTTCTAAATGCAGTCCTTTTCGTAAAGATGCGAACCTTGGTTTCTCAGCATCCTCATCTTCAGATGACACACCAATTTGAGCCAAAGGACCAAAGCGTCCGATACGAACAGATATTTGTTTACCTGAAGCCGGGTCAACACCTAGAATACGCTCTCCAGTGCTTTTTTCTGAAACCTCAAGCGTCTCCTCCACTTTTATATGGAAAGGCTTATAGAAATCGTCGATTGACTTACTCCACTCCACTTTCCCAAGCGCCACATCATCAAATTCTTTTTCAACTTTTGCTGTAAAGTCAAAGGAAACAATGTTATCGAAATACTTTACCAGGAAGTCATTCACGACCATACCTATATCGGTTGGAAATAACTTACTACGCTCAGCGCCTGAAATTTCAGTTTTCTCACTCTCAACCAAACTCTTACCATTTTCTAACCATAAGTGCTGGTAACTGCGCTGCTTACCGTCTCTATCTTCCTTCTCTACATAGCCTCTATTCTGAATAGTAGAAATTGTTGGTGCATATGTTGATGGTCTTCCAATACCTAACTCTTCTAACTTACGGACCAAACTGGCTTCTGTGTATCGTGCTGGCTTTTGACTCCATCGCTGGCGCGCCTCTACATGCTGCATGGCCAATACATCTCCTTCGGCCATTGGCGGTAACAACACACCTTGGCTATCATCCTGCTCTCCCTCACTATCAGTCGATTCGATATATACTTTTAAGAAACCATCAAACTTAATAACCTCGCCTGTTGCCATGAATTTTTCTTTCGCATCGCCGGCATTAATGTGAATAACGGTTTTCTCCAATTGAGCATCGCTCATTTGCGAAGCAATGGTACGTTTCCATATTAGCTCATACAATTTCTTTTCCTGTGCAGAACCTGAAACTGTTTCTTTATCTAAATAAGTTGGTCGAATGGCCTCGTGAGCTTCCTGAGCACCTTTTGCTTTCGTTTTATACTTTCTTATTTTAACATATTCAGCACCCATTTTTTCTGTTATCTGAGTTGAAGCCATATTAAGGGCCAAATCAGAAAGGTTAACAGAATCGGTACGCATATAGGTAATCTTACCTGCTTCGTAAAGTTTTTGTGCCACCGACATGGTTTGTGATACTGAGTAGCCCAATTTCCTCGAAGCCTCTTGCTGCAAGGTAGAAGTGGTAAATGGTGCTGCCGGCGATTTTTTCATTGGCTTCTTCTCAATCTGAGAAACCAAAAATTGTGCATCACCACATTTTTCAACAAAAGCTCGTGTTTCCTCTAAGGTGTCGAAACGACGATTTAATTCGGCTTTTAATTCTCTGACATAACCTTTATCATCGGTTACTTCAAATTGTGCTGTTACACGGTAAGATGAAGTGGGTTTAAAAGCAAAGACTTCACGTTCGCGATCTACAATAAGTCGAACAGCCACTGACTGAACGCGCCCAGCTGATAAGGATGGTTTTACCTTGCGCCATAGAACAGGCGATAACTCAAAACCTACCAAGCGGTCAAGTACGCGTCGGGCCTGCTGTGCATTTACCAGGTTTTCATCTATAGCACGAGGATTTTCAACTGCCTTTTGAATGGCATCTTTTGTAATCTCATGAAAAACAATACGGCGTGTATTTTCCGGCTTCAGCTCAAGCGTTTCATATAAATGCCAGGCAATAGCTTCTCCTTCGCGGTCTTCATCGGAAGCGATCCAAACAACTTCGGCTTTCTTAGCTAACTGCTTTAATTCTTTTACAACTTCCTTTTTATCCGAGGAAACAATATAATCGGGTTGATAGTTGTTATTGATATCTACGCCAAAATCGCTTTTTGACAAATCACGTATGTGACCATAACTCGACTTGACCAAAAATCCTTTTCCCAAAAATTTCTCAATGGTTTTTGCCTTCGCTGGTGACTCGACTATCACCAGATTACCTTCTGTAACCGTTGTTTTTTTACCCATCTCTCAAATGTCTTACAAACACCACTTATTGTTAAAGCGCACAAAAATACAATAAAATCGTCACAATGTTAAAAAATGAAAATGCTTTACGCAAACGTTCACCCATCTCTATCCATCAATTTTTACTATTTTTACACCAAAATATCAATTATAGATACGAATACAAGCTATTTGAGCGTTGTTCAAAATGATGTGGAAAGCAGCTTGAAATATTTTACATGACGTAATATAAAACTGCAATGACAATACAAAAATCAAAATATCGCAAACTCGTTGGTTCATTTTGGGCGATTATAATTGGCGGCATGGTATCGGTTTTTACTTTGTTTACAATGATTTCGTATGGCATGCTTGGCTTTATGCCATCTTTTGAGGAGTTGGAAAACCCCAAAAGCAATCTGGCCACCGAAATATTATCATCAGATCAACAGGTACTCGGTAACTATTTTCGTGAGAACAGGAGCTATAGTCTTTACGAAGAACTATCACCTAATATTATAAATGCCTTGGTAGCGACAGAGGATGTACGTTTTCATGATCATTCGGGCATTGACGCCAGAGGTATAGCAAGGGTAATTTTCCGTACCATTATTATGCAAGACCAAAGTTCTGGTGGTGGAAGTACAATTACTCAGCAACTAGCCAAACTTTTATTTCACGGACAGGCATCAAGCACTGTTGAAAGAGCATTTCAGAAACTAAAAGAATGGGTTATCGCCGTTAAGCTAGAGCGGAGCTACACCAAGGAAGAAATATTGACCATGTACCTTAATAAAGCTGAGTTTATTTACGATGCTTATGGTATTAAAAGTGCAGCCCAAACGTTTTTTAACACCAGTACCGACACCATTAAAGTGGAGGAAGCTGCTGTTATTATTGGCATGCTTAAAAACCCTGCTTTATACAACCCTGTACGCCGACCAGAATTAACTCAGGACAGGCGCAATGTGGTCTTACACCAAATGTTAAAGGCGCAATACCTATCTCAAGAAGATTATGACTCGTTATCAACGATGCCATTAGGACTTGAGTTTAACAGAGCCGACCATAAGGATGGTCCTGCCCCTTATTTTAGGGAATACCTTAGACTTTCAATGTCGGCCAACGAGCCACAACGCGAACACTATCCATCATGGATGGAGAATAAGTTTATAGAAGATAGCTTGCGCTACATTAGTGACCCACTTTATGGCTGGATCAACAAGAACTACAGACCCGACGGCACTAAATACGATATTTATAAGGATGGATTAAGAATCTATACAACCATTGACTCTCGCTTACAACATTATGCAGAGCAAGCAGTGATCAATCACTTAAGCAAAGATATTCAACCTAAGTTTTTTGAAGAAAAAAGAAAACAACCCGGCGCACCATACACCGAAGATTTGTCGGAAGAAGATTATGAGAAAATTATAGAGCGAGCCATTAAAAATACAGATCGTTACAGAGCCTTAAATCGTAATGGTGCCGATATGGATAGCGTATTGCGCGTTTTTAACACCAAATACGACATGTCTGTTTTCACCTGGCAAGGAGAACGCGACACTGTAATGACTCCTCTGGATTCTATTCACCATTATAAATTCTTTTTAAGAGCAGGAATGGTCTCAATGGATCCTCAATCGGGGCATGTAAAAGCTTATGTGGGCGGACCTAACTTCAAACACTTTATGTACGACATGGCTGGCAAAGGAAAGCGCCAGGTTGGATCTACAATTAAACCATTCGTATACACTTTAGCCATGCAAGAGGGCTTTACCCCTTGCGACCTTGTTCCGAACATTGCACAAACCTTTTATTTGGGCAATGGAAAAACATGGACTCCACGAAACAGTGGTAGTGCCCGAGCAGGTGAAATGGTAACACTTAAGTGGGGTCTGGCTAATTCAAACAATAACATTACAGCCTGGGTTATGAAACAATTCAACCCAAGAGCCGTAGCCAACACCATACATGAGTTGGGTATTAAAAGCCACATGGATGCTGTACCTGCTTTATGCCTTGGAACACCTGAATTTGGTTTATTAGAGTTTACCAGTGGCTATTGTACATTCGCCAACAAAGGTGTGCACATTGAACCCATGATTGTAACCCGTATTGAAGATCGCTACGGAAATGTCATTTCTGAATTCCATCCTCAAAAGAGAGAGGCCATTAGCGAGCCTACTGCCTACCTAATGCTTAACTTGCTACAAGGCGTTGTTAACCAAGGGACAGGAGGACGACTACGTTACAAGTACAATTTATACGGTCAAATTGGCGGTAAAACAGGTACAACACAAAACCACTCAGATGGTTGGTTTATGGGTGTAACCCCTCAACTGGTAACTGGCGTTTGGTCTGGAGGAGAAGATCGTGACATTCATTTCGATGGTATTTCACTTGGTCAGGGGGCGAATATGGCACTTCCAATATTTGCCTTATACATGACCGACGTATATGCCGATGAAGACCTTGGCATTACACAGGAAGATGTTTTTGAAGAACCCCTTAACTTTCATGTCAACACGGATTGTGACCAGCCATCGCAGGAAGCAAGTGAACCTGTTGAAGGGGAAGTACAAGAAGAAATTATTGAAAATGTAGAAGAGTTTTTCTAAGATAAAATAAGCATAACGAAAAAGAGGGTGTCCAAAAACGGATTCCCTCTTTTTTCGTTCATAATCAATTGATTACAGCTGAGTTAGTTTGTTCATGTGCCTGATATTTAGTATCTTAAAAGCATGAAACAAATCAATTTCAAGCCCTATAATCAAGG
>NZ_VKDE01000050.1 GCF_007097485.1 Carboxylicivirga sp. M1479 | reverse complement strand
TTGCCTAGTGCGCCTTTCAGAGTAACCATTGTTTCTCAAAGCGGGTGCAAAATAACGGAGTTTAATTCAAACCTCCAAATCTAAAAGCATGTTTTTTTGTAGCGTATTTCATCACGCAAGCTTTATGAGCTGATTTGGTGCGGTTTGGAAGGGGAAATATTTTTGAGATGAACCTAAAATATCATCTCCATTCAATTCATCAGGCTAAATCAAAGGACTAAACTATCAATAATAAAATGTTCAATGGTCCAATAAGGAATACGTGATAAGCAGCAATAAATGGTCCTATTATTGTATAAATGATTTAGCACTTACTCAGATACCTGAGCAATACCGTTATTATTAAAGGATTTTTTTAGCAACTTTGCAGCTCATTTTAAATGACTATATATATAATGTACTTAAGATTATTTTCAACTTTATTTATAATAGCCCTCGTAAGCCTTAATACACAGTTATTTTCTCAGAAGAAAGCCAAGGTTAAGATCTTACATGCCAATTCATTCAACCAAAGAGCCGATCTGGGTCCTAAAGTTAAATTACTAATTGGACAAGTTAAATTACAACACGGTAACACAATCATGCATTGTGATAGTGCATACATTCATGAGCTAAACGATAAAAAAGTAATTGAAGCGTATCACCATATTCATATCATTCAAAATGACTCCATCCATTTATATGGGGATTTTTTAACCTATGATAGTTCTGATGGTATTGCTCGCGTTCGTGACAATGTTAAAATAGAAAAGCAAGACATTACAGTTCTTACAGAATATCTGGACTACGATCGCGTTCAAAATTTCGGCTATTATTTTAATGGCGGTGAAGTTTTTAGTGGACAAAACAAACTCATTAGCGACTTAGGCTATTATTACCCTGACCTAAGTCAGGTCCATTTTAAAGATTCGGTGGTTGTTCACAACCCCAAATACACAATCTTTTCTGATACCTTAAAGTATCATACCATTACCGAGGTAGCGAGTATACTAGGCCCAACATTCATCAACAGCGACAACAACCTAATTTATAGTGAAGATGGATTCTACGACACGATGAATGACAAAGCAAGCTTATACAAAGGAGATATGCAGAGCTACGTTCAAGGCAAAGAAAATCTTCTGAAAGGCGATACAATATATTACGATAGAAGAAATGGTTTGGGTGAGGCCTATAGTAATTTTGAGCTACACGACACTACCAATAATATGATTATTGCTGGTGACTTTGGTTATTATAATGAATTAACTCAACATGCTCTTTCAACTAAAAGAGCTCAATTGATGCAAATTTACCAAGAAGACACCCTATATCTGCATGCAGATACACTTAGAGCTATTCCACTTCCTGAGGAGGAAAGTCAATTAATCAAGGCCTACTACAACGTGAAATTTTTCAGAAAAGATATGCAAGGGCGCTGTGATTCCATGGTATATGACTTGAGAGACTCGACAAATACATTTTATCACACCCCCGTTATTTGGGCACAAGGAAATCAAATGACAGCTCACACCATTAAACTATTCAGCAGAAATAACGCACTTTATAAAGCAGAACTTAACAACTCTGCTTTTATTGTAGCTCCTGAAGATAGTATACACTACAATCAGATAAAAGGGCGGAACATGATTGGGTACATAAGGAATAACGAACTATACAAGATAGATGTAGACGGCAATGGACAAACTATATATTACCCCAAAGACAACAACATTGTTATCGGCGTCAACAGAGCTGAAAGCAGTTCTTTATCGATACGTTTGAGTAATCGTCAAATTACAGGGATTAATTTAAAGAGCGATCCCAATGGTAACTTAAATCCCCCCTATCTTTTACCAAGTGAGGATGTAAAACTACAAGGGTTTATTTGGTTGGAAAAGATAAGACCAAAAAACAGATGGGATATATTTAAGCATACTGAAATGCCTAAAATGGAGGAATTAAACAAAGCCTATGATGATTATCAATACGGCGACAGTGAAGATGAATAAATAATCAATTCTATAAAAATAAAAAAAGGAGCAAATTGCTCCTTTTTTTAGCTCTCCTTAATATTCATCTTCATTAAAAAAGAAGTCTTCTTTACTCGGATAATCTGGCCAAATATCCTCGATGCTTTCAAATACTTCCCCTTCATCCTCTATTTCCTGAAGATTCTCAATAACTTCGAGCGGTGCACCTGAACGAATCGCAAAATCAATTAATTCGTCCTTAGAAGCCGGCCATGGTGCATCTTCTAGTTTAGAGGCAAGTTCGAGTGTCCAATACATAGCAACTCAA
Source organism: Carboxylicivirga sp. M1479 (assembly GCF_007097485.1). Lineage (GTDB taxonomy): Bacteria > Bacteroidota > Bacteroidia > Bacteroidales > Marinilabiliaceae > Carboxylicivirga. Next base: position 12,538 of record NZ_VKDE01000050.1, on the reverse strand, counting down.
TTTAACATTAATAATATTGTGTTCTTAATAACTTTACTTATCTGCGAATTTAAAAAAAATATCCAATCATACAACAGTCTATTCATTGGAATTTTACAAATGCCCGAATACTTTGATTAATGGACCAATAGCAGAGGTCAATACTCAAGCTACATTGTGGTTATTTGTTCATTCATCAAATCTGATTCAATTAATCCATCGCGTAGTCGAATTATTCGATGAGCATGTTGAGCAATATCCTCTTCATGCGTAACTAGAATAATGGTATTTCCTTGTTGATGTATTTCGTCGAACAAGCGCATGATGTCAACCGACGTTTTTGAATCTAAATTACCAGTAGGTTCATCAGCAAGAATAATAGATGGATTATTTACCAGCGCTCTTGCAACTGCAACACGCTGACGCTGACCTCCTGACATTTCATTTGGACGATGGTGCATTCGATCAGTTAATCCAACACTCTCCATTACCACTTCTGCCCGCTTCTTACGATCACTCTTTGAAACACCAGCATAAATGAGCGGCAACATGGCATTTTCAAGAGCTGTATATCGGGGTAGCAAATTAAATGTTTGAAAAACGAATCCAATTTCCTTATTTCGGATTTCTGCTAAACTATCATCACTGAGCCTGCTCACATCAGTCCCATTAAGTACATATTGACCTCCTGTAGGCGTATCAAGTGCTCCAATTATATTCATTAAGGTAGATTTACCAGAACCTGACGGCCCCATTATAGCCACATACTCCCCTTTTTCAATCAATACAGAAACACCCTGAAGTGCTTTTACTACCTCTGTTCCTACGTGGTAAAACTTCTTTATTTCTTTTATATCAATAACATGATTATCCATTGGGTTTAGCTTTAGTTAAGACAAATATAACTTTTTAAGCAAAGAAACAGCTGCATATTTATTTTAGATAAGTATTCCTTTTGCTTCAAGCACAATAAATACATTGTGCCTTTCTAATTATTACAAACGCACCACAAAATTCTGCTTACTATAGTCTTTATTAAAAAAAACGATACCCAATTGAAATACATCAATAGAAACGGTTACCTGCGGGTGTTGTCGAATAATATCCCATGCTTCACTCATTCCTTTTGACCAATAAATATCATCAAAAACAAAAACAGAATTTGCGCCAACCTTGGTCAAACAAAGGTTAAAATAATCGATGGTTGCTTGCTTTTGATGGTTACCATCAAAAAACACGAAATCTAATACATCCGTTTTAGCAACTAAATTAGGCAACACATCCTGAAATTGACCAACAAATTGCTTTACATTGGAACAGTCAAACTTATCAAAAGCTATTTGGGCCTGCTTAGCAGTTTCGACACAACCCTCAATCGTTAATACTTCTCGTCGTCTGTCTGCCAAGGCCAGATACAAAGTACTTATCCCAATGGATGTTCCTAGTTCCAATATATTATGAGGATTAATATGCTGCAATAAGCGAAAGAGCAATTCTCCATACTTTGTAGAAATAGAAGATGCCTTTACTAGTTTTTCAACTGATCGATCCTTACTTGTAAAATTTGAACTTCCAGCCCCATAATCAACTACCGAAATTACTTTATTAGCAAGCTTCAACTCATTTTTATACTCTTTAATTAAATCAAAAGCATAAAACGAATGTTCACAATAAAACACCTCTCTCACGAGATTAAAAACAAACGGACTATGCAAGCCATAGCCTTTTCGATATTTGGCATGTAAGCAATAATTTAAATATTTCTTTATTTGAAAAAAACTCATTCGATAATATATGGTGTGTGACTTTTTAACGCGGATTATTAAACCCATCCGCGATTTGACTGCCAAACTAAAAATTATAATGTAAAAAGCAAAAGTGTAATCAATTAATCAGGTTTATCTTTTATATCTATACATAATGTGACGTAATAAAGCCGCCAAGCAAAACGTTTATTAAGCCAAAGAACATGCCTTTTGTAAACTCCTCTGAAAATCGGACGGTCCTGAACTCGGTAAATTATGAATCTAAACCAAATATTCCCCGATGCTTAGCAACTACATCAAATGACTATATCAAATGGCTATATCATTATTAAGGATTTTAAGCACATCTCTTACCTCATTTCAAGATGCATTAAACACATATTACAACAACGATGTAGAAATATCTAAACACTTTTAAATAGTCGTTGTTTAGATTTAAGAACAACACTCACGAAAGATCAAGAATGAATAATTATATAGAACAACTATTAGAACTCATTGAAGAAGCCCTTAGTAAAGCTCCTGCTAAAACAAATACTGGCAAGGAGTCGGAATCTGAGTTTAATGATATGTTTGCTCATGAATTTTTGCAAGGTAAGCCTGAGAAAATATCTGAAATAATTGGGCTTGAAAAATTTAACCTCCCCAAACCAGATCAATTATCACACGAACAAACAATATTAATACTTAATGCCTTAGAAGTATTACTTGAGGCTTACAACTGGGAATTTATGTTTCCTGAAAATGTAACACCTGAGATTAAATACAACTTTATTATTGACCATTGGGACACCAAACACATCCATTGCGAACAAGCAGTTGTTCAAATTGAAACATGTAAATTTGATGAAGATAGATGCCCTTTTCCAGGACATTGCAATGTATGCCATAGCTTTAAGTGCAATAACGACACAAGTCACCCTTTTGATAAAGGGCAAGTGGATTTTTCTGAGTTAATTCCTGATTTTATGGATGAAGACGACGAGAGTATACGCCATGATGTTGAGAAATTTAAGGCACTTATAAAAAAACCTCGCTGTGAAAATATTATTGTAGGCATCCATAATTACTGCGATGGACGCTGTGCTAAATGCTCATTCACTTCAAGGTGCAGTACATACTCGTTAAATGCTGAATTAGAGAATCTAAAAGAAAGCCATAAAGAAAAGAACGAGAACCAACTTAAAGTTATATTTAAAGCTACTTCTGAACTTATTGAGGAGGAACTGAGCAAACAAGGCATGGATATAACAGAAGCAATGGCCGCCATGGAATCTGAGCAACCAGAGCCAAAGGAAAAGCATACTATTGAGAAACAAGCCGAGTCATATGCTGAGAAAGTAAAACGGTGGTTAGAATCGAACCAAATGGAGTTAGAAAGTCGCATTATTGCAGCTCCAGACTTAGGAATTCATAATGATATAGAAACCATAACCTGGTTTCAACTTTTTATCCCTGCAAAAATTAATAGGGCTATTTTGGGGCTTACAAATGACGATGTTAACGACATGGATCATTATGACTCACATGGTTCAGCTAAAATTGCACTGATTGCCATCGACGAATGCATTCATGCTTGGGATAACATTTTAAGAGTAATACCACAAAAAGAAGATAGTGTTCTGAATTTATTACGACATTTATCGCAACTAAGATCGGAACTGGAAGCTTTTATACCGGAGGCTCGAAACTTTATACGTCCAGGTTTTGACGAATAAAAAAATCTGAGAGATGCTCGTGTGGAAAATTTAAGAATTACGAATTAATTCTCGAGTGCGTCTCTCAGATATTATCGCATCGTTTATGCGAGATAAATTACCTCCCGTTGCAGGTAACCCAATGATAACATTGGTTTCGGTTTATTTTAACCGTCGTAAAACTATTAATTTATTTGAGAGTTCTATTGCAAGAATGTACTTTTTTGTGTAAAAACCTTAAAAAAAAATGATACTTATCACCTTTCAGATTTAAAACACACTAATTCGCAGTTAAATCTTAGGTTCTAGAGTCTCTGTAAGGTTTGATCAATCGCTTCAAACACTTGGTGTGTTGGATTAAAAACCACTTCAAAATCTTTCCGCGATTTCTTAATCATTTTCTTAGCCTTGCGTTTTTCTCCAGTTAGGTATAGTAATTTTCCATAGTGGAATCTTATATTGCCGCAAGCTTCAAAATCTGAAGAATATTTAATTAGTAATTCATCATAAATTAAACAAAGCACATCCGGCTTATTTTCATGCATAAACATACTATTAAACTCTTCAGGTAATTCGGGCTGATATAGCGATGAACTCAACACCTGACAACCTAAATCGATCACCAGCGATTCTTTCTCCTTTAACAAAGCCGTTTTTAATAAATACATTTGATTAGGCCGATAATTAGAATGCAATGCATCTGCTTTCTCAAAAAATGAGAATGCATTATCAAATTGCTCATCTTTCAACAATAAAATACCAGTTATTCGTGCTGCATCGGATTTTTTTAATGAGTCGGTATATAATTCATAGGCCTTTACTGCATACTGTATACCATTCCTATACAATCCATCGAAAAGATATGTTACAGATAAACTATAATTAGTAAGCGCATCATCAGGCCGTTCTTTTAAGGACATTAAAAACCAGTTTTGCGCCGCAAAGTAATTTTCAAATAAGGATTGATAATAACCTAAACCATATAAACTTTTATAATCATACACCCCTTGTTCATACGCCATCTGATAGTAGGTATTACTCTTATCAAGTAAAACCTCAGAACGCTCACCCCATGCATCTCCAAAGTCATTATAAATCTGATTGTAGAAATCACCAAGTTTTTTTACAACCTCATAATTATCAGGATAATGTTCATGCAAAGCCAAGAGCGTGCTATCAACATTAAATGCAAATGGTGTTTCTCCGTATGGCTCAGCTTCTCTTAAATCAGTTAAACTTTCACCAGTTCTTAAATTCACAAATGAAAATGATCGATGGTACTGGCTATGAAAATAATAGTTTAAAGCAATATCAATCTTCTTAAGAGCTTGCTCAACATTGGGATTTTCGACGTTGTCTATACATTGGTAGGCATTTAAATACTGACCATGTTTTATTAAAGAGTCAATTTCACATTGAGTCCTTCCTACTTGAGCTACCATAAGGCAACACAAAGTCATTAATATTTTTATTTTATGATGGTTAGAGATAAACGTATATTTCAAAACAATAAGGTATTAGTGAAAATAAATATGCCTGAACACCTAAAGGATAATTAGCAACCTTTAAATGCATTTTTCAATCATTCAACCGGACTTGTAAGTATGTTTTCCAGAAACATTTCATGAATATAAGTGTTTACATTTAGATAGTTATTATAACTAACACAGTTATTACTAGTGTAAATAACTGATTAAACTTTAAACTTATGAAAAAACTTTTTTTAGTGAGTATTATCATGGTGCTGACGATGGCATTGAGTGCTCAAAAAAACAAACAGCCCAATATTTTAGTTATTTGGGGCGATGATGTAGGACAATCAAACATTAGTGCTTACACAAAAGGAATTGTTGGTTACAATACGCCTAATATAGATAGGATTGCCAACGAAGGGATGATCTTTACTGATTACTACGGAGAACAAAGCTGTACTGCCGGTCGCTCAAGCTTTATAATGGGACAAAGCGTTTTCAGAACAGGATTAAGTAAGGTAGGTTTACCTGGAGCAGATTTAGGAATGCAAAAGGAAGATCCGACCATTGCTGGCCTACTTAAACCGTTAGGCTATGCTACTGGGCAATTTGGTAAAAACCACCTCGGCGATAAGGATGAACACCTACCAACAGCACATGGTTTTGATGAGTTTTTAGGAAATTTATACCACCTGAATGCAGAAGAAGAACCTGAGTTGCCTGATTACCCAAAAGATCCCGAATTCCATAAAAAGTTTGGACCTCGTGGCGTTATAAAATCCTCAGCAGATGGACCAGTACAGGATACAGGACCTCTTACAAAAAAGAGAATGGAAACAATTGATGAGGAAACTGTTGAGGCAGCCATTGACTTTATAAAAAGAATGGAAAAGCAAAAAACACCATGGTTTGTATGGTGGAATGGCACTCGCATGCACTTTAGAACACACGTGAAAGATGAATTGATGAACGATCCAAAATACAAGGGCTTAGATGAGTATGCCATTGGTATGATTGAACACGATATGCACGTTGGCGAATTATTAACCGCACTTGATGAGTTAGGTATTGCTGATGAAACAATGGTGTTTTATAGTACCGATAATGGCCCACATAAAAACTCGTGGCCCGATGCAGCCGTTAGCCCATTTAGAGGTGAAAAAAACACCAATTGGGAAGGTGGATGGCGAGTACCTGCAATGGTTCGATGGCCCAAGAACATCGAAGCGGGATCTGTTTCAAATCACATTATGCACCATATGGATTGGCTACCAACCATATTGGCAGCTGCAGGTAATGACAATGTAAAAGACGAGCTTTTAAAAGGCAAGAAAGTTGGCGACATGAATTATAAGGTTCATCTTGACGGTTATAATTTTCTTCCATACATGACTGGCAAATCAGATTTAGCTCCACGAAAAGAAATCTTTTACTTCTCCGATGATGGAGATTTAACCGCACTTCGTTATAACGACTGGAAATTAGTTTTTATGGAACAGCGTAAATATGGCACCATGGCCGTTTGGGCTGAACCGTTTGTTGAATTACGCTTACCTTTAATTTTCAACTTACGACGCGACCCATACGAGCAAGCTCCCTTAACATCAAACACCTATTACGACTGGTTATTAGACCACGCTTTTATGTTGGTACCAGCCCAGGCATACGTAGGAGAATTTCTTAAGACATTTAAAGAGTATCCACCACGACAAAAAGCTGCCAGTTTTAGTTTAAGCGACGTGATGGAAAAAATGGCTGCTCCAGCCAATAATTAAATCTATCAATTAATAAGAAATATATTGAGATCCCCAATGAGACATTTTTCTCGTTGGGGATTTTTTTTTCGATTCAACTTGAGTTAGATAAAGATTCAACTTACCTTTTCTTTTTACTAATTCAACACTATCAAGATGATAAAAACTAACTCAATGAAGAAAATACTATTATTTACAGCAGCACTAGTTATTGGCTTTACGCTATTGGCGCAGAAAAAAAATAAAAAACCCAATTTTCTCGTTATTTGGGGCGATGACATTGGTTGGTCCAACATAAGTAAGTATAACCATGGAATGATGGGTTATAAAACGCCTAATATAGACCGCATTGCCAACGAAGGTGCCATGTTTACCGACTGGTACGCTCAACAATCATGTACAGCAGGAAGAGCCGCTTTTGTGCTAGGGCAACACCCTTTTAGAACAGGACTTCTAACTATAGGTATGCCTGGCTCAAAACAAGGAATTAAAGATAATCAAGCGACTATAGCCGAACTTTTAAAACCTCTTGGTTATACATCTGGCCAATTTGGCAAAAACCATTTGGGCGATCGCGATGAACACCTGCCTACAAACCATGGTTTTGATGAGTTTTATGGTAACCTTTATCATTTAAATGCCGAAGAAGAACCTGAAACATATTATTATCCTAAAAACAAGGAGTTTCATGAAAAATATGGCCCGCGAGGCGTCATACACTCCACTGCGGATGGCCCTATAAAAGATACAGGGCCAATGACTCGCAAAAGAATGGAGACAGCCGATGATGAGTTTACCGATGCAGCCATTAAATTTATAGAAAAAGCACATCAGGAGGGAAAACCATTTTTTGTTTGGCTAAGTGCTACACGCATGCATGTATGGACACGCCTCAAAGAAGAAAGCATTGGCGTTACGGGTATTGGACTTTATCCTGATGGAATGGTGGAGCACGACAAACAAATTGGTCGTGTACTTGCCAAACTCGAAGAATTAGGTATTTATGACAATACCATGATCATGTACTCAACAGATAATGGAGCCGAAAAATTCACTTGGCCAGATGGCGGCACAACACCATTTGCAGGCGAAAAAGGCACTACTTGGGAGGGTGGCTTTAGAGTTCCTTGTGCCATCAAATGGAAAGGCGTCATTGAACCAGGCACTATTTCCAACGATATTCACTCACACGAAGACATGCTTCCAACCATACTGGCCGGAGCTGGCGTAAGCGACGTAAAAGAAAAACTACTAAAAGGCTACAAAGCTGGTAACAAAACATTTAACTTACATCTCGATGGCTATAATTTGGTTCCACTTTGGCAAGGAAAAGTAAATGAGAATCCACGTAAAGAGATTTTTTATTTTGATGCTGGCGCCAATCTTAATGCCATACGATATAATAACTGGAAGCTTCATTTCACCATTATGGAAGGTTCAATAAATGAAGCCTATCGAAAAACTCCTTCGTGGCCACTATGCATTAACCTAAGGGCTGACCCATATGAAGTATCTTGGAAATCGGCACTTTATACACGCTGGTATGGCGATAATATGTGGTTATTTGTTCCTGCTCAAGATGTTGTTGGCAAATTCCTTGGTACTTTTAAAGAATATCCACCTGTTAGGGGCTCCTCGCTAGGCATTGACAAGGTAGTGCAATCATTAACAGCACATCCTAACGCTCAATAAACTCATTTAATGTATAAAGCTCTTGAATTGGCTGATTTAATGGTACAATTCAAGAGTTTTTATTTGCGCCAATAACTAAGTTTTTCTTGTTAAAAAAAATTCTCATCTCAAGTAAACTACTACGCTTCGATAGACATACTGTTGCATCTACTTTTATCTCAAGTCTAAATTATTATTTTTGCATCTATGTCTGATTTGGCGATGCAACATATCAATTACCTGCCTGGCGTTGGCCCTAAAAAGGCTGAGTTATTAAAACGTGAGCTCAAAATTGCTTCGTACGAAGATCTGCTATACTACTTCCCCTACAAATATGTCGACAGGAGTAAGTTTTATAGCATTAACGAAATCAATTCAAAATTGCCATACATCCAAGTTAAAGGCAGGTTCACATCGTTAAATACCATTGGTACAGGTAGGCAAAGTCGCATGACTGCCATTTTTACAGATGGCACAGGCACATTGGAATTAGTTTGGTTTAAAGGTCAAAAATTTGTTAAAGAGAACATCAACTCTGAAGCCGAATACATCGTTTTTGGCAAACCCAATATTTTTAATGGCAAGTTTAACATTGTACATCCCGAACTGGAAAAGGTTAATGAGACACAAACAAAAATAAACTCCTCTCTACAAGCTTTCTACAACACAACGGAGAAGATGAAAAAAGGCTTTCTGAATTCAAAAGCGATTCAAAAGCTACAACAGAATGTTTTTTTATCGTTCCAGGGTAAAATTTCAGAAACATTACCAGCTAGCATTATTGAGAAATACAAATTTCTTAACCTACACGAATCATTAAAAAACATTCACTTTCCTACTGATGCACAAGTACTTGAAAAAGCTCAATTACGCTTAAAGTTTGAGGAATTATTCTACATCCAATTAAACATATTACGACAGCGAAATCAACGAACAAAAGCCATTAAAGGTCACTCTTTTAGTGTGGTTGGAGAACATCTAAATGAATTCTATGCGCGAAAAATACCGTTTGAATTAACCAATGCTCAAAAGCGTGTGATTAAAGAAATTAGGCGCGACATGGGCTCTGGTAAACAGATGAATCGTTTACTACAAGGAGATGTTGGTTCTGGTAAAACGCTGGTTGCCTTAATGGTAATGCTTATTGCATTGGATAATAAGTTTCAAACATGCCTGATGGCTCCCACTGAAATATTAGCAACGCAGCACTTCGAAACCATTAAGGAGATGGTGGAAGGCCTCAATATAAAAGTGGCTCTTCTAACAGGCTCGTCGAAGAAGAAACAACGCGAATTAATTGACGAAGAGCTTCAATCAGGCGAATTGCAAATACTTATAGGAACCCACGCACTACTCGAAGATAAAGTTAAATTTCACAACCTGGGATTGGTGGTTGTTGATGAACAACATCGTTTTGGCGTTGCACAACGGGCTAAATTGTGGCGCAAAAACACACAACCTCCCCATATTTTAGTCATGACGGCCACCCCTATTCCGCGCACGTTGGCCATGACTATTTACGGAGACTTGGACGTATCAGTTATTGATGAACTGCCTCCTGGACGCAAACCAATTGAGACGGCTCACTATTTTCATAATAGAAGAAATAACCTAAACAAGTTCATCAAGGGAGAACTTGAAAAAGGTCGTCAGGTATATGTTGTCTATCCCTTAATTGAGGAATCGGAAAACATGGATTTCAAGAACCTCGCAGAAGGATACGAATACATGCAACGCATTTTTACCGACTATAAAGTAAGCATGGTACACGGCAAAATGCGTCCAGCTGAAAAGGATGCTGCCATGCAAGAATTTGCCTCTATGCAATCGCAAATTTTAGTTTCAACCACGGTTATTGAAGTAGGTGTTAATGTACCTAATGCTTCTGTAATGGTTATCGAAAGTGCTGAACGTTTTGGTCTTTCACAATTACACCAGCTACGCGGTAGGGTTGGAAGAGGTGCCGACCAGAGTTTTTGTATACTTATGACGAGCTACAAATTATCAGAAGAAACGCGCAAGCGAATGGATATAATGACGCACTCAACAGATGGATTTGAAATTGCTGAAGCTGACCTTAAGCTACGCGGACCTGGCGACCTAGAAGGCACACAACAATCAGGGCTTCCGTTTACACTTAAAATTGCCAATTTAGGAAAAGATGGTCAGATACTACAGTTTGCCCGTCAGGTGGCAGAAGCTATTCTTGATCTGGATCCCTTGCTCGAAAAAGATGAGAACTACATTCTAAACAAGCAGCTTAAAAAATTGGCCAGTGAAAAAATGAATTGGAGCATGATAAGCTAAACAGTAAGCTCCATCATTTTACAACTACCTCCCGTTCGTATGCCATTTGATTCAAAACATCTTACTTACTTAACTTCAATCGATAATCAGCTTATTAAAAGCTTATACAGCTACAATAAAAGCTCATCTTAAATCAATTATTATCTTTACTCAAAACAAACAATATTAATTATGAATATTTCTAAACCTTACCCAAACTTAGCCCAAAGCTGGGGAATCACTGGCATTGTTATCGCTTGCATGCTACTTTTTACACCTATCAATGTGGTATTAAATCCCATACTAGGCAAAGAATATTCTATGATGGCTTATTATATTTTAACTATGGGAGTTGCTTTCTTTTTATCGCACCTGATACGAAAAAACGAGACATCAAATAAAACATACCAACTACAAATTGCATCGCCACAATTATTACCCTTAATAATATTGGCAGCCTGGGGTCTGCTATTGGGTGTTGTCACACCAATTGGTAACCTTATTCCAATGCCGAAAATGTTCCAGGAAATGTTTAAAGAATTAGCCGAGTTAAAAGGCTTTGGTGCTTTCGTTATGATGGTGGTGGCCGCCCCACTCTTTGAAGAGTTAATTTTTAGAGGAATCATCCTCGATGGTATGCTCAAACGCTACACTCCTGCCAAAGCTATTTTTTGGTCAGCTTTTTTATTTGGGTTTGTACACCTCAACCCTTGGCAATTTGTAACGGGATTAGTTATTGGTGCTTTTATCGGATGGATTTATTACCACACCCGTAGCCTTACAGTTAGCATTATTATTCATGCAGCAGTTAATTGCGTTGGATTTTTCATGCGCTTTTTCATCGACGATACTGATATGGATGCAACCTTAGTTGAAGCCTATGAAAGTTTAAGCAATGCTGTTTTAATTACAAGCGGTGCGATACTAACAGCCTCTCTTTGCATATTCATTTTAATGCGCCGATTCTCAAATAAACAAGTAAAACCCACAGTATAAAATAACAAAGATTCATATTACAAATGATATCAAATTTGCAATATGAATCTTTACTTTTCCTTTACCACATTTATTAGTTAACGCCTATATATCGTTAACGATGACTAATATCTCCAGCTCCTGATTCATTTAATTGCTTAACCTGAGGGTTTCCATAGTAAGTAACATCACTACCTCCGCTTGCATTGGCCACTATTTCCTTTTCGGCCCAAACAATGGCATCTGATCCTCCAGAAGTGCTTACTTTAACCTTTTGAGCTTTTAAATTTCGCGCGTTAATATCGGAACCACCACTTGACGAGGCAACTAACAATTGAGTTGTACCTGACAGTTTTAAATCAGAACCTCCTGAAGTCTCCAAGGTTAATTCGTCTGTTTTTAATTCTAAATAAACATCAGAGCCTCCGCTCGACAAAATCATGAGATTGTTTTGTTGAATTTCATTCTGACCATGAACATCAGAGCCTCCACTTGCCGATAATTTTTCCAGCTGATCAAAAACAACATACACCTTGGGTACCGTTTTACTATTCCAGTTCCACACGCCATTACCTTTCATGTAAATTTTAAGTGTACTGCCTACTACTTCGGTTTTCAAACGATGAATATCACTTTTACCACAAGTTACATCCACCTCAATACCATCGGATTGAGTCAAGTACAAATCAATGCCTGATGACACACTTATTTTATCAAAATCATCAACGTTTCTTTTTTCTTTCTCTTGAGAAAAAGAAGAGAGCGTTAATAATACCGCCAATGCAACTAAAGTTATTCTTTTCATGTGTTTATAATTTTGTTATTCTCTGACATAGAGTTTGTTTCAAAATAAGTTGTAAACGCCAAGAAGTTAAATTTTCATGTTCATGCTCGAGGCAATAGTCCTGTGTGCTTAGCGTTTGAAGTCAGTTTCATAT
>NZ_VKDE01000005.1 GCF_007097485.1 Carboxylicivirga sp. M1479 | reverse complement strand
TGCTCAATAACTTTACGCTTGTAACGAGTTAAATCCCGTAACTCGCGTATACCTTTGGGCGGAATAAAACTTCCTTTTAATAAACCACTTAACAACAGTTTAGTGATCCACCGACTGTCTTTCTTGTCAGTCTTTTGACCTGGTACATTCTTTATATGACGCGCATTAACTAATAATATCTCAAATTCTTCTTCTAAGATATTAAACACGGGCTTCCAATATACGCCTGTGCTTTCCATGGCAACATGGGTTATTTTATTCTTTTTAAGCCAATCGCGCAGCTGCTCAATAGACTCTGTAAATCCATCAAAGGAACTAGTTTCCTCTTTTATCCCGGTTCCTCGGATGGTTGCTACCAAAACTTGCTTGTGGATGTCGATACCGCAGCCTCGTTCAATGACCTGCTCAAACTCTATGTTGTTACTTGTCCTANGGTACATTCTTTATATGACGCGCATTAACTAATAATATCTCAAATTCTTCTTCTAAGATATTAAACACGGGCTTCCAATATACGCCTGTGCTTTCCATGGCAACATGGGTAATTTTATTCTTTTTAAGCCAATCGCGCAGCTGCTCAATGGACTCTGTAAATCCATCAAAGGAACGGGTTTCCTCTTTTATCCCGGTTCCTCGAATGGTTGCTACCAACACTTGCTTATGGATGTCGATACCGCAGCCTCGTTCAATGACTTGCTCAAACTCTATGTTGTTATTTGTCGTAGCCATGCCTTCTTTTATTCACTAAGTTCCGAATTACCTCCAATAATCATCCCCCTGTGTGCCAAATTTACTTGCCATGGGTGTTTCATGTGTTTAAATTTATTTTCATTTGGCATATGGAACTCTCAATTCATCTGTTTCGCCATTCATTCGATAAATTTAAGAAAGTATGGTTGAGATGGAAAGTGTATATTTGCAACTTATTTTAATTCAGTTTATGAAACTCCGCTTAACAGGCATATACTTTATAGCCTAATTCTTAAAACAAATCTATTCGCATGGAACTTTTGCAAACTAGCTACTTCGCATTATTTGTAATCATTTGCCTCGGTTTTATTATTGGCAATGTTAAAATTAAAGGAGTATCACTCGATATTTCAGCCATCATATTTGTGGCCTTAATATTTGGGCATTTTGGCATTGTAATGCCTAGCATACTTGAAAAAATAGGACTAATACTTTTTATTTACACAATAGGTGTGCAGGCAGGTCCAGGTTTCTTCGATTCTTTTCAGAAAAATGGGCGCAACTTAGCTGTATTAGCCACGGTAGTTATTTTATCTGCATCAGTAATGGCATTTATACTGTATCATGCTTTTAATTTAGATATGCCAATTGTTACAGGCCTTCTTACCGGTGCTTTAACATCAACCCCCGGATTGGCAGCAGCCATTGAAACCACTAATTCGCCATTAGTATCCATTGGTTATGGTGTCGCTTATCCGTTTGGCGTTATAGGAGTCATTTTATTTGCCAAGTTCTATCCAAAAATTATTAAAGCCAACATTAAAGAGGCTGAAAAAGATTACGAGAAAAATGCAGAAGCAGGGTTTCCGGAAATCATCCATCGAAACCTTGTTGTTGAAAATGAAAATATTATTGGGAAAACGATTGGTCAGTTACGAGTACGCTCCATGACCCAGGCTGTGATATCGCGTGTGATGCACGATAACCATGCAATTACGCCCAACAACAATACACGACTTGATAAAGGCGATTTGGTAAGAGCCGTTGGCACAAAAGATGCCATGGAAAAAATTACCATATTAGTAGGATCAGAAACAGCTGACAAAATACCATTAGATGCAGGCTATGAAGTGCAATCAATTTTGGTTACCAATACCGAATCGGTTAATAAAGCTCTTAGTGTATTTAATTTATGGACCAATTATCAGGCAACAGTCACTCGAATCCGACGAAGTGGTATCGACATTACTCCCACACCATCGTTAAAGCTACAAATGGGCGATAAAGTAATGGTGGCTTGTAGTCGCGAAAACATGAAACAAGTAATTCGCATTTTCGGCAACAATGATAAGAAGTTATCTGATACGGATTTCTTTCCGGTAGCTGCAGGAATTGTGCTAGGTGTGTTGTTTGGTAAAATGTCGCTCTCATTTGGTGCTTCATTTTCTTTTAGCCTGGGTTTAACCGGAGGTGTACTAACAATTGCCATGATACTATCACGAATTGGTCGAACTGGACCTGTCATTTGGAGTATGTCAGGTGCTGCCAACCAACTACTCCGACAATTAGGGTTAATGTTCTTTTTGGCATCGGTGGGGACCAAAGCGGGCGCAACCCTTATTGATACCTACAACGATTATGGTGTTCAATTATTTATTGTAGGAGGTATACTAACATTATTTCCCATGTTAATGACTGTTGTTGCCGCCTACTTTATGAAATCACTCAATATATTAACACTGTTGGGAACTATAACAGGATCAATGACCAGTACGCCAGGATTGGCTGCCGTTGATAGCATGACTGATAGCAATGCAGCGGCCATAGCCTATGCAACCGTTTACCCGGTAGCTATGGTTTTACTTGTCATCTGTGTGCAAATACTGGGCGTTCTTTAATATTTTTTTAATCAAAAAGTGCATTTACTTGTTATACTTTAAATTGACATTTTAACACATATAAAAATGACTAACCTAAAAACACTATTTTTAACTGCAGCCCTACTTATACCATTAAGTCTAGTTGCACAAAATCCAACCAGCTCATCAGGTACTGTTCAGCGAACCTATAAAGTTCAAGAGCCGGCTCCTAAGAAAAGCACACCAAAAGCTCGTATTGAGCTAACACCTATTTATGGTTATTCCTTAAACGGTAGGGTTGATTTTTACAGAGCAGAGTTTAAGATGCAAGATGCAGTGCATTACGGTGGCGCTTTAGCGGTTGAAGTAATGCCTGGCGTACTAGGTGAATTCTCATTTACCCAATCGCCTACAACAGGTAGGTTTGCTGATTTTGCAGAGGGCATTACCCAAAATTATGACATCAACATTAATTATTTCCAACTGGGAGGTATAAAAGAACTAAAGAAAGGCCCGGTAGTTCCATTTGGTATGGTATCGCTTGGTGCCACTTGGTTTGACATGAAAAACAGTGGAGTTGATGATCATGTTGCTTTTTCTGCAGCCTTGGGAGGAGGTTTAAAATTCTTCTTTAGTGATCGAATTGGCATTCGCATGCAAGGTCGCCTTCTTTTACCAATGTATTTTTCAGGCGGAGGTTTATTCCTGGGAATTGGATCGGGAGGACCAAGTGGTGGGGTTGGTATAAGTACTGGAGTTATTGCTGTTCAGGGCGATTTCTCTGGAGGACTGATTTTCCTATTCTAAAAAAATTACACGGAATAAAAAAAGAACCGTTCTTAAGCTTTAGGCAAAAGAACGGTTCTTTTTTTTCTATACTCTAACATAGAGTTCGAATTTATCTTTTATGTAATCCACACTCTTTTGTGTCAGGATTTTCCCACCACCAACGGCCGGCTCTTACATCTTCGCCTTCCATAACGGCTCTTGTACAAGGCTGACAGCCAATACTTGGAAAATCTTTATCGTGCAAAGTATTATACGGGATACCTCTTTCTTTGATATAATCCCAAACCTGCTCTTCGGTCCAATCGGCCAAAGGATTAATTTTTAACAGATTGTTATTTGCATCCCATTCTACCTTATCAATATCAGCTCTGGTTACCGACTGTGCAGAACGCAAACCGCAAATCCAAACATCCAAGCCTTTAAAAGCACGTTGTAAAGGTTCAATTTTACGGTTAAAACAACATTCTTTGCGGTTCTCTACACTCTCGAAAAACAAGTTGATACCCTTTGCATTTACCATCTTTTGAACCTTCTTCTTTTTAGGGAAGAAAACCTCCATATTCTTCTTGTACTTACGTGAAGTACGGTCGATTAAATCATAAGTCTCAGGAAAAAGACGACCAGTATCTAAAGTGAAAATTTTAGTAGCAGGGTTAATTGCCACAACCATTTCGGTAAGAATTTGATCCTCGGCCCCAAGGCTTGATGCCAGACCTATTTTATCGCCAAAACGTTCAATAAAATAGTTTAATATTTCTTGTGCTGTTGAATTGGCAAACTGCTCGTTCAACTGTTTGATTTCATCTGCTTGCATAATCCAGTATTATTTTGTGCAAAGATAATAATTCGTTCTAAATCATTTCTCCAATAAAAAAAGGATGTCACCCTTACTAACTTTTTAATAAGAATGACATCCGTATATGTTTAAAAATTATTTCTATCCAAAGCAAACACCCATACTACGGCCTTGCTCAATTAAATAGTGATCAGGATTAACCAATCGCAATTTACCACCAACGTCAGACAAAGGAACAGAAGTAATCACATCGTTTTTAAGCGATACCATTGTTCCATACTCACCTCGCTGTATTAATTCTGCCGCGTGGGCTCCATAACGTGTTGCAAGAATTCTATCCTGAGGACTCGGACTTCCTCCGCGCTGTATGTAACCTAAAATGGTTTCGCGGGTTTCCATACCTGTCATCTTCTGGATTTTTTTACCAATATAGCTGGCTGCCGATTTCTTTTTAGGTTTCTCAATGCCTTCTGCAACCACTACAATTGAGTATGGCTTGCCAACTTTACTACGTTCCATCAGGCAATTACAAACATTATCCAAGTCAAAATCTAACTCTGGTAATAAAATCACATCTCCTCCACCAGCTATTCCTGAGTGTAAAGTAATCCAACCAGCATGATGCCCCATTAACTCAATAACCATAACTCTTTTATGCGAGTTAGCCGTAGTATGCAAGCGGTCAATTGCCTCGGTGGCAATATCCACCGCCGAATCGAAGCCAAACGTTACATCGGTACCAAATACATCGTTATCAATTGTTTTTGGAATACCAACCACATTTAAGCCCTCTTTTGACAGCAAATTAGCCGTTTTTTGGGTGCCATTACCTCCGATGCACACCAAGGCATCTAAACCAAGCTTATCGTAATTTTCCTTTATTATTTGAGGCTTATTTTCGGTTTCTCCATCTTCTACTTTAAAAGGTTTGAATCGCGATGTACCAAGAATTGTTCCTCCTACAGTAATAATACCCGAAAGTGCTTTTTCTTCCATGGGTGTAGCTTCCATATTCATTAATCCGCTAAATCCATTGGCAATTCCAACCACTTCCATGCCGTATTTTACAATTGCAGTTTTACCAACACCACGGATAGCTGCATTTATACCCGGACAATCGCCCCCGGCAGACAATATCCCAATTCTTTTTTTACCTGTTCCCATAGTATGATGTTTTGATGCTTAGCCCTGTTGGCCAATGCATGTTTGATTTCTTAATATAGCCTTGCAAACTGTTAAATTACTGCTTTTATATAAAATAAACACTGTGCCTATTTTATTGTTTCGATCATTCGTGAAATACTAACAATGGAATATCGGTATGAAACAGCATTTTACGTGTAATGCTTGGATGCAAAAAATTTGATATCATCGTACGTTTATGCCTTGTCATTGCAATAAGGTCGATGGAATTTAATTCAATAAAGGCATCTAAATCCGACACAAAATCTTCTCCCGAAATAATATCAAAATTAATGTGATAGTTACGATATGTTTGTGCACAATATAATCGCATTTCTTCCATGCGCTTTTTATCCCATTTATCGGGTTGAGATGCTTTAAAATGCGTGGCGAAAATTTTGGTTTGAAAAGGTGTTATTAAACGGATTAGTTTGTGCAAAGAGCGATAATCTCTTTCGCCAAAATCAGTTACAAACAACACATGGCTAATTTTTTCAGTATCAACTTGCGAAGCCGCAGGAACAGCTAAAACAGGTACTTTGGCATTTTTTATAACATCGCTGGTAACACTACCCAAGAGCTCTTTAATGGTTTCTCCCTTGCTAAGAGTTCCCATAATAATTACATCGGGATCGTCAATATTCCCGATTTCAACAATTACATCTTCGGGGTATCCGCATTCGACACGATAAATAAAATTAATTGAATCAGAAGCAGAGGTGTACTTTTGGATAGTAGACGCAACAAATTCCTTTAGGCGATTTTCGGTTTTAGCCAGATCACTTTCTTGATCTTTTTCCTGAAGAACATCACAACAACTAAGGAGGGTTATTGATGAGGGTACTTTTTTACCAAGATTTATGGCATATCGAAGTGCATTGATAGAATAATCGGAGAAGTTTATTGGGACAAATATTCGAACCATCATCTTTTTTTTAACTGTCTTAATCCCAAGTTACAAAAAAAGATAGTGGGCAAAAAATAAAAAAGCCGACCCAAGAGTCGGCTTTAGAATCAATATATGAGTTAATTAGATGATCAACATAGCATCGCCATACGTACCAAAACGGTATTTCTCTTTCACTGCTACTTCATATGCTTCCATAATAAAATCATAACCGCCAAAACCGGCAGCCATCATCATTAAGGTAGAAAGTGGTAAGTGAAAATTGGTAATCATTGCATTAGCAACCTGAAATTCATATGGAGGGAAGATAAACTTGTTGGTCCAGCCTTCAAATGGTTTAACATGACCATATGTTGACACAGAGCTTTCAAGCGTACGCATAACAGTAGTACCTACGGCACATACACGCTTCTTCTTATCTTTACCTGCGTTAATAATTTTAGTCGCTTCTTCGGTAATAAAGATTTGCTCCGAATCCATTTTATGCTTGGTCAAATCTTCTACGTCAACCTGACGGAAGTTACCTAAACCAACATGGAGTGTAATTTCAGAAAAATCGACACCTTTAATTTCCAAACGCTTCATTAGCTCACGACTAAAGTGCATACCAGCTGTTGGTGCAGCTACAGCTCCTTCGTGCTTGGCATATATCGTTTGGTAACGCTCTCTGTCTTCAGGTACCACCTTACGACCAATCATTGATGGAATAGGCGTTTCTCCCATTCCGTAAAGCGTTTCTTTAAATTCTTCGTACGAACCATCGTATAGAAAACGTAATGTACGGCCACGAGATGTGGTGTTATCAATTACTTCAGCTACAAGATTATCATCATCGCCAAAATACAATTTGTTACCAATACGGATTTTACGTGCCGGATCAACCAATACATCCCATAAGCGCTGCTCACGATTTAATTCGCGCAACAAAAACACTTCAATTTCAGCACCCGTTTTTTCTTTGTTTCCATATAATCTTGCCGGAAATACCTTAGTGTTGTTAAACACCATTACATCCTCATCATCAAAGTAATTGATCATATCTTTAAAGATCTTATGCTCAATTTCTTTGGTTTGTCTGTTCAGCACCATTAAGCGTGACTCATCACGGTTTTCCGCTGGATGCAGGGCAATTAACTCTTCCGGTAGGTTATACTTAAACTTTGATAACTTCATATATATTTCGTTTTAATATATTGCTTTACTACTTATCTAAAATCAAAAAAAACATCTCACAATGTAGCAAGATGATTATTTGTTGATAGATACCTGTTAACTATACACTTGAAGTGCTATTTTAGTTCAAACAGGCGTACCTTATACGTGGCATTTTTTATTTTGTTGCAAAAGTAGCAAGATTTTTTTCAAATTCCTCAATTGACATGGAATCTGACAAAAGATAAGGGCCAATGCGTGTGCGAATTAAACCTGTTAAATGAGCTCCTGAATCCACTTCATACCCCAAGTCGCGTGCCAACGAACGGATGTAAGTTCCTTTGGTGCATCCCACATCAATTTTCAGGTTGGGATTATTCCACTTCATTACCTTTAACTCATTAATGCATACTTTACGAGCTTTTAGCTCCACCTCTTTTCCCTGGCGTGCCAAGTCATATGCTTTACGACCATTTACTTTAAGCGCCGAAAACATTGGAGGTACCTGCTCAATTTCTCCACTTAATTTTTCAATTGCTGAATTTAACAACTCATCATTGATGTGTTCGTGAGGAAAATGCTTGTCGGCCTCTGTTTCCAAATCAAAAGATGGTGTGGTGGCGCCAAATTGCACATCTGCAATATATTGCTTATCCATCCCCAGGTATTGATCAATTTGCTTGGTGCCTCTTCCAGTACAAACAATTACCAAGCCCGTTGCCAATGGGTCGAGTGTACCTGCATGACCAACTTTAATTTTTTTAATGCCCAGGTAACGCTTTAAAGAGAGTCTGATTTTATTAACAACATCAAAGGAAGTCCATTCCAATGGTTTGTTGATGAGCAACACCTGTCCTTCACGGAATCGCTCTTCAGTATATTCAATATTCATCGATGAAATAATTTAAAAACAAACCTAACTTAAAACCATAATTGATGCACAATGGCTATGGTTCCCACGATGGCGCAATAGATAGAGAAATAAACCAACTTGCTGTTTTTTACCAGTTTAATCATCCAGGTACAAGCTAACAATCCTGTTAAGAACGCAGCAACAAAACCGACTACAACAGGCATTATTGATACATCGGCAGTTGTAAATTCACTGGATAACAAATCCTTGGCCATTTTACCTAGAATTAAAGGAACAACCATTAAGAACGAAAAGCGTGTAGCACGCGTTCGGTCAATTCCCAATAGCACTGAGGTAGAAATTGTAGCCCCTGATCGTGAGATACCTGGTAATATGGCAATTGCTTGGGCAATACCAATTACAACAGCATTGGAAAATGAAACACCCTTATCAGTTGTTTTGGCTTTATCGGCCAAGAAAAGAAGTCCTGCTGTAAGAATAAGCATGCAACCAACCAATAATATTTGGCTATCAAACAAGGCTTCCATTTGATCGTTGAACAATACACCAATAACAGCTGCTGGCACCATTGAAACAATAATCTTCAATGAAAAAATTGTTTGCTCGTTCCATTTAAACTGAAACAAGCCACTAATTATTTCAAATATCTCTTTACGAAAAATTACAATCGTACTAATGGCCGTTGCTCCATGCAACATTACCGTCATAAACATGCTCTCTTTGGCCATTGCATTATCGCCAAAAATAGCTTTTACAATCTCCAAATGCCCACTGCTACTAACAGGCAAAAACTCCGTTAACCCTTGGATTATTCCAAGAATTAAAGCTTCAACAATTCCCATAAATTAATGTGTATTACTTGTCTGTTTTTGGCTTTTTCATGATGGCATAGATTTCAAACATGAAACCAAATAACACGACAATTGGCGCCAGTGTAATTCGCCTAAAACTAAAAATCTCTTCGTTAAATACGGTTGGATCATCGCTTCGACCCCCTATCATTAAAACAAAGCCTAATATGATTATTGCAAAACCAATGGCTAATAATATGTAGTTTTCCTTTGCCAATGCAAATTGGAATTTCTTATCCTGTTCTTTCTGTGACATGTGATTATATTTATTAAAGTATCAATGATTTAATATAAATCATCGGTACGTAAATTCAAGTATTTATTAACGGCAAAAAAGGTTGATAAAAAGGTGATAAAAATACCGAGTAAGATCACAATTCCGAATAGGATGAGGATGAGATCCATGCTATTAAACCCGATTACTCCAGCCAACTCTTTACTGGTAAAATAGATCATTACAGCCAATAATGATATGGCCATTACCGAACCGACAAATCCATGCAAAACACTGCCTAATAAAATCGGTCGGCGAATAAAGCCTTTGGTAGCGCCTACCAACTGCATTGTTCGAATAATAAAACGTTTTGAATAAACGGATAAGCGGATTGTATTATTTATTAAAGCAATGGCAATTAACAAGAGCATTAAGGCAAAGCCTCCTAATACAATGGCAATTCGCTTAACATTTTGATGAACCAGATGTATAAGGTTTTTTTGGTAGATGATTTCCTTCACTTGAGGAAATTCCATAATTACCTTTTCAACTTTTACCAAACTATCGGGGTTGGCATATTGAGCAAACAGCTTAACATCGATGGACGACAGCAATGGATTGTAGCCTAAAAACTCAACAAAATCTTCGCCTAACTCTTCTTTAAGCTCATTCGCCGCCTGATCTTTATCAATGTATTCGGTTTGCTTAATAAACGGAGAAGTACTCATAAGCTTTTCCAGACGCTTTACTTCGGCTTCACGCGCATTGTCTTTAATCAAAATTGTAAAGCCAATGTTTTCTTTAACGTAAGTAGATAAGCGTTGCGCATTTAAAAACAGCAAACCAATGATACCTATAAGAAACAAAACCAGTGCAATACTAATGGTTGTGGTTATGTATGAACTGCGTAATTTACGCCCGCTTGTTATTTGTTTTGTTTTTGCCATTGTTCAGAATTACTGCAAAAATATAAAATGCCTTTAGATCAGCGGGAAAAGATGGCAATTAATCTTTGAATTAACAAAAATTAGCAATATTGCCTGATTTAGAATACGAGGAAATTATCTTCCAATATCTATAGTTTGAGTATGGATATGTACACAATTCGTTTGTACCAGTTTATTAGTCGTCTAATAGGTGAGTTACGCCAAAAGCTTCGCATCTGATCCGAGATAAGCTTATTCTCTTCGGGATAAGCATCAATTTGAATCACTTTATTACTGGCCGAATCGCCAAAGTTATTGTTTGCACTAGCATGTGTACCTGAGCCATCGTACCCTATGTGAGCCAACATTGATTCGAGTGGATAAACACACATTTTATTTTGCACCGAAGAAGCATAACAAAAACGAACTGCCCATGAATTGACTTTACCTACTTTTTGATGGAGTAACATGGGCGATAAATCAATTCCTCCCCTATTAAACTGTTGACGTTTCTCTTTAGATTGAATAAATGTATTGAAAGTATCCATTGTCCAATCAACACTTTGCCAACGATCAATCCAGGTACCCCAACCATATGAACTGATGCGTGGATATAAAAATAAAGAAGCTTTAAAATCCTTTGGAACCTTAATTGGTGGACAGAATGCACTCGTTGAAAATACCTCTTGATGCGGTTCAAAATAAGAAAGCATTGTATTCTTATTTATTAAAAAACTCTCTGAGCAGATTAAATCATCTTCTAAAACAATTACTTTTTTATGCTTATCTATTACTTCTGAAACGCCACTTATAATTGATTTTGCAAGGCCAAAATTATCTTCTCGCTCTGTTATTGTAATTGATTCAAAACCTGTAATAGCGCTGATAACTTTTCTCACTTCAGCAACTGCCACCTTTTCAGTCTCGTTACGAGCACCATCACTATAAATATACAAATCAGTCTGCTCGGCCAAAGTACATTTCTTTAAGGCATCAAGTGTTTGAGAAATATGTTTTGGTCTATTAAAGCAAAATACAATTACAGGTGCTAAAGCCATTATCGCTTTTTTAATTGTTCAATATCAATGATTCCAATGTCAAAAATATGTAAAAACAATTAAGCATTATTAGAATTTACGTTTCTTTGCTTTAAATTCAATCGCGACTCACATTGGGAATTGTACTTAAACAAACAATAAAAGGATCTCTCTACTCTTATTTGGGGGTAATATTAGGTGCACTTAATGTCGCTCTACTTTTTCCTATCCTTTTTTCCGAGGCAGAAATTGGGCTTATCAATATCTTTGTTTCGATATCAGCCATGCTGGGTCAAATCAGTTGCTTAGGCTCCAATGGTATTATCAGTTACTTCTTTCCAAAGTTTGAAGACAAAATAAGCCATCATAATCGCTTCTTCTCATTTATTTGGCTATACTCAATGCTGGGTTTTGCAGTGCTATCAATAATCTTTTACCTGATTGCCGACAAATGGCTTATTGAACGAATGCCCGATTCAGAAATACTGAGAGAATATAGCATATTAATACTTCCTCTAACTTTTTTCACTTTATCGTTTCTTATAGTAGATACTTTTGCTAGCTCAACACTAAAAGCTACTCTAGGCTCATTCTATAAAGAATTAGTAATGCGTATTGTCATCACCGCTCTTATAGCTTTATTCTATTTTGAACTAATTGACTTTGAAAAATTCCTTTGGCTATATGTGCTTAATTTTGCCATCCCAGCCATGGCTGTATACATTCATTTATATTATAAAGGAGACATTTCACTTAAACTTCCGTCTTTAAAAATATACCGTCCCCACATGAAGTCGATGGCCAGCATTGGCCTGTTTTTTATATTAAATGGCCTAAGTAACTCAATAGCCATTTATATTGATAAGCTAATGATCACCTATTATATAGGATTAAGAGGAACAGGAGTTTACTCCATTGCTAACTTCATTGGAACCATTGTAAGAATCCCTCGGTTAGCCATGGGTAAAATTTCAACGCCTATTATTGCACAGGCTATAAAAGATGAAGATTATGGTTCATTACAAAAATTCTTTCGTCTCTCGGTTATCTCACAAGTGCTAGTTGGTTTTCTAATATTCATACCAATATGGATCAATATTGATATTTTTCTTTCACTTTTACCTCCATCATACGCAGAAGGCAAATGGGTTGTGTTTTTTATATCGTTATCATTTCTGGTTACCTGTTTTCTGGGTATTGGAACTCAAATCATTCAATTATCAAGCTATTACAAACTCATCACATATTTTAATTTGATAATGGGCCTTGCTATCGTACTCCTAAATATTGTCTTTATTCCACTTTGGGGCATTGTTGGGGCAGCTTTTGCCACCCTCATATCAAAATCTGTACTTGTAATATTATTCTTGTATGTCATTCGGAAGAATTTTAAATTCGTCATCTTTATAAAAGAAAACTATTCTATAGTTTTAATTTCAACTCTTATTATAGTTGGCACAAGCTTTATTCCTGTTTTTCAGATACTAAATCACAATATCATTAATAGTATAGCTAACATCTTAATACGAACGATAGTGGCATTATCAATATGGGCGTACAGCATGAAATTACTCGGTATTTTCAATCAAACTGAACTAAAAACTTCCATTTTCAAGCGTTAGCATAAAAAACCATTTCTTAATGAGCACAAAAACAAACGAACATTTTTCAGAAGATACCATCTGGTATGACTATGACAGCAGCGGCTCAATTACGGAGAAAAAAATCCCATGGGTACTTCAAAACATACCGGAAGACACTTCATCAATACTAGATATTGGATGCGGCAATGGCATAATTACTAATGAATTATCAAAATCATTTAAAACTACTGGCGCAGACATGTCTGATGCGGCTTTAAAACAAGTTAATTGCCCTACAATTAACTGTTCCTCAGAATCAATACCTGTTGAATCTGAAAGTTTTGATATGGTATTTTCGAGTCAACTATTGGAACACCTGAACAATGAACAACTCGAAGCAAGTGTTAAGGAGTTTAAACGGATTGCCAGCAGGTACATTCTAATAACCGTACCACATAAAGAATTTTTAAAGTTTTGCGAAACAAAGTGCCCAAAATGCAATGCCGTCTTTAATACAAATGGTCATTATCAAAGTTTTGATTTATTGAGAATTAAAGAATTATTTTCTGATGACTTTGAATTGATAAAACATAGTTTGGGAGGGAGCTTGCACCAACAATATAATCCATTTTTAATGGACATTAGACAGAATCTAGGTAATCGATACTATAATCCGGTTAAATATACCATGTGTCCAAACTGTAAGAATGATGATTTCCCATTGGTAAAAGGCAATCTCATTTCAAAAATATGTAATGGCCTCAACAGAATTGTTTCGCCACGTGCTAACTATTGGATATTAACCTTATTTGAGCGACGAAACCATGATAATACTTAAGAAAGAAGACCGCTTAAGAAAACAGAATTTTTTTTACAGAAAGTACTTCATGAGACCAAATGCAAGATACTAGATATAGGTGCAAGCAATCCATTATGCACCTATTTTATGCCATAATGCTTTTATTATACAATGTATCAATCCACCGATTTTGATGTACTTGAGCATTTGATTTATCCAATGAAATTTTCGAATTAATTACAAAAGTATAAGCTAGTTATTGAAGTACAATTATGATTCAGTAAACCTTACATACACATTCCCCTAATAAGGACAGAACTATTGCTAATGGTTAAAGCACAAAGTCATTGATGAACAATTCAATATGTTATAGCAAAAAATTATACAAAGAAGTGGAAATCAGCTCCGAGAAAAGCTCTTGGATTCAGACCAACTCTTCGTTATTTTTATTACAATGTTTATGCTGTATCTTGTGAAAAATTCGTACCATATACAACAAGAAATTACAACGTTATAAAACCAATATAGTGATAGATAAAGAAATACTATTAATCGCACGCAACTTTCCACCCATGGGTGGCGTTGGAACCCGTAGATGGAGTAAATTCTGTAAACACCTTGCGAATAGAGGCTATACGATTCATGTTATCACTATTAACTATAAGAATATAGATACTGTTAATTGGCTGCACGATGTACAACACCCTAATATAATCATCCACCGCTTAAAGGGAATATACCCTAATTGGTTATTACGCCATAAGAAGCGTGGCTTTTTTGAGAAAAAAACATACGAAATATTTCGATTAATTTACCAGTTCAAATGTAACTGGATGGATAATGCACAGGGTTGGGAATCACAACTGATACCTTACGCTCGAAAACTTATTAAATCAAAATCGTTAAAAAACGTAATTGTTACTGCTGCTCCTTGTTCGGTAGCCTACATGGCAAGTATTATAAAGGTTGAAAACCCCAACATAAATCTCATTGTCGATTTTAGAGACAAGTGGAATGACGAGCCTCAATATGCCTATGGATCGGCGATAAAATCATTTGCCAAGAAAGAAAAAGCTGTTAACATGGAATTACAAACCATGCTTCATGCTGATAAAATAGTGGTTACTACTGAATCAATTAAAAAAGCATTTTCTAGCATTTACAAAACTTGTCAAGATAAATACGTCGTTATTCATAATGGCTACGATACAGATGAATATCTCACCACAAACACAGAATTGAACACGAATAAAGATGTATTGAACATTGTATATTTTGGCTCTTTACTAGGCCAAAAGCATTTAGCTATTGACCTATTAGCAAAGGCCATTAAAAAACTCGATGATCCATTTTTTACGCATCAATTTAAAGTGGATATTTATGGCATCCCCGCAGCAAACTACTCAAATCCTATACCTGATATTGTTAGATACAAGCCTCTCATTAACCCCAAAGAAATTGCAGCGACACTCAGCAAATACCAATGTGGTTTATCAATTCTAGACCCTCATCAATCTGATTTTATTGGATCAAAAGCATTTGATTATATGGCCACGAATAAAGCAATACTTCATATTTCAAATGGTGGCGACTTATTTGAATTATTAGAAAAAGAAAACCAATACTGCTCTAATTTCAAGTTAGATGAACTTGTAGAAACATTACTAAAGCTTAAAGTTGATTTTGAAAACAAACAATTAAAACAAGGAGATTTTAAAGCATTTGACATTAGTAAATTAACATCAAAATACGAGCAATTATTTGTGTAGAATCTATAATTATTTAGCCCATTTTAATAAACGATATTTCTTCAACTAAATCAGAAACCGCATAAACTTTATAACCTTTTTCAGATAATTGCCTGATGGCATTCTGCGTTTTCTTATTTCCTCCTTCGTATAGGCGATGATGAAATTCAATAAGAAATTGTTTCACCTCAATACCAGAGGCAAGAATATCGCCAATTACATCATATTCAGCCCCCTCAATATCCATCTTGAGAACATCAATACATTTATGACCTAGCTCTTCAGCTATTGTTTTTAAATCCTTAACTGGTACAGCAATTACATCTTCGGTATTGGTAATGTCATTATCAACCAAGCTACCTGATACATGCTGACTATTTTTCGGAAGAAAAAAAGATAAGTCTCCACATTTATCACTTATCCCAACAGGAATAAAATTAAACCCTGGAATTTCGTCCTGATTCTTAACCCAAGCAATTGATTTCGGTGTTGGATCAAAGCCAAATACATTACATGAAAATTGCTCAATAAGAGATTTATCAAAACTTATATCATGACCGATACCGAACGAATAAATAATAGAATTTTCATTTAAGTGCTCAGAATTAACATAAAAACCCCCATTTTTCGAACCTACCCACTCCTTTTTAACACTTACCTCACAAGAAACCCAAGGAGATTTCTTTGTGAGCGCTCTATAAAAATGAATTATTTTTCTAGTAAACTTATTCAAAACCTAACATTATTTAATAAACAATCATTCACAAAAGTGAAACTTCAATAATCCTTACAAATATCGAATAATCTCACTTATCATTCGGTATTATGCCGATAAAACATGACAATTAGCTGTTTATAACTCACACTAAGCATACGTTTGTGTGCAAATTTCGTATACGCCTCACAAAACATATCGAAATACTATTGGATACAGTAACCAGATTACCTAGCAGCTATTTAGACCACTATATTTTTATACTTAACTATTGACTTAAATGCAGATATATAACCTCTTCAATATCGCTCAAGGTTAACACTTGCGTTACATTGGTTTTTAAACCGTCAACATCAACCCCGCCGGCAACAATAAACTTGCCATCTACTTCGGCTCCTCTAAGACCATATGCACCTTCAGTTAAATCACCAACAATACTTATCCAACTATTACTTTCTGTGGAAAATAGTTCTGTACTATTTATGTGCTCACCGTTGTATATTCCACCAGTCACCACCAGGTGGCCACCTATGGTGCCAAGAGCAAAGTCCAAGCGTGTAGTATTTAATGGAGGATGGGTCTTCCACTCTTTCGTATTTATATTATAAGAATAGGTATTTAAACCATTATCCTCTTGTGAACTATAAACAAAATAGATGATACCATCTAACATGGCCATTTTTGTTCCAATATGCAGTTGTGGCAAAGTAAAAATTGTGGTCCAAGAATCCGTGGTAAAATCATACTCTTCAATTGAATTCACAAAATTGCTATTTGATAAAGCATCTTGACCGCCCGCTGCATATAATTTATTGTTATAAGCAAATATGTTATTACCCCAACGTCCAGTATTCATTGGAGAGATAGAGCTCCACACCTGATCGATAGGATTATAAACATCAACCCTAGTTGTTCCAAAGTGAGAATTATCTTCAAAACCACCTGCCATGTATATGAAGCCATTCGAACTAATAACAGACGCATGTACCCTTTCAAAAGGCATAGCCGCCCGCGTTGACCACTGATTTAATACCGGATCGTACACCTCAACATGGTCAGTTGTGAAGTCACCTTGCTCCTCGCCTCCAAAAGCATATAATTTACCTTCATATTCACAGGCTGCCACATAACGACGTTTAATATTCATAGGTGCTACACTTGTCCATTCTCCAGATTTCTTTTTTGTAACAATGGTATTTCCAGAGAAATCGTATCCATTGGGCGCTTCAGC
Organism: Carboxylicivirga sp. M1479; assembly: GCF_007097485.1. Lineage (GTDB taxonomy): Bacteria > Bacteroidota > Bacteroidia > Bacteroidales > Marinilabiliaceae > Carboxylicivirga. Next base: position 160,051 of record NZ_VKDE01000005.1, on the reverse strand, counting down.
CTCAAAACTTAATACTCCCGTACCTACTGGAACTGTATTTTGTTGACTCGGCACCCAGTTGGAACCATCGTACACTAAAACATCACCAATCGCTGGTTCTGATGCTTCAACAGGCTTATTTTGTAGGGCATTGGCGTTCCAAAGTGGACTCGTAGTTTTAGCACTTACCTGTTTATTATCTACTGTTATGCCCTCCCCTTCTTCAAGTTGAACATTAGCATCTTTGGCATACAAGGCATATGGAACACTGCTAAACGGGAATGCTCCCATATCTTCGTAAACACCAGTATTACCAATTGACACCTTCAATGCTAAGAAAAACTGTCCTGAACTCCAATCTATATCGCCAAACACATCATTGCTCAGTCCTTCTCCAATTTTCAAGTTGATCAGTCCGTAATCATTGGTTTGTGCAACATGCATTTCACTGTAAATGATTATTCCGCTTGGGCTATCTTTTACGAGATTAAGCTGTAATGAGACACTTTCATTTGAAACATACTGACCATTTGTATTTTTAATTATGGTCTGATAATTGACACTCTCTGGCACTTGCTGAGCAAATAGCACAGAAGCAATCAAAAATACGATAATACTTAATTGGAATTTTTTCATGACTGGGTATAAATTGACGGTATCCTATTGCTTAATGAGCAAATTCTTAAATACAACTTGATTATTATTAGTAAGCAATAAATAGTAACTTCCTGGACTTAAGGATGACACATCTATTTTGCTTGTTTGTAGTTCATTTTTAGAAACCAAACGGCCTTTGGCATCAAACAAGGAAATGAAATGCTTTTTATCCATGTCAACTCCTTTCAATATAAGAAAATCACTGACTGGATTAGGATAAAGCTCAATCCTCAAAGCATTTTCAGCTAAACTAGCTGGGGTACTTACTACTTTAAAGGGAATAAAACCTTGATGGAGTTGATAAGCACCTATTGCTACAGAACCAATTATGGGCTCCCCAACACTAGAGGTTAAAAGATATTCTCCTACTTGGTGATTGATGCCCAAAGAAGACACCAGTACCCGATCTTGTGAATAAAGACCCGCACTAAAGAGCAAGGTAATTAGGAAAAAAGTTATTTTCATTGACTTAGATTTTGATAAACAAAGATATAAGTATTTTGCAGCTAAACTAATAGCAACTTTTTTCTCTAATAGATGCCATTCGGCATAATATTTGCTTCAAATCAGACCTAACTTTAACACTAACTTTATGAAAAGGAATCAAAAAAATGGCCTTATCCGCCTTTTGAAAAACCCAGATTTTCCGCAGGTAATGCTGTTATATCAATTAATAATACTCATTATAATAACGATATTAATCATCTTCTAGCAACCTCCTTAACCAAGAAGTTCCGCCTCTGCAAACAAACTTTCCATACTTAGTTTTCCGATTAGCAGAGGTGGAATTTTTACAAAACCCCATCTGATTGCATCCAGGCTTGAACAAATTTTATCTCAGAGTAAGAGAATTTGTGATTCAGGTATTCTTTAATCTCCGACAAGGTGGTTCCAGCGCATTCTTTTACTCCCTTTGCAATCGCCTCGCGCTTTTCATAATCCACAAAATCGTTTAAAGACAAAATATCCTCCTGAATACAACGGGCAATATGCGATTCAATGGTTGTTTTAACCAAACCCCGTTCCTCAGCAATGGCGGCTATATCATTACCCTGCTTATATAGGGCACAAGTAACCAGATAAGTCGCTACTTTGGGCGTTTTTACAGCTTTCTCTTTCTTCTCTGCTTTTTTAGCTTTTGCCGATTGAGCTTGCTTCTGCAAATCGGGCTGGTCAATATCCTCTTTATTAACATCAATGCCTTGCAACGATGACTCCAGAAGAGCTTTTGCTTTTAACATGTTGTGCAGGATGGCGTAATACTGTGCCGCCAAATCCTTAAGCTCGGTCTGGTAAGCTTTAATGCCTTTTTGCTTACCCAATTCATCAATATGCTGAATGATAGAAGAATGGCATTGCTTAATTGGTGGCTGAAAATACCCAATGGCCTTATTAATTCGCTCAATAAGGTGTTGCACGTAATCAGCATCGTTGCCATGAACAATGCGTTGCACTTGATTACGAAAGCTATTGGCTACGCCTTGCAAAGGCTCCGTATCTTTCAGCAATTGTTCGGCCCATGATTTATACTGCTGCTTTTTTGAGCGCTTGGCATCCTTGGTGTAGGAGTTAACATGCTTGTGTATTGACACCACCAAATCGGTAAAGTCAAAAGCAGTCAGTACAAAGCTATTGAAGTATTTCTGCGACTCTTGCTGCAGGATTGGCTCTAACTGATCAGCATCCATTTTTTGCTGCACAAAGCCTTGCAAGGCAGCATCGGCGGCAATTCCCTGATGCGCTATGGGTGTTAACAACACCAATCCGTTTAATGATGTCAGGCGCGACAGGGCCACATAAACCTGACCAGCAGCAAATGCCTTGCCCACATCAATTATTGCTTTTTCAAAGGTCAAGCCCTGACTTTTATGCACTGTAATAGCCCATGCCAGCTTAATAGGGTATTGCTTAAACTCACCAACCACTTTCTCTTCAACCTCATTGGTTTCTTTATTAAGCGTATACTTTTTATTTTCCCAGGTATAATGCTCTACCATAACCGGATCACTACCATCAGAAAAGCTTACTTCAAGCTCATCGTTTGTTATGTGTGTGATGCTACCAATTTTACCATTGAAGTAGCGCTGCTGACCAGAGAAATCGTTTTTTATAAACATTACCTGAGCTCCTTTTTTAAAGGACATGGACTCCTGCAAAGGGAATTGATGCTCTTTAAAATCGCCCTTTACCTCTGAACGGTAGTTATACACTTTTTCGCTAAGTGCCTGAAGACATTCGGCATTTTTAGCGTCGGCAATGGAGTTATGCGTGGTCAATTGTATGTAACCATCGTTGTTTTGCTGATTAAAACCAGGCTTATAATACAGGTTTAGCAGCTCAATATCTTTGTTTGTTACTTTATTGTCGCGCAAGTTATTGAGTAAATCAACAAAGGTTTGATCTGTTTGGCGGTAAACCTTTTGCAACTCAATGTGCACAGGTTGATTATTTTGTAATACCTGTGCATCAAAAAAATAAGGACTCTTATAATAAGGCTTTAAATAGCTCCACTCATCGTGCTTAACCACTGGGGGCAACTGCAACATATCGCCAATAAACAGCACCTGCAAACCTCCAAAGGGTGTATTGTGCTGTCGGCGTACATGACGACAAATTAAGTCAATGGCATCGAGTAAATCGGCCCGCAACATACTCACCTCATCAATCACCAACAATTCCATTTGCTTAATCAAGTTTCGCTTTACCGTATGCATCTGAATATTCTTGATTAATGAGCGGGGCACATTAATGTGAGCGAGAGTTTGCATCCGACTTGGGTCAACACCATTATTATCTGGAATAAAAGAACCAAAAGGCAACTGAAACAAGGAATGTAAGGTAACTCCACCTGCATTAATAGCGGCAATACCTGTAGGTGCAGCCACCACCATGTTCTTATGTGTGTGTTCTTTAATACGATGAAGTAAAGTGGTTTTACCAGTTCCTGCTTTACCAGTTAGAAAAACACTTCGGTTGGTGGTGTTGATGTATTTTGAAACTAAAGATTGTAGTTCGTCGGACTGTATGCTCATTAATGCGGTATTAAGGTAAATGAAACGGCAAGATACAGCAAAAAGTCGTGAGTTAATAGTTCAACCCGCAATATGCATTAGAAAATCTATTGCGTAATGAAACTACTGCCAATCAAGACATAAGTCAACTTCTTTCAACTCACCATAGCGATGCTATGACTCGTTTCAAAAAGTTCTTGATTGTTTGTATTTTCATTCCTCATTACGATATTCTAATACATAATCCGAGTTCAAAGTACGAAGAGTTAGATAACAAGAAAAGCATCAATATTTATGTTTTTCCTATTACAATGCCATTGTTAAGCCTACCTTTGCCCAAAATTACAGGACGATGGCTCAAACAAACGATTACCGCACTTTAAGAGATGAGATAGATTCTTCAACCATTAAGTTATGGGATGAGCATGAGCAGAACATGGCTTGCAAGAAAGGTTGTGATAAATGCTGTCTTAATTTTGATGTTTTCCCCATTGAGTTTGATTATATAAAGGAACAAATGCAAGCGCACTACCCTCTTGTACTTGAGCAAAAACGTCCAGAAAAGCTTGGCGAAGCCTGTTTCTTTCTAAACCAACACCAGTGTAGTATATACAGCGTTCGTCCTATAATTTGCCGCACCCATGGCTACCCCCTATTGTACATGAATGAAGAGGGTGATCAATGGGAGCTTTCGCATTGCGAGCTTAACTTTACTAAAGTTGATGAAGAGTACTTTCATGAGGACAATTGTTACCTGCAAGACACCTATAACAGCCGATTGTTTATGATGAATAAGGAGTACATTAAAACAGCACATCCTGATAAAGGGGAGTTTGATTTGATTCCTTTAACAGAGTTGCTTAAGTAATGGTTTAGTTTAGGTTGATCCAAAAGTGATAGATAGCAATGTCTTCTTTGGCAACTCTTTCATGCTTAGAGATGTAGTCAGATTGAGGAAGATTACTAACTAATTTATCTTGCTCTGACCAAACAATGTCGGTTTCTTTTTGAATATTGAGATCAATCCATTTATTGATTTTAGATAGCCAATAGTTTCTATCATGATCCTGAATATAGCCAAGGATGGCAGCGTGGTTTAATGCATGGTCAAAACCATCTTGTTCCCTTTTCAATCGCTCAATGCCTCCATTTGGGTTGTTTACATAGTCGTAATGAGCTTTTTCTAAACGTTTAGCTTCAATCATAAAAATTGGTTTTGAAGCTACCTGATAAGGGGAAACATGGATCGTTATATCAATGCCTTTTTTCTCATGAAAGCGGAATAGGAAATTCTCTTTTCGCGCATGATCTGAAAAGAAAGAAAGGAGTTCCTGTGTAATGTCATCCTCATAGCATATGTTACTCTTAGTAGCTTTAAAGCTTTTGGCAAATAGTGGTGCTTTATTCTTGATGAAATTAAGGATGCTGACGATTGTTTGATTCGCAGGAATCGAAAAGTCATTAATGATGGGTGCATTGTGCTTTACTTCTTTTCCTATCATTAATATCCGCTATTTATAAGATCTGCACTAATGTCGCTGGCATCACGTAAGGCCACCGATTTTAACCAATACCTTAAAGTATTTGGCTTTATTAAGTAGATAATATCTTGCTTGTATAAACGTAGGATTCGTCGGTAAAGCACTGACTCTTGCTTGTTCTCAATCAAATCGCTTAAGTCACCATCTTTAAGTTTCTCCTTAAGCTCATTGCTTATTTTAGCATTTCCATATGCAAAAGGGAAGCAGGTGTAGGAAATAGTGTGGATGGGCTTCAAAGCTTTAAACTTTCGGTTCTGTGCCTGGTAAATCGGATTAAGATTAGTACATAGTATTTTGCCAAATTCTTCTAGTTCTACTTTAGAAACAGTTTGCGTATTAATCGCAGCCTTTTCTCCTTTCGATAGCTCTTCTAGTTTGTAATTTAAAACATCGTTTCTGATGATTGTCTCATTTTCTGAAAGCTCAAGAACTTTCTCTTTTAGGGGGTATGGCAGGTTTAAGAAGTCCTTTTTTAGAACGACATAACCTCCTGATCTGCTAATTCCTGCTTCTGCACTAGAAGATAGTATGAGAAGTTTGAAAAGTTTGTAGTTTTTCTTTAAGACACTCTCAATCTTTTTAAGCTCTTCTTGTCCTTTGGGAGCATGAATACCTAGTATACGGTGTTTAAAAATAATGTCTTCCTCAAAATACTTGATAATAAAATTATTCTTTCCAATAACCTCTTTGATTAACAAGTGAGGTGATGTAAAAATTTCTTTTATAGATTTTCTTGAACGTAAAAATTTTGTCTCTGTTTCTACTGATTTCCTTAAAACACCGTCTTCTGTAAAATCTTTAGTTTCAACTTTTGTTTTTCCTGTTAAGTGCTCAGCGTATTCTGTTTTTGTTGAAACAATGTAACCTTCACCATAAACCCAATTGTGATTTTCTTTTTTTTCTTTGAGGTACTCTCCTAGGGATCTTAGTTTAGCTAATCGGTTAACCAAGTAATATAATTGATTACCACCCATTAAATTTGCCTTCCAGATAAAAGGATCATGACAAGCGATTTCCTGCGATAGATAATTGATGTCGTAGTGATCAATCTCAAAATACAGTTTTTCATTGGTGGCCTTGGTGCGCTTTACACAAATATGAGCGATGCTGTTATCAGGCTTAGGTTTTTTGTTGCAAGCAAATACAACAGCAGTGGCGATCGTTTTTTCAAATAGTACACTGGCATTTCTTAATTCTGAGAGATCAATAATCTGCGGTACTTCATATCGCGAGAAAAACTCTTTTCTAAAATCAAGTGTATCATTGTAGAGTAGAGGACCCGATGGCATCACTAATGACAGCAGCCCATCAGGCTTTAATAACTTCATTGCTTGTTGCAGAAACAGCATTGCAATTTGATTCCGCGGTATATGGTAGTCACTTTGTATACTATATTGTTCAAATAACAGTTTAAAGTCTTTCTTCTTATCCTCAAACGGAGGATTACCAATAACTAAATCGAATTGACCATTGGGTGTTTTTTGCAAGTATTCAAAGAAATCACCATGATAGATATTCTTTTCCCGAAGGTTATCAAAGCGCAAATCCTTCCATATCTCCGTTGGCGTAAGCAGGTCGCAAAGGGCAATACTCAAACTAAAAACTGATAAGCGAACCGATGTTTCTTCAATATCAACACCATAAACCGATTGACGAAGAATCTGTTTCAAATCCTTTATCTCAGGATGGCATAGCTGACCTGTTTTGTCGAACTGCTTTTTTTGCCACCACTGCACCAATCGTTTAAATACCGAGACAAGAAAAACGCCGGAACCACAACTGATGTCGATCACCTTGTAGTTGTCCTTTGGTTGAGATATGGGCATACATTCATCAACCATTAGGTGAGCCAGATGAATGGGCGTAAACACGGCATCTTTTCTTTGGTCAATAAATTCTTCGTAAATACGGCTAATCAATTCAACCGGTAAATACTCGAACGAATAAAGCGGCCAAATCACTAATTGTTCTCCATCGTGTTTGGCGCCAAGATAGTTCGCCAATGAATTTAATGAGGTATTTTCCAGTGTATATCTTTCCCAATTATCTAATTCAAATATTTTACCGTTAAAATGTTTACTTAATTCATCAAATAGATTAACCGTTTTTCCACTTTTTAATACCTCACAAAAAGACGTAGCACCCTTATAGACTTTGAAATAATCTGATGGGAAAACATGATTCCCTTGTTCGTCCTTTCGTTCCTCAAGGTATTTAACAAGTATGGACAGTACAAGCAATTTATTGGCCAGTTCACGTTCCAGACCACTTTCTTCGATAAAGTGCTTGCGTACATTTTTAAGGCCTTCAATTAGTTTGTTTTCAGCACTTTCTTTATTTAAGAAATGCTTACTTACTTCTTTTTGCTCCCAAAAAGTTCCATTAGCAAACAGCTGAGCCGAAAACTTTTGGTATTCGTTATGAGAGTCTTTTACAAGTGATAATTGCTTAAACGGATTAATGCTAATGGCACCTGTTTCATCATTATATTTTACTTGCTTACGGGCATCGTAAATATTGATGTTTGTTTTATCAAAAACGTAGTATAAAGGCACAATGCCACTGCTCCATATTTTTCGATGGATATTCGCAATATCGTCATCAGATAATTGCCCGTTAGAGTTATCGAAAATAAATAACTGAGGTTTTGATGATTGATTGTTGGCAAAACGCCTGAAATAAACGGCCGATGCATTTAACTTTTTTGCGGTATTGAGAATTAAGCGTTCTTCAAACCTAAGTAGATCGGAGTTGTAATTATTATCGGTAAAAAACAGAGTAGAGATACTAGTGTCAGTATCAAATCCCAGATTAGAATATATTTTTTGGGGCTCAATCATTATTACAAAAATACACTAAAAATTGGCATCATCAAATGAGTGAATTACACTAAAAACATCAATGTTTATAATGAATTCAGAAGTCGATGTATTGAATGTAATTATAGCAACAAAAAAGGAGACAGCCTCAACCGTCTCCTCTCAAACCTTAACTCTTGGGTTAATAATTCTTTAGTTTTGTATAAGTTCTTCAGTTCGCTTACGGGTTGCCGGGTCCACAATCATGCGGGCCGACTTATATTCGAGGTAAAATTCCTTATCTTCATTAAAAAGCTCCATAAGCGGGTCAATCTTATCACTTAATATCTCCGTTGCATCGCCTATTAGCTCACCAATTAGTTCGTTGTTGGTTTTGCGTTCTGTTATTAACTGGCGAGGCTCCGAAAATGTAGTTTTGAAATCTTCCACTTCTTCTTCCAGTTGGCTTTTCAATTCAGGTGTTAAGCCATAAGGCGTAAGCGTTTCACCCATTGAATTAAGCAGTTCAAGCAAATTCTTGCAATAATCAAGTAACTGCTGATGACGCAACTGAGTGCTTAAAGCTGTTTCTGTCGTTTCCAATGTGCTAGCCAGATTTTCGTCTTTCAAAATAACAGCGTAGACCTTTAAAATATTACTTATTTTAAGTGCAATAGCTGCTAATTCGGCCCGGGCTACTTTTTTATTGGCAGCCGTTTTTACTGGTAAGGACTTCACTTTAGTTATTAGTGCTACGGTCTTTTCTATATTGGATTTCAGTTCTTCAACGCTTTGTGCCATCACCGGAACAAGCGCGACTTTCTCTTTGTATTTTTCCAGAGAAAGCAAGACAACCTTATGAGAGTGGTGTCTCGATTCAAGAGTTTTGTTCATTCCTTTAGTTTTTGTAGAGTTAAGGTTTATTATTAAAACTAAATTATAAAAATGTTAAATACTATTCAAACCTTATTCAAAATAAAATCTTCGAAGTACCACTAAGTTCCTGTGATAAGTTAATAAGTGATGATTAGATGGATGTTAACTAACACCAGTGTCTAATAAGCTTGTGTTAGAAGCAGCTAAACAAAGGTTAGGTGCTATACATTCAACATTATAGTCTGTTAAATGAAGATGAATGCCTATTAATTCATCATCAGGCTCTGCTAAATAGGCATGAGAGTTTATTAGCTACAAATTAGTGTGAATTAAATAAACATTAAGGTCTATTAATTAAGCATGAGAGTCTATAAAATTGAAATTAGAGTCTATTAAAAGATGATGAGCATCTGTTAAACTGACATTATACTAATATAATTGAGCATTAGCATTGACTAAATAGGTGAATAGTAAGCTACAGATGCAGCGAGGGTTTATAAAATTAAATTAGACCTTGCAATGCAGCTTATAATCTGAAATTGAAAGTAACTCCAAGGGTTGGTTCACTATTTGTGATGTTAATTATTCCTGGAGTTAACTTTAATGACAAGTCATCTGATATATTAAAGTCAAAGAAATGCGCATCTACGGCAGCTTCAATAATTTGCAGTACATACACTGCTGTTAATCCTATGTAACTTAAATCGCGATAACGTTTATAATATTGTTTTTTGCTCTGCAGTACTTCCTCGAACCATGCATCGTGTTCTGTTCTTATTTGTACTTCGCTGTAGTTTGGAGGTATAAAGCGTGTGTAGCGTTTGTTAAGATGGTCGTTAATTACCCAATCTTGATAAGCATTTTTGTATAGCTGATAATGTTTACTGTTAAAATCAATAGCATACACAAATGCTCCTATTCCTGCATAAATAATCGGTATCTTCCAATACTTTTTATTGTATGCTTGTCCAAGCCCGGGCAATATGGCTGAATAAAGTGTTGCTTTATGGGGCGAATGTTTAGGTGTGTTTGTAGACTGCTGTGCTTGGGCAAACAAACTAATCAACAGAAAACTAATTAGGCAAATAATGAATTTTGATGTATGAGTCATGGTTATGTAATATTATACGGTTAACCATCTGACAATACATCAATATTTATCACACACTTAATTTGTGTTAAATAGGAGCAATGCGTGTTAAATTAACAACACATTTTTCAATCTATAGCTGTTAAGGATCTGAGCTTGGTTAAGCAAGCTGCACATAAAGATCAGAGCCTAGTTCATTGTGTACAGTAGGTTGAATAGTTTATAGTTTAGGTCTCGCATCTTAGTTGTAAAGTGCCAACAAGTTGCCATCCCTTTTGCGTCAAAGGAAATTAATAATCAAGTTTTGAATAAAGATACGTTTCTGAGTTTTGTTATCTGTGTTGCAAAATCATCTCATTACTCATATCTCACAACTTCTTTTATGCTTTCGACTCACTCCACCCTATTCTCGTTACACCATTTCCAATGTTTCTCATGTACAGGATAATTACGGCATATGCCAGCACGAGCCTCGTATACGCCACAAGTAAAGTAGCCATTATCCACCTTTAGGAACATACAATCACCATTTTCCTTTGTTTTAAGAAAATGACCATCGTCGTAACTAGCTCCACGTGGCTCAGTAAAATCGTAACGGCTTAATTTGGTATACTTTTCAAGGGCTGTCATTTCAGCATCGTTTACTTCAACAAAAGGGAAATCGCGGCAACAAACACCACAGTTCTGACAGGTAAGCGAAGAGATCTTGTTTTCCATATTACAATTCATTTTATAGTGAAAATGATTAATTGCGAATGGAAAAGTAAGGGTATTGTAATATTGATAAATATTATCCCATCCAGTGCTAAGGTAAGGCCAAATAGCTGATGAGCCTAATTAATGGGGCATTTAATCGCTTAATTTAGTTTAAGGAATTTAAGGCAAAGAGGGCTAATTCTTATCGCGAAGAAGCAACATGCTATGATACACATTAAAAAAATGGCATCTACCCTACTTGTACCGATTACTATTCAAAATGCGCTTTTCGTTCTTTTCACTCCTAAAAGCACTATGAATATGTAGCGGCATTATACCAAGGTATTTTAAAATTTAAATGGTATTACTTGCAGTGCAAATGCCATATTCAATTATTCACTTGATAATATTCAATCTTTTCGCTAAAGATTTGGTGCAACAAGATGTTTATGTCGGTAAGCTGATAATAAATGACTTACTATTATTAATGACTGATAGTAACTTCCAGTTCGTAACCATCCAACTCAATTAGGGGCGATGACTCATTAACATTCAGATACTCGTAATGGAACGTTAAACGATTACTATCCCCAATTTTTGTTCGTGTGGCATAAACATCATCATCAATGTCTAAATCGAAGTATTGCCCCTCTCCTTTTAAGTGATATGGCTGGGGTGCTTGCATAGCTATGGAAGCTTCAATGTATTTACCCGATAGCTTCACTTGTTTAAAAGTACTTGATAAAGCACCTATATTCACCTCATCTTCGTAACCCGATAACTTTATTGACTGATTTACACGATCAATGTTAAAGGTATTGTATTTACCATCGTGTGAGTTTAATTGATTCAGTAGTCCTATTGACAATTGATTTTCATAAGCATCTCGCAGGGTTAGTTGATCTACCTCATCGGCATTGAATCGCATGTACTTGGCATCGATGGTCATATCTCCCACTTTCTCAAGCGTGCATCGCCCCTCATAGCCTGCCAAGCGAAAATCACCAACGCTGGCCAACTGCAATTGGGCATATTTTTGACTGATAGTGGCTGTTTGTACAGTGCCAGCACTAAATCGTCCCTCGTACATATCCAATTGAAGCGATGTGGCATTGCCTGCTTGTATGTTAGAATACTTGGCTTCCATATTAAAGGCAGTTGTTTCGCCACAAGCCAATTTAGTTTCATACAAACTAAGTTCGATAGCATCCGATGTATTTAATTTTACCTGTGAGTACTTTAGCTCTCCTTTAACAGAGCCGCTAACGCTGGCAAAACGAGCTTGTGTATCGTACAACATCAGCTTTAAGTCGCCCATTATATCGCTTTCGTAATTTACTTTAGAATACTTGGCGTCAATAGTGGCCATTACCGTTTGAGGAAGCCACACCTGGCACTTGGTTATTTTAAATTCCTTAAGCTTAATGCTTTCCTTTTTATTGGATTTGAAAACAACTTTACTCCATTTCATACCCATTATTTCCAAGTCAAAGTTGTTTTGAATAGCCAAGTCAATTTGGGCTCTGTTACCACCCAACACACCCGTTAAAATACCCGATTCAATGGCCTCGTTCAGCTTTTTAAGCTCCTCAGGCTTTCCATCGGCTATGTAACTCATCTCTATCTTTACCTTGTTGCCTTTGGCAGGCAATACATCCACATTAATTTGGTACAGTTCCAGTGCCACAGAGGGTGCATCTCCCAATGACAATTCCTTGCTAAACACTTTTGGTTCGCTGGTTTGCCCAACTGCCAACTGCCAACACATAAAAAAGGCCAGAAGAAAAGCTAAACTGGACTTAAATTCTAATCTGCTTCGATTTATTTTCATCTTTTTGTAGTTTACGTTTTTCATTAATCAGCCGCTCAATTATTCTCAGCCGCTTCTCATATGTATCCAGCATGATGATAACGGCGCGCTCGTTATACCCATGTTGTTTCATATCGTTCAATCCTTTTGTATAGATGGTGTCCAATAAGCTCAGCTCCTCCAATAAGGCCTGCTCAAAAACCATGTCTTCTGATGGCATGGAGATAAACTCATCCCACTTAAGGCTCACTGCTTGTATGTACTGACTCTCCTGTTTGGCCAGCTCTTCGCTTATAAAGGCCAAACTATCCAGTTGTTTATTCATCATCATTTCGTGACGAATAAATACGCCGATGCTGAGAAAGATGCCCGCCACAACAGCCACCCTAATAGCCCATTGTTTAAGCGAGAGGCGCTTTTGCTTCATGCGTTTATCGATCTGATTCCACATGCGATCCTCATCAGGCACAAAAACATCTCGTTCAGACTGCTTATCTTTGAAATAATTCTCCCAATTACCCGACATACAGTATGCTTTTTAATTTCGTATTCAACAATTTCTTAGAGCGATGAAACTGTACCTTACAATTGTTTTCAGTAAGGCCTGTTAGCTGCGCTATTTCGGCAAATTTATAACCCTCAACCACCCTCAGTGTAAACACCACCCTGGCTCCTTGTGGCAAATCAATTATTGCATTCATAACTTGCTCCATGGGCAGGTCATTATCTGGCTCATCACTTTCACTATCGGGCAATTCATCAACCCACTCCAGCTTAATTTCTTTATTTTTGTTTTTTCGAATAAGACCAATGGCCTCATGTATCACAATTTGCTTTAACCAAGCTCCAAAAGCCTTATTTTCTTTAAGGTTTCCCACTTTTTTAAAGGCCTTAACAAAAGCATCCTGCACCACATCTTCGGCATCGAACTGATTAGCCACCATGCGATAAGCCACATTGTACATTGCCCGTACATATTGCTTATATATGGCATGCTGTGCGCGCTCATCTCCACGTTTGCACTGCTCTACTATCCGTTCGGTCAGATTCGTTGATTCACTCAAGATTTCGGTTCTTTACTTTAAAGATGCCAGAATTAGCAAAAGGTTAAAAAAGGAAGATAAAATTTTTATTGATCCAGTAAATGCTGGTATAATCGATGATTTTCTTCATCGAAACAAACAAATATGACCAAAGAAACGGACTCACTTCTATAGTTTTTTACTGTGTTGATGGCAAGTTTTGCTGCTTCGACCTTTGGGTAGCCATACACCCCTGTGCTGATATTGGGAAAAGCAATTGTTTTCAGCTTATTGGCTTCGGCCAACTTTAATGAATTGATATAGCAGGCTTTTAGTAGCTCTTTTTCGCCCGTATTGCCTCCTTGCCATACTGGTCCAACTGTATGAATCAGCTTTTTGGCCGCTAACAAACCACTGCTTGTAATTACGGCCTCCCCTGTTGGACACCCACCTTGTTGTTCACGTATTTGTCGACACTCATCCATTATTACAGGGCCACCAGCCCGATGAATGGCGCCATCAACTCCGCCTCCACCCATTAACCTGGTGTTAGCAGCGTTAACAATGGCGTCTACTTGCAACTGGGTAATATCGCCTTTTATAACTTGCAGTTTCATACCGATCTATTTTAGGTATTTATCGTTTAAATAATTCATTATTTTGATGATGCGCTTTGCTTTTGTTTCTTCTTTTTTGGCCTCATAAATCCAGGTAACAACCTCGTGTTGCCAATTGGCTGTTTCTTTATTAAAAGCACCTAATAAACGATTATCTTCCAGCTCAAAGCAGTCAATTAACTCTTGTGGAATTTCAGCAGGCAGGTTATTGGGGAATAGTTGAATGCGAACACAATCGCCAGCCTCCTTTCCAATGGCTTTACGAATGGCTGCTTTAAGTGGCAACATCATTCGACCGTTACCAATCGGCATTAAGCGACCATGCTTCAATTCAAAATCATCAATAAAACCATGTACCTTAATCCAGTTAAACCACGCTTTCGAGTCGGGCTTTACTTCAGCAATTTCAGCATAGGTCCAGCCGCCTTTACCCGGAAACTTTTGGAGTACGTAGGTTTTATCAACCAGAGGCACAGTGTCTGTTGGTGTCATAAGTTCAAACTTTACCTAATAAAAAAAGAGAAGAACCAGGTCTTCTCTTCCAATATCGTTATTTGCTTGCACATCTACCTGACGGAAGCCGAAAAATTATATTTAAACGAGAATTGTAACTTCACAATGTCAGAGCTAAAACCATCGGAAAAATTTTCGCGCTTACCATACTGCAATTCTACACCCGCCATAATGTTTTTGGCTGGATAATACAGGAGGTTAGCTACGGCATACTTTCCTGTGGCATATGAATCAGGCGCTTGCCCGTTGGCATGGTCGGTATCTAACATGGAGAACCCTGCTGAGCTACTAAAACGCTCACTCCAATAATGATCGATAAAAGCCACAATACCCAAAACTGGCTGTGTCACTCCCTCAATGGGCTTTTCTGCGTTACCAGGGTTGTTTTTAATGCCAATATCGGTTCCTCCATCATTCATGTAGTTTTGAATAGCCTCGCCATACACCACCTGAAAGCGACCTGTTGTTGACTTGGAAAACTTGATGTTAGAACTAAGGTTCAATCCCCAACCTAAAACCGAATCAGATAGGTCCATGTTATCATCATCATTCCTATCTTCCCACTCAATATAGCGCAACATAGTAGCCAATTCTAAGTAGCCCCAATCAAAGGCCTTGCGATACTCAGCAGAGAAGTCTGGCAAGGGAAAACGTCCGTGCACCTGATCCCAATAGCCATCTTCGGCATACACACCACCATCGGCACTGGCACCTGGGCGCTCCAAAGCCAGTGTTAAGAAACTATCTCCTTTAATGGGCATCCATCGAAACTGAATATTACGGAAAAACACCATACCAGTTGGCCCCCAGTACTCAATAGTATTAGGAAAAACATCGATATCCATAAAAGGACTCCAATATTGACCAGCACCAAAATGCCCCAACTCGCCATAGGCGTGTCGCAAACGAAAAGTTGTTTGACCAGCATCTACTCCCGTTCCGAATAATTCAAATTCAAAAATAACCTTTAGATCTCCCAGGTCATTAGGCACTATACTCTCAAAACCTAGGCGTGTTTGACGCACACTATAGTAAATATTACCATCGGCACCATACTCATTTTTATAAGTTGGCAATTGCGATGGCCGAATAACATCTGTCCAATCGGGATGAATCTGATTAAAATTATAACCAGCATCCATCATAGCATGACCGTAAATACGAAAAGACAGCTCTTGACTCTCTTCCTGAGCAAGAGCTGTATTCCCTAGCAGTAGCACAGTAATTATTAACGAGTTGATGATTGTATATTTCTTCATGGCTACGCAATTATTTAACTCCAACCGATTGTGGATCGAAAATATTTACCTCAAGTTGCTCCGAAATATAAGCGATGGCCTTTTGAGCACGTACACTATTTCCAGCTGCATCTACCCTTGGCGAGAAAGCAGCAATTGCACCTTTACCCGGCACAATGGAAACAATGCCACCACCTACACCACTCTTCGACGGCAGTCCTGTTAAGTACGACCAGGTACCAGAATAATCGTACATGCCACAAGACAGCATCACCGAAAGTATTTGAGGAATGTTATCAGGGTTAATTATTTTCTTACCTGTAAAGGGATTGGTTCCATCGGCAGCTAGAGTGGCTCCCATGGCAGCTAGTTGTTCGGTAGTAATACCTACTGAACACTGTCGGGTATATAAATCAACGGCATCCTCAGGATCATCGTACATAACACCATAGGCATCTAACAAACGGGCAATGGCTTGGTTGCGACCGTTAGTTGCAGCTTCCGATTCGTATACATCTTGAATAATAAACAGCTCAGAACCAGCGCATGCACTATAATAGGCCAAAATATCTTTCCATTTTTGTGATTCAGACTCCCCTTTTAGCAAACTGGTTGTTGCTATAGCACCTGCATTAACCAATGGATTACCCACGCGGGTCGCTTGTTGCTCAATGGCGGTTACCGAGTTAAAGGGCAAACCTGTTGGTTCAGCACCCAACTTTTCTAAAATGGCTTTTTGCCCCATTTCTTCCATTACCATGGCTAGGGTAAACACTTTAGATATCGATTGAATGGAGAAACTAGCTTCTACATTACCTACGCTAAACACCTTTCCATCGACTGTAATTACACAAATGCCAAATAACTCAGAATCAACTTTGGCCAACTCAGGTATGTAATCGGCCACCTCACCTGTTTTATCATCTTTGTATTGCTCGTAAGCATCGTTAATAATTTTTTCGAGCAACTTATAATTTGGTGCAACCGGACTCTTTTTAACCTGAGCAAAACCCATGTTTCCAATGGCAAAAAATAGAATTACCATGGCATTAATTACATGTTTATTCATTGTGTTTAAGTTTAAATGTTAGTTAGTACGCTACTAACAACAGCCATATTATAGCCTATGTTTCAGTATGGAAAATGAAAGTTAAGTAAACGGCCTTAGGAAATCAATACAAGCAGCTTGATCCAGGTTTTATTTCCAAATTACAATTTAGGGTTCTCCATTTACCAAATGAATCTATCTTTGCGGCATGAAAAGGAAACTGACGAGGCCAGAGAGAGCATTTATACAAAAGGTAAGACAAACAGCCGGCAAAGCCATTAATCATTACGAAATGATTGGCGCTGATGACACTGTTATGGTGGCTGTTTCGGGAGGTAAGGATAGCTTAGCTTTGTTGGACATCCTTTCAGCACGCCGTAAGGGTATGCCCATTCATTACCACTTGCATGCCGCCCATATTATTACCGAAGATGTACCCTACGAGATCGATACCGAATGGCTACAGCGGTTTTGCGACGAACTGGATGTCACTCTTCATCTGGTGCGCACGCGTGCCAATCTGGAAACAGCTGGCAACAAAAAACCTTGCTTTGCCTGTTCGCGCAACCGCCGTAAAGAACTGTTTCAGCTTACGCACTCATTGGGCATTAAAAAGCTTGCCTTTGGTCATCACCTGGATGATGCAGTTGAAACCTTAGTTATGAACATGGCTCAGCATGCTAACATATCATCTATTCCTCCTTTTTTGAGCATGTTTGACGATCAACTGCAACTTTTACGACCATTGATTTTGCTTACCAACGCCGAAATGAAACAGTATGCAGAGATTATGCAGTTTCAATCACTAAAAAAGGAATGTCCCTACGAAGATCATACCATCCGCCAAAAGGCAAGAGACATTGTTGAACAAATGACAGCCATCAACCCAAAGGCACGCATTAATTTATTTAACTCAATGAAAAAGATTGACTTTAAGTATTTACCGTAGGTATTACATTAATATGATCATTACTTATTCATCAATCAACAAGTCAATAAACGCTTTCATCTTTTCTATCTCGCCTAAATAAATGTGAAAATAAGATGACCAGGCATTTTTGGATTTGTAAATAGGCATATCTACCTCTTTACCTCTGGCGGATTTGCAGGGATAATCGGCTTTTTGATTGTCATCTTCAGAAATTAGTGAATAATGAAACTCGTGCCCTTTGAACTCCACGTCATCTGCCCATACAGAGCGATAGCCTAATTTGAGTTTCATATTTTTTAAAGAAGTTGAGTAGTTAAAAACTCCTAACATGCTATGACTTGTTCCATCTTGCAGTTCCACTGATTTGCCCAAATACATCATACCTCCACATTCGGCTAGCAATTTACCGCCCTCCTGCTCAAACTTTTGAATGGATTGTATCATTGATGAATTAGCAGCTAATTCTTTTGCATACAATTCTGGGTACCCTCCTGGGAACCAAAGAATATCACACTTTGGTATAACACTATCAATTAATGGACTAAAATATATTAGTTCTCCTAATTGTTTAAGGCAATCGATATTGGCTGGATACATAAAATTAAAAGCCTCATCGTTGGCAATACCAAATCGCAAACCTGTATTTTTTTGAGCAGAGACATTTTCCTGCTTAGAAATTGAAGTCTCAGAAATTGAAAGCAATTCATCCAGATCAACATGACGATTAATTAAATCAGCAGCAACATCAACTGCCTTTTGCATGTGCAAATTATCGCTTAGGGACAAGCCTAAATGACGTGACTCTAATATTAAGTCTTCGTTTTTAGGCACATAACCTAAAGATTCAACACCTGCATCTTCGGCTGCCTCTTTCAGAAACTGGTAATGAGAATCTCCTGAAACTTTATTAAAAATTACTGCTTTAACCTTTACATCAGGATTGAAATTTTTAAATCCATAAAGTAATGGCGCTACTGAGTAGGCCGTGGCTGCAGCATTAACCACTAGTACAATTGGTAATTCCAAGGCTTGAGCAATCTCGGCCGAACTTCCCTTATCGCGTTTGGCTCCATCGAACAAACCCATTACTCCCTCCACAATGCCCACATCGGCATTTTGCATTTTTTGCTTATAAATTTGCTGAATGTGTTCCTTATCAGACATCCAAACATCTAAATTATAAGATTTTGCACCTGCAATTTTCGAGTGCTGCAATGGGTCAATATAGTCGGGACCGCATTTGAAAGCTTGTATATTAAAGTTTTTATCACGAAGAGCCTTAATAAGACCCAGTGTAACAATTGTTTTACCCGAATTACTAGATGGTGCCGCAATTAAAAAACTATGCTTCATAAATAGGTATTTGTTAGTGTTATGGTGGCGCAAATATAACTAAAACACAGAGCTGATAACAAACTTACACAAACCCTCAAAGTCTTTTTTAACATTGCATAACGCTGTAAACCAAAAAATAGCAGTACCTTTGCGGCTCATTTGGATTTTAGTTATGCAAGAGATTAGAAACGTTGCCATCATCGCTCACGTCGATCATGGTAAAACCACGCTGGTTGACAAGATGTTAATGGCTGGAAAGCTATTTAAAGAGCACCAGGAAGTTGGTGAACTCATAATGGACAATAACGATTTGGAGCGTGAGCGTGGTATCACCATCCTATCGAAAAACGTGTCGGTAATGTGGAAAAACACCAAAATCAACATTATTGATACCCCTGGTCACTCCGATTTTGGTGGTGAGGTTGAGCGTGTATTAAACATGGCTGATGGTGTATTACTTTTAGTAGATGCATTTGAAGGACCAATGCCGCAAACGCGTTTCGTATTGCAAAAAGCAATCTCTCTAGGCTTAAAACCAATTGTGGTTATCAACAAAGTAGACAAACCAAATTGTCGTCCTGAAGAAGTTCATGAGTCAGTATTTGACTTAATGTTTTCATTGGAAGCAACAGAACAACAGTTAGATTTCCCATCGGTATACGGTTCAGCCAAAGAAAATTGGATGAGTACTGATTGGAAACAAAAGACAGATAACATTGAAGCTATTTTTGATGCTATTATTGAGCACATACCTGCTCCTGAATACAACAAAGGAACGCCTCAATTACAAATTACCTCTCTTGATCACAGCAAATACCTGGGTCGTATTGCTATTGGTCGTTTGCACCGTGGCGAGTTAAAAGTTAATCAGGACGTAAGCTTGGTTAAGCGTGATGGCAGCATCAAACGCACTCGCATTAAAGAACTAAACGTTTTTGACGGTCTTGGACGCACCAAGGTTGATCAGGTTACATGTGGTGAGCTATGCGCCCTAATTGGTATTGAAGGATTTGATATTGGTGATACCATTGCCGATTTCGAAAACCCAGAGCCATTGGAGCCAATCGCCATTGACGAACCAACCATGAGTATGTTATTTACTATTAACAACTCTCCTTTCTTTGGTAAAGAAGGAAAATTTGTGACATCGCGCCACATTAAAGATCGCTTGGACAAAGAGCTTGAGAAAAACCTTGCTTTACGTGTTGAAGAAACAGATTCAGCAGATGCTTGGAATGTATACGGACGAGGTGTGCTTCACTTATCGGTATTAATTGAAACCATGCGTCGCGAAGGTTATGAATTACAGGTAGGTCAGCCTCGTGTAATCATCAAAGAAGAATTGGGTGAGAAGTTGGAGCCAGTTGAGGATTTAACCATTGATTTACCAGAAGAGCACTCAGGTAAAGCTATTGAAATGGTTTCTCAGCGTAAGGGTGATCTTAAATCGATGGAGAAAAAAGGGGATCGTGTTAATCTAGAATTCAACATTCCATCACGTGGCATCATTGGCTTACGTAGCAACATGCTAACAGCCACGCAAGGTGAGGCTATTATGGCACACCGTTTTATTGAGTTCCAACCATGGAAGGGTGATATTGAAAAACGTATCAATGGTTCTTTAATCGTTATTGAGTCGGGAACTTCAATTGCCTACGGAATGGATAAACTTCAGGATAGAGGCAAATTCTTTATTGCACCTCAGGAAGATGTTTACATGGGTCAGGTTATTGGTGAAAACAACCGCGAGGGCGATTTAACCATTAACGTAACCAAAGCGAAGAAGATGAGTAACATGCGATCTTCGGGTGCTGATGACAAAGTAAAATTAGCTCCTCCTATTCGTTTTAGCTTAGAAGAGGCATTGGAATATATCCAAGGAGATGAGTATGTTGAAGTAACACCTTCAAGTATTCGTTTAAGAAAAATATTCCTTTTGGAACACGAGCGTAAGCGTTCAAATTTAAAGTAAGCGATATAAACGGTAATTCTCGGATTACCGCTGAAGATACAAAGGAGATGGCGAACAGTCATCTCCTTTTTTATTATGGCATAGTCATTTCTTCTGATAAAATAAACAAGCGAGCATTTTCCTTTGCTTAGCGAGTAATTTGCAATAGCTAGCGAACATCCTCTCCCATCTAGCGAGCATTTTACAGCAGGTAGCGAGCACTATTCGATAGGCAGCGAACTAAATTACCAAGGTAGCGAACAATTTCTCAGTCGGGAAAATCCTCGCTTGCGAGAGAAAATTGCTCGCTAGGTAAAGGAATACTTTCGCTACTCATACATCAGAGCTCGCTATCGACAAGAAAAAGCTCGCTAATGTCCATAACGGTTAGCTTTAAGATGTTTACTTTATCAAGCTAGCAATAAAACGGGGTTCGATTCTTTTCTTACTCACTTTCTCATACAAGTGCGCAATTTGAATCAAACGACTTTCTGTCCAGGGCTTACCAAAGAAAGATACTCCTATTGGCAGACCTTTAATATTACCCGCTGGAACTGTTATACTAGGATAACCAGAGATAGCAGCCAACTGTGAACTGCCTCCTCCAAAATTATCTCCATTAACGTAGTCAATACTCCAGGCAGCCCCATTGGTAGGCGCCATAACAGCATCAAGCTTATTGTCATTCATCAACTTATCAATGCCTTTATTACGCGCTAGCTCCAAACACTTCTCTTTGGCTTCTTTGTATTTTGAATCATTTAAACCATCAGTTTCATTAGCCGCCTCAAATATCTCTTGCTCAAACCACGGCATTACCTTATCAGCATTCTTATTATTGTATTCTATTAGCTCATTAATGGTACTAAATCCACAAGCAGGGTGTGATTGAAGATACTTTTCCAATCCATCTTTAAATTCACAAATCAGAACCGTCCACTCATATTGCCATAACTGATTCACTTCTTCTGAAACGGCCAACTCAATAACGTCTGCCCCCTTACTTTTCAACTGTTCAACAACCTCATCCATAATTGACTCTACTCGCTTATCAAAGGCTGAACTTTTACTTAGATAACCTATCCGCGCGCCCTCCAAAACTGTGTCATCAAAATTGAGATAGACTGCTGGTTCTTGTGGTTGGCTTTTTGTTTTTAAATCATCAGCATCAACTCCTGTTAAAGCAGATAATAAAATAGCTGCATCAGTAACGGTTCTGGCCATAGGACCTGCTGTATCCTGACTGTCAGAAATAGGAATAATACCGGAGCGAGACAACAATCCAACGGTTGGCTTAATTCCCACCACACCATTTATTCCTGAAGGACATACAATTGAACCGTCGGTTTCGGTTCCAATAGCTAATGGCGCCAAATTAGCCGAAACGGCCACAGCAGAACCTGCCGAAGAACCACAAGGCGTGCGATCCAACACATAAGGATTACGCGTTTGTCCACCTCTACTACTCCAACCACTACTCGAATTAGTTGAACGAAAATTAGCCCACTCACTTAAATTAGCCTTAGCGAGTAAAACAGCACCCGCTTCACGCAATTTGGTTACAATAAATGCATCTTTGGTAGCAACATGATTAACTAAAGCCAATGAGCCAGCCGACGTTACCATCGAACCAGCCGTATCAATATTTTCTTTAATAATAACGGGAATTCCGTGCAGAGGACCACGTACATTTCCTTTGCTTCGCTCATCATCTAAAGCCCTTGCTATTTCAATAGCATCGGGGTTTACCTCAACCACAGCATTGGTAGCAGGGCCATTTTTATCCACTTGCTCAATTCGCGTCAAATACATCTTCACAATCTGTTCCGATGTTAATTCTCCAGCTTGCATTTTCTTTTGTAACTCAGCAACTGTCATTTCCGAAAGTTGAAAATCATCAACAAAATTATTGCTTTGCGTTTTTTGATGTTGCTTAGACTGACAAGCTGTAATACTTAAACCTAGTCCAGCCATAACCGAACTCAAAAGAAAATCGCGACGTTTCATGTGGATATATTTTACTTTTTATTGTCACATGGAACTCTCAAATAAATTTAATCATCCTCCTGTGTGAAAATTTGGATAATCAAATTTACATGGTCGTTTCATGTGCTAAAATTTGGATTCATTTGCCATATGGCACTCGCCAATTTTGTCATCCTCCTGTGAGAGAAGTAATTCTCATGGCTCGTTTCATGTGGATTTATTTAATAACTGCTCAAAATAGCAAAATACTTACACGTGAACAAAACCACTCGGTTCAAATCATCAAATCTGCAAGTCATTTATAATCATTAAGTAAAAAATTATTAAAGAAAATTTGGAATTGACAAAAACCTCTTTACATTTGTAGTGTACTATTTCACTATAACAGTAAAATAATAGCAATGATAGAAATCAATAACCTAAGTTTTGCATACAAAAAGCAAGCATCCCTATTTCACAATCTTTCAATAAACGAAGATGATGGTCAAATAATTGGTCTATTGGGAAAAAACGGCGCTGGTAAAACCACTTTACTTCAGTTAATATCGGGCTTATTAAGCCCAAAAGACGGGCAAATTTCAGTTAACAACTATCGCCCCGAACAACGCCATCCAGCATTTTTAGAACAGCTTTATTTTGTGCCAGAAGAATTTATAATGCCATCGGTAAAAGTGATGGATTTTGTTGAGGCTATGTCTCCATTTTATCATCGCTTCGACACAACTCTACTACACGACTTGCTCAAGAAATTTGAACTTGACTTGAACAAAACACTGTCAAAAATGAGTCATGGGCAAAAGAAGAAATTCCGCATTGCCTTTGCACTCGCAACCAAATGTCAAGTTATCATACTTGATGAACCAACTAATGGTTTAGATATACCCTCTAAAGTCATTTTTCGTCAAATAGTTGCAGGTTCGCTTGAAGATGATCAAACAGTTATTATTTCAACGCATCAGGTAAAAGATGTTGAAACACTAATTGATAAAATTCTTTTGGTTGATAATGGTCAAGTCATTTTCAATAAAAGCATTATCGACATTTCTGAGAAGTACGACTTTAAAATCGTTAGTCACTTACCAAGTGATGCCATTTACAGCGAACTCAATCCTATGGGTTACAAAATTGTTACTCAAACCAATGGCATGTCTTCAGAGGTAGATATTGAGCTTTTGTTTAATGCAATAAATAATGGCATAACGTTTAACTAGCAAACTAATAAGGAATGAATCATATTTTTAATATTAACAGATTTGGTAAGCTCATTAAACAGCAATACCATCTTTCGAAGAAAACTGCAGCTCTTACATTATCATCTTTATTTATTGTGTATACAAGCATCTCATTATTGGTAATTCTGGCAGATAGGCATTTTAGAGCTGATCATTGGATTCCGATGTTTATCATATTTACAGCAGGTGTAGCGATCCCTTTTGCTGCCTACGGATTTCCTTCTTTTAGAAGCAAAGACAAAACCTTTGACTTTATTCTATTACCTTGTTCAGTAACTGAAAAGTTTACCCTTAACATCATTATTAGAATACTTGCTCCAGGTTTGATTTTACCAGCCCTATTTTATGTCAGCGCTAACCTTGCTGCAGAATTAGCATTATGGCTCTCTCCCGACCGTTTTCTGGAACCATTCAGATTCTCAATACTCTACAAACACATCGACAGCGATCAATTTCTATATTTTGCAACGGCTATTATTTTATTGGTCACTATCATACAGTCTCTATTATTTGCCGGAGCTAGTGTTTTTAGCAAACGCCCACTCATTAAAACCTTAGTTATTTTTGGCATCACAACAGCCATCGTCATTTTTTACTTTTATGTTATTATCGAGGTTGCTGATCTTTACAAGGGCAACAAACAACCCTGGTTTACCGATTTAAACATAAAAGAAACAACTGCTGCATTACTGTTGATATGCATTGAATTATTTGTATTAATCAGCACTTGGGCATACGCCTTTTTCAGAGTGAAAGAAAAACAGATAGCATGATGGAATTTAAAAATAACAAGGGCATCTTTCAACAGATAGCCGATAATATTTGTGAACGTATTTTATCAGGCGAATTTAAGGCCGGAGATAAAGTGCAGTCCGTTAGAAAATTAGCAGCCACCTTAGGTGTTAATCAAAACACCATAATGAGAACTTTTATAGAATTGCAACACAACAACATTGTTGATAACCGAAGAGGCATTGGTTATTTTGTAACAGATAATGCTCCTAAAATGATTCGAGACATGCGCAAAGAAGAATTTACCCAAGAAATACTCCCTGCTTTTATTCAACAAGTTAAATTACTGGAAATTACAAAAGAAGAACTTGAACCTTTGTTTAACCAATTAAAAGAGAACGAAGATGAAAACAAGTAAGAAAATACTAATCGGTTTTATGTCAATTATTTGCTTGAGCCTTTTATCATTTATGATAACCGTAGACAAAGGCAGTAATCTCGAATTTGTAGAAAAAGAGGAGTCCTTACCAAATTTTACAATTATTAAGGCCTATAACGACTGCAAGGTAACATTAGAAACAAACGATGTTGCCAGCATTAACTTTTCTCACATAAAAGATTCAAATGCACTAAAGCCCTATACACTCAGTGGCGACACCTTAATTCTTAATCAACTTAAATCTGGTAAACACAACTTACACTATTCAGTAAAAAGTACTAATATTCAAGAACTTATTATTGACAAAGCCAATGTAGGCATAAATATTCAGCAAGATTCAATTAAAATCAGCAGCTTAAATAATGGATGGTTAAGGGTTTACAAAAACAGTTCAATTAATCATTTACAACTTAATGTCATTAACAAATCAAGGAGTAATTTTTATACCGATCAGATCAACACGCTTGAATTACATGCTAACGATTCAGATGTAACCTCAAACAACCGCATATCAAAGGTTAGCTTAAAAGCAGAAAACAACGCAAGTGTAAGACTACAGCATGTTAAAAAATTAAGTGTTGAATGTGACTCTACTTCTACTTATCAAATTTATTAACAATAAATTACAACCTTTAAAAACAGTATCTTAGGCATATCAATGTACATCAACCTACATACACATCATCCTACTGGCAGTGTTACGAATACTGAAGTTATCAACTTAAACATCAACTCTATTCGAAATACACTGCCCAGATACTGTTCTGTAGGCCTCCACCCATGGGACATTGACTCATCACACAAACAACAGTTATTGTTGCTTCGTAAGGTGGCCAGTACGAAAAACATTGTGGCCATTGGAGAATGTGGTCTTGACAAACTCAAAGGCCCCAATTTAGCTGTACAACTTGAAGTTTTTAAGGCACACATTGAAATATCTGAACACACTCAAAAGCCTTTGATTATTCATTGCGTTAAATCCTATAACGAGATTATTAAATTAAAAAAAGACATCCAACCAAGTCAGGCATGGATATTCCATGGTTTTAATGCACCAAAAGAAACAACTGAACAAGCCCTAAAGCATAACTTCTATTTCTCACTAGGAGCTTCATTATTTAATTCCGAAGCAAAAGCCCAGCAATCACTACCATATATTCCGCATAATAGACTATTTTTGGAAACCGATGACAATCCACAGCTAAGCATTGAATCCATTTACAAAAAATCCGCATTATTATTAAATCTTGATACATCTCAATTACAAGAGATTGTTAAAGATAACTTTAAGCGTTTATTCAATGTCGATACTCAACATCATCAATCCATTAAATTCTGACTGGACAACCTGGGCAATAACCATTATCTGTGCTTTTTTTATTGGTGTATCCAAAAGTGGATTAAAAGGACTCTCCATGTTTGTAATTCCTCTATTTGCTCATTTATATGGCGGAAAAGCATCGGTTGGAATCATATTACCATGCCTATTAATGGGTGATTTAATGGCTTTACGCTTTTACTACAAGAGTGCCAATATCAAACTCATACTTAAACTAATACCTCCTGCTATAATTGGCATTATTATCGCCGTTATAATAGGTTCTAAAATTAGTGATGCACAGTTTAAAATAACCATGGGTACGGCCATCTTATTTTGCCTTGGGCTACTTCTTATTAACGAATTTAAAGGAAAAATAGACATCTCTGGCTCAAAGCTTTTCAGCAACTCACTTGGACTAACAGGTGGTTTTGCAACCATGATTGGAAATGCGGCAGGTCCAATTTTCAATTTATACCTATTATCTATGCGCTTACCAAAGGCGGCATTTATAGGCACTGGAGCATGGTTCTACCTCCTACTAAACTCCTTTAAAATACCTTTTCATGTGCTAAGCTGGCAAACCATCAACGGGCAAACATTTCAACTCAACCTGCTTATGTTTCCTATTTTAATACTCGGCACCTTTGTTGGCAAAAAAATAGTTGGCTACATCCCAGAGAAACCCTATCGTTATTTTATCTACACTATCACTTTGTTATCAGCTATCTTACTCTTTATCAAATAACATACAAACATCAACTATCATTAGATGCCTTTTGTCATTTAAATTATAAGTTGATTGTTGTACCTTTATCCGCAGATATAGAAAAATTACACTCGTACTAAATCATACAGAAATGAACGATATCAATTGGAGCGACTTGTCTTTCAGCTATATGAAGACAGATTACAACGTTAGATGTTACTACCGCGATGGAAAATGGGGTGAGTTAGAAGTACACTCTTCAGACCAGGTAAGTATTCACATGGCTGCCACAGGTTTACACTACGGACAAGAAGCATTTGAAGGACTGAAAGCTTTCAAAGGTCAAGATGGAAAAACACGCTTATTCCGCATTGAAGAAAATGCAAAGCGCATGTACAACTCTGCTGTTGGAACAATGATGGCTGAGATTCCTGAAGATATTTTCGTAAATGCCGTTCTTAAAGCAGTTGAGCTAAATAAGCGTTTCGTTCCTCCATATGAGTCAGGTGCATCGTTATACATTCGTCCATTATTAGTTGGAACAGGTGCTAAAATTGGCGTTGCCCCTACCGACGAATACCTATTTATGGTATTTGTTATGCCTGTTGGACCTTATTTTAAAGAAGGTTTCAAACCAACTAACATGATGATTTCACGCAAATACGACCGTGCCGCTCCTCTTGGAACAGGTAACATCAAAGTTGGTGGTAATTATGCAGCAAGCTTACGTGCTGGACATGAAGCTCACGACAAAGGTTATTCGGCAGTGCTTTTCCTTGATAGTAAAGAAAAGAAATACATCGACGAATGTGGCCCGGCCAACTTCTTCGGTATTAAAAACAATACATACGTTACGCCTAAATCAGACTCTATTCTTCCATCAATTACCAACATGAGTTTGTGTCAGTTGGCAGAAGACATGGGAATGACAGTGGAGCGTCGTCCTATTCCTTTGGAAGAGTTAGGAACTTTTGAAGAGGCTGGTGCTTGCGGAACTGCTGCCGTAATTAGCCCAATTGGTCAGATTGATGATATTGAATCAGGTAACTCTTTTGTGTTTAGCAAAGACGGCAAACCGGGTGCTATATCTGAAAAAATCTATAATAAATTACGTGCTATTCAATATGGTGATGAACCAGACACACATGGTTGGGTCACTGTTGTTGAGTAAATGAAGTGCAATTATAAGATACTTTAGCAATACATAAAAAATGGGATTCGTAGTTACGAGTCCCATTTTTTTGTTTTACAACAGCATTTTATCTAAAAATCTTATAATCTATCATTACCTTTGAACCTTTACAGACGATACGTTATGACCGATTTAAGAATTGAGAACCTCAATATCATTGCTGAAGAGCCAATAATTACACCCGACGAGCTAAAGCGTCAATATCCCCTGAGCGATAAAACCACCAAAACAATTTTGGATGGACAAAATACAGTCAAACGCATTCTTCACAAGAAAGACAAACGTTTATTGGTGGTTGTAGGTCCGTGCTCTATTCACGATATTAATTCGGCAAAAGAGTATGCTGGCAAACTCAAACAATTGGCTGATGAAGTACAAGACACACTTTATCTGGTAATGCGCGTTTATTTTGAAAAACCACGAACAACAGTTGGTTGGCAAGGACTAATAAACGATCCCTATTTAGATAACAGCTGCCAGGTAGAAGACGGCTTAAAAATGGCTCGTGAACTATTGCTACACATCTCTGAACTTGGATTACCTGCAGCGGGCGAAGCATTGGACATTGTAACACCTCAATACATTCAGGATTTATTTTCCTGGACCGCCATTGGCGCCAGAACAACAGAATCGCAAAGCCACCGAAACATGGCCAGCGGACTTTCTTCGGTTGTAGGTTTTAAAAA
This sequence comes from Carboxylicivirga sp. M1479, assembly GCF_007097485.1. GTDB lineage: Bacteria > Bacteroidota > Bacteroidia > Bacteroidales > Marinilabiliaceae > Carboxylicivirga. The sequence goes on along the minus strand of NZ_VKDE01000005.1, from coordinate 130,644 downwards.
CGGAACCAAAGGAAGTATCGACATTGCCATTAACGCCAGAGCATCGGTTGCAGCTCCCCATAATTTTGTTAGCATTAACCCCGATGGCAAAGTAGCGGTTGTTAAAACAAAAGGGAACCCCAATTCGCATATTATTTTGCGCGGAGGAAAAGGTCCTAACTATTCTGCAGAACACATTGCAGAGTACGAATCGGAACTTAAAAAAGCAGGTCTAGAGCCACGAATTATGGTTGATTGCAGTCACGCCAACAGTGGCAAAAATGCCAATAACCAATCGGTAGTTCTAAATGATATTGCCCAACAAATTAGTAATGGTAACAACTCCATTATGGGTGTGATGATCGAAAGCAACCTGAAGCATGGCAATCAGAAGCTAGACAATATATCAGAACTTGAATATGGTGTTTCTATTACCGATGAATGCATTGCGTGGGACGAAACCGTAAGCATCATTAGAGAGCTTCGAGAAAAACTCAAATAAAGAAGATTAAAAGCGCTTATTTTTAATCACATACCAAGAAAAACGTAAACTAATAGGTACATGCCTTAATGAAGTTGGAATTAAGCCGAAATAACGGCGCATAATATCAAAGCGCTCCTTGAGTCCGGGAACGATGTTTTGCTTGGTTAAACCACCCTCTAAAAAGCGAGATAAGACCATGTTGGTATTTTGAACATACTTGGCATCTTTCAAAGCCCTTAAGCACCATTCAAAATCGGCAGAAAATCGATAGCTGGTATTGTATTGGCTCGCAATTTTTGTGGAGACCAATATGGATTGATGACTGACCAACATTCCATTTTTAAAACTTTTCCAGGTCAAGTTAGCAGGCGGCTGCAGTCGCCTCTCTCCTATTTCATTACCGTTAATATCAATCAGCAAGGTATCGCCATACGCCACATCTGGCCAATTTCCTCCCCAGGCATCCACCATGCTCTGAACCGTGTCACTTGCATAAATTTCATCGCCTGAATTAATAAACCACACATAGTCTCCTGTTGTCAAGTTCAGACCTTTATTCATGGCATCGTACAATCCACCATCAGGCTCACTAATCCACTTTGAAATAGATGATTGATTAGCTTCTATTAAACTAACAGTTCCATCATTTGATGCACCATCAATAACAATGTATTCGATATGAGGATATGACTGACATGCGATACTGTCAATGGTTTTTTGAAGCGTATCAATCCCATTATAAACAATTGTAACAATGGATATAACAGGATTATTATTCATCTTTTACTTTAATACCGATTCATAAACCGCTTTATACTGCTGTGCCACCACCTCCTCAGAATAACAATCAACAGCTTTTTGACGTGCATTTACACCTAATTTATTAATATCAGACACAAATAAAGTCTCGTAAATACCAGTGGCTAAACTAAGTGAGTTCTTCACTTCAGCCAAATAACCTGACTCTTGGTGCGAAATCATTTCAGGAACTCCACCAATACTAAAACCAACTACGGGCGTGCCACATGCAATGGATTCCATCACGGTATTGGGTAAATTATCTTGTAAGGATGGCAACACATAAATATCGGCTGAACTGTATAAATCAACCAAGGTTTCAGGGTCTGAAATAAACTTAAGAGAATGAGTTTTAAATGGAAAAAGTTTAACTGTTTCAGCATTTGCCTTTCCAAAAACCACCAACTCTGTATTATCCTTAACAACCGGAAAGTTCTCAGCTAATATATTCAATGCCTCAATAAAATAGCGCATCCCTTTTCGTGGATCATTCACATTTGCCGCACCAAACAGAATGAGTTTTTTATCTTTTGGTAAACCCAACCTTTCACGCACTACATCCTTATCTCTGGGAGCATACAACTCAGTATCAATAGGATTGGGAATGTTGTAAAAGTTTTTCCTACGTAGTAATTTACTCTCTTGAGAAAGAGTTCTTAACCATTTACTACATGTAACAATACTTAAAGGTGCTTCGTTATATATTTTACGTTTCTTAGCAAATATTTGAGCTGATAAATCCTTTTTACCCGACTTGCGCAAAAAAGGACAATAGGAGCAAAATTCTAAAAACTCCAAGCAGGTTCCTGCATAATGACATCCTCCGGTGAAACTCCACATATCATGCTGCGTCCAAACAATTGGCTTTCCGCACGACAATAATTTACCAAGCGTTTCAATGGACAAAAAACCCTGATTAACCCAATGCAAATGTATCACATCGGCTTCCTGAACCAAGGGGTGTTGAGTAATGTCAATTCCTGTATTTGCAGGCGAAAAAGCGAAGCGAACTGAAGCATTGCGTTCATAGGGCAAAAACGTTAAACGCTCCCAGGCAAAGCGAACAAAAGCTTTCTGTTTATAAGTAAAACCTGTTCCAACAGGGTAAACACCTTCTTCATCGCGATGCTGATCTTGAACCAATAACTTGGATTCAACTCCATTACGTCGCAAAGCACGGTTTAAGCGATTAGCAGCTACTGCTGCTCCACCTCCTGCATCAGTCTTATTAATTTGTAAGATTTTCAAGCTAGTGATTGTGAATTTGGATTGTAAAAGTAACAAATCCAAGCATTATGCAAAGCCTTAGCAGGTAAATACATCAATGATCCAATTTTGTTGGATAATCAATGTTATAATGCAGCCCCCTACTTTCTTTTCGTTTACGTGCCATTTTAATAATGAGGTAACCCACATTAATTTTATTGCGCAAATGGCATATTTTTTCCGATACTTTTGAATCCTGGTACAAGGCTTCCGTCTCGCGATACAAGACCTCTAATCGATCATATGCACGGTTTAGTCGGATTTTCGATCGTACAATACCCACATACTTACTCATGATTTGCTGCACTTCCTTGTTCGATTGGGTTATCAAAATCATCTCCTCGGGGTGTGATGTTCCTTCATCGTTCCAATCTGGAATATGCTGATTACAAACCGAATCCTTCAGTTTTTCAATGGCATCTTCAGCAGCTGCATTGGAAAAAACCAAGGCCTCAATCAAGGAATTACTTGCCAAACGGTTGGCACCATGCAAGCCAGTTGAAGCACATTCGCCGGCTGCATACAAATTATTTATTGAGCTACGCCCTTTTAAATCTACTTTAATACCACCGCATAAATAATGAGCTGCAGGCACAACAGGAATCATCTCTTTGGTTATATCAATTCCTAAAGACAGGCATTTCTTATAAATATTAGGAAAATGCTGCATGGTTTCCTCAGCATCTTTATGTGTCACATCAAGATACACATACTCCTCTCCTCTGTTTTTTAACTCATTATCGATGGCTCTGGCCACAATATCACGTGGCGCTAAACAACCACGCTCATCATACTCCTCCATAAACTCCTGACCATTCTGACGGCGTAATATACCGCCATAACCACGCATGGCTTCAGTTATTAAAAAAGATGGTCGTTCCGATAGATTATACAATGCGGTTGGGTGGAATTGTACAAATTCCATGTTTTCGATAATGCCTTTGGCCCTAAAAACCATCGCAACACCGTCACCAGTGGCAATTAAAGGATTAGTTGTTGTTTGGTAAACACTGCCTATGCCTCCTGTAGCTAATAAGGTGGTTTTAGCTAAGAATGTTTCAATCTGACCATTATCCTTATTAAGAATATACGCTCCATAACACTCAATATCGCGCATCCACGGTTCAGTTACCTTACCCAAATGATGCTGGGTAATAACATCTACTGCAAAATGATTTTCATAAACCTGAATGGAAGAATGGTTTTTAACCTCATGAATTAATGCACGTTGAATCTCCTCACCTGTATTATCCTTATGGTGCAGGATACGATGCTCTGAGTGACCTCCCTCACGATGCAAGTCAAACCTACCGCTTTCATCCTTATCAAAGTTAGTTCCCCAATTGAGTAATTGTTGAATTTGCTCAGGCGCCTCTTTTACCACCTTTGTTACCGCTTCAATATCGCACAAACCATCACCGGCTATTAGGGTGTCTTTCACATGCTTATCGAACGAATCAGGCTCATACATTACTGATGATATACCTCCCTGAGCATAAGCAGTATTTGTCTCCTTAATTTCAGTTTTACTTACAACAGCAACAGAACCATACTTAGCCACTTTTAGTGCATAACTTAAACCTGCTATACCTGAACCTATGACTAAAAAATCAAATTCTCTTCTCATTAGGAAAATCTTTGTACAGGATACAAATTTATAATAGTCCGTTAGTTTTTAGCTAGTGACGGCTAATTAATTTTACGATTATTCCTCAAGAGCTTTTAAATTATCATACGAAAGCATCCATACTAAACCTTATTCTACGCGCATTTTAGTTCTTGATATTAGCCGATCGCCATCCGCTTTTATCTGAGTAACTTCTACAATATAATCCGATGAATCATCTCCTGTATAGAACTCTACCACGTCGTTTTCATTCATCAATTGACTTTCGAAAGTTTTAAAAAACAAAAGATTCCGATAATCGGCCAACGGAGAATTCTTTACTTTTTCTATAGAATAATCTGGACTAATAAAACAATATGAATTTTGGTAGCCATTGTGAACCTGTCGAAAAATTCGCGTATCGAACTCCATATTACCCATATCACCGTCTTTGGTAAAAAACAGAAGTAATCGACCTAAGTTCTCATTCAACAAGTAGTAATTGAGATTCAGAACATCAATCTTACTCAGGTATTCAGGACTCATCTTTAGAATGCGATCAATATCAGCTATTGGTACACCATCCATAAAAACCATTGTTTTACCATCTCTTGGATAATAAGAGTCATCTTCATAAACACGAAACTCATACTTTCCTTTTGATTTGCGAAGTACAACACTTGGCACTATCTCTTTGATAATTTCCTCAACCGTTGGTAGTTCAATGTACTTATCGATTAAAACTGACTTTTCAGGGTAATGGTAAAATGCATGCTGACTCTCAATTGAATCCATCATTGCCAAATCTGGCAAATGCCTGTCGTAAACAGCACTAACCTGCATATTAACAATGGCCTTGTTTATGGCATTCACCCGAAGCGAATCCATGTATAACAAGGGCATTTCATCGCTGAATTGATTACTAAAATTATCTAATAAGGTAATTTTATAATTTAGTTTGGCTGTATCAATCAAATAGGGTTGAATAACCATTTCTTGCTTTCCATACCTATTTGCTTCAAAAGCAAAACGCCCTTGTTCATCGGTCGTTGCAAACTCAAGAATTGGATTGTTACCAACAAAGCTTAAAGTTAATTTTTCATCTACGATTGCGTGGCCATCATCAATATTGGATATTGTTCCACTAATAATTTCACCTTTAAGTTCTGGCGCCAGAAGCTGCTCGTTCAATTGCTGACTTTGCGCAGGCTGCTTTTGCTTCTCTAAGTTATTATACAAACATGCCTTTGCTACTGAAACCACAGTGCTAACAACATCTTTTTCATATTCTATCTGGAAGCTTACTTTTTGTCGATTAGCATATGTTGTTTTTAAGCCAGTTATCAGCTCACTTGATTCTGACATTAAATCCACCTTATCATCATTATTTTTATTGGCTTCATTAATATTAGGCAATGAGTTTTTTACAAAAGGATTAATGACGGATACTAGTTTAGTATCGAAATAGGAAGCGTCAAAATTCGTCATCCAACGGGTGTAGGTTCTTAATAAGTAATTTCCTGTTGATATTGTATCGGGCAACAGAATTTTTGTCGCTGCCCGCCCATTATGAAGCAATACTTTCTCTTGAATAACAGGTTCATTATTGGAGTTTATCAATTCAAGATAGGCCACCTTACTGGAAATTGTATGAGAATCTTCACTTAAAGTAGTACTCGTCAAATTGAGCCACAACTCTTCTCCTCCTATATAAACATCACGATCACTTGTTAAAAGAATTCGCTCTTGTCCCATGGCTAGCTTGGTTAGGCAGGTAGCAATGAGTATTAATAAAACTATTTTTTTCATTTGTTTAAATTTTGTTTGATTGCCGCATGGAACTCGCCAGAATTAATCCAACTCCTAAGTGAAGTAAATCTCATGACTCCATTCATATACTTAATCTTCCCAAAACCAGGGTTTATTTATGTTACCTGTAACTTGGCAGTCGGCACACTTTGGGCTAGTAAGTAAAAAACCTGCTAATCTTCCAGAATTTTCGTCGAAAATTCCATCGTGCATATAGTAAGACCCATTCAACACCTGCTGTTCATATATCTCCATTAATGAAGTGTAAGGCTTACCATCAACTTTAAACGAATCCACTCTGCAATTATGGTCATATGGAATTATTGGTAAACCTAAGTCCGTCGCATCTGATCGATTAATGTATAGCCGCTTAGAGCTAACACTTCCTGTTTGAAAGAAACCTAAAACAGGTTCTTTGGGATTGTTTATATTCTTTATATTTCCAACGATAGAAAATGGTTGGGTTCCCGCAAAATCACCAACATCTTCAGATGAAACCTTTAATTTACTCCAAAAATCAAATTCATTTCGCGAGATACTTAGTTGTTTAACCAATATACTATATCGAACAGAAAGTTTATCAGTGGCTTTTGAAGGCACAAAACAAACTTTTTTGTTTTTTATTTGTGTATTTGATTGATTGGCAAAAGAATGAACTACCATTTTATTCGATTGTGAGTGCTTCCAGCATTGTACGTTCTCCGCTGGTATTAAAACCCAATCATCGCTTTCTTCATCGTATGCCATTTTGGTTGGAAAAGGTACTTTAAACTTCCAATCCTCGTCATAAATCCATCTAACAAAGCCACCATTATATGAACCTCCATCAACCATAATATCAAGGCCAAGAAACTCTTGCGTTTGATCTGCACTCCAATCTTTCCCTCGTTTGTAATGAACCTTATTGATAGATGATTTTGGCAAAATTTCACATGCCACAGATTCATATTCTTGTCCATCGGTTGTTCTAATTGAAAGCACATAAGTATTACCGACCTGAACTTTGAATTGAAATGAATCAGTCTCATATATACCAGGCGCTATTTCCGTCAACACTTCTTCATTATTGAATTGATCTCTAATAATTACCAGAGCATTCGACACTTTCTGAGGTTCTTCGTCTAAATTAGAAATTGATCGGGATAAATAAACTTGGTGGTTCTTATCTTCATCCGTAATTAAAGCATCTACAATTAAAAGATTTTCGTAATCAGAAACATCTAATTTATAAGGTTCTAAACAAGAGTACAGCGCTATAGAAATAATAAGCGCATAGAATAGTTTTCTATACATTGAGAGTAGATTAAGTATTGGTCATGTTTAATTGTGATTCAAAGCTGCAAAAAATAATTTAGTTATAAAACTAAAATCTTAGTTCTAATTCATTAACAATCCAGTTGTTTTATTAAATTTGCTCCAAACACAACAATTAACCTATTTATGTTACGCCCTAATCTACAGCATTTTTGCTGTTTTGCTATACTTTTAAGTATAAGTTTAGTAAAACTAGCAGCCCAAAATACTGGTGAAATAACTCAAAGCAAAAGTAAATTAGCTATTGAGGTGTACGAAAACCAGTTTAAAAATGAGTTTTTATTCATTAATGGCAGAGAATACAAACCTTACCATCTTCCAAAACACGAGAACCCATACCTTGAATCCGTTGCAGGTTTTGGAACCATTTATATGCAAGGTTATGTTTTTGAGGATAAAAAATTAAACTATGACATTTACAAAGATTTGCTGATTGTTAATCCTGAGTATTATGACTTTGCGAATGTTTACATCGAACTAAATAAAACACTGGTTGATTCATTTAACATTCAACTGGAATCCAGGTCCTACCAATTCATCAACTACAAAAAAGAAAATTGCCTAAACACCTTGAATACCGGTTTTTACGAATGTCTTTATAAAACCAGTAAAACTGAATTACTAATTAAGCATATGGTACTGCTTGGGGTTGATAACGCTCTTGACACCTACCAATACAAGCAACAACGATTTCTACGTATCGACAATCGATATTATAACATTACCAAAAAGAAACAACTGCTTGCATTATTTCCTGATAAAAAGAAAGTCGTACGAAAAAAAATTAAATCCATCTACTTCTCTTACAACAAGATGTCTGGAAAGCAATTAACCCAACTCATACAATTCACCGCGACCCTATAAGCCTAAGCCATGAAGCGCCTCTCCGTATTATTTTTATTACTCCCTTTTATTATCATTAAAGGTCAAACAGTTAGTTTCCAAAAAGATTCTGTTTCATTTGAGAATATAATTAGTCAAATTCAAAACCAAACAGAATACCATTTCTTTTATTCTCCGGAATGGACCGACAGCTTGCACTTTGATGTCAACTTCCAAAACAGTAACATTAAGCAAAGTATTGATTGGTTAGCATCAGTTAGCCAGTTAAAATACACCATTATAGAACCCAATAAGGTTGTATTTACCAAGAATTACCAAGTAAAAAATAACTATTCTACTCTTTTTGCCAATTACATAAAAGACAAAGAATCCATTCAACTCGACTCTATAGTATATGAGGCACCCAAAAGAGATAAAGAAGAAGAAACGACAATTAGTAAAGAGTATTTAGTTTTTTCCATTGGTAATCAAGGCCAAGGCACACATACAAAACAAGCCACATTAAGCGGTAAAATAACCGATATAGAAAGTGGCGAACCCTTGGTAGGAACTGTCGTGTATGTTAACGACTTAAAAAACGGCACCATTACCAACCTATATGGGCACTATTCATTTTCCTTACCCAAAGGTCGCTATAAGGTTGAGTACCGCTCCATTGGAATGAAAACAACATTTCGAAATATTGTCATCCACTCCGATGGCTCATTGGATGTGGAGATGAAAAGTAAACCAACATCACTAAAAGAAGTAACCATCACTGCCAAAACAGAAGACCCGGTGCGCAACCTAAGAATGGGGATGGATAAAATAACCATGAAAACACTTAAACAACTACCGTTAGGTATGGGTGAGGCTGATGTTATAAAAACCACATTATTATTACCCGGTGTTCAAAGTGTTGGCGAGGCATCTAACGGTTTTAATGTAAGAGGAGGAAGTACCGACCAAAACCTAATTCTATTGAATGATGCGCCGATTATGAATACCTCCCATTTTTTCGGGTTCTTTTCGGGATTTAATGCCGACCTAATTAAGGATATTACACTTTATAAAAGTGGCATACCAGCCAAGTATGGCGGGCGTGTTTCATCGGTTATGGACATGACTGTAAAAGAAGGAAACCGAAAAGAGACCAAACTTAATGGTGGAATTAGTCCGGTTTCTGGTCGATTAACACTGGAGTCGCCCATTGTAAAAAATAAGAGCTCATTTATTATTGCAGCGCGCACCACCTATTCCGATTGGGTTTTAAAGCTTTTAGATGATCCAAAACTTAAAAATAGCTCAGCTAATTTTCATGATTTACAAGGTAGTTTCTCGTGGGATGTAGATGATAAAAACAGCCTTTATTTATCTGGATATTATAGTCATGATGATTTTGATTATTATACCGAAGATGCTTTTGCCTATAATACAATTGCTTCAACCATTAAATGGAAACATATTTTTAGTCCAAAATTGTTTTCCACATTTTCTGGCATCATAAGTAATTATGACTACACCAACGAATCACGTGCCGACTCAAGCCTATTGCACGAAATCGATTACCAACTGAATCAATATAGCTTTAAATCCGATTTCTCCTATTTGTCAAATAAGAACCATAAATTTGATTTTGGATTAAATGCCACTTGGTACAACTTAGCTCCTGGCACCCAAACACCAACATCCACTCAATCGTTAATAGCTTATAAAGAACTGGAAAAAGAACAAGCATTAGAAGCAGCTCTTTATATTAGCGATGAATTTGAGTTAACTAACTTCATGTCTCTATCAGCTGGATTACGGTATTCGATGTATACCAATTTTGGTCCTAAAACCCAATTCAATTATACATCAGGATTGCCCCGAACGGTGGATAATATAAGCGATACTACACACCATGGCAACGGAGGTATTACCTTTTATTCAGGTCCCGAATTGCGTTTTTCATCCAATATACGCTTAAGTGGAACCAGCTCCATTAAACTCGGTTATAATCGCATGTATCAATACATACAAATGATATCTAATACAGCCGCCATGGCGCCAACCGACATTTGGAAATTAAGCGACAAATACCTTAAACCACAACGTGGCGATCAATACTCCATTGGTTTTTATAAAAATATGAGAAGCAACAGTATTGAAGCATCAATTGAAACCTATTATAAAAAGCTGGACAACATTATCGATTATAAAGGCGGGGCTCAACTCGTGATGAATGAACATTTAGAAACCGATGTGTTAAACGGAAAAGGTAAAGCCTACGGTGTTGAAATGATGGTTCAAAAGAAAAGAGGCAAATTAACCGGATGGGTCAATTATACCTATTCCCGTATTCTGCATAAAATCGACAGTGAATTTGATGAGGAACAAGTTAATAATGGCGACTATTTTCCGGCCAACTACGATAAACCACATGATTTTAAATTTGTTGCCAACTATAAATTTAGCCGACGTTTGAATGTCTCATCCAACTTTTTTTATAGCACAGGGCGACCGTTTACGGCACCAGTTGCTTATTACGAATTTGGTGGTAGCCAAAAAGTATATTACTCTGATCGAAATACCATGCGCATGCCCGATTACATCCGTTTAGATATGGCAGCAACTATCAATGGTAATTTAGTAAAGAAAAAAATGAACCATAGCTCCTGGACTTTTGCAGTTTATAACCTAATGGGACGACAAAATACTTACAACATCTTCTTTAGAACGGAGGGAGAACAAGTGCAGGGCTATAAAATGTCAATTTTTGCTCAACCCATATTCACTGTTACTTACAACTTTAAATTCCGAGGTAACGCCAAAAATGATTTTTAAGATATATTGTTAGAAACAATGAGGATGTGCCATTGTTATTAAGCATAACACATCCATCATTTTTTGAAAAAAACTCTCATCATATTACTTGGCATCACCAGCTTAACAGCTTCACTTGGAGACTCGTTTAACATCTTTGTTTTTAAGCTGAATCAAGAATACATTGCCAAATATTTATGTGTAGAAAAAGATGTGGAAGATAATAGTTGCCAAGGTTGCTGCCATCTGAAAAAGCAAATGGAACAACAAAATGAGCAGGACAAAAGCAACCCTAATCCTGTCAAGCGAAAACTCATCATTGATTTTTTTAGGATCAATAAGCTGATGCTTACACCAATAAATCCTGTTCAATCCATTAAGTATTGTTGGACACTTCTATTGATAAAGCAATCGTTTTACAGCGAAGTTTTTAAACCTCCCCAAGTACTGATGTAACATATAATCAATCTCTTACTCATACACTATCTACCTTTGAAGTGATAGCTGTGTGCGCGCCTATGTTTCATCATCTACAATCGTAAAATGAAAAATATAAACGTATTGATGGTGTTTTGGATGTGTCTTATTTCATATCAAGTATCTGCTCAAACAATACAGCTACTTGATCAGAAACATCAAACACCTATTATTAATGCCAGTTATTCGTATGGCACAACGCGAGGTATAAGCGATAACAAAGGAATGATCGCCATTACCAATGATCAGCAATCCACATTAGTTATTTCGCACTTAAACTATGGGCAACTAAGTATACCAAGTGCTGAAATAGCGTCCATTATTCAACAAGGAACAATTTATTGGTCGAGGCTGAAATTTGAAATACAGCCAGTGAGAATTATCGCCCTACACGAAAACCTTGACGACTCATTATCTATTCTTGTTAATAATCAACACCGCTTATCGCATGATGCAACCCAAGTTTTGGCCCAAGTGCCCGAAATAGCACTGATTCGTAAAAGTGGCAACTATGGCTTTGATCCTGTACTTAGAGGATTCAAATACGAGCAACTGAACATTGTTTTGGATGGTGCCCAAAGTGCCAATGCCGCTTGTCCTAATCGGATGGATACGCCCAGCAGTCAAATACCAGTTAACATGCTATCGCAAATTAGCATTTTAAAAGGCCCCTATTCCTTACGCTATGGCAATGCTTTTGGAGGCACCATTAACTTTCAAACCGAACAAGCCACTTATGGCCAAACACCAAAGGTAAACGGTCGTTTGTCGGGCAGTTATGAGAGTAATGGTACTATTTATCGCAGCGAAGGACGTATTGGCTTCAATGGTTCAGCATACGATATTAAACTATTTGGAGCTTTGTCGAGCGGAACGAATTATGAAGATGGCGATGGACGAGAAGTACAGTCTGGCTTCTACCGTAACAACTTCGGTAGCATAATGAATTTTCGACTAAACGACAATCAGAACATCCGTTTGAATGTGAGTCATAACTACGCCAAAGATGTTGACTTTCCTGCATTACCTATGGATTTGCGCAAAGATGATACTTGGCTAGGTAGCATCCACCATAACACTCGGTTTAACGGCCATCTGCAAACATGGAGTACGAGTATATATAGTACTTATGTCGATCACTTGATGGATAACTTTGACAAACCAACTGATCCACGCATGGTTGATGCCGTTACAGCTGCTAAGACGCTTAATTATGGTGGTCGAACCGAAGGGCATTGGGTATTTGATAGCAATCAACTTTATGTGGGTGCCGATTTTAGGGGCGACAAAGCAGAGGGCGAACGGAGCCGTCATTTTTTAATGGGTCCGAATACGGGAAACACCGTTTACGACAATGTGTGGCAAGATGCAGCAATTAATAAAATGGGCATTTTTGGAGAGTTCCAGCAGAATTTTCAGCACTGGCAGTTGGTGTATGCAAGTCGCATTGAGTATAACCAGGCCAAAGCACACAAGCCAGACGATGCTTTTGCCGCCTATTATAGCAGCATGAGTTCTAACACCATCAACCCCTCATTCAGTATTGGGATTAATCGTTCATTATCATCCAAATGGCGTGCTGAGTTATGGTTGGGTCATGCCCAGCGAAGTGGCAGCCTAAGTGAACGCTACATTAACTTTTTACCAATAGGAGTTGATCCCTACGAGATGCTTGGTAATCCACTATTAGACTCGGAAAAAACAATCAAGTCGACCTTAGTATTAACTATAGCAGTGGTTCAGCACAATTGCAACTCACGGGTTTCGCATCACTAATAAATGACTACATCTCGTCGGAGATACGGGATGATATACCACCTAAAATGCCGAGTGCTCCGGGTGTGCGACAATATACCAACATTAAGCAAGCTCAGTTAATAGGTTTTGAAGCAGTATACCTACAAAAGCTAACTGCTCGCTTGCAACACCGCTTAAGTTTAGCTTATACCCATGGCGAAAATAAAGACAGCAACGAGCCTTTAGCAGAGATTCCACCCTTGGATTTTCGTTACGTTCTTAGTGGTCGCTATTTTAATAATCGCTTACGACCACAGCTTAATTTACGTCATGCATGGCAACAAAAGCGCGTTGCATTAAGTTATGGCGAAAGTAGCACACCTGCTTTTACTTTACTTGATGCATCGATTAATTACCAGTTCAACAAGTTTATTGAATCAAATCTGGCCATTCACAACATATTGGACAAAACCTATTACGAACATTTATCACGTTCAGTAAAAGGAAGTAGCGAAGCCATTTATGCACCTGGCAGAAGCTTTGTATTCACTCTTGTAGTATACCTTTAAACCATCGGATGTGATCTTTACTTGTAGTGTTCAATAAAGATCACATCCTTTCACTGGCTTTTTCGCACTTTCCTTATAATTTTGAAAGCCATGAACAAGGTTCTTCTAAAACACTACAAAAAAAAACTGTGGGCACTCCTACTATCTGCACTAGCAGCTTACTATTTTTGCTTACCTACTACCTTGTTTCAAACACCCTACTCTTCTGTATTAAGCGATAGAAATGGAGAATTATTATCTGCTCACATCGCCGACGATGGCCAATGGCGATTTGAAGCATCTGATAGTGTTGCCGATAAATTTTCCCAGTCTATTATTCTTTTTGAGGATGAGTATTTCTATTATCACCCCGGGTTTAACCCCGCTTCATTTGCGCGAGCCGGCTACCAAAATTTACGTGGAGGACGAATTAAAAGTGGTGCCAGTACCCTTTCGATGCAAGTAATTCGATTGGCTTTTAACAAAAAACGAACGCTTTGGAACAAGCTGATTGAAACCATACAAGCCACCCGTTTAGAATTGCGCTATTCAAAGGATGAGATACTGGCATTATATGCTGCCCATGCCCCATTTGGTGGAAATGTGGTGGGCATTGAAGCAGCCGCATGGCGCTATTTTGGTCGTTCATCACACGAGCTTTCGTGGAGCGAATCTGCACTATTAGCTGTTTTACCTAACGCTCCGGCTTTGATTCACCCAGGAAGAAACAGAGAAACCTTATTGCAAAAACGCAACAGGCTACTGAATAAATTATTAAACAAGCACATTATTGATTCGACTGAACATTATCTGGCTTGCGCCGAGCCATTGCCCGAAAAGCCACTGCCATTACCTCAAGTAGCTCCTCACCTGCTCCATACACTACACCAAACAAAAGCTAAAAACAGTTACCGCTCAACACTTGTTAAAAGCCAACAAGAACAAGCTAAGCAGCTGGTCGATAACTTTTACAGCATTAATCGACATAACGCTATCAATAATTTGGCCGTTATTATCATTCATAATCCCAGTGCCAAGGTATTGACCTACGTTGGTAATTCTGCCTTTAATTCAAATGAACACGGGCACGATGTGGACATCATCCAGGCACAAAGAAGTACAGGTAGTACCTTAAAGCCTTTTTTATATGCAGCGGCTTTGGACGACGGTTTATTGTTACCGCACATGCTTCTGGCGGATATACCAACCTATTACAGCGATTTCTCACCCAAAAATTACACACGCCAATTCGATGGAGCTGTGGCAGCCCACTCGGCTCTTTCACGTTCCCTGAATGTTCCCTTTGTCCGCTTACAAAATAACTATGGAACCGAGAAATTCCATGCTTTACTGCCAAAACTTGGTTTATCCAGTATTAGCAAATCAGCCTCACATTATGGATTATCGCTAATATTAGGAGGTGCCGAAACCAGTTTATATGAATTATCATCGGCCTATTCATCCATGGCACGTAGTTTAAGCACCTATACCTCCCATTCGGGGCAATATATTACTTCTGACTATCGCTTAGCACAATTAACTGAAGAACAAGAGGTAAAGACAGGTGGATATACTTTTACACCGGATGTAATATCAGCAGCATCGGTTTACCATACTTTTGAAGCACTAACCAATGTGCAACGACCTGATGAAGAAACTGGATGGGAAAACTTTACCTCGGGCAGAAAAATTGCCTGGAAAACAGGCACCAGTTTTGGTTATCGCGATGCCTGGTCAATTGGAGTAACACCCGAATACACGGTTGGTGTGTGGGTGGGTAATGCCAGTGGCGAAGGACGACCAGGAATTATCGGTGGTAGTGCGGCTGCTCCCGTTATGTTCGAACTATACCGCCAACTGCCAACTACCTCATGGTTTGAACAACCCTTTGACGATATGCAATTAACCGCTATTTGTCAGCAGAGCGGGTACAAAGCCTCACAACACTGCCACGATATTGATTCACTTTACATTACAGCAGTCAAACACGACTTACCAGTTTGCCCTTATCATCGCTTAGTGCATTTAGATAGCAAGGGCCAGCAACAGGTTAATGCCAATTGTTATCCACCCCACTCCATGCATCACAAAAGTTGGTTTGTGCTACCTCCCGTTATGGCCTGGTATTATCAATCTCGCCATCCGCTTTACAAACCTTTGCCACCTTTCAAACAGGGATGTAAAGCCCAACAGCAAACAATAGAAATCATCTATCCCCAGGCCTATGCACAGCTTTATGTTCCGCGAGAAATAGATGGCAAGCTGGGCCGCATCATTTGTAAAGCCACACACCAAAAGCGGTCGGCACGTTTGTATTGGCATCTCGACAATGAATATTTGGGAGAAACAATTTACACGCATCAAATGGAAATTGCACCTGATAAAGGCTCGCATACCCTACTCATTACTGATGAAGATGGAAACTCAATAAGCAGGCAGTTCGAGTGCCTCGGGAAAGGCAATACCGTTCACTAATCAAAATGTGCCTTTAGTGCATTCCATTTCTAAAACCACCTTGATTATGTGACGGCATTATACCAGCGCATTATGAAATATAAATGGTATAATTAGATGTTTATTCATTCATACTTATCCCTTTAACCCGGATTATGTATTAGAATGTAGTTATGAACATTGAAAGTGCAATAAAACAAGGTTTTATCGAAACGAGGCATAGCACCGTTCTGGTGAGTTGAGATGAAATAACGAAGTGACTTGTTATGAAGCAATTTCAATG
Organism: Carboxylicivirga sp. M1479; assembly: GCF_007097485.1. Classification (GTDB taxonomy): domain Bacteria; phylum Bacteroidota; class Bacteroidia; order Bacteroidales; family Marinilabiliaceae; genus Carboxylicivirga. Next base: position 114,262 of record NZ_VKDE01000005.1, on the reverse strand, counting down.
TGTAATAGATTTTCTAATGCATATTGCGGGTTTAACTCAACTTTAACTTTTAATGGGAGTCCCTTTATAATGCAAAGAAATGCACGATGAACTGCGTCATTAACAAGCTTATCCACTTCACATTTTGAACTTTCACACACATTATTTGCTTATCTTTAACGGTATCATTTGCCTTTGTACCTAACAACTTGGTACTTTTGTATGAAATATTAACTTTGTGAACCACTCTAAAATAAGAGCTTTAATGAGATTTACTTTAAGCTAAAAGCTCGACAACTCAGGTAAAAAATTAGAAAAACAGAATATGAACAACTTTTTAAGAACCGGTAAAGTGAAATGGATTGCAAGCATGTCGCTTGTAGCAGTGATGTTGTTAGGACTTTACAGTTTTAATGATGATAAACGCAACTTCGATGTTATAAAAAACCTCGATATTTTTTACACGCTTTTTCGTGAGCTTAACAGCTACTACGTGGATGAGACCAATCCTGAGAAATTAATTTCAACAGGTATTGATAACATGCTGGAGTCATTAGATCCTTATACAACCTACATACCCGAGTCGGACATGGAAGATTTCCGTTTTATGACCACAGGTGAATATGCTGGTATTGGTTCATTAATTTCAAAGCGCGATGAGTACGTTGTAATTGCCGAACCTTATGAAGGTTTTCCGGCAGCAATTGCAGGCTTAAAAGCTGGTGACAAAATACTCGAGATTAACGGCAAAGACATGGTTGGGAAGGCTACCTCCGATGTGAGCGACAACTTAAAAGGAGCCGCTAACACAACCTTAAAAGTTAAGGTGGAACGTCCGGGAGAGAAAAAACCTTTAACCATTGAAATTGAACGCAAGAAAATACAAATTAATGCGGTGCCTTACTATGGAATGGTCAACGACGAAACCGGTATTATTCAACTGAATAACTTTACGCAAGACTGTGCTCGTGAAATTGAAAAAGCATTTTTAGATTTACGCGATAAGCAAGGTGCCAAAAGCATTGTACTCGATTTACGTGCTAACCCAGGTGGTTTATTAGATGAAGCAGTGAAAATTGTTAACCTTTTTGTGCCATCAGGCTCTGAAGTAGTTAGCACACGTGGTAAGGTTAAGCAATGGGACAAAAGCTACAAAGCCATGCGTCAACCAATTGATACTGTAATGCCTTTGGCTGTACTCATCAGTCGTGGTTCAGCATCAGCTTCTGAAATTGTATCGGGTGCTTTACAAGATTTAGACCGCGCTGTGGTATTGGGTCAGCGCTCCTTTGGTAAAGGATTGGTTCAAACAACACGTCCTCTGTCGTACAACGCCAAGCTTAAGGTAACTACAGCCAAATATTATATTCCATCGGGCCGATGCATTCAGGCAGTTGATTATACACACCGTGATGAAGATGGTGCCGTTGGTCTTGTTGCCGATTCACTCATTAGTGAGTTTAAAACAAAAAATGGTCGTTCTGTATTTGATGGTGGTGGTGTATCACCCGATATTAAAGTTACATCGCACAAATACGCCAATGTAACTTTTGCACTGGTTGTACAGCAAATGATTTTTGATTATGCCACTGAATTTGTATTGCGTAACAAAACAATTGATGCGCCTGAAACATTCACCATTTCTGATGAAGAGTATACTCAATTTATTGCTTTTGTTGAAGCTAAAGAAGATTTCAAATACGAATCATTATCGCAAGAAAAGCTGAAAGAATTGGTTAAAACAGCCAAACGCGAAGGTTACTACGAAAAAGCTGAAGAAGATTTTACCGCTATGGAGGAGATTCTTAAGTTGGATGTAGCCAAGGATATGAATCAATTTGAGGACGAAATAAAGGAGCTAATGGTGCTGGAGATAACCAAGCGCTATTATTACCAAAAAGGTTCTATTAAAGCCAGCTTACAGAATGACATTGAATTGGAGGAAGCTAAAAAGCTTTTAAAAGATATGAGTCAGTACAATGGCTTACTGGATGGATCAGTTGCCAGCCACGCTGGTGACAGACGATCGCGTTCGAAGAAAAGCTAAGATATAAATTACAATGAAAAATCTAAAGCGCTTGCCATACTGGTAAGTGCTTTTTTTGTGTTTATAACCCACTTGTAGTAAGGGTTTTCAATTTTGGCATAGGAATTGATTACTAGCCACCTGTCTAAAACAATTCGATTAATTATTTGTCATTACATTATTGACTAACATTAGAAAAACTCATCATGAAACAAAAAGTAACTTTTATCATCGCTACCCTATTGTTTGCATTCTTAAGTAGTGCTTATCAACCGATACAAGCTCAAGAAAAGGATGATGCTAAAAAGGAAAAAAACCTTAAGAAACAACGTAAAAAGTTCGAAAAGAACAAGTCGGTTGCCGTAAAGGAAATGTACAAGGCTTATCCCTCTTCTCAGGCAGAAATGGCCAAATCCTATGGTTATGCTGCCTTTGCCAATACAGGTGTTAACCTGTTTGTTTTGGCCTCGGGTAATGGAGGTGGTAAAGCGCACAACAATGTAACTGGTGAAGAAGTATATGTAAAAATGCTTTCGTTTGGTGCAGGAATAGGCATCGGTTTTAAAAAATACTATGCCGTATTTCTATTTAGCGATAAAGCGGCCTACGACAACTTTTTAGAGAGTGGTTGGTCAGCCGATGGCCAGGCGGATGCGACTGCTGACAGTGGTAAAGAAGGTGAAGGCGGATCTGTGGCAGTAGGAATGACCGTTGCCGAAGGTGTTACCTTGTATCAAATTGCTGATAAAGGCCTAGCCGTTCAAGCCACCGTACAGGGAACCAAATTTATTGTTTCAGAAGAATTAAATGCGCAGTAGTTTACTGCTTACTTATAATAAAATATTTTGTTCGGGTGTGAGCACTGATTATTCAGGAGCTCACACCCGATTTTTTTTTTGTTCTTTTACTTAGCTCGAAAGTAATCATAGGCTAAGCTGGCTATCTCGGCAATTATCACTTGACTTTCTTCGGTACTTTCCATTGAATTACTTACAAAAACACTTAAATAAAAATACGATCCATCGGGCATGTAAACGATTCCAATATCATTTAAAGCTCCCGTTAAACCAGTGTTATTTTTACCTGAATGACCAGTTTTATGCGCTATTATAGTTTCAGTAGGTAATTGTCCCCGAATACTTTTTTGACCCGTTTGCGTGTCTTTTAATGTCTGCAAAAGAAAATCGTAACTATCCTTACTTAAAAGCTTGTTGGCATTGGAGTGGAACAAACGTAATAATTGCTTGGCTGCCTTTGCCGTGGTCCAGTTGTCATACTGATTGATCCAATTAGACTGCATACTTATTTCGTTATGCACAATGGCAATGTCTTGAATCCCCAGCGCGTGTAAATAATCTTGTAGCACATGCACCCCTCCTAGTCATTCAATTAGCATATCGCAGCCCAAATTATCGCTCCAGGCCACCGTATTGTACAATACCTCTTGTATACTTAGCTCTGCCCCATTGGGGTATTTTTTGCGCAGCGGACTCCATAAATGAGCATAATTACTAAGCATCTCTTTATTAATTACCAATGTGTCGTCTATTCGTAAACGGTCTTTATCAACCTGATTGAGAACAGCCAATGCCAAATGAAACTTAAAAACACTTTGCATGGGTAAGTGCTTATCGCCATTGATCGAAAGCGTATCATTCGCATACATGCCCTGAATAGCCACCCCAACAAAAGCCGTTTTTGTGTTTAAAACTGCATAAATACTATCTCGTAATGAATTTATCGACTGAGCTTTAGATTCAGTAGAATATACGCTAAAAAGAAGAATTGAAAGTATGATGTGTTTCATTATTGGTTTGGAGTTAAGTATGTGAAAAATGTTTACTTTATAAATAATGCCACTCGTAAATTATTGCATAGGATTTTAAGCTATGTGTATCAAACTCATATAATTTCAGTAGCATTAAAATTTAAACATTAGCTGATAGTTTTGAGTCAATCTTTTTGCGGCAACTGAAATGTTATTGTTGAATTCCATAAACAACTATAATAAACAGCTTCTTACTCGTTAATCTCTAAAACCTCTATGCCAATATCTGTTCCCAACCAAATGTTTCTATCAGGCGCTTGTTCTATAGCAAAATAAGCGTTTTTGTAGGAGTTACCTCCATCATTTTCTATCACATCAGACTTTGTTTTATGCCATTGCATGCCATCGTAGTAAGCATAGCCACTTCCAAAAGTGCACCAGTAATTATCATCCTTATCCACCATTATCGTACTAAATTCCTCAGTATAAGTCCCCTCCTCCATGGTTGTAAACTCTACACTGTTTCCATCAAATTCGAAAATGCGCGGACGCTTATCACTTCCTCCACAATACCCATTTCTAATTGTTCCACAAACCTGATTCTGGTTATTGAATTCTATTTTACTGATCCAACATAATTCCTGACCGAAATCATCACGGTCATAAATGGTCCATTGATCATCAGAAATACGAACAAGAAAAGTGTCATTAACTTTATGCGTTACCGAAAGCCAAACATTGTCTTCATGGTCAATGGCTATACAAGTCACTTCATTGCGAGGTAGTGCAGAGTTATCGGGTAAAAAAACCTCAAAGTCGTTTCCATCGAACTTAACTAAACCACCCTCTCTAAAACGATTTGATGCCGCCCAAATATTATTTTTAGAGTCAACAGCAAGGGACCAAACAACATCTTCAGGAATATTGGAATTGACGGTAGTATAGCTTGTAAAGTTAGCACCATCAAACTTAACTAAACCATCAGTCCCCAGCCATACATTATCATCATTATCAATTTCAATATCCCATATTGGTGCATTATTTATTGATGAATTACTGGCATTAAACACCTTTGTTTCGGTTGAATTATGTTTAACCAAGCCCTGACTAAGGGTGCCTATCCAAACCGTCCCCTCACTATCAAAGGCAAAGCAATTAACACAAATTGAATCTAAAATGTTGGTGTTTTCCGGAGTAGGATTTGGCTCTGGCTTGTTTTGTTCGCAAGCGATTATTACAATACTAAAAAGCGCTAAATAGAATAGATTTTTCATTAGAATAAAGGTTAGTTAGCTTATTAACTAGAATAGTATTAGATACATTCGTGCTTAAGGCATCCTGAAATAAAGGTAGTTAAAGTGTGTTAATTGACAAGTATTAATAACAATAAGATACCTTAATACTAACCACTTATGAGCTTAATTAACAAATCAATTGCTCTAAAATTGGTAATTACCCCATTATATAACACCAATAGACTGCTAGTTGTATTTTTTTAAGACAAGCTTATTACAGCCCGTTTTGATACTGAATACAAGTTGTTGTACCCAATTGCTCTTGCAGACTATGACTTGCACTTAAATCACCCTTTAAATGCTCAGTAAATAGTTTCACCAAAGCTTTTTTATCAGCCACTTTATTGGTTTCACTAGGGTTGTTACGTAAATCGATTAAAAAACTGCTAAAGGTATTGGGTAAATCGGTATGAATGGTACTATTTAAAAAGTGGTTTTGATGATAAATATGGTGGTACTCTCCCCTATTTTTATCGATGGAGAATGTGGTGTTTTTTAGATTCGTTAATGTGGCCGATTTATCACAAGTAACCATGCACTCATCGTCCATGCTCTCTTTTTCGCAGCCTACAGTTTGTTGAAACAAACACTGACGACTGGACATAAGTACAATCGGATGAAAAATACTGTAATGCAGCTGAAAATCATCAGGACGGGTAATGTTTTTAATCTGATGCTGCTTAATTTCGTTGGAGATAAAAGCGCCTGAACAGTTAAAGCTCTCCTTTAAACAAAGCAAAGCGTATGAGTTAACAATGTTCAACTGCGGTCCGGCAATCCAATTGCAAGCAAGCTTGTTGGCTTCAAAGGCAATACCCGTATTATCACAAACCAATTTCTGAGGTTTTAAGGCCTGTAAAAACGCCACTGCTGTTTTGTAGTCAGCGCCGATTAACACGGCGGGAAACCATGGTGTAATCTGAGGATATTTGTTAAACAAGTTCAGCAACTCATCAAAGCTAGCACCCATACTATTGGGTAACTTAAAATACAAATCAGCCTCACAATCACTCAGCTCCTGCACCTCTTCTGCGGTTGAAACCAGTACCGACAGATGCGGTTTGCCAGGCTCAATTTTGGGTTTATTCAATACTGGTTTTGGAACGGCCAGGTGGCTTTCCCTGGAGTTTTTAATAATGTATAATAGCTTATTTTTAAGTACTGTTAGCTCCTTAAAGGGTAAAAACACATTCGGCATCAATTGTTTCAGATCGATGGCATCCAAACTATATTCGGTATCGTTGATGGCTTTAAAACGCGAGAGCAACATTTTTTCATCCAACGCTTTAACCCCCCTATTCATGAGCAGCACATCCGACAGTAATTCAAAGCTGTGCTCGGGTGTTTTAACTTGTATCTTTAAAGGCTCGCCCACCCGCCCCATTAGACATAAACTTAAGGAGCCTTTGCAAGTACTTAGGGCATCAATTTTCTGCTTTATTTCCCTGCGTAAAAGGCCCTTTTCAGCATACAGCTGTTCTTCGGCACGCTCAATACCTGCAACTGAAGCATCGTCGTTTAACTTTGCCAAGTGGGTAGATGAATAATCACGTGGGTTTTCGATAAACATCTGTTGATGAATATCGCCCCTTAAAAAACCATTGGTGAAGTTGCGGTTAAACACCTTGTACAGCATTTTATCCATTGGCTCCAATGCTTCATTATTGTACCAACGTTTGAGTTGCTTCTGGTAGGCTTCAACCACCAAGTACACATAATGGTACTTTTTAATGCGTCCCTCAATTTTTAAGGAGTCAACACCTGCCTCGGCCAATTCTGCAATGTTTTCAAAGGCGGAATTATCTTTTAGGTTAAGCGGAAACTCACTGCCTTGAGAGGTGGTTTGGTACTGATCGCGACACGGCTGACTGCAACGACCTCGATTGGCTGAATTACTGCCATGTAAAGAACTCATGTAGCACAAGCCAGAGAATGAGATACAATACGAACCGTGCACAAACACCTCAGTAAGCAATTGATGGCGGTGTGCTTCGGCCGTTAATGCCTTTATCTCACCCATGTTTAACTCGCGCGATAGATTAACACGGGTGGCTTTTAATGCACTCAAAAATTTAATCTGCCCCTCATTGTGTGTGGTCATCTGAGTAGAGGCATGTATCATCATGCTCCCGTAATATTTATTCAGGATATAAAACAAGCCCAAATCCTGAATAATAATGCCGTCAATGCTGGTGTTCACTAATTTGTTAAGCAAGCGAATAAGGTCGGGTATTTCGCTTTCGACAATAATTATATTGAGGGTGATAAACACCTGGCATTGGTGCTGATGAGCCAAACGCAATATGCCGTTTAAATCATCGTAAGTAATGTTGGCCGCACGGTTACGTGCATTAAACTTATTAAGTCCGCAATACACAGCATTAGCCCCCGATGCAATGGCTGCTTTTATGGCATCAATATCTCCACCTGGTGCTAATAATTCTATCTTTTGTGTCATGCTTTTCAACTCTTATACCATTAATATTTCACAATGCATTGGTATAATGCCGTCACATAATCAACGTGGCTATAGAAATGAAATATACTAAAGGCGCTTTTTGATTAGTAAACGGTATTAATGCGTACTTGTATTTGAGGCTACGAAGCTAGCAAAAAGAAATATGAATGATTTAAAACCAATGTTGTCCTAATTATTTTTCACTCAAGCCGTGATGGCTCTTACTTTTTTCTACAGTCAAAAAAGTAAGCAAAAAGTCCGCCGGCTGCACCCATCTCACTCAAAAAACTAGGATTCATGACTGAAATTGTTTTAATCTCACACTTTTCGTTCCTCAAACTGCTTAAACAGAAAAACAATTCTTAACCGTCATGTTAACCCTGTTTTTTGGCTCACTGGCTGAGGCCGGTTCGTAACAAGACGTTTCGAGCTATTAATAAAAACGTTTAGGACGCTATTGATATAAAATCAATGCAGGGCAAATTAATACACTGTTTGAGTCCGCTGCCCAAACTCAGCTCCATTTCGTGTTTTGAAGTAAATAAGTTGTAAGTCCTTTACAACTATGAATACAAACCTTTCTAAAACACAAAAGAGCTAACAATCGTCAGCTCTTTTGTATTAAGTCTTTCATTGGAACTACCCTATAAGCGTATTTCCTTTACTCGTCCTTCAGACCCATCCTTTAGGCGCACTTCAATGCCTTGAGGATGAAAAGGGCCAGTAGTAATGATGTCTTTAACAACTCCATGAGACAGTTGTCCAGAGTGCTTATCCCTATTTTGCACAATCGACACTTTAATACCTGTCTTAATGTTCTTTTTGTCTCTTCCGTCCATGTTGTTTTTTTCCCGATTATAACATTAAATTTACCTTACTAGGTAAAAAGACGCGAACCTTTTCATTCGCCAATAGCTGGCAAAGATTACCTTTTTTATTCATCTATATGCATTATAAAACCTTAAAAAACGTCAACGCCATCATAATAATCATCAACAAAACAAACCTATAATGGTTAAAGAATATAGAATGAGCACCTTATGGAATCATGATATCTTATATGGTATTTGTCTAAATATTAGATAAGCATAAATCATATCCAAATCCCATTATCAATTGACATTATTAGGTATTACTTAATACTTTGAAGCATCGTTTATAAACCTAACACACTATGTACATGTACAAACTTATATTTATCCTCTTGTTTATTCCCACCATCCTTGTTAGTCAAAACGATAGCACTAAAACAGAAAAAGCATTAAAAGTAGTGCCACTGATAACCAGTACACCACTCATGGGTTGGGGCTTTGGTGTGTCATCATCCTATCTGTACGATGCAGATAAAAGCACAGCTTCCAAATCGCAATTACTGATCGAGGGTCAATATACTACCACAAAAAGTTATAATGCCCTGGTCCGAAATAACCTATGGTTAAACAACAATGCCTTTTTGTCCTCCTCACAAGTGGTATATTCCAGCATCAACAATGAATTTAGCGATAAAACCTACGGTGAAGTAGAATACAATATCAACACCATTATACTAACTGAATTATTAATGTTTCGGGTTGCCGATCGCATTTACTTTGGTACCCCATTAAGCTATAAACGTCTTCAGTACAAACCCAATAATCAGGGTGGAGATGACTTTATAAGCGGCAATGGCATAACCAATGAAAATTCGGCTGGAGTAGGCTTGGCACTTAGCTACGATACGCGAAAGAACAAATATTTTCCATCAAAAGCAGCATGGATTACCGCACGTATTAATACTAACCCAAGTTGGCTAGGCGCCGATAACTCATATGGTGCTTTAATAGTAGATGCCCGATACTACGCCCAAGGATTTAAAGATAACGATGTATGGGCCTCACAGTTTTATGGCCACTACAGCTCCGATAAAGCACCAGACAATGGACTGCCCACCTTATCGGGTAAAACGCAGTTAAGAGGCTATCCGGCCGGACAATTTAAAGCGAAGTACCAAACAGGTGCCCAAACAGAATACCGCTACACAATAAATAAAACACGCTTTAGGGCCGTTGCCTTTTTTGGTGTTGCTAACCTATCGGGTGGCTCCTACGGCTTTGAAGGCAACTCGCGCGACGATGATGGCTGGTACACTTGCGAAGGACTTGGATTACGGTATATGCTACAACAAGTTACAGGTGTTGATCTTCGCCTTGACTTTGTGCATACAAGCGAGGGGGATATTTCGTTTTATCTGAAAGTAAACCAGGCTTTTTAATTCAGTATAACTTCTGGCTGGCTTACTTTCTTTTTTCCATTAAAATTAACATTGACACCAAAAAGAAAGGATTTAACCGTCGAATTATTGGTTAAATCATAGCCAATACCCAAACTCACAAAAGGGCTCAATACCTGATTTGCAAAAAATGCCTGATTGATGGCAAATGCTATCACTGGTATAAAATCAGTATCATCTTGCATTACAGAAACACCACCATAACCTGAATAATATGTTGCACTACTTTTATATGTGACATGGTTAAGTGAAAGACCTCCGTTAAAAGAAGTAGGAAAGTGCTTAGTCGCATTTATAATGCACGATAAGCCAAAATTAAGCCCCACAACCGATACTACTGAACTACTCATGTAACTCAACTGTATACTGGTGCGTGAATAGTATTTACGTTCTTTATATGGCGATAAGTAACCTATAAATACCTGAGGATTCACTTCCTCATTAACCTTTTGACTCGTTAAACCAAGAGAGAATCCACCTTTAAAAACGAAACTAAAACCCATGGCATTAAAGTGGTCATCGTCAGTTATCCCTTGTCCATAAACCAAAGATATTCCACCTCTGTCTCTGAAAAATTCTTCTTGTGCATAAGCAGCCATCGACAAGAATGCCAATAGGCTTGTAATAATAAGCTGTTTCATCATAATCTGGGTCATAAAAATCTGTCGCAAGATAGGCATGCAAATCGACTTTCTTGATTAAAAAAATACGACCACCGAAAGCACTAAGCTTCAATGATCGCATTCTATTAATCTCATTTAGCATTTTTCCAGGCACATAGCACTAGTTACTAGACACTAGTCACTTCCAATTAATGTGCCTCTAACCAGTTTATACCAACGCCCATATCCACATCAAAAGGCACCGATAAGCTAATGGCATTTTCCATTTCTTCCTTAACAATGGCTTTCACTTGTTCTTCCTCTGTTTTCAATACATCGAAGTTCAATTCATCATGCACCTGAAGAATCATTTTAGAGGCGATATTTTCACTAATAAAACGTTTTTGAATATTCACCATGGCTTGCTTAATAACATCGGCCGCTGTACCCTGTATTGGTGCATTAATGGCATTTCGTTCGGCCATGCCACGCACTACTCCATTGCGAGAGTTAATATCACTGAGGTTACGCTTACGCCCAAAAAGTGTCTCCACATAATTGTTTTCGCGCGCTGTGGCTATGCTACCATCCATAAAAGTCTTTACACCCGGGAAACTCTCAAAGTACCCATCGATAATCTCCTTGGCCTCCTTACGTGAGATCGTCAAACGTTCGGCTAAACCAAAGGCTGATATACCGTAGATAATACCGAAGTTGGCCGTTTTAGCCTTACGTCGCATATCGCCTGTTACCTCGTCCAAAGGCACTTTAAAAATTTTCGCTGCTGTGGCTGCATGAATATCTTCGCCGCGATTAAAGGCATCAATCAAATGCTGGTCTTCGCTAAAATGTGCCATCAAGCGCAGTTCTACCTGCGAGTAATCTGCCGATAAAAACACATGCTTATCATCCGACGCCGTAAAAGCTTTCCTTATTTCCTTACCATTCTCGTCGCGGATAGGAATATTCTGCAAATTAGGGTTGTTTGAACTCAAACGCCCTGTTACCACGGTTGCCTGACTATAGCTTGTATGTATTTTACCTGTTTTAGCATTGATTAACTTAGGCAAGGCTTCCACATAGGTATTCAATAACTTAACCAATCCACGATACTCCAATATGGCAGGTATAATCTCGTGGCGATCTTTCAATTTCTGCAGAATCTCTTCTCCTGTACTGTACTGACCGCTCTTTGTTTTCTTAGCTTTTTCATCAAGTTTTAAATGCTCAAACAGCACTTCGCCTACTTGCTTAGGACTAGATATATTAAACGGCATACCAGCCAATTCTTCTATCTTCTTCTCCAGCGCAATGATAAGTTCACGTAGTTTTTCGGCAAACTCCTTTAAAGCACCGTCATCAAGAGTTACACCCTCAAACTCCATATTGGCCAAAACCTCAATCAAAGGCATCTCAATGTCATTAAAGAGTTTCTCCACATCACTACCTTTCAGCTCCTCCTGAAATTTCTCAGCCAACTGTAAAGTGATATCCGCATCTTCAGCAGCATAATCAACTATATCAGCTTGTGCTATATCACGCATGTTCTTTTGCTTCTTACCCTTTGGTCCTACCACCGATTCGTATGAGATTGGCGTGTAATTGAGGTAGGTTTCAGCCATAAAGTCCATACCGTTTTTCAAACCTGGATATAAAAGATGATGGGCCACCATGGTATCGAAAAACGGCCCCTTAATGGTTATATCGTAGTTTTTAAGTACCAACATGTCGTACTTCAGGTTTTGAGCTACTTTGGTAATTTTATCATCAGCAAAAATAGCTTTGAACGAAGCAGTTATGTCGGTATCAACCACCCCATTGTTCATCACAGGCACATAATAGGCTTCATGGGCTTTCCAAGAGAATGAAAGACCTACCAACTCGGCTTCCATGGCATTTACCGAAGTTGTTTCTGTATCAAAACAAAATTGTTTTTTAGTGCTTAGTTCGGCACGTAAAGAAGCCAGCTTTTGGGCGTTATAAACCATGTAATAACGGTAGCTTACATCTTTTAAAGTTTGATGCGAGGTGTAAGCTTCCTCAATAACTTCGGACTGAGGCGCGGCTGGACCACCAAATAAATCGCCCTGAACAGGTGCTGTGCCATACAAAGCATTTATACGCGAAGTAAGGTTTTTAAACTCCAACTCATCAAACAGTTTATTTATGGCATCCATGTTTGGTTTTTCGCGCTTTAAAGCTTTCTCATCCAAGTCCACTGGTACATCTAAACGAATAGTTGCCAAGCGATAAGACAATTCGACCTGCTCACGGAAGTTAATCATGTTTTCCTTTTGCTTGCCTTTCAGCTCCTCAATGTGCTCGTAGATATTTGGGATATTTCCATAGGCCTTAATCAAGTCCTTAGCCCTTTTCTCTCCAACACCTGGGCAGCCAGGAATATTATCAGCCGCATCGCCCCATAAAGCCAAAATATCAATAACCTGAATTGGCTCACTTACCGAAAACTTTTCCTTAACCTGATCGATGCCCCAAATATCGATACCACCACCCATACTGCGTGGTTTGTACATAAACACATTTTCTTTAACCAGCTGTGCATAATCCTTATCTGGAGTGACCATATAGGTATTATAACCTTGCTCCGATGCTTTGGCCGAAAGCGTACCAATCACATCGTCAGCCTCAAACCCCTCCTTTACAATAACGGGAATGTTCATGGCTTTAATCAAGTCTTGAATATAAGGAACCGATAGCTTTATATCTTCGGGAGTGGCATCGCGGTTGGCTTTATACTCAGGGTACTCTTCGTGACGAAAATTAGGCCCTGGGGGATCAAAAACAACAGCTATGTGCGTTGGATTTTCTTTGGTTAAAATCTCTAACAATGAATTAGTAAAACCAAATACGGCGGAAGTATTAAACCCTTTTGAATTGATACGGGGATTGCGAATAAACGCATAATACGCCCTGAATATTAATGCATAAGCATCCAACAAATACAAATCCTTTTTTTCGTCAGCCATAGCTATATTTTGTTTTTTTGCTAAAGATAAGCATTAGCAATTAGCTTATTTGTTACCTAAGCACAATAAAAAAGGATGATATCACTATTAGAAAACTAATATGGTGATGTCATCCTTTGTAAGAGATCATTAACCTAGTGGTTAATAGTATTATTCATTATCACTCGCATACCACTCGGCATAACTGGTGGCTGTTTCGTTTAATTTAAGGCTGAATAACTCAATATTCATTGGCAATCTTTTTTTAATGCGTTCAGCAAAATCAACCAACATATTTTCGCATGTAGGCTGATAATCCACTATCTCGTGACGTTGACCCATTTGCGGCAAAGCCAATAACTGCTCTGATGGTGCGTTTTTACTCAACACAATTGCATGATCCAATTTATCAACAATCTCCTCGTTAACAATGCACTTTAAATCGCCAAAGTCCATTACCATCCCCAACTTAGGGTTACTCTCATCCTCAATAGGTTTACCAAGCACGGTTACATTAAGAATGTACGAATGCCCATGTAGGTTTTTACACAAACCATCGTAATTCCACAAGGCATGAGCCATTTCAAACCTAAACTCCTTTGTCAATCGTATCTTTGCCATCTTCCTCTCATAAAAAAAGACTGAATCAATCAGTCTTTAAATTATTCTAATCAATTCTTTGTCTTACTGAACAATTGCACACTTTCCAACGCAATCAACAATATTACGCAAGCTATTGTGCTTTAAATAATAAAACGTGTTTTTCCCTTGACGCTCGCTGGCCAATACACCTTTATCCTTTAAAATACCCAAATGATGCGAGGTAGTTGATTGTTCTATATCAAGCAGCTTATGAATTTCGGTAACGGTTAATTTACCTCCATCTTCTAAATGACTTAAAATAGCTATACGCATAGGATGAGCAATAGCTTTAAGCATACCTGCGGCTCTTTCCAACAATTCTGTATCTAAATCTTTTATTTTCATCGTCTGAGCTTAAATATTAAATTACTTACAAATACAAATATATAACTATCTTGTTATATTAACGTTACGCTCGGGCAAAAATATTTAAATATTTAGATAATATCAATATGATATACAAAAATCCTTAATAATAATTAAATTTGGCGTCCATTGATTGGTACGCTAATGGCGTACACTGAAAGTAAGAAATATGTCAGATACAGCACTTATAAAAGCTCCTATTAAGGAGGAAATGAAAAAATTTGAGCCGTTTTTTAAAGAACAGCTGAAATCTAAAATTCCTTTGCTTGATATCATAACAAACTATGTATTAAGACGTAAAGGAAAGCAAATGCGTCCAATGCTGGTGTTTTTATCTGCCAAATTAAATGGCGAAATAACAGAGGCCAGCTACATTGCCTCCACGCTTATTGAGTTACTTCATACAGCCACATTAATACATGATGATGTAGTTGATGAAACCTATCAACGACGCGGTTTTTTTAGCATTAACGCCCTTTGGAAGTCGAAAATAGCTGTACTAGTAGGTGATTTCTTTCTGTCGAAAGGATTAAGCTTGTCCTTGGCGACCGATCAAATTGATGTGTTGAAAGTAGTTTCCAACGCCGTAACAGAAATGAGTGAGGGTGAACTTTTGCAAATTGAAAAATCGCGCAAACTTGATATAACGGAAGAAGTATACTACGATATTATTCGAAAGAAAACAGCTACCCTAATTGCAGCATGTACGAAAGCTGGAGCACTTTCGGTTAATGCCAGTCAGGAACGTTTACAAAACATGGCTGAGTTCGGGGAGAACCTGGGTATAGCTTTTCAGATTCGCGATGATTTATTTGATTTTGAACAAAACGGATTAATTGGAAAACCAACGGGTAACGACATAAAAGAAAAGAAGTTAACTATCCCTTTAATACATGCTCTTCAAAATACTGATAGTAAACAAAGAAAGAAAATATTGAAGATGATACGCCGTCATCATAAAAATGAGAAAAAGGTGCAGGAAATTATTGCTTTTGTTAAGGCCAATGGTGGTATTGAATATGCCAATACACAAATGGAACAATACGCTCAGAAAGCAAAAGAATCATTATCGAGCTATGATGATTCAGAGGTTAAAACAGCCCTATTAACAATGGTTGATTACACCTTAAAGCGTAAGAAATAGAAGAATAGTACAATCCATTCGTTTACCGAGTAAAATCGATGCAGTTTACTTTTAATGTATCAACTTTACTCAGTAAACAATTAGATCTTTTTTAGAAGTATTTTATTTCCTTTCTATAACCATTTTCTATTTCTGCCACATCGCTCAACAAGTTATTGGCTAAACGACTTGCTCCTATCCTAAACAACTTATTATTTAGCCACTCATCTCCACAAATCTGCTTAACTAAGCAATAATATACAAGTGCATCTTCGGCTGTTGAAATACCACCAGCAGGTTTAAATCCTATTTTCTTCCCCGTTGCTTGATGGTATTTTTTAATCGCATTAAGCATTACAAAAGCCGCTTCAAATGTTGCGGCAGGTTGTTGCTTACCAGTGGAAGTTTTAATAAAATCAGCACCATAATCCATGGCAATGACACTGGCAATCCAAATTTCCTGAGCTGATTTCAAAGCACCTGATTCCAAAATCACTTTCAAGTGAGCATCTCCCATAACTCCTTTTATGGCATTGATCTCTTCCCCAACAAACTCATAATTACCTTCCATAAACTCGCCGACCGACATCACTATATCAATCTCGTTAGCTCCAAAATCAATAGCACGCTGCGTTTCCAACTTTTTTACATCTAAATAAGTTTGTGATGATGGAAAACCAGCTGACACAACAGCACGTCCAATAGTGGCATCTTTTAAACCACTTTTAAGCACTGATGAAAACACGGAATGCACACACATTGCTGCCACTTGTGGTACAAAATCAAAATGTTCGTGTAAGTCATTAACTTTATCAACAAAGTCACGAATATCATCTGATGAATCCTCTGTATTTAATGATGTTAAATCGATACAATTAAATAGTTGCTTCAGTATTTCCTTATCACTTTTAAGCTTTGACGCTTCATCTTTTGCTGCTTCAATACCTTTATGAATTTGCTCGTCACTTAAGTCAAAAGGATATTGATCTAATAATCCATCCATATATGTAGCTTTAATGCCCATAGCTTGACACTATAAGCTTGGTTATCTATTATTTTAGTTTATCATTATTAAGATGACGCTCACTATCGCGTTTTGTCTTTTTCTCCATATTCTTTGCAAAAGCCTGCTCCAGATCAATGCCTATTTGATTGGCCAAACACACTAAAACCCATAAAATATCGGCCATTTCATCGGCCATATCCACATTTAAGTCATCTTTTTTAAAGGATTGATCGCCATATTTACGGGCCATTACGCGAGCCAACTCGCCTACCTCCTCGGTTAAAATTGCCATATTGGTTAGTTCACTAAAATAGCGAACGCCATAGGTTTTTATCCATTTATCAACCGTTTCTTGTGCTTCTGATATTTTCACTATTCTTTGTTTTTAGAGTCAATTAGTATAGTTACAGGACCATCATTGATTAGTTGCACCTGCATATTGGCACCAAATTTACCTGTTGCAACACGAATATTTCCTTCCTGCGCCAATTTATTAATCAACTCCTCGTAAAGCGGTATGGCTAAGTCAGGACCTGCAGCGTTGATATAAGAAGGTCTGTTGCCTTTTTTTGTACGTGCTTGTAAGGTAAACTGACTAATGACTAATAGTTCGCCCTTGACATCCAAAATGGACTTATTCATTACACCATCCTCATCATTGAATATCCTTAGGTTTAAGGTTTTTTTAACCAACCAGTCGATATCTTCTGATGTATCGGCTGGTTCAATACCAACCAATATCATAAAGCCATGATTAATAGCTCCATGCACCACTCCTTCAATCGATACGGCAGCTTCACTTACTCGCTGTATAACTAAACGCATTCTTTCAATTATTAAAAAATACCAAAATACGATATATCTTTTAATCTTTACCTTTGAAGTGAACATTTCAATGCTGGAAAACAAAAAGTAACTAGCAGCAGTTATGTTAGCATTAAATCACGTTTATGAAAGGACTAATCAGCATCACAAATAATCCAGCATTTAACCTGGCAACAGAAGAGTATTTATTGCGTCAAACAGCACTAGATATCTTCTTTTTGTACACAAATTCGCCATCAATAATAGTTGGTAAGCACCAAAATACCCTTGCTGAAATAAATTTCTCCTATACATCAAAACACAAAATTCCTGTTTATCGTCGCTTATCGGGTGGTGGAACGGTTTTTCACGATGATAATAACTTAAACTTTTGCTTTATTCAAACAGGTATAAAGGGGCAGCTAGTCAACTTTGAACAATACTCACAACCTATTCTTGATGCTCTCAAATCTTTAGGCATAGATGCCAGCTTTGGCAAGCGACATGATATTCAAATTAAGAATAAAAAGGTTTCTGGAAATGCCTCGCATGTCTATAAAAGTAGAGTGATGCATCATGGAACACTTCTATTTAATTCCGATTTATCAACCTTAAGTAATGCATTAAAAAATAACCCTTTAATTATTAAAGGTAAATCTGTTAAATCAGTTAGAAGTGAGGTTACAAATATTTCAGAATATTTATCGACACCAATGAAATATGAAGAATTTGTTTCCTATGTATTTAAGCACCTTTTGAACCATTATCAACAAGCGGATGAACTAGTACTCCAAACAAACGAAATAGATCAAATTAAAAGCCTGGTTAAGGATAAATACTCAGGTTGGGAATGGAACTATGGCTATAGTCCAAATTTTGAAATCAACAAAAGATATAAACTTGTTGATGGTAGCAGAATTAAAAGTCGTTTAAAAATTGAAAAGGGCATAATTAAAGAATCTGAAATAAAATCCTCAGATCAATCGTTAAATCACATTCTACGTGATTTAGCAAATCAGATGGTAGGATGTAATCATGAATATAATTCAATTAAAAATATATTATATAAAGAACAATTCAAGAAAATTACGAAAGAAGATAAAATTCAAATATCAGATGGTTTTTTCAGTTAGATTGTGAAATATACAGAAATATTTATCGCAGCACTATACACTGATTACTAGATTATTAAACAGATTTAATTGAATTAAAGTACGAATATACCTTCTTAGCTTTATCATTCCCTACCACCTCTCTTAAATTTTCAATTTTAGCGTCCTTTATATTGTTAAATGACTTAAAACTTTTAAACAATAACTCAATTGTTTTATCGCCAATACCTGGTATGTTATTTAGCTCGGATTGAATAAAATTGATGGAACGTTTTTGACGATGAAACGTAATTCCAAATCGATGCGCTTCGTTTCGTAAATGTTGGATAATTTTTAAGGTTTCTGAATTTTTATCCAAATACAAAGGAACAGGATCTCCAGGATAAAATATTTCTTCGAGACGTTTAGCAATACCAATAACTGATATTTTATCCATCAAACCAAGTTCGCTTAATATTCGAACAGCTGAGCCCAACTGTCCCTTTCCGCCATCGACAACCACCAATTGAGGCAATCCTTGCCCCTCCTCTTTTAAACGTTTATAACGACGATAAACAACCTCTTCCATGGATGCAAAATCGTTTGGTCCCTCTACAGTCTTAATATTAAAATGACGGTAATCCTTTTTATAAGGCTTTCCATTTCGGAAAACTACACAGGCTGCCACTGGGTTTGTACCCTGTATATTGGAATTATCGAAACATTCGATGTGCCTTGGAAGAACCTTTAGGCGCAGATCAGCTTGCATTACTTTCATCAAACGTTCCTCTCTGGGTTCTTTTTTATGAAGTGATTGTTGTTTTAGTTTATCCAATCGGAAATATTTAACGTTTCGTTCAGATAAATCCATTAACTTCTTCTTATCCCCTATTTTAGGTACTACAAACTTCGTGTTTTCTATTTCTAAATCTATGTCAAAAGGTACAAGTACTTCTCGTGCTAATATTTTTAATCGTTCTTTAATTTCTATTATAGCCATAAGCAAAATCTCATCCTTATTCTCGTTCAATTTCTTCTTGAACTCCATGGTATGAGATTGAATTATCGCTCCATTTATTACACGAATAAAATTGACATAGCCCGTTTTCTCATCATCGATAATACTAAATACATCGACATTTGTAATTTTAGGATTAACAACAGTCGACTTACTTTGGTAAGTTTTAAGTAATTCAATCTTCTTTTTAACCTCATTTGCCAATTCAAATTCAAGCTCCGAAGCATAGGTAAGCATTACATCATTCATGTATTTCAACACACTAGATATATTACCTTGAAGTATTTCTTTAATAGAACTGATGTTATTTAGATAGTTTTCTTCAGCGTAAGAACCAACACATGGTGCCTTACATTTACCTATATGAAACTCAAGACACTCTCTAAATTTACCGTTTTGAATGTTAGCTTCACTCAGATTATGCTTACACGTTCGTAAGGGATATATCTGTCTGAATAATTCAATTAAGGTTCGAACCATTCCCACTGATGTATACGGTCCAAAGTAGGCGCTCCCATCCCGAATAAAATTACGGGTTTGGTGCACACGTGGAAAACGTTCGTTTCGAATAACAATATACGGGAAGGATTTATCATCCTTTAATAGGATATTATAACGCGGCTGATACTTTTTAATAAGGTTGTTTTCCAGAAGCAAAGCATCGGCTTCCGTATCGACAACAATGTGTTTTATGTCGTAAATTTTACGTACTAGAATACGCGTTTTGCCATCATCGTGTTGTTTTGAAAAATAGGATGAAACACGCTTTTTTAAATTTTTAGCCTTTCCAATGTAAATAATTGCACCGTCGATATTATAATATTGGTAAATACCTGGGGTGCCAGGTAAAGATTGAACCAATAATTTTAGTCTTTCTTCTCTACAAATTTCATTATTCTTCATCTACGAATAAACTGGTTAATGAGAATGTATTCACATCAAATAAACCCTTATCTCCTATTTTTAACGATGGAATAACCAATAGTGGCATAAAGGCAAGTGTCATAAAAGGAGCCTTCATCTTACACCCCATTTGTTGAACAAATTGATTTAATCGAGTGTATTTTACAGCTACCTCTTCTCCTTTATTTGCAGACATTAGACCAGCGACTGGTAACTCAAGCGATAAAAGTTCATTATCATCACAAGCTACAATACCGCCTTTAGAATCAATAACAGCGTTAATTGCTTTTACTAATTGATCATCATCACACCCTATAGCCACAATATTATGACTATCGTGAGCAACAGAACTAGCCAAAGCACCACCTTTTAATCCGAAGTTTTTAATAAACCCAACAACTGGAGGAGCATCTTTATAACGATTAATCACGACTATTTTTAAAAGATCATTTGCAACATCAGCATCAATAACATTTCCTTTTTTATACGTAGTATGCCATTTGTACTCCTTTGTTAATAGCTCACCTTCCTCAGCTTCTATTACACGAAGTATTGCATTGTCAGTAGGTGCAATTACCTTAATATCTTTCGACGAAATAGCTTTACAATTAAACGAATTAATAGCACTTACATCAGTTAATTCAAAAAGAGATATACCATTTTCTGCAACTTTTACACCATCAATATAGGTCGATTGAATATTAAATTCTTCTAGGTTATCTACTAAAATAAAGTCAGCAGCATCCCCTTCCTTTAATAATCCAACAGGTAGTTTATAGTGCTCAACAGGATTTACTACTGCCGTTTGATATATTTCAAAGATCGAATACCCCTTGTTTAAAGCCAATCGTACAAGACGATCAATGTGTCCTTTTTCAATGATTAAATCAGGATGACTATCATCCGTACACAACATTGTTGTTAAAGGAGACTTCCGAATTAAGGGATGAAGTGCTTCAAAATTACGAGCTGCACTACCTTCTCTTATTTGTGTTTTGATACCGAAAGACACCTTTTCAAGGGCCTCTTCTATCGAGAATGATTCATGATCGGTTGTAATTCCACCTTGAGCATACTTTCGTAAATCGTCTCCTAAAATACCTGGAGCATGACCATCAACAGGAACATTGTATTCTTTAGCCAACGAAAGCTTTTTCAACACTTTTTTATCGCCATGAATTACACCTGGAAAATTCATCATTTCAGCTAAAAACATCGCCCCTTCTTTCAATAATTCTTCCACTTCAGAGCTGTCAATTCTACTTCCTGAAGTTTCAAAATCAGTAGCTGGAACACAAGATGGAACACCAAAAAAACATTTTAAAGGCACTTTTTTAGCATCTTTATTCATGTACTTTACCCCATCAATACCTAAAACGTTTGCGATTTCGTGAGGATCAGACACCACTCCTACTGTTCCACGTGGAACAACTAAATCAGCAAAACGCGATGGAATGAGCATACTACTTTCAATATGAACATGACTATCGATTAAACCAGGTAATATATAATTGGAATAATTACCAGTAGTTTTTAATACCTTTTGTACTCTTCCGTCTTCAATATATATTTCTGCAGGATAAATACTTTTATTAACAAGGTCTACATAATTGGATTCTATACGCATATTCAAAATTGTTTCACGTGGAACACTACCTTCCCATTAATACCAAAAGAACATTAATATCGCTCGGCGAAACTCCAGAAATACGACTAGCTTGACCTATAGTTTGTGGTTGTATTTTACCAAGCTTTTGACGAGCTTCGGTTGATAAGGTTTTTATAGTGTCGTAATCAAACTTCCCCTCTATTGAAAGATTTTCTAATCGCTTGAATTTATCGGCCAATAATTTTTCACGATTAATATAACCCGAATACTTTAATAATATTTCAGCAGATTCTAGAATTTCAATTCGTCTGGACTCATCAATATCATCAACATATCTTTTAAAGTCAGGTACACCTTCCAATAAATCGAAGATTCGTAATTGAGGACGCATTAATAAATCGATTAACTTCACACCTTGTTTAAGAGGCGAAGTTCCCTTACTCTCCAACCACGAATTAACCAATTTCGTTTTTACACTATAATCTTTTAAGAAGGAAATTAGATTATCGCGTAGCGCAATTTTTTCTTGTAGATATTCCAGTCGTTCGGCAGAAGCCAAACCAATCGAATGACTTTTCGGCGTTAATCGCGTATCTGCATCGTCTTGTCGCAATAGTATCCTAAACTCAGCACGAGAAGTAAACATACGATAAGGTTCATCCACACCCTTGGTTACGAGGTCGTCAATTAAAACTCCTATATAGGCTTCATCACGGGTTAAAACAAACTCATTTTGATCGTTGATTTTTTGGTGGGCGTTAATACCTGCCATTAAACCTTGAGCAGCAGCCTCTTCGTACCCCGTAGTTCCATTAATTTGACCAGCAAAGTATAAATTACTTATAGCTTTGGTCTCCAAGGAGTGCTTTAATTGAGTAGGCTCAAAAAAATCATACTCTATTGCATAACCAGGACGAAATACTTTAACATTTTCTAAACCCTCCACTAACTTGAGCGCATCAATTTGTGTTTGCAAAGGTAAAGATGAACTAAATCCATTTAAATAAAATTCAATAGTATCCTGCCCCTCTGGTTCTAAAAATAATTGATGACGATCTTTAGAAGCAAAGGTTACTATTTTTGTTTCAATACTTGGGCAATAGCGAGGACCAATACTTTGAATAGTTCCATTGTACATTGGAGATTCTTCCAAACCTGATTCCAGTACTTTATGGACCTCAGGATTTGTATAAGTAACAAAACAACTACGCTTTATAAGACCGTTATCTGGAGATGGTAAATAACTAAATCGATAGTTTTCTTCATCTCCTTTTTGCTCTTCTAGTTTAGAGAAATTTACACTCCTTTCATCAATTCTCACAGGAGTACCCGTTTTCATGCGTCCAACCGTAAATCCTCTTGATAATAATTGTTCAGAAAGACCTTTTGAAGCTGGTTCAGAAACACGACCACCCTCGGAACTTACTGATCCAATGTGCATTAGGCCATTTAGGAATGTTCCTGTAGTTAAAACAACAGCCTTAGCCAAGAACTCGACCTTATTCGCAGTTCTAACGCCCTTAATTATGTTATCTTGAAAAATAAATTCAGTAACTGAATCTTGCCAGAAAAAAACATTTTCAATTTCTTCTAACTGCTTACGCCACTCATAAGAATAAACAACACGATCACATTGTGCTCGCGGACTCCACATCGCAGGTCCCTTTGAACGATTAAGCATACGGAACTGAATTGAAGATTTATCAGTTATGATTCCTGAGTAACCTCCAAGTGCATCTATCTCCCTCACAATTTGTCCTTTGGCAATTCCACCAATCGCAGGATTACAAGACATTTGAGCAAAGCGTCCCATATCCATCGTAATCAATAGCACTTTACTACCTAAATTTGCGGCAGCAGCAGCAGCTTCACAACCAGCGTGCCCTCCTCCTACGACAATAACATCGTAATTAAATTCCATACGTTAAAAATTATTCATTTACTGATAGATAAACAGCAAATTTAGTGAAAAGTTGACAACAATGATAAAGCTTTATCTTCCTGCTGTCTCATTATCTGTTTTTCAGAGTCCGTGAAATCTTTGAAACCTATTAAATGAAGTATTCCGTGAATTATAACACGGTGTAGTTCCTTATTGAAATCTTGTTTAAATTCAATGGAATTACTTTGAACCGTATCTAAGCTAATAACTAAATCACCAGATATAACAGAACTGGTACATTCATCAAAAGTGATAATATCGGTATAATAGTCGTGTTGCAAATAAGTCTTATTTACATACAAAATATACTCATCATTACAAAAGACGTAACTTAGGGTTCCAACTTGTTTATTATGTGACTCAATTACCTTCTGAATCCAGGCTTTTGTATTAGCATTTATATTTTGAGGAATAGAGATATCCTCAGATAAGAAGTTAATCATTTGTAATATTAAAGATCATTTTAACCACACTACCTTCTTCTTCAAACTCAATTTCATCGGCTAAATGATGCATAAGAAATACACCTCTACCGTGGGTTTTTTCAAGATTTTCAGGCTTTGTAGGGTCTGGTATAGTTGTGTAATCAAAACCAGTACCTTCGTCTTTAATTATAAATTCTACTTTGTCCTCTTCAATTGAATATTCAACAGTAACTATCTTTTCTTTATTTAACTTATTGCCATGAACAATTGCGTTATTAACCCCTTCGACAACTGCCAATAATAATTTACCATAGATATCACTATGTAAATCAAATGTATTGGATAAATCGTCGATAAGTTTTTCGACAATATTTATATTTTTAGTTTCGGAGTTGAATTCTAATTTATTCACAGTCAATTCCATTTAATTCCAGTTAAAATTAAAAAGATAATCCTTTAATAGAAAGCATAATAGCAATTTATATATCCAATCACATCATTTCTACGTAAATAAACTGATATTGTTTTAATTTAAATCAATTATTTACTTAAACAACCATAACTCAGGGTTCAATTTCACACTTTCTTCCCAAATTTCAAAGTGTAACACACCAGAATTTTCACCATTGCCACTGTATATTGTACCGATAACAGAGTTTTTTGTTACGTTTTGACCCTTTTTAACACCTACTACATCAAGGTTTGCATAAACTGTAAGAAAACGTCCATGACGTATTAAAACAGCCTTATTATAGCCTGGTATTGGCACTATACGAGAAACCACACCACTAAAGACACATTTTGCTTCTTTATCGTTTGATGTTTTAATATCAATTCCATTATTATTAACCTTAACATACTTTAATACAGGATGTTTGTGCTCACCAAACTGACTAATAATAACACCCTCTTTAACAGGCCAGGACATCTTGCCTTTCGATAAATGAAAATCGGATGGTTCCACACTTTCCTTAGCTAATTCCGCAATTAACTTTACAATGGTTTCTTCCAGCTTTTTTAAAGCTCGTTTTTGCTTACGAATCTGCACTTTTAAAGAAGACTCCTTAGAAAGTAATTTCTTAATACTTCCATTTAAGTTTTCTTTATCATTAAGTAAGGATTGTTGCTGCTTTTTAAGCCCTTTTAAAGCGTTATTTTGAACCGTAAGCTTCGTATTAAGAAGATTATAACTATCTTCTAATTCCTTTGATTTATCCTGTATTAAAACACCTTGATTATGTCTAAAGCGATTATATTCCTTTAGCATTGCATAACGTCGGTAAGCTTCGTTGAAACTTGAAGAACCAAAAAAGAACGATAGCTCATTATATCGTTTTTTATTGCTGTACATTTCAACAATAAGAAGACTATATTGATCTTTTAAGGATGTAAGCTTCTCTTTATTAATGGCAATATCGGATTCTAGTTCTTTGATATCAGATTCAAGCAATATAATTTCTTCGTCGTAAACATCAATTAATTTTTGACGATCTGATATTTGCCGATTTAATAACTGAACATTTTGATACGAATCCTTTTTTTCCTTATTAACTTTAATTAAAAGGTTATTGGCATAATTAATACGTTTACTAATTTTTTCCTTTTCTGATTCAAGCTCCTTTAAACTTTGGGACCAAGTACCAGTAATGATATTTAACAGTAATACAACAAGTAATAACCTTTTAATCCTCATTATTCATGTATAATTTCTTGTACTTACTCGATACTTTAAATCCAATAGAATTAGTTCCGTTTACTTCTATATTGTCGAATTCGATATGCAGTTTAAAAGCTTCAGTTCCACGTTCACCATTAATATCCAAAACGGATGGTAACAAAGTCTTTTCATCAGACAAGCTATGATGATAAGTAATTTTAACTTGGCTATTTACACCAAAATCTTTAATATAAACTTCAGAAATTTTAAACACCTCAGGAAGAATGGAGAATTGATGAAACAAGATATTATCCACCTTTTCCTTTTTGTACTTTCTGCTATACTTTCCCTCTCTAACGGATTGAAATTGATATAAATCGTTACTGCAGTAATGTTTATACTTCTTAATAAATCGATCTTGATCTATACTTATCGGATAAGTAAATAATTCGTTAGTAATTATCCTTTGTAAAGTATAGTAATCTAGTTCGATCATAAATTTATCCCATAATAATTTATAATCTCCTTGCGTATAGGTCTTTTTACGACGATCAATAATTTCAACACCAGTTTCCGTTAAACGAACACGATACCATTCAATACCCATTAATATGGAAACCACAATGGAAGAATCTTTTAGTAAATACAAATTTCCTTTAAACGAATAATCTTCATTTGGAAGCTCTACATCGGCTTTGAACTTTTTATAAAACAACGATTCGTAATCTAAATACTGCTCTTCAACTGAACTGAATAATTTTGAATCTGATATATTCCTAAGTTCACCCTTTTTGGTATAATAAACATGCGAAGTTTTACAACCAGCAAGCGTAATTAATGCCAATATTACAACAACCAACTTCCTCATAACTCAACTACTCAATATATGACTTTGTATCAATCTTTTCTTGAATTTTATTGCTTTCACTGCCCATTTCAAGAGCCTTCTGCCATTGTTCTACAGCTTTTTCAACATTACCGTTTTTAAAGAGAATATCGCCATAATGTTCTACAATAACATCACTTGAGTTCCCACCATTATCAAGCGCTCTTTCAATTATGTATTTGGCTTCAAAGTAACGTTCACGTTTAAATAAAACCCAAGCATAAGTGTCTAAATAAGTAGCATTACCAGGTTCCATTTCTATACACTTACTACTCATTCGTTCGGCCTTATCCAGGTTGCGGTTTTCCATAGTTAAATAGTAACTATAGTTATTTAGTACAACAATATTAAGCTCATCTATTTTAAGCGATTTTTCGTAGGAATCAAAAGCTTTTTTAGTGTCTTTTTGGCTGTATGCTACATCGCCAATATTAGCATAAAATTGAGCTTCTAAAGCCTTGTTTTCTCCAACTTTTTCAAGTCCTAACTCCAGTAAAGAAATCGCTTCATCATGTTGATCTAATTGACTGGCTGAACTACCTGCTAAGAGGTAAAAAAACGAATTATTTGGAAAATGGTTAATCGCAACTTTCGCATTACCATAGAGCTTTTTAAAATCTTGAGAATCTATCATTAATAATAGATAATCTTGCCATATCATTTCATTTTTATCCTCGATAGATAATGCATCCTTGTACGCTAAAAGAGCATTTTCATTATCTTGAATACTCCTATAAAAATTACCCTTGTATACGTATGCCCTTGCTTCATATGGATGAGTATCAATAACAATATCAAGAAATTCAACAATAAAAAACTCGTTTTGCTTTATGGTTTTACTATCCA
Organism: Carboxylicivirga sp. M1479; assembly: GCF_007097485.1. Taxonomy (GTDB): domain Bacteria; phylum Bacteroidota; class Bacteroidia; order Bacteroidales; family Marinilabiliaceae; genus Carboxylicivirga. Next base: position 86,581 of record NZ_VKDE01000005.1, on the reverse strand, counting down.
TTAAAAACGGAAGAATACGCTGAAATTTTACTTCAAAAGGAGTTGTTTTGCTTGCTAATCCTTTTTTATAGAAGTCAATAAATGTAGTAGTATCGTTCGCTTGAAAAGCTAAATTGCCAAGACTAAAATAGGCCGTTACATTTCCAGGATCTTTTTCTAAAACAATGTTGTAATACTCTCTTGCTTTTTCTTCATCCTCTAAATACAAATAATAGTCAGCTATAAAGCCGTAGTATCTAGCTTCTTCGGGATATTTTGATACCAACTTATTCAATTCGTTAAGCGCAGATTTATTCTTACCTATGTTTAGAAGTATTTTTTCCTTTTCAAGAATAATAACTTCGTTTAATCCCATTCGCTTTTCTAATTTATTATATGTGGCGAGAGCTTTATCGAAGTTTTTGTTTCGCTGGTATAACTGAGCTAAACCGTAAAGATATTCATCATTAGTAGGATAGTCCTTTACAATTTGCTCATAGATTTTAATGGCCTGTACACCCAACTTATTTTGTTGGTACAACTCTGCTAACATTAAACGATACCAAATATTATTTGGCTCAAGCTGTATTGCACGCTCCAATAATCCCTGAGCTTTAACAGCTTCTTGGCCAGCAGCTAAAATATTAGCTAACTCATACATGGCAGCACTGCTTGTCGCATCAATCTTAAGACATTCGCTTAAGTACATTGCCGACTTCTCCAGGTTGCCTTTCATTTTCTCACGATTCGCCTCGTAGAAAAAATAATCGAATTTGCGCTTTTGAATATCAGTTAGTTGTACTTTTTTAATCTGTTCGCTACTAACGTTTGCTGAACTTGTTTTAACACTACTACATCCTGTTAAAACAACTATTATCAGTAATGCACTCCACTGAAGTATTTTCATTGCATCTGTTTAAAACTATAAATACTAGTTAGTTCCTGTATGTCCGAAACCACCACTACCCCTACTAGAATCTTCCAATACTTCAACATCTTGAAGTTTTACTTTTTCGTAACGGGCAATTACCATTTGGCAAATTCTTTCGCCATCATTAACGGTAAAATCATCGTTGGATAAATTAACAAGAATAACCTTTATTTCCCCCCGGTAATCAGCATCAATTGTACCAGGCGTATTCAAAACGGTAATACCAAATTTTGCAGCCAAACCACTTCTAGGTCTAATTTGAGCTTCATGACCATCGGGGAGATGAATGTACAAACCAGTAGGAATTAATAATCGCTGCAAAGGTTTTAAAATTATAGAGCCCTCAATATTGGCACGCAGGTCCATGCCCGCTGAATGTTCTGTACTATAATGAGGGAGATGATGTTTACTTTTATTGATAATTTGTACTTCTGTCATGATATAATCTTTATTAATTCCTTCCTTTCAATCATATAAAGAAAGGCAAAATAGCTCACAAATATAATGCCTTTGATAGCGAAATGAAATACTTGATTATCTGAAGATAGTAAATGGCTTATATAAACAGCCAATACTCCCACTATAATATGTAATCCTATTCGGAATAAAGGATAATTAATGGGATAATATTTCTGCCCAAGTAAATAGGATATAATCGTCATTAGAACGAAACAAACTAAGGATGTAATGGCAGCTCCAAGGTAACCCATTAATGGTACTAAAATAATATTACCAATAATGGCAAGCATGGCACCTATTCCACTAATTAGTGCACCATAATTGGTTCTATCGGTAAGTTTATACCACAATGATAATGAGTAATATATACCAAAGAAAAGTTGTCCTAAAAGAATAAACGGAATAATGACATTTCCCTCAAAATATTCGGGCAACAATAGGTAATTAACAACATCAATAAAAACCAGAACACCAACGAAAATAATCATACCAAAAATCACAAAGTATTTCAATACTCGAGCGTATAAATCCTTGGTGGCATTTTGCTTTCCTTCTTTAAAGAAAAATGGTTCAAACGCTAAACGATAACTCTGAATAAAAATAGCCATTAATATCCCAATTTTGTAATTGGCACCATATATAGCAAGAGCATCCATGGCGTTTTCACTTATTAAATGTGGCATTAAAATCTTATCAATATTTTGAATAAGCATACCAAATAAGCCAACAATCATAATAGGATATGAGTAACGTAGAACTAGTTTAATTACCGCCCTATCATATTTAGCCTTAACAAAGAATATTTTTGGAACGATTATAATGGCTATTAATAAAGAGCTAATAAAATTGGATAGAAAAACGTAATAGAGCTTGTTGTTCGGGTCATAAATTAATTCAAAAGCCTCATATCCATTTTCAATAAGATAAGGACAAAGAAGCATGTAAAAGAGTACAATTACGATGTTTAGGATTACAGAAAGAAACTTCAGTAAGGCAAATCGTACTGTATGGTTATTAATTCTTAAATCGGCGAATGGAATACTCATTAAAGCATCCAGAGCGATTATCCAGGATGCAACTACAAAATATTCTGCAACTAAAAACTCATTACCCAGATAAAAACTTATTTCATTCCTAAAAACATAAACAAGCACACAAAACACTAAAGAGCAGAATGCGATTAAGGAACCAAGGTTTTTTAATAAAACAGCCCGGTTACCATCTTTCGCAAATCTAAAATAACCCGTTTCGAAACCAAAGGTTAAAACAACCAATAAAACAGCTATGTAACTATAAATATTAACAACGCCTCCTACCTGAGCAGGATCCATTAAACGAATATATAAGGGCATTAATAGCCAATTGAGCAGGCGTCCCAATATAGTGCTCGCACCGTAAATTATTGTATCGCCCGCAAGCTTTTTAAGTTTACTCACTTTATTAAGAAAATAGGTTTCCCTGGTTTAATTTGGTTTCACGCCCTAAATGCTCATATGCGTGAGCTGTAGCCATTCGGCCACGAGGTGTTCTCTTTATAAAACCTTCCATAATCAAAAAAGGTTCGTATACTTCTTCAATTGTACCAGCATCTTCGCCAACAGCGGTTGCAATGGTACTAACACCCACAGGTCCACCGCCGAATTTATCGATGAGTGTTACCAATATTTTATGGTCCATGGTATCTAAACCAAAGGTATCAATATTTAAGGCATTCAAGGCTAACTTACTAATATCTAAATCTATTGTACCGTTGCCTTTTACTTGTGCAAAATCACGAACTCGTCGCAATAGTGCGTTAGCAATACGTGGTGTTCCACGGCTTCTTCGTGATATTTCATCAGAAGCATTTTTATGAATTCTTACTTCCAAAATATCAGCTGATCGTTCGATAATGTGAGCGATTGTTTCGGCATTATAATACTCCAAATGACTATTGATACCAAAGCGAGCACGCAAAGGAGCAGTTAATAAACCACTACGCGTTGTAGCACCAATCAATGTAAAAGGATTTAAATCGATTTGTATACTTCGTGCTCCAGGCCCCTTATCAATAACAATATCAATACGAAAATCTTCCATCGCACTGTAAAGATACTCTTCTACGATTGGACTAAGGCGATGTATCTCATCAATAAAAAGTACATCATTTTCTTCAAGACTTGTTAAGATACCAGCTAAATCGCCAGGTTTATCAAGTACTGGACCGCTTGTTAGTTTAAAACCAACGCCTAATTGATGCGCTATTATATTAGAAAGGGTTGTTTTACCAAGTCCTGGAGGCCCATGCAAAAGAACATGATCAAGGGCTTCACCCCTCATTTTAGCAGCCTGTACAAATATTTCTAGATTTTCGACAATTTTATCCTGTCCCTTAAAATCATCAAAAGAGAGAGGGCGTAAAGCCTTTTCAAAATCTCTTTCGGTATCACCATTTCCCCGTATGTCGAAACTCATAAATAACTCTTATATGATATTTAGTTTCTTTAAATTTCCAAAGAACTCTTGTAAATCAAATGGTTTGGCCATGTATTCATCCATCCCATATGACAAACATTTTTCACGATCTGCATCATAAGTATTAGCAGTTAAGCCAACAATTGGCATATGATCGTGGGTTTGTTTTTCCTTTTCGCGTATGGCTACGGTAGTTTCTAATCCATCCATAATCGGCATCATTAAATCCATTAGAATTAAATCATATTGACCATTTTCTAATTTTTCTAATGCTTCTTTACCATGATTAGCAATATCAATTTTAAACCCGTATTTAGATAAGTTGAGGAATATAAGCTTTTGATTTAGCACATTATCTTCAACTAATAATATAGATACTGGATGTTCTAATTTTTCCATTTAGGTTAGGTTATTAAAATTACAAGCCCGCTTTATGCGAAATATCCAACATACGATTGATCGGTTTAACAGCATCTAAACGAATTGTCTCATCCACCTCAATGCTTGGCCACTCATACTTTAAAGCATTATATAATTTTTCAAGTGAGTTCAGCTTCATATACTCACAATCATTACAAGCACATGTTGAATCGTTTGGCGGAGCTGGTATAAATACCTTATCGTTGCTTTCCATTTGCATCTGATGAATAATACCAGACTCAGTTGCAACAATAAATTTTTTAGCATCACTTTTAATGGAGTAGTTAAGTAGAGCTGCAGTGCTACCAACGAAATCGGCTAATAATAATAAAGGTTTCTTACACTCAGGATGTGCCAAAACCAAAGCTTCAGGATGCTGTTCTTTTAGTTCAACTATTTTCTCAACAGAAAACTTTTCATGAACGTGGCAAGCACCATCCCATAAAACCATCTCTCTACCAGAAATACTATTTAGGTAATTACCTAGATTTCTATCGGGGCCAAAAATTATCTTTTCATTCTTAGGTAAACTATCAACTATGTTTTTGGCATTGGTTGATGTTACCACTATATCAGATAAAGCTTTAATCTTAGCCGTTGTATTAACATAGGTTAAAACGGTATAATCAGGATGCTTATCTACAAATGACTTGAATTCATCTGGTGGACAGCTATCAGCCAAACTACAACCAGCATTTAAATCAGGTACAAGTACGGTTTTTTCAGGCGACAAAATTTTTGCTGTTTCGCCCATGAAATGTACCCCAGCTAAAACAATGATTTTAGAGTCGGTTTTAGCCGCTTTTTGTGCCAAGGCTAAACTATCCCCAACAAAGTCAGCAATGTCCTGTATTTCGTTTGTTTGATAGAAATGAGCCATAATAATAGCGTCCTTCTCCTCTTTTAAACGTACGATCTCTTTTTTGATATCGATACCAGTTGGAACCTCTTCGTTCACAAATCCACTTTTCAACCAACTACTCTTTATATTCATATTATATAATAGAAAGAAATTTAAAATATATAGTAATAATGATATCCTGTTAGCAAGGTTAGTATTTTTTATGAAAAAACATTGTATGTGATGTTATCATCTTTAGATAAACAAATACTAACGTCTTATTAACATGTTTAAAATCTGTTAATTTATTGATATTAATGCCTTTTTAAACTCTATCAACAAACTGTTAATAGGGTTCAAATTTAATAATTTCTTTGTTTGTTAATGTTTAAAGTGGGGTTAAAAACCGTTCAAAAATCACATTAAAATAATTGGCTTACTAACACGGCTTATTGAACTAGGTCCTTGTATTGTAATTATATTCTTAATAATCAAGACAAAGTTTTACTTTTTAATCCCACAAAGTTCACAAGTTTTTAACATTAAAATAAGGGGTTTTAAACAGGTTTTTAGCACCAAGGCTTCAATGTTTAATTTACGGATTAAGGGATACTTATCGTTATCCTATAATAATAATTGATAAGAAATGAAAGGATGTTTATAAGTGTATAAGCAGGTATAAAGTCAGGTTTTAATTGCTCATTCAGTGTACATTAATTTATATCTTTGTAAAAAAAAAGCATCATGATATTTAAATCTATTGCATTAGCTGCAGATCATGCTGGATACCCAGCTAAGGAAGCCATAAAAAATTACTTACTTGAAAATAATATTGAAGTAAAAGACTTTGGAACATACAGTGAGGATAGCACCGATTACGCTGATTATGCGCATCCTATGGCTGCTTCGGTTGAAAATGGAGACTATGAAATTGGTATTGCCGTTTGTGGGAGTGGCAATGGTATTAACATGACTGCTAACAAACACCAGGGCGTACGTGCTGCCTTGTGTTGGACTGTTGATATCTCTGAAATGGCACGATTGCATAATGATGCCAATGTATGCACTGTTCCAGGTCGTTATGTATCTATCGAAGATGCTATCGCTATTGTTGATAAGTTTGTTAATACGGAATTTGAGGGTGGTCGTCATCAAAATCGTATAGATAAAATTCCTGTTTAATATTGTATACATCTATATTTCAATGTCCCCTCTCGCAGATTGGGGACATTTTGTTTTTATGGACGCTAACTTATTAAATTATACCAAAAATAATCTGCTGTAGCATCATTTGTCTTGTCATTGGCTTTCGTATTTGTATAAATAGTCGATAAAAATTAGAAAAGAATAAAAAGAGATAAAGGTTTTTTATTGATTTTATTACCTTAGCCACAAACTCAGTAAACATGTTATCGAATACTTGTAAATATGCTATTAGAGCAGTTATATATTTAGCTGTTAATGATGAAGAAGGTAAGAAAATTGGCATTAAGCAAATTTCAAAAGATCTGGATATTCCAACTCCTTTTTTAGGAAAAATACTTCAAAGTTTAGCGAAACAAAAACTATTAAAGAGTACCAAAGGTCCACATGGTGGCTTTAGTATCGGTCGAGTTGCTTCAGAAATTACTTTGTACGATATTGTTTCTATTATTGATGGAAGTGATGTATTTACCAATTGCTTAATTGGGATGCACTCATGTAAAAGTAATGGTAAAGAAGGTTACGCCTGTCCTGTGCACGATCAATATAGTTCTATACGTAAACAAATGTTTGAGTTCTTTTCAACCGAAACCATTGAAAAAATTCTTTCAAACATGGAAGAAAAATCGGATTACATCAAGTTATAAATTTGGATTGCCTATACGGAAACAGTACACACGTTTTTATAAACGAGTTGTTTTTGAATAGACTAACTGCAAAAAATGCTGCAATTATACCGCAGCCGTTTGCTAACATATCCCACCAATCTCCGCTTCTATAGTTGGTCATTGAAAATTGTAGAATTTCCATAATGCCTCCATATATTAATGGTAGAATAAGAATTTTTGAAATGCGTTTCAAGGTTTTGTGATGATGTAGGTAATACTCGAACATAAACACAAAACCCAATGTAAAGTACATGAGAAAATGAACAACTTTATCGAAATGGGGTATTATCTTAAAACTATCTGTTTTTATATTACTTGTATTTAATAAGCTTAAAACCGTAATTAAGCAGATAATACCGATTGTTTTGTTGTATTTTTTTAAATAATAAAGCATTCTGTTTCTTGGTGTTGATAACTACTGGATTTTTGTTTAAAAACTGTTGATAACCCGTTAATAAAGCACTGTAGTACAGTGTTTCACGTGAAACATTTTCCCCTATGGCTGGTATTTACATACATGTTCCCTTTTGTTATACACGATGTTCATATTGTGATTTTTACAAAACGACTGATCAACAATTAAAAAGCGAATATATTAAAGCTGTTTGTAAAGAAATAGATTTGAACGCTTCTTTTTTGAAACATGAAGATATTCGAACGATATATTTTGGTGGCGGAACACCATCTACCTTAAAATTAAATGAAGTTGAAACAATTATACATCATCTACAGTCATACATTAATACACGGCTCGTAAAAGAGCTGACCATGGAAGTTAATCCCGACGATGTTACCGAGGAATATATTCAGGGACTTGTTAAAATGGGTGTTAACCGATTAAGTATGGGCATACAAAGTTTTGTAGATGTTCATCTTCGAAAAATGAATAGACGACACAATGCACAGCAAGCAAAAGATGCCATTAGAATTGCAAAAGAAAATGGTATTGCTAACATGAGTATTGATTTGATTTATGGCTTGCCTTATATGAGCTTTGAAGAATGGAAGAGTAATGTACAATTTGCGATAGAAAGCAATGTACAACATATTTCGGCTTATCATTTAACATTTGAAAAAGGAACTTTGTATTACGATTACCTTAAAAAGGGCAAATTGGCCGAAATTCCTGAACAAAAAAGTATTGAGCAATTTGATTACTTACTGAATGAACTAGATAAAGCAGGTTTTATTAATTACGAGATTTCTAATTTTGCCATTGACGGTTGTGAATCGCAACACAATAGTAATTATTGGACTGGCGTAAAATACCTCGGATTGGGACCATCAGCCCATTCATTTATTGATAATAATCGTCGATGGAATGTACGAGATACTGGTAAATATATTCAAGCTTTGTCTAGCGATGGTGCTTATTTTGAAGAAGAAGAACTGACGGATAGTGATCGATATAATGAATTGGTAATGCTTGGTTTACGTACATCAAAAGGAATAGATATATCTTCCATTGATAACTTTAACCCTATCATAAGAACTTATTTTAATGATGAGTTAAAGAAGCAAGTATCGCATGGCAATGTTGTTTTGAATGATGGATTTTGTTTAGTTCCAAGCACTAAAAAGATGATTACTGATCGAATTATATCCGACTTTTTTTATGTGGATAATGATTAAACAATGTATAGGCTTATTTGTCATACTCCATAATTGAACATTCATTTATGGAAAATAAGAAAGGCATATTGGCCACCTATGGTTCTATCGTATTAAATATTTTTTTATTTGCCATAAAATTATGGGCAGGCATCGTTAGTTCTTCGGTTGCTATTATTGCTGATGCCTGGCACACTTTAAGTGATAGCATATCTTCAGTAGCTGTTTTAATTGGTTTAAAAGTATCTGCCAAGCCTGCTGATGACGAACATCCATACGGACATGGACGAGCCGAAGTAATTGCCTCCATCGTTGTAAGTATGTTATTAGCCATTATAGGCTTTAGCTTTTTAAAAGAATCGATAATAAAATTACAAAGTAAAAGCGACGTTCAATACGGAACTATTGCCATTGTGGTCACTGTTATTTCATTCTTAGTCAAGGAGTTTATGGCTCAATACTCCATTCGTATTGGAAAAAAGACAAATTCAAAATCGATGATTGCTGATGGATGGCACCATCGTTCCGATGCTATATCCTCTTTGGTAATATTAGTAGGTATTTTTATAGGTAATCATTTTTGGTGGATGGACGGAGTATTGGGAATTTTAGTTTCAATACTATTATTCTACACCACCTACTCCATTTTAAAAGAAAATATAAGTCACTTATTAGGCGAAGGAATTGAAGATGAGCTGAAAGATGAAATAATACTTTTGGCCGATGAAGTGGCTGAGTTTAATATACATCCTCATCACTTTTTAGTTCATCAATATGGAAACCATACCGAAATGACTTTTCATATACGTTTACCATCAACTTACACCATACACAATGCACATGAAATTGCTACTGCTTATGAAATACTCATAAAAAAACGAACCAACATACAAGCAACTGTGCATATTGATTCGTTAGATCTATAAAGTTTTATTTTAGTAGTTTAGAGACTTTCCTGTTATCCCCATAAAAATATCTAAACCTCTTAGTTCATCTTTTATTTTTAGCAATTCGGCTATTTTTATAAAACCGATTTTATAACTGTATTCTGGACCTTTGTACTCTTCTGTAATGGATTCAAAATTAAATTTGTCAAGAATTTTAGCATCAGAATAGCGAAGATAGAGTTCTACTTTGTGCTCTTTTGAGTAGTTAAAATCTTCGGCATAATTCATTTTTTTATACTCGTAAGCATAATTGTGTGCCAAAGCCGTAATGTCAGAAAGAACCGCTGACCCTGTAGGATGAGCTCCTGCACCTTTTCCAAACATAAACTGTTTATCGTAGGCTTTTCCTTTAATTACTACTCCATTGAATTCATCTTCAACACTATAGATGTATTTATCTTTACGTACAAAGCGTGGTAAAACAAATAAAGTAATGTTATTTCCTTCCAAGCGTTCTACCTGTCCAACTAACTTTATTTTGTAGTCTTTTTCACGAGCATACTGAATATCAAAATCTGATATGTTAGAAATACCGTAGGTTAATACATCATCTGGGTTGATAACTGCACCAAAACTATGTAAGGATAAAATAATTAGTTTGTATAACGAGTCAAAACCTTCCACATCAAATGTAGGATCACTTTCAGCAAAACCTAAATCTTGGGCATCTTTTAGTGCAGAATCGTACGACTGGTTATGATCGAATATTTTTGAAAGTATGTAGTTTGATGATCCGTTTAAGATACCCGTAACAGATAGTAATAAATCATTGTCGTAATACTCTTCCAAATTGCGAATAACTGGAATACTTCCACAAGCTGATGCTTCGTATAATAATGAAACCTTGTTTTCTTTTTGAAGCTGAATCATTTCAGCCATGTTTTCGGCTAGCATTTTTTTATTGGCCGATACAACATGTTTGCCATTCTGAAGCGCTTTTTTTACGATACTGTAAGCCTCGTCAGCATTATCAATTAGTTCAACAACCGTATTGATGTTAGGATCGTCCAATATATCGTCGGCGTTGTAACAAAAGTTGTTCTCAGGTAGTGATCGTTCTTTTTTGTTTTTTACACAGATTTTTGAAATTTCAGCGTCAAATGATGGACTGGTTTTAAGTACTTCATATAGCCCCTGTCCTACTACACCAAAGCCAAATAGACCGATGTTTAATTTTTGTTTCATGGTTAATGTTTTTACAAACGCAGAAGTTTGTTCGTGGTTTATGTTTTGCTTTGCAAAAGTAAACGAAAATAAAAACCATCCAATGCGAATTAACATTAGATGGCTTGTTTATTTAAAGTTTTGAAAACGCGGCATTTAAATCAGCCTTAATATCGTCGATGTGTTCGATACCAACCGATAACCGCAATAGACCAGGTTCAACGCCTGACGCTTTTTGAGCTTCAATACTTAATTGCTCATGTGTAGTTGAACTAGGATGAATAATTAAGGATTTAGCATCGCCGATATTAGCTAAATGACTGATGAGCGATAGGTTATTTATGAATGTGTCACCTGCTTTTGCATCACCCTTAATTTTAAAGCTTAAAACACCACCAAAGCCTTTTTTCAAATACTTTTTAGCAAGTGTATGGTAAGGGCTTGATTCTAAACCAGGATATTTTATGTATTCTACTTGTGGATGATTTTCCAACCACTCAGCAATTGTTAAAGCATTACTTACATGTCTATCAACTCTAAGCGATAGCGTTTCTAAACCTTGAATAAGTAAAAATGAATTAAATGGACTAAGCGCTGAACCGTAATCACGTAGGCCCTCAACACGTGCTCGAATAATGAATGCAATGTTGCCAAATTGACTTTCAGCACCAAACGTTTCCCAATATTTTAATCCGTGATAACCTTCTGATGGCTCTGTAAATGATGGAAATTTACCATTACCCCAATTGAAATTACCGCCATCAACAATTACTCCACCAATAGATGTACCATGTCCACCAATCCATTTTGTAGCTGATTCAACTACGATATTGGCACCATGCTCAATAGGACGAAATAAGTATCCACCGGCACCAAAAGTGTTATCCACAACCAAAGGGATTTCGTACTTTTTTGCTACTGCAGCAATGGCTTCAAAATCCGGAATATTAAATTGAGGGTTACCAATTGTTTCAATGTAAATGGCCTTAGTCTTTTCATCAATTGCTTGCTCAAAATCAGCCGCCTGATCACCATCAACTATTTTAGCTGTGATGCCTAACCGTTTGAACTGTACTTTAAATTGATTGTAGGTTCCTCCATACAAATAGGATGTAGATACAAAATTATCACCTGCTTCAAGAAAGTTACTTAGTGCAATAAATTGTGCTGCTTGACCGGAAGATACTGCCAATGCTCCTACTCCACCTTCTAAGGCAGCAATGCGTTTTTCAAACACATCTGTTGTTGGATTCATAATTCGGGTGTAAATATTGCCGAATTCTTTTAATCCAAAAAGATTAGCCGCATGTTCCGAATCCTTAAAAAGATAAGAACTGGTTTGATAAATGGGTACCGCTCTGGATAATGTAGTTTCGTCAACTTCTTGTCCGGCATGTAACTGCAGTGTTTCAAATTTTAAATCAGACATACTATTTAGTTTTTATGGTTAATGTTTTGCTTAACCCTCTACCTGTGCTTAACGCACCGGTCTGTTCTAAATATTTGTTGATTTTTCAGATACGATGCGTTGTGACACTTAAGGTGTCATCATCATACACATCATCATATGAGAAGTAGCACTATATGTAGTACTTACATTTAATGTTGTAGAGGCAATATGTAATAAATCTCTGTTCATTGCGTTTACAAATAAAGAGAAAATACTCTTAATTTCAAATGATTTGTAAAATTCTCTAATCCTTAACCAAGAAAAATAAGAGAACCTGATTTTATTATTGACTAATACGCAACCTTTTTATTATTTTTGCGTCTTGGTAATGGAATCGGGAGTTGAATAGTTTTATTAACCGCTGAATGAATTTCAGCATAACCCTTTTAATACTATGAAAACTCAAACTGTTACAACGGTAAAGAGCTGGTTAAGTGGTATTGATATTCCTGTACGATTTTTGATTTTACAGGTGTTTATTTTATCTCTTATTGCTTTAATTATTGCTTTTTAAGTTGAAAAATCGAATTAAAACATGAATACAGGTGTTTTAATTCGATTTTTTATTTTTTCAACGTTTCTTTTTCTTCCTTCCTCTAAAAATTATTGGCAAAATTTCTACAGTTAGCTTCCGCAGTAATTGATTATTTGTCATCACATATAAGCTTGTAACTTAGAAGTAATCTAAAGAGGACTTTATAGTGTTAAAAAATCTTTAAAATAAGGTTATGGAAATATTAATACTTTAAAAAAAATCACATCTTTGGCCTCTGAAAAAGGATGGATCATCCTGTTAAGTATTGCAATGGTAAATTACCTCTACATTACAGTTTATTATGGACTATTCACTATTTGATTTTTTAACCCTTATCGGTTCATTGGGGTTATTTCTCTTCGGTATGAAGATGATGAGCGAGGCACTACAAAAAGTTGCTGGCTCCAAAATGCGTAGTATTTTATCTGCCATGACCTCTAATCGCTTTTTTGGCGTTTTAACAGGGTTTTTGGTAACTACAATCATTCAGTCTTCATCGGCAACTACCGTTATGGTGGTTAGTTTTGTAAATGCTGGTTTAATGTCACTGGTTGAGTCTATCGGTGTAATTATGGGTGCTAACATCGGAACCACGGTTACTGGTTGGATGATTACTTTACTTGGTTTTAAAGTAAAGATAAGTGCTTATGCTTTACCTATGATTGGTTTAGGTTTGCCACTTATTTTCTCTAAAAACTCTTCGCGTCGTTCATGGGGCGAATTTTTAGTAGGTTTTGCTTTATTATTTTTAGGTTTAGAGTATCTAAAGGGTTCTGTTCCTGATATTAAAGGTAGCCCTGAAGTGCTAAGTTTTGTTGAGAACTGGACCGGAATGGGTTTTGGTTCGACCTTAATTTTCTTAGCTATAGGCGCGTTATTAACTGTTGTTATTCAATCATCAAGTGCAACAATGGCACTTACTTTTGTAATGTGTCATCAGGGATGGATTGAATTTCCTTTGGCCGCCGCCATGGTTATGGGAGAAAATATAGGAACAACAATAACGGCCAATATTGCTGCTGCAGTTGGTAATGTATCTGCAAAACGAGCCGCACGTGTTCATCTTCTGTTTAACTTGTTAGGTGTGGTTTGGATGTTAATCGTATTTACGCCTTTTGTTGGTGCCATCGAGCAATTTGTAACAAAAAGCAATGGAGTATCTCCACTTGAGTCTACTGCAGCCATTCCAACGGCCTTATCAATTTTCCATACTTCTTTTAATGTTATTAATGTACTACTGTTTATTTGGTTCGTACCATTATTTAATAAAATAGTTATTAAAATGGTGCCTTCATCAGAGGTTGAAGAAGAGGAATTTAGACTTAAGTTCATTACTACTGGGATGTTATCAACGTCTGAGTTATCAATAATGCAGGCTCGTAAAGAAGTGCATTGGTTTGGTAAGCATAGCCATAAGATGTTTGGCTTTGTTCGTAAAATCCTTAATCAAAATAAAGATAGTAAGTTTAGTAAGCAGTATGCTCGTATCGAAAAGTATGAAAATATTTGCGATGATATAGAGGTTGAAATTGCAAATTATCTTTCACAAGTAAACCAAGGAAAATTGAGTGATCTCGGTCGTAAGCGTGTTCGTTCAATGCTAAAATTGGTTGATGATTTAGAAAGTATTGGAGATTGTAACTTTAATTTAGCAAAGACCATTAATCGTATGCGAAATGCTAATATTAAGTTCGACGATGAAATTCTTAAAAAGCTAGAGCTAATGTTTAACCTTGTTGATGCTTCTTTAGAAGTGATGATTAGTAACCTGGATGATGGTAATGAAGATATTCATATGACCAAGGCTCGACAGCTAGAAGATGAAATTAACAATTACCGTAACCAGTTAAAGGTTGAGCATTTAGATAACCTTAAAAATGGTGTATACGCTTATGAAGCGGGGATTATTTTTAATGATTTATTCTCTGAGTGTGAGAAACTGGCTGATTATGCCATTAATGTTACAGAGGCTTTGGCTGAAGTTAATCCGCAATAGATAATTAACTTAATTATATAGAAAGGCTGTTTCGAAAGAAACGGTCTTTTTTCATTTTATTGACCTTGTATAGGAATGACTGTGTTTATTCGAAAGTATTGATTTGCTAGAGATGTGATTATCCGTAATTTACCATGATAATTGCTTTACTCAAAAGAGCATAATTGTTTTTGGCGAGTTTCATTTGACAATAAAAACAAAATTTGAAGCATAAAAAAAGGCCCGGGTAGAACCGAACCTTTTTTTCATCTGGATTTTATCTGATATAAGGGAAAGGGCTTAACTTTCACTTGTTAAATATATATAAAATTTTAATCCATGCTACTTCCCATGTTGGAAATATAGGTATGTAAACCACTAATATTTAATTATTTAATAGATCGATAAATTCAAAAATATTTGAAGTACCCTTGGATTTGATATGTAAATAATTGTTAAATGTTGTTTTTTAATTATGACCCCCTAAAAATTACAGGATAAAGATGAAAAAAACACAAATTTAACAATTAGACCCCTTTAAAGTGTTTTAAAGAAAAATTACCTTATTTATATCAAGTAAAAATAAAATTACTCGCTATCGCTAAACTTTAAATCTTTAACCATTACCTGTAAGGACGTAACACCGTTATATACATTCTCTTCTACGGTATAACACACATCAAACGGATCGTTTGACTTTACCTTATCAATTACGTGGCCCATTGAAAACGCGATGCCTCTTTTTATGGCAGCCGAGTGTTCTTCAATGATTTCAAGTTTTAAGTGATCTCTTTCTTTTCCAACGCATTTACTGGTACCATAGTCAAATACCTGATGCGAAACGAACACAGGTTTCATGTTACCAGGACCAAAGGGATGAAATTGCTTTAGAATGCGATAGAACTTAGGGTTGATATCTTTTAAATGAAGTTTCGAATCTATTTCTACTTGCGGAATTAATTGTTCGGGCAAAATATTATCTTCAACATACTGTTCAAAGCGCTTTTGAAAGGCGGGTATGTTATCAATTTTTAAGGTTAATCCTGCTGCATACATATGGCCACCAAAGTTTTCGAGTAAATCGCTACACGACTCAATGGCTTTGTACAAATCAAAACCGTCCACCGAACGGGCACTTCCTGTTGCCAAACCTTTTGATTCGGTTAAGATAACCGTTGGACGATAAAATGATTCAGTTAACCTGGATGCCACAATTCCAATGACTCCCTTATGCCAATCTTTGTTATAAAGTACTGTCGATTTTTTCTTGAGTTGTTCTGGGTTGTTGGCAATTAAATCGTGTGCTTCAACCGTGATACTTCGATCAAGGTCTTTTCGTGTTTCGTTGCACTCATCAATGTCTTTACCCATAATGCCAGCGTTACCCGAGTCACGGCTAACCAATAAGTCAACCGCATCACTGCCTGCATCAATTCGGCCAGCTGCATTAATGCGAGGACCTATTTTAAATACAATATCGCTGATGTTGATTTCACGATCTTCGATACCCGCAATTTTAATGATTGACTTAAGACCTATCACTGGATTAGAATTTAGCTTTTCAAGTCCATAGTAGGCTAAAATGCGGTTCTCTCCTGTAATAGGTACAATGTCGGAAGCAATACTTACCGCCACTAGATCGATTAAATCGTAAAGCTGCGATTCTTTATAGTCTTTGTAACGACAAAAGCCTTGCATAAGCTTAAAGCCAACACCACATCCCGATAAATTTTGATCTGGATAAGTACAGTCTGGTCGTTTAGGGTCTAAACAAGCTGCTGCTTGCGGTAAAACATCGCCAGGTGTATGGTGGTCACAAATAATAAAGTCAATGCCTCTATCGCGCGCGTATTCAGTTTTATCAACTGCTTTAATGCCACAATCCAGTGCAATAACTAAAGTAATCCCCTGTTCCGAGGCATAGTCTATGCCCTTATACGATATGCCATATCCCTCCTCATAACGATTAGGAATGTAATAATCTATTTGATTGTAATGCAGACTAAGAAACGAATAGACCAATGCAACACTTGTTGTACCATCTACATCGTAGTCTCCATATATCAGAATTTTCTCTTTGTTTTCAAAAGCTTTTGAAATACGCTTAACAGCTTCCTCCATATCCTTCATTAAAAAAGGATTGTGTAAGTCTGTTAGCTTCGGGCGAAAAAAGGCCTTTGCTTCGTCGTAATTAGTTACACCCCGCTGTACAAGCAGGTTGGCTAATACGCGATTAATATTCAGAACCTCGGATAAGTGATTAATTAGCTCTTGATCACTTTCGGGTTTTATGCTCCACCTTTTTTCCATCTCCCTATGTTGCCCGTTTAAGAGCCTAAATTTTTCGAAAAATTATCTTAAATCAAAAGCCGAAAGTGTAATTGTTAATAAAATTTAATTTTAAGTTATGTATAAATAACGCTATGTTATTTATGCTCACTTGTTTAATTGTAAATTAAATATTTCAACTAATTTCTTTAATAATAAATCTTTGACTTCCTGCATGTCTATTTTACGACCAAGCTCCTTTTCCATCGATGTAACACCTTTATCAACAAAACCACAAGGATTAATGTGATTGAAGTAGCTTAAATCGGTATTTATATTTAATGCAAATCCATGCATAGATACATAACGACTGGCTTTAACTCCTATTGCACTAATCTTGCGCGATTTTCCTGGAACAGTGGTGTCTAACCAAACGCCTGTGGCACCATCTAAACGTTCGCTTTTAATACCGTATTCGGCTAGTGTTTGAATAATAGCCTCTTCCAGATTATGAATATAGGTTTTTACCGTCAAGCCAAGTTCTTCCAGATCTAATATTGGGTAACCAACTAATTGACCAGGTCCATGGTAGGTAATATCTCCACCACGATTAATTTTGTAAAAGGTAGCATTTATTTGCTTCAGAAACTGTTCGTTAATGAGTAAGTTGTTTTGAACACCACTTTTACCAAGTGTATAAACGTGTGGATGCTCCACAAAAAGCAAGTGATTGGTTATTGGCTTTAAATCTGATGTATTATCGCGGTTGTGAAGTTTAACATCCACCACTTCAGCAAAAAGCTGCTCTTGATAATCCCACACCTCTTGGTAATCTTTAACCGCCAAGTCTTCAAATACTGTATATCCCTTGTCCATTATTGTTTGTTTAAGGCGTTAATGTGTTTTTCGGCGTGATACGATGAGCGCACCAGCGGACCGCTTTCAACGTATTTAAAACCCTTTTCAAGGCCAACTTGTTTATATTTTTCAAATTGTTCGGGTGTTACGTATTCCGAAACAGGTAAGTGATTTTGTGTTGGTTGTAAATACTGGCCTATGGTTACAACTGAAACACCAGCTGCCAACATATCATCCATGGTTTCAAAAACCTCTTCTTCAGTTTCGCCCAAACCTAGCATAATACCCGATTTGGCAACCATACCACCATCGGCAATGTATTTCAATACTTTCAGGCTTAAATCGTACTTAGCCTTTGTTCGGATGACTGGTGTTAAACGACGCACTGTTTCCAGGTTATGTGATATAACTTCTGGTTTGGCATCCATTACCTGCTGTATTAAATGGTAAAGACCATTAAAATCAGGTATTAGTACCTCCATGCTAGTGTTAGGATTAAGATCCTTTGTTTTGGTAATAGTAGCCGCCCAAATACCAGCACCTCCATCTTCCAAATCATCGCGATCAACCGATGTGATAACCGCATGCTTTAATTTCATTATTTGAATGGAGCGTGCAATACGTAATGGTTCTTTGATATCTACAGCATCGGGTTTGCCAGTTTTTACATTACAAAACTTACAGGCACGTGTGCATATATCGCCCAATATCATAAAAGTAGCCGTACCTGCTGCCCAACATTCTGCTGCATTTGGGCATTTACCGCTTGTACAAATGGTATGTAATTTATTGTCGCGAATGGTATTATTCATCCACTTATAATCACTGGTATTAGGGAGTTGTATTTTTAGCCAATCGGGTTTTACTATTTTACTTTTAATCTTAACCATGGTCTTACATATTTAGCCTTTACAATGTGGCAATATTACTTAAAATATATTGTCTAAAAAATGAGCAATATTGGCTTTTAGAGCCATTACTTTCCTTAGTAAACTTGCTATTACCGTAACAAAACAGAGGATTTAGTACATTGTTCATCATCCTTTTGATAACAATAATGTGTTGTAGGGCATGCCCAAATTACAATATATCATATAATTCATCTACCTAATTTATATATCTTGCGCAACTTCAATAAGCAACCTTTAGACAACAAATTATAATAATTAAAAGACAGATGAGACATTTTCTATTGCTATCATTGGTTATGGTATTAGCACTTACGGCTTGCCAGTCGCCAAAAAAAGAAGCAATCAATGGAGAAAATCCATTTTTTGCTAAGTACGACACTCCTTTTAATGTTCCACCGTTTGACCAGATACAGCCTGAGCATTATATACCAGCTATGGAAAAAGGAATGGCAGCACATAAACAAGAGATTGAAGCTATTATTAATAACACCGAAGCACCTACGTTTAACAACACGATTATTGCTTTGGATGATGCCGGTAAAATGTTATCAGAAGTAATGTCGGTATATTATAGCCTTAAATCGGCACATGGTACTGAGGGCGTTATGGCCATTGCCGCTGAAGTGGGTAAAAAAATGAGTGCCCATGGCGATGATATTAGTTTAAACCCTGCTTTATTCGCTAAAGTAGAGGCCGTTTACAACATGCGTAATGACATAGAGTTAACAGGCGAGCAACTAATGTTGTTAGAAGATACCTATAAAGGTTTTGTTCGCAGTGGTGTTAGTTTGGCTGATGATAAAAAAGTTGAGCTACGTAAAATTAATACGCGTTTATCGGAGCTATACAATTCTTTCTCTACAAATGTATTGACTGAAACAAATAACTTTAAACTGGTTATTGATAATAAAGAGGATTTAGCTGGATTACCTGAATCAGCTGTACTAGGAGCTGCTGAAACAGCTACAGAAATGGACATGGCAGGTAAGTGGGTATTTACTACTCAAAAGCCAAGCATGTTGCCGTTTTTATCGTATGCTGATAAGCGCGAATTACGTGAGCAATTATACAAAGGTTACTACATGCGTGGTAACAATAGCAATGAACTAGATAACAAAAAGATTATCGAAGAGATTGTTAACCTTCGTGTGCAAAAAGCTCATTTATTAGGTCATGAAACTTATGCCGATTATGTGTTGGAAGATCGCATGGCTAAGACATCTGATAAAGTATATGAATTATTAGAGGAACTATGGTCACGTGCAATTCCTGTTGCTAAAAAAGAGCGTGCTGCCATGCAGGCTATTATTGACCGTGAAAAAGGCGGTTTTGAATTAGCTTCATGGGATTGGTGGTACTATGCCGAGAAAGTACGTCAGGAGAAATATAACCTGGACGAGAATGAAGTGCGTCCGTACTTTGAATTGAATAATGTACGCGATGGTGCATTTGATGTGGCTACCAAATTATGGGGTTTACAGTTTGAAGAAATTACAGAAGATTTTCCTAAGCCTCATGCCGATGCTCAGGTATTCAAAGTAACTGAAGCTGATGGTTCACATAAAGGTATTTTGTACATGGACTGGCACCCACGTGCTACTAAAAAACAAGGTGCCTGGTGTGGAGCATTCCGCAAACAGAGCCGTCGTGGTGGTGTAGATACGCCTCCTGTTGTTACCATTGTGTGTAACTTCTCTAAGCCTGTGGGCGATTTACCAGCTTTATTAAGCTTCGATGAGGCTTCAACTCTTTTCCATGAGTTCGGACATGGCTTGCACCAATTATTAAGCGATTGTACTTATACTGGCTTATCCGGAACTTCTGTACCTCGTGATTTTGTAGAGCTTCCATCACAAATTATGGAAAACTGGGCTGGTGATCCTGCCGTGATGAAAGAATATGCTCGTCATTACAAAACAGGTGAAGTAATTCCTGATGAATTAGTAACTAAGTTGAAGAACAGTGGTCATTTTAACCAAGGTTTTGCTACTACTGAATACCTGGCTGCCGCTTTATTAGACATGAATTACCATACACAGAAAGAAGTTAAGCCTATTGATGTTAATCAGTTTGAAGAAGATTATTTAGCTGGTATTGGTTTAATGCCTGAGATTATCTCGCGTTACAAGTCAACTTATTTTATGCATATTTTTGCCAGTGGCGGTTATTCAGCTGGTTACTACAGTTACATTTGGTCGGGTGTGTTAGATGCAGATGCCTTTGAAGCATTTAAAGAAACAAGCTTATACGACCAGACAACCGCACTTTCTTTCCGCGAAAACATTCTTGAAAGAGGTGGTACCATTGATGCGATGGAAATGTATAAGAATTTCCGTGGACGTGAGCCTAAGATTGAAGCATTACTTCGTCAGCGTGGCTTAAACTAATAGCGACCCTTATAGTCAATCAACAATAAATAACAAAAGCGGCTATCTCTTTGAGGTAGTCGCTTTTGTATTATACCGATTGTTCAATTAAATGAGACTTATCTCAAACTGTGTTTTACTAAGTCTCTACATTGATATCCCGCAAAAAGCGCGGGACAGGCTATCAGCATTTACCATTGTAATTTCAATGCTTCGCTTAGGCTCACTTTAAAAAACAATTGGTATAATTTGCCTTATCAGGCGGATTCCTCATTTTTTTAGAAAAACGAGGAGCAAAAAATCTTATTGAAAGAGGTGATTGCTGCGCACCAGAGATGGATTTATTGCTACAGGCTTCCCCTTTCCTTCGTCAAGGCCGCCCTTCTGCAATATCCACTCTTATCACTTACTTTCAATGTACGAAACTATCGTTTCGAGTGGTGGATTTGAGTATTGTATTGAGGATTTTGGTTTGAATAATTTTGATTAGTTTTTTTTATGCGCCATGCATAGTGGCCTCTTTTAATATTG
Source organism: Carboxylicivirga sp. M1479 (assembly GCF_007097485.1). Classification (GTDB taxonomy): domain Bacteria; phylum Bacteroidota; class Bacteroidia; order Bacteroidales; family Marinilabiliaceae; genus Carboxylicivirga. Next base: position 65,010 of record NZ_VKDE01000005.1, on the reverse strand, counting down.
GTTTCGTTTTGAAAAAAGCCTTAGTAAAACCGAGAAGACAAGATTAAAAGCAGCCTTGAATTTTTGTGATTAGCGAGTTAAGAACCAAACTTGTTTGAATTCTTACGAGTGGAACAAAAATCATTTCAATATTCTTTTGTATCCTTTTCTCATTAAGGAGAAAAAGGATAAGCCACTGCGGCTTGAGCAGAAGAGAACTAAATTGGCTTTTATCATTCTCTTTCAATAGTTCGAAATCTCCTTCCGATTGAGTAAGTGGTTGTGAGAATAAACTCTGTGTTCTTCTTTATCTCTGCGGTAAAATTTAAATCATTTGTTCTTCTGTTTTCAGACTAACTTATTAGAGGAGTGCATATGGAACCATAGTTATACCGATTGTTCAATTAAATGAGCTGCGTTTGACTAAGTCTCTACATTGATATCCTGCAAAAAGCGCGGGACAGGCTATCGGCACTTATTATTGTAATTTCAATGCTTCGCTTAGGCTCACTTTAAAAAACAGTTTCGGCATAAACCCATGATATAAGCAAAATGCTCTATCAATCATTTTGTTATTCATTTGGTATGACATCTCTATTGAATGATGTGAATAAAGAGATGTCATCCGTTTACCCCATAAAAAAAGCCCACTTGAACGAGCAAGTAGGCTTTGATAAATAATGATGTTTTTTTACAGCTAGTTTTCTTCTATTGCTTCAATACTCTCTGTTTGTTCAACTATTCCTTTGGATGATCCGTATATAACGTAGTCGGTGTAATAAGCCTCGTTTTTACCCTTCCAAATGAGTTTACCCACTTCGCATAATTCGCTTAGTAGCTTGTATAGCTCATTGCCCATTTTATTTCGCTCAAGTGTTTTTTCGCGTCGTAGGGTAACGGCTGTTGCCTGTTCATCAATGGCATCATCTAATTTGCTACGACTACTCATTAATATATCCAAGCTTTCTTGTGTAACATTACGTTTTGCTAAAGCCGGCAGTCTTGTTTCGCATACCTGGTAGGCATGCAGGGCTTTTTGAACCAGTTCATTATCATTAAATTTGTTAATGTTGTTTAGTTTCAGAACTTTAAGTTCTGGTGAGCCGTTGCCATAAGTTAGTCTGAATCTGTTTTTTAAATCGGTTAATTCATACACTAGTTCCTCGCGGTATGTGTTTTTTTTAGTGGTTGCCATCTGCTGCACACCTTCGTAATAATCGTCTGATGAAAAGGCCTTGAGCGCTTCTGTTAGAGCAATAATTTGCTCCGTTGTTTCAACAGGATAACCATAATTCAAAAATGCGGCTTCGTCGCGTTTAAATACTACAGCCAATTTATCGCCTCGTTGGCATAATTCGGCATTGGTAAATCTAAATGTTGGTAATTCCTCCATTATCAATTTGTTAAAGGTTAATTATTCTAGTGTGTGTGGATTTTGAATAATTAATAGGCGATAAAAGTATGTTTAAAAATTTCGATATAATGTATTGACATTTTAAATAGATTTTAATATTAAGGTGTTTGATATGCATGATTTAATCAAATGAAAATAAGTGATTTATAACTTTTTAAAGAGCTTGTGATTAAGTGCAAAAAGGTGACATTAACACTACATTATGGTATTTATTATAGCTGCAATTATTCATCTTAAAGGGTACATTATAAGTGGTGTTGGTAAGGTGTGTTTTTTTGTTTTATCATTTGCTCGTTTATGGGTTTCAGGAGCACAAAAATTTTGGATATGTGTACTTAAACTTTGGAAAAATGAATCGCATGGTTAGCAAAATGAGTCGCAACGTTGGAAAAATGAACTGCATTGTTGGCAAAGCTTATCGCATAGGCAGAAAAGTCTACTTGAAAGACGACTATGTGAATCGCATGGACAACCCAATGCACTTGAACGTGTTCGTAGACCATTTGAAAAGGATAAAAATGTATCGCAAAGCTCTTAAGATCGATATGCCTTTATTAAGGTTATTTAACTAAAGCTCAGGCGGTGAAATAATGGAGAGTGACTTTTTCTTTCCTTTATTCACTTATCTTTGCGATTGGACAAATGCCACCATTGTAACCTTATAAGCATATTGATGAACGACCTTAAAATCACCAATCGATTATTACTGATCATTGTAATCCCGTTTATTTTCTACTTACTAAAAGTGCTCTCCTTCATATTTGTGCCACTGGTTTTGGCCATGTTCATATCGCTTTTATTCAGGCCTATAATGCGATGGTTCGCCAAGAAAAAGGTGCCCAAGGCATTGAGTATTTTAATGGTAATTCTGATTATTACCGCTGTATTTAAAGTGGGTGGTGAGCTAATAAAACTATCCAGTCAGGAAATATTATCGGCCGATAGCCAGTTTTTTCAAACAGCTGAAGAAAAGATTGTAGGCTTTATTGTGTCTATTGAGGACTTTTTTGGCATTACCCGTTTACAGGGAGAGACGGTTTTTAGTCATTATTTTGAGAATAATAACATGCTCAACAATATTGGTATTACCATCGATTTTATTGGTAATGCCTTGTCGCTAACATTGACCACTGCCTTTTTTGTTGTGCTATTATTATCGGGCTCGATGAATTTTGAGAACTTACTTAATTCAACGCTTTTTAAGGTCAAGTATTCGTCGGTAAAGGCTTTTCGCCGTGTTGAAAAGGACATTATAAAATTTGTACAGGTTAAGTTTATCATTAGCCTGATGACTGGTATTGGCTTTAGCTTGGCTTGTGTCTTCTTCGATGTAAGTTTCCCTATTTTCTGGGGTTTGTTTGCTTTTGCTATCAACTTTGTGCAAATGATTGGTTCTATTATATCGGTGGCTTTGCTGGCTTTATTTGCCCTGGTAGAACTCGACCCAACTGGCACACTAGTCTTTTTTATTTTAACAATTACGGCCGTTCAGGTGGTAATGGGTGGCGTGCTTGAACCCGTGTTTATGGGTAAAACCTTTTCGGTGAATGTGATTGTGATATTGGTGATGCTTATGTTATGGGGATATATTTGGGGTATACCTGGCTTGATTCTTTCTATTCCTATTACCGTATTTACCAAAATTGTATTGGATCAGTTTCCCCGCTATAAAATGGTTTGTAGCATAATAAGTGGCAAAAACGCATAAAATATATCGTCTTGGCTTGACTGCTTGAGCCGTATTTATTGATCCTACTTCAATTATAGCTATTCGTAAAGACAAAGTAACTTAGCATGCAATAGAGCACTCTGAGTTTTCTTGAGTGTTCGTTTACCTATTGTAACGAGATGGTAACATTTATTCTAGATATGTATTTGTTATGGAGGGAATTGTATAGCTTGTACATTATTTAGGTGGCAGTAGAGTAAACAATGTTTCAATTATTCAAGCATGCTCAAAGCTGTTGTATTATTTTTATTATTATTCTAGCATCAAATCTCCTCACAAAACAACTAGCTATTCTCTAATTTAATACGTCCATTTATTCAGTCGCTTTGGTGTTTTGTCTTGCTCAAATTCGAATATTACGAGCATAATATCATTACAACAACCTTTTTATTACGTTAAACCACCCTTTAGTACTATTTATTCAGTACTAAATACCCCTAACTCTTCAGGGTACGTGCCGTAATATTGTTGTGTATAAACAAGTTAATATTCCTGACTGGAAATATTTAGCCCTAATATGATTTTAATCAACAAATAAATAACCAGATGAACAACTCGTTTCTAACATTTCAGCTTAACAACGAATTATTTGCTTTAGGAGTAGAGCAGGTACTCGAAATTATTGAAGCATCGCAAGATCAAAAAATTACCCATTTGCCAAAGGCAGGCCATACCATTGAGGGAGTAGTTAATTTCAGAGGCAACGTCATTCCAGTTATCAATACGCGCTTAAAATTTGATATGGATACCTACGGAGCAGATGATAAGTTTGTTATTATGGTTCTTAACCTAACAATGAATGGTACTGAGCAAACCATAGGAGCATTAGCCGACAAAGTGGTGGATGTTATTGAGCTTGAAGAAAAGGATGTACAGTCAGTACCAGAAGTTGGCCAAGGGATTAATTCTGAATTCATTCAAGGTGTGGTCTACAGGAATGATCGATTCATCATGCTATTGGATATGGAGAAAGCGATTAGTAATGATGATATCATTCAATTAAAAAGTGAAGAGGAGCCTACCAAAGAGGAAGAGCTTGAAACCGCTTAAAGTAATTGTAATGGTAGATGATTATAATTATAGCCATACTTATAGAACGATGAGAAATCAACGTTTAATCGCTGGCTTACTCCTTTCCCTTGCATTTTTATTAACAGTAGTAAATGCCAGTTGTCAGATAGATGAGTCCTTATCTTTTGAAGCTTCTTATACCAGTGATTTTGTGAATAGTCCTTATAGTACACTTAATACAGGTAATGCCTACATGGGCGTTATAGATTTAGCAACAACTCTTAATACCGAGGCAGCTAATTTGTGGAAAGGCGGTGAGTTTTACTTTCACATGGAAAACACACATGGCGCAACACCATCTGCCGACTTGGTTGGCGATTTGCAGGTGTTTTCGAATATTGATAATGGGGATTATACCTATTTATATCAGCTATGGTACAAACAAACATGGGGCGATTTTTCCATCATTGTGGGTAATCACGACCTGAACTCAGAGTTTGTGGCCAGTGAATATGCGGCTGAGTATATTAATAGTTCCTTTGGTATTATGCCTTCCGTATCCATGAATGTGCTGGTATCTATTTTTCCTAAGCCTTGTTTGGGCTCTGTGCTGCAGTATAATGTATCAAATCGTTCGGTATTTAAAGCAGCTATTTATGAGGGTGACCCTTTGTGTTTAGATGATGAACCGTATAACACGAGTTTTTCATTGAATATGGATGATGGATTTTTATCCATCGGTGAGTATGCCTATTCTCTGACCTTAAGTGAACATTTGACAGGCACCTATCATGTGGGAGCTTATTATCATAGTAAGGCATGTAACGATATTTCTAATAGTGAGCTACAACACGAGGGTAATTATGGCTACTATTTTATAGCTGATCAAATGCTTACAAAATCTAGTTCGGGCAATAAATCATTAGCTGGCTTTTTAAAGATTGGTGTGGCACCCGAGGATAGAAATGAATACCCTTTCTTTTGGTCACTGGGGTTTAATTATTATGCTCCATTTACTAAGCGATCAAATGATATTTTTGGTTTAGCATTAGCCAGTCTGTCAATAAATGAAAATTTGGTGGGTAGTGATAAACCGTATCAATATAACTACGAGCAAGTGATAGAGTGTTTTTATAAGACACCTGTGACTAAGAATATTACTATTCAACCTGAAGTGCAGTACATTATTAACCCTGGAGCCATAGCAAGCAATAACAACACCGCTATTGGCTTAGTAAGAACATATATTAACTTTTAACTATATTAAAATGAATTTTAAGAATTTAAAAATTAGTCAGCAATTAGCGTATAGCTTCGGGCTCGTATTAGCCATTTTCGTTATATCCAATCTTATTCAGATAAACCGATTGAATCAACTTGGTAATTTGGAACACGAAGGAGCTGCACGAAGTGAGGCCACCATTTTAGTTACTGAAGCAGATGCCTTGCCTTATCAGTATTACGCTATAATAGCCGATGCCATTATTCTTAGAGATATTGACAAAATAATGGTTAGGTGGAACGCCATAAAAGAAGAGGCTTCAACAGATATTTCGGCCATTGCTAGCTTATTAGACACAGATGCTGAAAAAAGGGCTTTTTCTGAAGTTAAGCGAGCCAATAGCGAATTAATTAATCTGTTTGAAAACGTTATGGTGCCTGCTTTGCGCAAGGATGTAAGCGAAGAAAGTGGTTTGGATATGGCGGCCTTGGATGAACAATTGATTGATATAGTCACACGTTTCTCAGAAAATTTATTGGCCATTAGGGCTTCGTTAATGGATGAAAATGCTGAAGCTGATGAATTGTATGATTCTACACAGAGCAGTCTGGTAAATCTTTCTATTATCTTTTTAGTTTTAGCAATTGTTCTGTCGATTATCATCGTTTTATACATTACACGTGCCATTACACAAACCTTAGGTGGTGAGCCTAATGAGTTAGATGTGATTGCCAAAAAAATGGCTAACGGAGATTTAACGATAGATACAGGTTCTATAGATAAACGCGTAGGTGTTGTTAAAAATATGCTGTTAATGGTTAATCAGCTGCGTGGAGTTATATCAAGCATTAGTAACGGAGCGGATAATATTTCAAGTGCCAGCCAGCAGTTAAGCTCAGGTGCTCAAAGTATTTCTTCTGGTGTAAGCGAACAAGCAGCATCGGCCGAAGAGGTGTCATCATCAATGGAAGAGATGGCAGCTAATATTCAGCAGAATACCGAAAATGCTTTACAGACCCGTGAAATTTCAACGCAAGCCAGCAATGCCATAGAGGAAGTTGTATTGGCTTCAGAAAATAGCTCAAGCGCTGTTAACGAAATATATTCGAAAATAAATGTAGTGGTGCAAATAGCCGAGAAAACAGATTTATTAGCTATTAATGCTGCTGTTGAGGCAGCGCGTGCTGGTGAAGAAGGGAGAGGTTTTGCTGTGGTAGCAGCTGAAGTTAGAAAGTTGGCTGAGCGAAGCCAAACAGCGGCCAGTGAAATCGTTGCTTTGGCCGAAAATGGTATGAAACTTACCAATGAATCAACAGGGCAGCTTAAAAGCATAGTTCCTAACATTCAACAGACCTCTCAACTGGTTGATGAGATTGCTTCCGCTAGTCAAGAGCAGGAAACGGGTGCTAGTCAGGTTAATTCGGCCATTCAACAGTTGAGTATGGTAACCCAGCAGAATGCATCCTCATCAGAGGAAATGGCCAGTAGTTCAGAAGAGATGTCGTCTCAGGCAAGTGAGCTTGAAGAAATAACAAGCTTCTTTACTTTGGGTAATCAAAGAATGAAAAGAAGCTTTACTAAACAGCAAAATGGCTCTGTTAAAAAGGTAAGTAATGCTAACGGACATACTAAACAAGCTGCTAGCAATTTTGATATGGGTAATTTATCCGATGTATTAAACGAATACGAGAATATTTAAGTTTCCTATAGTTTTTCATAGATTATTTTGGTTTGGCACTCAATAGCTTAGGTTATTGAGTGTTTTTTTTGAATAGAATAGATCGCTCCTTTTTGATTGCCTGACCAAATGATTGCACTAATACCATCTATCATTCATAATGGTTTGGTATGTGTCTGTAAGATAACCACTCTGGCTCTCCTCTTTCCCTTTACAGGGGGAAGTACCACCGCTAGGTGGTGATGGGGGTTAAAATTAAACGTTCTTACATTAGAGGTGAGCCTAATTATTATAGATGAAAATCAACAAGCATGAGTTAGCTTTCATAAAAATACCTGCGTAATACGACCACTTATAAACATCGATTTTCTGCGTCATATTCGTTCGACATAGCCCGCTATGCCTTCACAAATAGTCCTTGAAACTCATATTTATAAGCGATCTGAGCAATAAATTTTATGTCGAACTCGGGTTATTAATGCGCTGGTAAAATACCGCAAGGTAATCAACGTGGTTTTCGAAATGGAATACTCTAAAGGCACATTTTGGTTAGTATATAGCATAAGTACATAACCATGCCGCCTCTGACACCCATCTATATAAAGGAGGGGAATAGGTTAAATATAGTTACAAAAAAGAGTAGCTACAAGTAACTACTCTTTTTCTTCCCTATACTAAATGAGATGTTTTCCTGAAAAGCAATACTTGCTTATCCTTCTTTCTCACACTCTTTCTTTTCTTTATCGCAACAAGCCTTTTTCTCAGCACATTCTTTGTCTTCAGTGCATTCTTTCTTGTCAGCACATTCTGTTTTATCAGTACACTCTTTGTCGCACTTAGCTTCGCAAGCTTCCTTGTCAGTTTCAGCTGTAGCTTTATCTTTTGAACAACATGCTTTTTCGGCACCTGCTTCTACAGTTGCCTCAACAGCTGCTTTGTCTTTTGATTCTTCGTTTTGAGCCTTAGTTTTCATTCCGCATGATGACGCCACCATGGCTACTACTGCTAATACTAAAAGTACTTGTTTCATGTGTTTAATAGTTTGAGTTTATAAAATTGTATTAAATAGTTTTGTGTTAGAGACTACGCTATTAATACCAAAGGGTTACAATAATAGAAAAAAATCGTTTATTAATAACCTTTCATCCTTTAATTGTAATTTTTAAACGATTAAATATTGCCTTTTTTTTTGTGTAAATAATTTGAGGAGATAAACGATAGTCTTGTATGACTTACTAACAGTATGAGCATTGTGAAACTACTACCTAAATAATAACTAGCTTAGAAAAACATGATTAGGCACAAAATTCGATGGTTACAGCGAGATTAAAACTGGACTTTTAAATACAGTAGTGGTGTAAAAGGTACTGCTTCGGAGTTAATGTATACTGAGTTAATTTGATCGAGGGGTACACGGTTAAACTGGTTGTATTTAATGTTATCGGTATTGGTAACATTGAGTACGGAAAGCCCCACTTCTCCACTAAATTTTCTGGATGATAATTTATACACAATGGATGCATCCAATCGGTTGTAATCTTTTTCGGTATATTCCTGATTAATGTAGTCGCTAAATAAGGGAAACCCCGAGCCATATACATAGCTTGATGATAAATGGAATCGTCCCAGGTTAAATAATCCTGCCAGCTTTAGTTCGTGCCGTTGATCTTGCGATGATCGTCTGTATTCATCATCGGGGAAAAATGGAAAATACTCCTCCGTTTTGCTTAATGAATAGGACGACCAGATGGAATGACCTTTAAAATCTTTTTTGGCATAAAAATCTATACCATAGGAATGACTATCGCCCGTAAAAATGTAACTGCTTTGCCTGTAACGAACATAGCGTGTTAAACCATCGTTTTGCTTGTTAAATACATCAATGCTAAATAAAAAATTGCGGCGGGTATAGGCTGCTCCCAATACCAGGTGTTGCGATTCCATAACAGGTATCTCATCGTTATCAGCCAATGTCCAACTATAGCGGAAATTACCATTTTCATCCTCAATGGAGCTTTTAACCAAAAACTGATGGTACAGTCCCCAAGAGGCATTTAGCTTTATGTGCGCACCTAGCTTTTGACTCAGGCTTAATCGAGGATCTAAATACAGTTTATTAATAAAAAATGAGTGATTATAGCGCAAACCTGCAGTCATAGCCAATCTTTTGGTAATCTGCCAGCGGTCTTGTGCAAATAAACTAATGCGATTAGCGCGTTCCGATAGATCGATATAACGGTAGTTAAAGGTATCTTCAGTTAGTTTAACCTCGTTATTAATGTATTCACTACCTAGTGTAAGGGTATGTTTTTCTCCTACCAAAAAGTTATTACTCCATTTAAATGAAAGCTCTCCAACGTCATTTTGCGCTTGCTCATCTCTGCGTAGCCAAACCAGTTTATTTTTTTTTCGTTCAATCTGTCGTTGTAAGGAATAATCGGTTTGCAGGGCTGAATAGCTAAATTTGATAGTTGACTGATTACCATTGAGCCATGTTTTGCCATAAAATACACTCGCTCCCAGTTGCTTGTTATCCTCCTGCGAGTTTTGTTGCCAATAGCTCTTCTCCGTTTCTTGATTCCACTGTGCTTTAAACTCATCTGCTCCATGAAAAGCACTTACAAAAAATAAATCGCCATTATTACCTTGCAAGGAGTATTTTAGGTTGAAATCTTTGAATTGATAATCGGGTACAGCATCCACTCGCATGTTTACGTTCTGGTCCGAAGGGTTGGATGGCAAATCATCAGCATTAAACAAGTTATAGTAAGTATGCCTGAAAGCCAACATTATGGCTGATTTTTGGTTAACAGGTAACTCAAGCATACCATTGAGGGTTTGATTATTGATAAACAGATTAATACCCGCCTGTTGCGTGTTTCCTGTTTTACCCGCAATTTTAACAATTCCGCCTGTTACATCATCATTGGTAACACCGTATCCACCTTTTTCTATTTCAATATTTTTAGCCAGGAAGGGGTTAACTGCGCTTATGTTATCATTAAAATTCTTTAGTCCCCAAATGGTAAAACCATCGAATGTTACCCGACTGGTACCTTCGGGGCTTCCCCAAATAATTAAATCGTTGGGTTGTTCGCCTGCGGCTAATATACCAGGCTGGAGACGTAATAAGTTAAATACCGAATTATCGCCATTACCTGGCAGGTAATTGGCGATATGGTGATTTAAGCTTGTTAAACCAGGCGACTCTCCTATTTGTGTTGATTTTTCAACAATGTTATTGGTTACCACTACTTCTTTAATGCCCACCATTGATGGTGTAAGTGTTAGGGTGTGTGTGGTTCCAGCAACCAGCACTGTATCCAGTAGGTAACATCCCAAATGAGAGGCTTTCACCTGGTAAATACTATCGTTTTTAAATTGAAAGCTAAACATGCCTTTCACATCGCTTACCGCTTGCTGGTTATTGGCACTCACATGTGAAAATGGTAATGGTTCGCCCGTACCTGCCTCAATTATTTTACCGATTAGGAGGTAGTTTTTAGCTTGTTTTTCTTTTTTATCGGGATAGATGATGTAAACACCAGCATTATACTCAAAGTTAAGTGGCAAACCGTTTAGTAGCTTTTTGAGGGCTTCGTCGGGCGTATTAAAGCGCTCGTTAATTGTAATTGTATACTTTGCGAGCTCCTTGTCGTTAAACGAAAATTGAATGCCATACTGCTCTCGCCATTCTACCAAAAGTTCATTGAGAGGCATAAACTGGCAATCCACCTCAATTGTTTGTGCTAAAACAGCTGAGATGGATAGGCTCCAAATACATATAATTAAGGCAATAAATTTCTTCACTCAAAGTCCTCTTGAGTTCGCTATTAATTTCTCTTACTTACTAATGAGGTATCCGTTTGATACTTTTTTATGATCGAGTCCCATGGATCGACAAATCATGTTAACCACATCATCAACCGATCGATCACGTGTAAAGTTACCACTATATAAATAATCAAGGTGTTCAGTTGTTTTAATGCTTATTCCGTACTGTCGTTCTACTTCTTCAAACACCATATGTATGGGGGTGCCGGTAAAAATGAACATGTCGTTAACCCAAGAGATGGTTTCACTGGTGTTAACATTGTTATGGCTACTAACTGTTCCATTGTTTACTACAGCCTGCATGTTAGGAGTAATATCAGTTGAGGCACCACTGCTTGTACTAACGACCCGTACTTTACCAGTGTAACATGTTACTTTATAATCGTTTTTACGGGCATAAATATTAAAGCTTGTACCTAGTACAATGGTACGTCCCAATGATGAAACAACCTCGAAAGATTCGCCTTTTTTCACTTTGAAAAATGCTTCTCCCTCAAATTGAACTTCACGTTCGAAACGCCACCAATATGGTTTGTACTTGATAACCGATCCTGCATTAAGTTCTATGCTTGAACCATCGGGTAAGAGGGCTGTTAGGTGCTGGCCTGCATGGGCATTAATTGTTTTGGTATAAAGGCGAAAAAAGGTTCCAGTGCAAAGAGTAAAAATAATTACTGCTGCTGCAGCCATCGCCCACGATCGCATGTTGATGGTTTTTCCTTTTGTCTCTGTTGTTGTTTCTTCAGATTGCTTGCCATTGTCCATCATGGCCTCCATGTTCTGCCACACATCTTCTTTAGAACGCGAGTAAGGCAGCTCAACTTTTGGCAACGACTGCAAAAATTCCTGATCGTTGCTTAAAGGTTCGTTATGTGAGTTTATGTTTTTCATTGTACTGCCAGTGCTTGTCTTAAAAAATGTAATGCGTTTGTCATGCGTTTTTCAACGGCTTTAATGCTTAGTTCCAGTCGTTCGGCTATCTCGTGGTATTTTAGCTCTTCCATCCGACTCATTAAAAATACCTCTCGTTGTATTTCAGGCATTTCTTTTAAAGCTCGTTCGTAATTATTTTTTAATTCTTTATAGTTTAGTGTTTCTTCTGGTGATTGACTTTCGGTAATATCGGGTGGTCGAGCTATAAAGGCTTGCTCAGTTTGTTGCCGTCGGTATTTACTTATAAAAGCATCTTTGGCCATTTTGTATAGTAAACCGATGAGTTCTTTGGGAGGTTTGTCAATTTGTTTTTCCCACAATTTCATAAATGTATCCTGCGCTATATCAGTTGCTAACTCAGTATCACTACAGCGGTAGTAGATGTAATTACGCAAGGCGTCAAAATGTTCGTCAAATAATTTTTTAAACTCTTCCCGATTCAAAATATTCTAATTGTTTGTCCTTTACTCCTAAGCTCTATCAATACGTAAAAAGTAAGACAATTTGTTACGTTGTTGCTTTGTTTTTTTCTAAAAAACCCGGAGAAGTAAGGCACTTCTCCGGGAAACTTATTTAGAGTGAACGGGAAGTTGCTTATTGTCCGTTTTGATTTCTTTCCTGGCGTCTTTCACGTTTGCGTTTACCAATTTCAATTTCTTCGCTTCCTTCTGCAGTGGTCATGATCGCAATATTGTCACATTCCCCATCTCCATAATTGATTGTTGCAAAGTCTACACCATTTTTAGTGCTCGATAATGTTACCTCACCAGCCACAATGTAACGGCATCCACCTTTTTTAATTAATGGCGTTGTAATTAATCGGCTGTATTCGTTTTCATCTGAATCAACACATGTTACAGAACCAGTTATTTCAAAGATATCATCTGTATGATCTAGTGGAGTATCCATACCTTGAGTCCATGTTCTAACACGTACGGCCTCACGGTGTATTGTTGTTCCATCTTCAAGTGTGAATGTTAAGTCTCGTACAATGTCTACTTTAAACTCATCCTTTTTAAATGTTTTTTCGCTTGTACCTGCGATACCAACTGCATCAACACTAAATTCTTTAAAAGTTACTGTGCGTGTAGCACCATTTACTTTGCGTGAAGCTGTTTGGTATATTTCGATAATACCTGAAATTACACGACCATTTTCCAATTCAGTTGATTCACCATAATTTAATGTGATTGTACGCGGCCATCCACCTTCTTCTTTTACAATATGAATATCCGGACATTTTCCCCATTTGTAACGATCACGGTAACGCTTCTTGCTTCCTTCGCCGCCAGCTTTTAATTCGATACCGTCTTGCTCTGCGGCTATAGTTGCCATGGCTTCATCGGTTCCGGTAAATAAATCCACTTCGTATTCTGCTGCTTCGGCTAAATCATCTAACGAAGCTTCAGTTGTTACCACAGATTCTGTTGTTGATTTTAATTCTATATCAGCCAGTGGCATTTCCTCAATTAGTTGATCGTTCTTGTCGCAGGCTGATAATGCCGCAATAACTGCTAATGATAATAGTACCTTCTTCATAATTATAATTTTATGTGATTAGTTATTTTCTTTTTTGCTCAAAACGTCGTGTTTCGAGTTGCTTTACATGTATACACCGCACACAATGTAAAGTACCCTACCAAAAAAATCAATTATTTTGCATTTTGATATGTATGTGTCAGATATTGAGGCTTTAATAAAGAGAATTTATTTATAAAAAAGAGAGTTTAAACGATAATCTGGCTATTCAAATAAGTTTATCCATCGTTCAATCTATCAAATTTCTACGAAAAGAATCTAAACGCTGTTATACTTCATGTTTTGAAAGTGCTACGAAGGTCAAAAAATATCGTAATTTTGTGTGTTAAGGAGCTAACCTTTATAAACAATGATTGTTAGCATAGGTAACACCACCTTTTTACTGCTCCGTGGAGTTGAAGTAAGAAGTACCGAAACCATAAATACAGTAACCACAATTTTCAACAGAATAACGCAATATGACACAAACGGAATTGTTGTATAAAGTCATTAAGGAACGAGTATTGTTGCTCGATGGCGCCATGGGTAGTCTTATTCAAAATCATCAATTGGAAGAGGATGATTTTCGTGCTGAGCGATTTAAGAACCACCAGTCACCATTGAAGGGTAATAACGATTTGCTATCCATTACCCAGCCTGAAATTATTAAAGGTATCCATATACAATACCTTGAGGCTGGTTCTGATATTATTGAAACCAACACATTTAATGCTACCTCCATATCCCAAGCTGATTACGACATGGAAGCGGCGGTAAAAGAATTAAATATTCAGTCGGCTAAAATAGCACGTGAAGCGGCCGAAGAATTATCAACACCAGATAAACCACGTTTTGTTGCAGGGGCTATTGGTCCTACCAATAAAACAGCATCCTTATCGCCTGATGTGAATAATCCGGGTTTTAGAGCTGTTACTTTCGACGATTTAAAAGATTCATATAAGGAACAGGTAGAAGGTTTAATTGAAGGTGGGATTGACTTATTTTTAGTTGAAACCATTTTTGATACACTGAATGCCAAGGCTGCTTTATTTGCAATTGACGAAGTGCTGGAGCAAAAAGGCATTGATAAAATGCCTGTTATGGTTTCTGCAACGGTGGCCGATGCCAGCGGTCGAACACTATCGGGTCAAACCATGGAAGCCTTTTTAAATTCTGTTTCGCATGTTGACCTTCTTTCTGTGGGACTTAACTGTTCGTTTGGAGCCAGTGACTTACGTCCTTACATCGAAGAACTAGGAAAAAGAGCACCATTCAAAATTAGTGCTTATCCAAATGCTGGTTTGCCTAACCAGTTTGGTGAGTATGATGAAACGCCGGTTCAAATGGCACCTCAGGTTAAAGAGTACCTGGATAATGGCCTGGTTAATATACTAGGAGGTTGTTGTGGTACTACACCCGATCATATTCGTGAGTTTGCACGTATGATTGATGAGGCTCAGGTTCACAAAGCTGCAGAAAATGATCACACCACGCGATTGAGCGGATTGGAAGGCCTAACTTTTTCAAAGGAATTTAACTTCATTAATGTTGGTGAGCGCACCAACGTTGCTGGCTCGCGTAAGTTTGCCCGCCTAATACGTGAAGAAAAATACGAAGAAGCCTTGACCATTGCACGCGATCAGGTTGAAGGTGGTGCACAAATAATTGATGTGAACATGGACGATGCCATGTTAGATGCTAAAAAGGAGATGGTTACTTTCTTGAACTTGATGGGTTCGGAGCCTGATATCGCCAAGTTACCAGTGATGGTGGATAGCTCTAAATGGGAAGTGCTGGAAGCAGGATTAAAGTGTTTGCAGGGTAAGGCTGTGGTTAATTCTATTAGCTTGAAAGAGGGTGAAGCGCCGTTTTTAGAGCAAGCATCAAAAATTAAGCAATATGGTGCCGCTGTAGTGGTTATGGCTTTTGACGAAACGGGTCAGGCGGATACTTTTGAGCGACGCAAAGAAATATGCCAGCGTGCCTATGATTTATTGACGAAGAAAATTGCTTTCCCACCAGAGGACATCATTTTTGATCCTAACATATTAGCCATTGCCACAGGTATTGAGGAGCATAATAACTACGGTGTTGATTTTATCAATTCTACACGATGGATTAAGGAGAACCTTCCATATGCCAAGGTTAGTGGTGGGGTTAGTAATCTGTCATTCTCGTTCCGAGGAAACAATGTGGTGCGCGAAGCTATTCACTCGGCATTTTTGTTTCATGCCATTAAAGCTGGCATGGACATGGGTATTGTTAACCCGGGTATGTTACAGATTTATGATGATATACCTGCCGACTTATTGGAGCATGTTGAAGATGTGATATTGAATCGCCGAGATGATGCAACAGAGCGCATGATTGAATTCGCCGAAAAACTCAAAGATCAGAAGGTAGAAGGAAAAGAAGACAACCGTTTAGCATGGCGCGAGGGCAATTTGGAAGAACGTTTATCGCATAGTCTGGTAAAGGGTATTCCTGACTTTTTGGATGTTGACCTGGCAGAGGCACGCGAAAAGTACGCTTATTCCTTAGAAATTATCGAAGGCCCATTGATGGACGGCATGAATGTGGTAGGTGATTTGTTTGGCTCGGGTAAAATGTTTTTACCACAGGTTGTGAAAACAGCGCGTGTAATGAAAAAAGCAGTGGCTATTCTTCAACCATTTATTGAAGATGAAAAAGCTGCTACGGGATCAGGCGGTTCATCAGCTGGTAAAATACTAATGGCCACGGTTAAAGGCGATGTTCACGATATTGGTAAAAATATTGTAGGCGTTATTCTGGCTTGTAATAATTACGAAGTGATTGATCTGGGCGTGATGGTGCCAACTGAAAAAATATTGGCAGCAGCTGTTGAGCACGATGTGGATATCATTGGGCTGAGCGGTTTGATCACACCATCTTTGGAAGAAATGGTAAGTGTGGCGCGCGAGATGGAGAAACGGAATATGAAGTTGCCATTAATGATTGGTGGTGCTACTACTTCAAAAATACATACAGCGGTTAAAATAGAACCGAACTATAGTGAGCCTGTGGTGCACGTTAAAGATGCTTCAAAAAGTGTACAGGTGGTAAGTGCTCTTTTATCAAAAAAGGATAAAGAGAACTTTGTAATTGATGTGCGTAAAGAGTACGAAGGCTTGCGCGAGCGAAACGCCAATAAAAAGAATATAGCCCTATTACCAATTGAAGAAGCTCGCAAGAAGAAGGCTAAAATTGATTGGAAAAATACCATACTACCATTACCTGCCGAAGTTGGAGTGCGAACCTTGGAGGATTACCCAATTAGCGAGATACGTAAGTTTATCGATTGGACATTCTTCTACCAGGCATGGCGCCTAACAGGTAATTATGCCGATATGGATGCCGTTACCGATGCCGCTTCTGAAGCCAAGTGGTTGGAGCGCTATCGTACCGACGATGCTAAGGCAAAAGCCAAAGAAGCATTAAAACTGCATAAAGACGCCATGGCCATGCTTGATCGTATTGAGAAAGATCACATGTTACAAGCCAATGCGGTGTTTGGTATATTTCCAGCGCACAGTGTAGGCGACGATATTGAACTATATACCGATGAATCTCGTCAGGAAGTATTAAAGACTTTCCACCATTTGCGCGAACAGCAAAATAAGCCTGGCAAAGAGGTATTCCATTGCTTAAGTGATTATGTGGCGCCAAAAGAGAGTGGGCGTTTTGACCATGTGGGTGGTTTTGCTGTTACAGCTGGTATTGGTATTGAAAAATGGATTGAACAATATGAGGCCGACCACGATGATTATAGCAGCATCTTGTTAAAGTCATTGGCCGACCGTTTGGCTGAGGCTTTTGCAGAGTTACTACATTACAGGGTGCGTACCGAGTTTTGGGGTTATGCACCAGATGAAGTGATTGATCATGAGAATTTAATTCGTGAGCGTTACCGTGGAATACGTCCAGCTTTGGGTTATCCCGCTTGCCCCGACCACAGTGAGAAGCGTACGCTTTTTGATCTACTGGATGCGGAAGAAAATGCTGGTATCACACTTACAGAACATTATAGCATGTATCCTAATGCTGCAGTAAGTGGTATTTACCTGGCACATCCTGAAGCCATTTATTTCGGTCTTGGTAAAATTGGTAAAGATCAGGTGGATGATGTTGCCAATCGTAAAAATACCAATGCTGAAGATATTGAAAAATGGATTCCTTTAAATCTAGATTATAAGTAAGATAAATAGCATAATCCCTCTTAATCTCACAATAGGGGGTATGCTGCACATATCAATTGTCCCAATTGGGTTAGAGTGTATAACCCAGTTGGGTCGTGTTGTATGTTCAAGTAAGCAAATAAGTAACCCTTAAGATATTAAACATGACCGTTGCCGAATTAATTAAATCATCAAAACAAACTGGTTTTTCATTTGAGTTATTGCCTCCTTTAAAAGGTAACAGCATCGATAAGGTGTTTAAAACCATTGAGCAGTTAAAGGAATTTAATCCTTTGTATATTAATATTACTTCGCATCGCGATGAAATGCAGTACAAGGATACGGCCAATGGTTTATACGAACGTAAAGTAACGCGCAAACGTCCTGGAACAGTTGCTGTGGCAGCTTCCATACAGCATAGTTATGGCATAAAAGTGGTGCCGCATATTATCTGTAGTGGCTTTACAAAAAGCGAAACCGAGTATGCGCTCATCGATCTAAATTTTTTGGGGATACACGATATTTTGGTTTTACGTGGCGATAACTCTAGCAAGGAGCGTTTCGCATCGGCTGGTCAGGAAGGTAATGCTTATGCCATTGATTTAGTTAATCAGGTAAATGAGCTCAATACGGGGCAGTTTTTAGACGGTACTTTGCTTGATGCTTTTGATACACCTTTTAGTTACGGCGTGGCCGGATACCCCGAAAAGCATGAGGAAGCACCCAATATGGATTCGGATTTATTCTGGCTGAAGCAAAAGGTGGATGCAGGAGCTGAGTACATTGTAACCCAGATGTTTTTTGATAATGCCAAGTATTTCGATTTTGTAAAAAGGGCTCGTGCCATGGGTATAACTATACCTATAGTTCCAGGTTTAAAGCCAATTACTTTAATGAATCAATTGACTGTGTTACCAAAAATCTTTCATGTGGATATTCCAGAAGATTTTGCAAAAGAAATACGCAAGTGTAAGAACAATGATGAAGTGAAACAGGTAGGCGTAGAGTGGTGTATTCATCAAGCCAAAGAGTTGATACAGCACAATGTGCCCATTCTCCACTTTTATACCATGATGGCAACCAATAGCACACGCAAAGTGGCTGAGGCAATTTATTAAAGCATTCAAAAGGGCAGTCATCCAATTTTGATACTGCCCTTTATAATTTTTAGTTGGGGTTTAATTCCACACCCACCACTCCATTTTAATACCAAAATAATTACCAAAACGACGGTCTCCTACTACTTGTAGGTAAGGAGAATATAATTCATCAGAAGCATATTGATTGTAATACGCGAAAGAGGCTACAAAACGTATTTCTGGGCGCGCCCAAAAGCTTTTATCACCTGTAGGTGTTAAGGTGGGTGCAAAGCTCATTTTAGTAACGTTAGCCCATGGATTATCACCATCCTTGCGTTGCGAATAATGGATATCGGTCAATAATTTAAAGTATTTGCCAAAGCATCGTGAGTTACGCATACCAAGTGTGAAATCTTCCTTTTTATTATAAACAAGATCGCCAAAATAACTTTCTTCCAGACCATTGGTAGCACCTGCTCCTTTACTGTTTGTATAAATGAGATAGGCACTTGTGCTGTTATTTTCGTTATGCTGAATAAAAGCACTGTTAACAATAGAAACCGAGTAGGCTTTTTGGAAATTTAGTTCGTCTAAATTGGGGGCCCCAAAGGTTAAATGAGTGGATGATAAACCACCATCACCTCCATTGGCAATACCTTTTCCTAATCGTGCTGCAAACTCATTTGTAACACCATCAAACCAGTTTATATTTGATTTTAAACGCCCGCCTATGACATAGCCCCAGTCACTTGGGAAATCATATTCTTCAGGTAATAACTCTTCTGAATCTTGTCCTTTACTCATGTAGTGGAATTCAGCTAATGCTGTTAAGGTATTGTTTTCATTAAGATGAAAATCATACTCAAAAAAGCCTTTCATGCGCTGACGTAGCTCAGCCGATGGTGTACCGGTTGCAATGTTAATGTAGAAATAGGGTGGGTAGGTGGTGGTGGTATCTGAAGAAGCAATAAACAAGCCGCCAAAGCGCATGTTTTTATATTCTGCACCAAAGCCTTGACCTGAGTGATCGTTAAAATAAAAGTGATCGGCAATATGTATATCTCCGCCTCGGTATAAGCGTGCTCCTACCCAAACGGTCCAACCCGAACCGCCAATATTTTCGGCTTCGGCATATAATTCGGGCATCACAATGGTTAAACCAGTTGAAGCACCAGTTGACGTGTAGGCCACATGCGTTAAGTCGCGCGAAAAGGCAGATATGCGCATTTGTACATTTATTTTGGTTGGGTCATCGTCACCGGCTGGTTGAAAGTGAAAGGCTGGTGCAATCTCCATGTAATCCTGCTCTTCCATTCTACCTCCAATGGAACCCATACCATTTAAATTAAGGCGCCGTCCTATAGATCCACTTTCTGTAGCTGACCAATCAACACCGGCACGACCGTATGATCCAATTGAAAAGTTTTTATTGCTAACACGCTGGTAGGCAATTTGCGCATTACTCGAAAAGCTTAAAAGTATAAATACGATAGCAACTCCGAAATACTTCATAATTAATAGGTTTATGATGGTTAATTACCCAATTTAAGCAAAAACAAACTAAAATGTAATAGCTATGTGAAATCACAGCTTGTCTTTATTGTTGTTTTATATTTCTTTTTACTTCAATTATGAATTGATACTAAATCAAAAACTTTACTTTCGTTTTAAATTTACAACTAAGGTATGAGAGCAATTTATAAAATTGGATTAGTGTTGATAAGTGTATCAATGGCATCTTGTCAGTCATCAACAAAAAAAAATACAGAGTATAAGGAAACTATCGGCATAGAATCAAGTGCTGAAGTAGAAGCACCAACTATTGATTTAGAATTGTATTTTCAATCGGCTTTAGATGGTAATATTGGACCTGTTGAAGAAGCTATTAAGCAAGGGGTGGATATTGAGGTTAGAGATCAAAATAACTATACTGCTTTAATGTTGGCTGCTTATAATGGTCATCATCATATAATTAAATTATTACTTGATAAGGGGGCTCAAATTGATGCCAAGGAAAACCTTAATCGCACAGCCTTAATGT
The DNA here is from genome assembly GCF_007097485.1 of Carboxylicivirga sp. M1479. GTDB lineage: Bacteria > Bacteroidota > Bacteroidia > Bacteroidales > Marinilabiliaceae > Carboxylicivirga. Next base: position 44,376 of record NZ_VKDE01000005.1, on the reverse strand, counting down.
TTGCCTCTACTGGTCCGTTTGTTCAAGCTGTTGAGTTACTTATCCAATCGGGTGCTGAGGTCAATGCTTTTGATAATCACGAAAACTGGACGCCTGTGATGTTTGCTGCTGGCGAAGGACAACTAGAAGTAGTAAAGCTACTGATTGCAAACGGCGCCGATTTGTCAATGCTCGATACCGATGGTGAATCGTCTTTAGATTTTGCTAAATCAAAAGGGCATACCGAAGTTGCTGCCTACCTGCAAACACAGATGAAATAACTAAACATCAATTGTTTTAGCTACCATACGGGGAGAAATGTCCATAATGCACTTTCTCTCCTCTTTAATTTTACATTTGGTACTACCGTCTTTTGTGCAAGGACGACAAGGAAGATCAACTTCCATAATTTTCATTTTGGGGTTGGAAGGATAACCAAATGCTGTTGGTCCTATAATGGCTTGTCCGGGTTTTTGAAAGAGATCAGCTGCATGTAAAAAGCCCGTGTCACCACTTATTACGTAAGGCGAATGCCAAACGGTGCAAAAGCTTTCCATTAAGGAAGTTTTACCTGCCAGGTTAATAACGCGATCGGGAGCTGCATTTTTAATGTCTTCACAAAACGCATCACCGGGTCCACCCAATACTACAAAATGTAGATTCTTACGAATAGTGACTAACTGTTGCCAATAGTTAACTGGCCAGCGCTTTAATTCCCATGCAGCAGATGGTACTAGGCTTATCCATTTTTGACCTTCTGGAATTTGATTTAAAACCAAATCGGCAATTTTGTCCTCTGTTTCTTTTGGAAAATTCCAATCTTCAAATGGCGTATTAAATTCCGTTACTGCCCATTTTTTAAGCGGATGACGAAATGAATCCAATGCTTTAAATGGTTTAGGTAGCAGGTTAATGCCAAATTTGAAAAGCAACAAACGCTTTAAGCGATCTTTGTGACGCGTAATCAGTTTTGTTTTTCCAATTACATTGCATAAGCCAAAGGGGCATAAAAGCAATTTAAGTATGTTGGAACGAATATTACTATGCGCATCGTATATCAAGTCAAACTTTTGTTTTTTAAGCTTAGAACCGAGCTTAAAAACGCCTGCGAAGCCTTCTTTACGGTCGAAGGACCAAATGGTGTTAATACGAGGATCAATCTTTACTAGCGATTCCATATCGGCCCTTACAACCCAATGTATTTCTGCATCAGGAAATTTGTTTTTTAAACCAGTAACAACCGACATGCATTGGATAATATCTCCAATGGAGCTTAAACGTATAATTAGGATCTTCATATTTCTTGTATCAAGGCAAGTGCCACTGTTTACCTTATTTTGGTGCAAAAGTATAAAAAAAATCCCGACGTAATGCCGGGATTTCAATCTGCTAATATTCTGAAGTAAGCTCTAACTCTTATGAATTAATATGGTTACTTTGTTATTCTCACATTCTAAAACACCACTTTTACAATCGAAAAACTCTTCGTGCCCTGTTTTACCAATCACGCGTATTTTGCCTTCTTTAAGAACCGAAATAATAGGGGCGTGATTTTTTAATAGCGTAAATTGTCCCTTATCGCCAGGTACTGTTACCAAACCAACAGGAGCATCGTAAATGACCTTTACTGGTGTTACTATTTCGCAATACAGATCTTCCATAAGGCTATTTGGCTTGTTCTAGTAAATCTTTTCCTTTGGCAATTGCTTCTTCAATGGTACCAACCAGGTTAAATGCTGCTTCAGGGTATTCATCTACCTCGCCGTTTAGGATCATTTTAAAACCTTTGATGGTATCTTCAATAGAAACAAACACACCTTTAAGACCTGTAAATTGTTCTGCAACATGGAATGGCTGCGACAAGAAGCGCTGAACGCGACGAGCTCTATGCACCACTAACTTATCATCTTCTGATAATTCTTCCATACCAAGAATCGCAATAATATCTTGAAGTTCTTTGTAACGCTGAAGTATTTCAATTACCGCTTGTGCTGTATTGTAATGGTCATCACCTACAATATCAGGTGTTAACATACGTGAAGTTGAATCCAAAGGATCTACCGCCGGATAAATTCCTAGCTCAGCAATTTTACGACTCAATACTGTTTTGGCATCCAAGTGGGCAAATGTTGTGGCAGGTGCAGGGTCAGTTAAATCATCCGCAGGCACATACACAGCCTGTACCGAAGTAATTGATCCATGTTTGGTTGAGGCAATACGCTCTTGTAATGCACCCATTTCCGACGATAGTGTCGGTTGATAACCTACTGCTGAAGGCATACGACCCAATAGGGCTGACACCTCTGAACCAGCTTGAGTAAATCGGAAAATATTATCGACAAAAAGCAGTACATCTTTACCTGTTCCTGTGCCATCGCCATCGCGGAAACTTTCGGCAATGGTTAAGCCTGATAAGGCCACACGAGCACGTGCTCCTGGAGGCTCATTCATCTGACCAAATACCATGGTCACCTGCGATGTATCAAGCGCTTTTTGATCTACTTTAGAAAGGTCCCAACCACCTTTCTCCATATCTTCTTTAAACTCATCGCCATAATTTACAATGCCCGATTCAATCATCTCGCGCAGTAGATCGTTCCCCTCACGGGTACGCTCACCTACACCAGCAAATACCGATAGTCCATCGTGGCCTTTGGCAATGTTATTAATTAGCTCTTGGATTAATACGGTTTTACCTACTCCGGCACCACCAAATAAACCAATTTTACCACCCTTGGCGTAGGGTTCAATCAAGTCAACCACCTTAATACCTGTAAAAAGTATCTCAGCTTGTGTTGATAAATCTTCGAAAGCAGGAGGATCTCTGTGAATTGGACTTCCGCCATCTTTGCTTACGTTGCCAATACCATCAATGGCATTTCCAACAACATTTAACAGGCGACCTTTTACATTTTCACCAGCAGGCATGGTAATAGGGCTACCCAAGTGAGTAACCTCAATACCTCGGTGCAAGCCGTCGGTTGAATCCATAGCGATGCATCGGATTGTATTTTCGCCAATATGCTGTTGGCACTCAATGATGATTGAAGGATGACCTTCGCGCTTAATTTCTAAAGCGTCTAAGATACTTGGTAACTCCTGATCGTTTAAATCAAAGCTAACATCTACTACAGGACCAACAATTTGAATGATGGTACCAACCAATTTTTCCATATTCTGCGTATTATTCTCGCGTTGTTAATGTTCCTTATCGGGAACGCTCAATCAGCTTAACAGCAAACTGACGAAGTTCTTCTTTCATACTGTCCCGTCCTTCAACTTCATTAAGAGCTGCAATGGCTTTATCAAAATAGTAGTTCATCTTATTTCTGGCTAACTCATCTACTTTAAGTGAGTTATAAATATTACGAACGGCTTCTATTTTTTCGTCATTATTAAAATCTACAGCATTAATCCAAGTTGACAAGTCGTTTTGTAATGAACCCGACGCCAATTGTAACGCATTAAGTAGTAAAAATGTTTTCTTGTTGGCCACAATATCGCCACCAATTGCTTTTCCAAACGTTTCAATGTTACCGTAAACGTCTAAAAAGTCATCTTGCAACTGAAAAGCAAGGCCAATATTTTCGCCAAATTGGTATAATAATTCGGCATTTTTATCATTAGCTCCACCAAGTATAGCGCCTGTTTTAAGACTGGCAGCGAGCAGCACAGCTGTTTTTAAGCGAATCATTTTAAGGTAGTCATCTACCTTTACATCGTCGCGATTTTCAAACTCCATATCGTACTGCTGACCCTCGCATACTTCAATGGCCGTTTGGCTAAAAATATCCAATACCTTTTTTAGGTAAGCACCATCAATTTCAGTTGCGTATTGGTATGCTTTTATCAGCATGGCATCGCCTGATAGGATACCAGTATTTTCGTCCCACTTTTTATGAACCGTTGGTTGGTTACGACGAACATCGGCATTATCCATTATGTCATCGTGTAACAAAGTGAAATTATGGAATATCTCTAAGGATAAGCTGGGTTTAACAGCTTTGCTAATATCATCGGAAAATAAATAGCAGCCTGCCAAGCATAGAGTTGGGCGTATGCGTTTACCACCCATTGCCATTACATATTCAATGGGCTCGTATAAGCCTACTGGCTCAGTTACAAACTGCTGATTGCTTAGTTCTTGTTCAACAATTTTCTGAAGGTCTGATATCTTATACATAGGATCTGTGTGTTATTCTGATTTTAGCTGCTTTTTATTCTCTATTTTTAATTCTTCCAATTCAATGTCCTCATCCTCATCGTAAATATGTAACAAAGGCTCTTTAAACGATTGATTGGTAATCGATTTTTCGAGTGTTAAAAGTAATGATGGTAGTAAAATAAGGTTTGAGCAAAGTGCAATTAACAGTGTAATGGCAACTAAAATACCCAGTGCAACGGTACCGCCAAATTGAGAAACACTAAAAATGCCAAAGCCAAAGAATAGAATAATGGATGTGTAAATCATACTTACGCCAGTTTCTTTCAATGCCAAAACAACAGCGGCGCGTATACTCCAATTGGTCTCAGATAATTCTTGTCGGTATTTGGCCAAATAGTGAATGGTGTCATCAACACTTATACCAAAGGCAATACTAAAAACAAGAATGGTTGAAGGCTTAATTGGAATGTTGAAAAAGCCCATGAGGGCAGCTGTCATAATAAGTGGGAATATATTTGGAATTAGCGACACCAATACCATACGCTTAGATGAAAACATCCACGCCATAAATGATGCAATTAGTATAACAGCTAATAATAAACTCGTGAAGAGGTTACGCACCAAATAATCAGTTCCTTTAAAAAATACAACACTGGCCCCTGTTAATGAGGTGTAGTATTTTTCACTTGGAAAAACTTTGGTAATGGTTTCTCTAATTTTTTCATCCAGTATAGCCATTTCTGTTGTGCCAACATCTTTCATTCTAAAGCTTAAGCGAGCACGCTGCTTGGTAGAATCGATAAAAGTGGTAATTAAACCATTATCAGCAGCACCCTCCGCATTGCTTCGGTTTACATACGAAAGGATGAAATTACGCTCTTGCATACTCGGTACTTTGTAATGGCTTTCTTTTCCATTATAAAAGGCCTGACGAGCAAATTTTACCACTTCAACCATCGATAGTGGGTGTGAGATCGCATCAAATTCCTTTAACTCTTCCTGAAGCTTATCCATTCGTTTTAGGTTGCTACCACTTATGGCTCCATTGGGCTTCTTAGTGTCAATCATTAGTTCCAATGGCATTAATCCATTAAAGTTCTCTTCAAAAAACTTAAGATCGACATATAAAGGATCATGATGCGGAATATCATCCAGCATGTAGCCTGTGGTTTTAATATTGGCTATGCCAATAATACCCAATACTAACATGGTGCCGGCCACCCAATAAACTTTGGTACGATGGTTAAGCGATATTTTAACCAAGCCGTTTACTGCATTGCCAATTAGCTTATTATCGAGGTGATTAAGATGACGTTCTTTTGGACCATCTAAAAAGCTAAAGATGATAGGAATTAATAGAATTGATAAGATAAATACCACCATGATATTGATAGCAGCAATAACACCAAACTCAACCAAAATTTTACTACTGGTAAATATAAAGGTGGCAAAGCCCGATGCAGTTGTTAAGTTTGTTAAAAAAGTAGCATTTCCAATTTTGCGAATAACGCGTTGTAGGGCTTTTATTTTGTTTTGATGTTTTCGATATTCCTGATGGTATTTGTTGAGTAGAAACACGGAGTTAGGGATGCCAATCACAATAATGAGGGGTGGTATCATTCCTGTTAAGATGGTTATTTTATAACCAAACATGGCCTGAATACCTAGTGCCCAGATAACAGCGATACCAACCACCAGCATGGAGAACATAACCACCTTAAATGAACGGAAAAACAGGAAGATAATTAGTGCTGTAATGCCTAAGGCAAGGAAAATAAACATATTTAACTCACGCTTAATCATTTCGGCAGTTACTACGCGTATATATGGTAGTCCCGAGAAGTGTAGTTCGCGCTTGTGTTTTTCAACAAATTGTTGGCCTACTTCTTGAATTTCACTAACAAGCTTAACGCGTTTTTTACTGTGTAAAATATCGTCATCTAAGGAGATAGCTAATAGAAAAGCATCTTGATTATCATTATATAACAATTCCTTGTAAAAAGGTAAACTATAAAACACATTCTTAAGCGAATCAAGTTCGGTTTGGTAGTTTACTTTATTTGGAAATATTGGACTGATCTCAAAATGTTTTTCTTTCGTGTTTTTCTTGAGGTTATAGGATTGCCCTACAGAAAAAACCGAAGTAACACCTTTTATTTCCAGCAGCGATTCAGAAAACTCTTGCCAGGCATTAAAGTCATTCAGTTCGAAAAAATCCTCGTTTTGAACCCCAACAATAACCATGTTTCCTTCGTTGCCATAGATGCTCAGAAATTCTTGGTATTCCACATATGTTGGATCGTCCTCAGGAAGTAATGGAGCATACTGGTAAGACATTTCTATGCGCCTTGACATGATGCCCATGAAAGCAGTTACTAAAAATAAAGCAACTAAAATGGCAATTCGGTTACGTAATATAAAGCGTGCTATATTAATCCACATCGGTTATTCTTCTCCTTTTATTAATGTGCAAAACTAGGGAAAAAGGGTGTTATCAGCAATTGTAGTTCTATTAGTCGACAGCGACTTTTATGTCCATGTTGAATAGGTAATTACTGTCTTTAAATATGACTGTAGAATCAGACTTAAGCATGGATCTCAACGTTTTTTCAAATGCGCTAATTTCCACTTTGTCATTCAGATTAATTCGAACTTCTCTTATCTGCTTATCTACTTTAAGTCCGCATGCTTCTATTGTTTTTTCCATTTGCGATGTGGCTTCTTTTAGCTGGTCGTTAATGGATGATTCACTTTTAAGCTTTAGCTGGCCAATTAGTAACAAGTTTAAACCAGGCAAATAACAGCTGTTCGTTTCAAGTTCTTTTGAGTTATTTCCTTTGTTAAACTGAGCTACTGGAAAGCCATCTTTATTAGCAGCTATAAAATCGATTTGGTATCCTCCGAATTTAACCTCGTTAACAGATTGTAACGGATATCCATGTCTAAATAAATTGGGATCGAAATATAAAGAACGAACTTCACTTAAAGTTTGAGAATTAGTCCATCCTGTTGTCACATCAACTTTATCGCTGCTTAAATCCTCGATGTAATTTATTTGATGAGCAATATGCCCAAAATGCATTTCTTCATGATCCAGTAGCTGCTCAGCAAAATCAATAGATAATTGAATATTTCTGAGCATTGTATCATCGTCGTTAAACAAGATGCCTCCTGAAATAAGTACTTTCTCTCCATTAGCATCAAGTGTTACATAATGGTGCTTCTGAAATTCTTTGTAATTAATTGTTACTGATGAGCTATCGACCATCGTAAAATACAAAATGCTCTCTTCCTCATTGTTACCAGGCTCTTGAGCTACAATTGTATTAGCTGGTATTTTTGTTTTGAATACCTGGCCAAGGCTTGATTGAAAACAGGTGTTACAAGATAGGTACTCTTCATTATTACTGTAGGGTACAAAACATTCTACTTTAACAATTGAATCTATTGAGATGGATAAATCGCTTAAGAACAAAGAAATTTCTTGAGCTAAATCTTTATTTTTATCAACAAATAATAATTCAGATGGAACCTTTAATGAAGCGTATTTCATTATTTAATATGTTATTTGGCAGTTGTGTTTCTTAAAAATAAGCGATTAAGAGTGGGGAAAAGTTGCGACAAAGTTAATTGAATTGCCTCAAAAATAATGAATACAAGAACCTTTCTTTTCCTTTAAAAATCAAAAATAATGACGCAAAAAGAAACTTAATAGCGTTAAGTGCGTACCAAATGCCATTAAGATGTTGAATTATTGTAGGACAGATTTATTATGAAAAAGGTTTTGTTTTTTATGGCTTTGATGCTTTTACCATTAGCGGCTCAGTCGCAGGTGGCAAAGTTTAAGTCAGTATTTACTTTAAGTTTCATCAGGCATATTGGGTGGACTGAGTCAGCAAAAAAAGGTGACTTTGTTATTGGAGTTGTGCGTGATAGAGAGATTGCCGATTGGATGACAAAGTTATCTGCAGGCAAAAAATTTGGTTTTCAAAATGTTGTAATCAAGGAGTTTAAATCACCTGAAGAGGTGGTAGACTGCCAGGTTGTTTATGTGTCGTCTAACGTTAATTTTAGTAAGCACGCATCAACAATTGTTAATAAAGTTAACGGTGGTAGTACTCTGATAATAACAGAGTCAGAGGGAGCTTGTGGTTCAGGTTCGATGATAAACTTTGTTGTTAGAGATGATAAACTTAAATTTGAGATCCACAAAAGCAACGCAGCTAAGTTTGGTTTGCAAGTTAGCTCTAAGCTTGAAGGGATGTCAAATGCAATTAGCTTATAAGAAGTAATCATGAAAAACATCAAACTTAATATTGCTCAAAAATTACTAGCCGGTTTCGGTATTATTCTTTTACTTATTATTGTACAGGGTGTTTGGAGCTTTTCAACCTTGACGAGTAGTAAGAATAAGAACCGCGAATTAACTGAGATTTACTCTCCATCGTCTGAGAAACTTAATGGATTAAGTGACTTAGTGATTGACACAAAAATGTTGATAAGGAGTTGGGTGTTTATCGATATTCAAACTGATACTCCAGATAAGATTTACCTAAAAGAACTTCACTCGAAGGAGTTTCCGCAAATTAAGGAGGAATTACTTGCCTTAAGTAAGCAGTGGAAAGATCAAGAGGATGTTGATAGATTAAGTCATATATTCCATGATGTTGATTCTTTATTTGAGATACAGCAATATGTTATGAGTAGCCTTAATTCATTCGAAGCTTATGAAGATGTAATGATTAAGTTTGATACTGAGGATAAGGTTCAGGATGGTGGCGAAATAATTACTTTAACTGGTGAAGTTGATAACTTGATAAAAGAGTTAGCAACTAAATATGACGACGCAACTAAAGAGGCTTTAAATGAAAGTAATGGTAGTTTTACTGTATTGCAGTATGTTATTATTATTATGAGTTTATTGGTGATAATTGGAGCATTAGGAACTGCTTATATTTTATATAACACAATTGTAGTGCCACTAAATAAAGGCGTTACATTTGCACAATCAATTGGCGATGGTGATTTAACTGCTACAGTTGATGTTGATCAAAACGATGAAATTGGTGCTTTAGCTAAAGCATTGGTTAGTATGGCCAATAACCTAAAATCAACGGTTAATACGATTAAGTCAAATGCCAACGATTTGGTTACTTCAAGTACGCAGCTTAAGTCAAGTTCATTGCAGCTGTCAAAAGGTTCTGCTGATCAAGCTGCTTCAGCCGAGGAGGTTTCAACTTCTATTGAAGAGATGGTAGCCAACATTGATCAAAACACCGATAACTCTGTTCAAACAGAGAAGATTACTGTAGAAACAGCTAAAGATGTTGGTGTTGCTGATGAATTATCATCACAAGCAGCTAATGTTATGAAGACTGTATCTGAAAAGATTACAATTATTGGTGATATTGCATTTCAAACGAATATATTAGCGCTTAATGCAGCTGTTGAAGCAGCACGTGCTGGTGAGCATGGTCGAGGTTTTTCTGTTGTTGCTGCCGAGGTTCGGAAGTTAGCTGAGCGAAGTAAATCAGCTGCTGATGAAATTGTTTCCTTGGTAAAAACTGGTTTAAAAGTATCAACAGAAGCTGGTGAAAAATCCAAAGCATTAGTTCCGGATATTGAGAAAACAACTCAATTAATCAAGGAAATTTCTGCAGCGAGTATGGAGCAAAAAACTGGTGCTGAGCAAATTAATTTAGCTATGCAACAGTTAAATATGATTACTCAGGAAAATGCTTCTTCTTCGGATGAATTAACACAGAGCTCTGACCAGTTAGCTGATTTAGCTGATAACTTAAATGATGCGATAAGCTACTTTAAGGTGGATGCAGAGGACCTTAAAAAAGGGAAAGAAAAGCCAGCTAAAGTAGAAAAAGTAAAAAGTGAAGCACCAAGGGCTGCTGCCAAAAAAGAAGTGGCAAGTAAACCGGTTGAGCGTAAAAAACAAACAGAAAATCCATTCTCAAATTTTGATAAGGATTTTGATTTAGATAATTACGAGAAATTCTAAGGTATTACAATGGATAATTTACCATATACAGTCATTTATGACGAGTTACCCGAAAAGTCGATTCTTCGATTTTCGGGTCAACTTATCATTAATCATATCGAAAAAATTACAGAGGCCGTTAACAAGCTTATAAACGTTAACAAGAATTTGCAAATTGAAGTAGATAACCCCGAAAGTGTGGATGTAACTTATATTCAGCTATTGTTGGCTATTAAAGCAACACTATCGGCCAATGGTAAGTCCACCGAAATTAATGCCGAGTTAAAAGAAGAGATTCAAACTCTGATTAAAAACTCTGGATTTCAATACGTACTTAAGCAATCAAATTAACTAGAATATTATATTATGGCTAAAACAGTTCTCATCGTTGATGATTCAGAAAGTATCCGCGAAGTAGTCAACTTTACCCTACAAAATGAGGGTTATGAGGTATTAGTAGGTGTCGATGGAGAAGATGCTCAACAATTTTTGGATGGCAGAACTATTGACATTGTTATCACTGACTTGCACATGCCTAATCTTGATGGTTTAGGATTAATCCGCAAGATTAGAGAGATTGATGCTTATAAGCATATTCCTATTTTATTTTTAACAACGGAATCTCAAGCATCTAAAAAAATGGAAGCAAAACAAGCCGGTGCAACAGGATGGATCATTAAGCCATTTGTTCCAGCTAAGTTGTTAAGCGCAATTACTCGTGTCTTAAGGTAAGATGGACGTTAAGAATATTTTTATCAAAGAAACATCTGATAATTTAGCTGTTCTTGAGCAAGAGCTTGTTGCCCTCGTTCAGCCCTCTAAGAGGGCTCTCGAGATAGTAATTAGAACCATGCATAATATTAAAGGAACAGCACCAATGGTGGGGTATAATACATTACCAATTATTGCCCAACCAATTGAAAAGGCTTACAACAAGGCCTTAAGTAGTGGTGAAGATATCGACCATACCATGGTTGATAAAACAATTCATGCAGTTTCGATACTTAAAGATTTATTAATAAGTGAAGAAGCGCATACACCACAAACAAAAGAAGAACAGAAGGTTTTGGTAGACTATTTTAACAGCATCAACGGTTAAAAGCAGAAGCAAATGATTGATAGGTTTAAAGCAAAATTTGTAGAAGAGTCGAATGACAACGTTCATGACTTAGAAGAGGCGTTGTTGCTTCTTGAAAAAGATACGAGCAATAACGAAATTATTGAACGTATTTTTAGAGCAATGCACACGATTAAGGGTGGGGGAGCAATGTTTGGCTTTAATCAGTTAAGCGAGTTTACACATCATCTTGAGACTGTTTTCGACCTGATACGAAACAATAAGCTTGCTATTAACGATGATATAATATCACTTACCTTTGAGTCAATTGATCACATTAAGCACATGCTTGAAATGGGCGATGTTGACGATCAGGACGAACTAGATAATCAAGCCGCATTTATTCAGCGCGTTCGACGTGTTTCAAATAGCGAAAGTGATACTCCGCAGGTAAAGCCAAGCACTGGCCAAGCACCGGTAATAAAAAATGATGGTACTAAAACATATTTAATTGGCATCAAGCCCAATGAGGAGATTTTGCGTAATGGTACCAATCCTTTTTATTTGTTGGATGATTTGCATGCAATGGGTGAAGCCAAAGTGGTAGCGTTGCATACCAATGTACCAGCTTTAAGTAATTTTAAACCAATTAACAGCTACTGTCATTGGCAAGTGGTACTTAACACTAACGAAACCATCAACGAAATAAAAGATGTATTTATTTTTGTTGAAGATGAATGTGAAGTTAGTATAGACGAAATTGGCGAAGGCAACTTACTTTCAACTGAAGCTATTGGTAAATACATCGACATCGCTTCTGAGCAGCAAAAAGTACTTAGTAAAGTAGATTTAGTAGCACTATCAAATACTGCGACTGGTGCTGCAAAAAAAGAAATCAAAAAGAAGGTACAGTTAAAAGAGCATAAGATTTCTAGTATCAGGGTTAATTCAACAAAAATTGATGAATTAGTAAACTTGGTTAGTGAGTTGGTAACGATTCAAGCTCAGTTAAACTTATTTGCCGAAAATGACGGCAACCCTGCTGTTTTAGCCTTAGCAGAGAATATTCAAAAATTAAGTCGCCAATTGCGCGATAATGCATTTTCAATTAGTCTGATACCACTACAGAGTGAGTTGATGCGTTTTCAGCGCCTGGTGCGAGATTTATCAAAAGAGCTTGATAAGGAAATAGAGTTTGTTATTGAAGGTGGAGATATTGAGCTGGATAAGAACATTATTGAGCATTTGACTGATCCATTAATGCACATCATACGTAACTCTGTCGATCATGGTATTGAAATGCCCGATGAGCGTGTTAAAAATGGGAAGTCGCCAAAAGGAACAATCGTTTTCAAAGCATATTATTCAGGAGCCAGTGTGATGGTCGAAGTCATGGATGATGGTAAAGGTATTGATCCTGAATTTATCCGAAATAAAGCCATTAGCAAAGGATTAATTGATTCCAAGACTGAATTAAGCCGTAAAGAAATATTTGAGTTGGTATTCCTGAGTGGATTCTCAACCAAAGAAGAAGTAACAGATGTATCTGGCCGTGGTGTGGGTATGGATGTTGTGAAAAAGAAAATTGGTGAAATTCGTGGTGAGGTATCTCTCGACTCAGAAATGGGAAAAGGAACCACCTTAACACTTGAACTACCAATGACCTTATCAATTATCGATGGTTTATTGGTTGATGTTTCTAAAAATCAATACGTAATTCCATTGTCGAGTATTGAGAAGATATTTGCACTTGATACTGTTTCCTTTGGTAAAACATTTAATCATGTTGTCAATATTGACGATAACCAATATCCATTTATTGATTTACGTGAAACCTTTGAGCAGGAATTAACTAATAAAGGAACTGAACAGTTGATATTAGTTAAATATGAAGATAGAAAAGTCGGTTTGTTGGTAGATCAGGTAATTGGTGAATATCAAACCGTGGTTAAGCCGCTGGGGCGTTTCCTTAAAAAGCAGGAAAATATTTCAGGTGCTTCTATAATGGGTGACGGTACAATTGCCATGGTAATTGATACCAATCGCTTAATCCATAACAACGCCACCAAGAAATACCGAACAAAGAATTAAGATGATGAAAGAACAGATGACGTCCATTATATCGTTTTTAATTAATAACGAAGTATTTGCTTTCGATACGCTAAAGGTTCGAAGTATTCTGGAGTTTGATAAAGTAACTTTGGTACCAAATACGAAAGAATATTTGCTGGGAGTAATCAATCTTCATGGTAATATTATTCCAATTGCCGATTTAAGGGTGATGATGGGAGTAGAGGATGTTGTAAACAATGTTGATACGGCTATAATTGTTGTTTCTGATGATGATAAAACGGATTCATTAATCGGATTGGTTGTTGATGGAGTAAAGGAAGTTTTTGACCTTGATGAGTCAGAAATACGTGAGTCGGTTATGAACGGAAATACCGGATTGGTACACGCGTTTAGCGGATGTATCCATCAAAATGATGAGTTTGTTCACATCATTGATTTAAAAGAAGTTGTACAAGAAATTGAAAAATAGATAAGGATGAGTCAGGAAGTTAATGCATATCTTACTTTTTCGATTGGTGATAACCTGTTTGGTATTCATGTAGAAAAGGTGATTGAGATAAAGGAGTATACTCAACCTAAGGCAGTACCAGAAAGTATGGCCTATGTAAAGGGTGTAACTGACCATCGCGAACAAATAATACCGGTTGTAGATGCAGCAGCTAAGTTTAATTTAGGGCAGATTGAAATAACGCCTCAAAGCTGTATCGTTGTTTTAGATATAAATAAAGCCGATGGTTCAGGAATCATGAGTGTTGGTGTTTTGGTTGATAATGTGTCCGATGTGTTTGAAGCTGATGAAAGTAAACTTAGAGCCATCGATAACGATTATAAGCCAGGGTATATTTTATCATCGTACCAAAATAATGATGATCTTATAATGATCTTAAACGCCGATAAAATCTTTAGCGAAACAGATATTATTAGTATCGGCGAAATAATGAATGCTGTAAAATAAATTGAATACATGTTTACAGCTAATAATAAAGATAAAGAATTAGATGCATTTAAGGCTGAATTGTCTGATAAAGACTTCCAGGCTTTTAGTGACTTTATTTATAACGAATATGGTATTAAAATGCCTCCTGTTAAGCGCGTAATGTTGCAGGGTAGGTTATTAAAACGTATTCGAGAGCTAAATATGAATTCATACTCTGAGTATAAAGAGTATTTTTTTAGTAAAGACGGGCAGAAGAAAGAGATATTTAATTTTCTGAATGTAGTAACGACTAATAAAACAGATTTCTTTCGCGAACCAGTTCATTTCGATTTTTTGCGAGATGAAGTATTGCCCCAACATCAAGGTAGTGGCTTTTTTAAGGTATGGAGTGCAGGTTGTTCAAGTGGCGAAGAACCGTATACCATTTCTATGGTGCTTAACGAATACAAGAAAAGCAATGTGAGCTTTAATTTTTCTATCCATGGATCTGATATCTCCAATAAAGTACTGTCAAATGCAGCCAAGGGAGTATATGGAGAAAGTAAAATTGCCCTGCTACCATTAGAATTGAAAAAACGCTATTTTTTGAAAAGTAAAGACAGGATGAATCCCACTGTAAGGGTAAAGCCCGATTTGCAACGAAATCTAGTGCTAAAGCATGTCAATTTAATGGATAATCATTACGATATGAATGAAACGTTCGATGTGATATTTTGTCGTAACGTATTAATCTATTTCGATAGAGCCACACAGGAAAAAGTGATAAGTAAATTATGCAATTACTTGCGCCCAGGAGGAATCTTTTTTATTGGTCACTCCGAGTCATTATCAGGAATGAATGTGCCGTTGGAACATATAAAACCAACAATTTTTAGAAAAATATAAATAGTCCGGAATATAAAAAATTAATTATGAGCAACTTGTCTGACAAACAACTTTTACGTGAACTCAGGTTACGACTTGAAGAAAGGAAAAAGTTAGATAATGAGATGAAAGAATTGTCTAAGGATTTTCAGAGTGTGACTAAAAAGCTGAAAGAATCTGAGGCATTAAAGAGTCATTTTATCTCAAATATCTCTAACGAAATAGTCAACCCATTTACCTCTATTCTTGGTTTATCTAAAGCGATTCTTTCGGTTGAGAAAAACGACTGGAAAAAGGTTGTTTCAATGGTTGCACTAATTCATAGTGAAGCATTTAACCTTGATTTTCAGTTGCGTAATATTTTTGTAGCGGCTAAAATTGAAGCAGGTGAAATTGCTCCTAATATTACAAAAGTCAACATTCGTAGCCTTGTGCAAACAGTGGTTGACGCTTTCAATATCATCTCTCGAAAAATGGGTATTGATATTAAAGTTGAGTTTAATATAGAACACGGATTTGGCAAGAACTTCTATTTTAAAACCGACTCAGAAAAGCTGAAGTTAGTTTTAAGTAACTTGCTTAATAATGCACTTAAATACAGTTATAAAGATAGTCAGGTGATCCTAAAAATGTGGGTCGACGAAGATATCTTACATGCTTCGGTACAGGATTTCGGAACGGGTATATCAGAAAAGAATCAGAAGATTATTTTTGAACGATTCAAGCGTTTAGACTCAGGTATTAATTCAATTAACCGAGGTCATGGTTTAGGCTTATCAATCACTAAAGCGTTATTAGATGTACTAGGTGGTGATATTGATATCAAGAGTCAAAAAGGCGAAGGTTCAATATTCTCAATTGCACTTCCAGAGGCACGTAACATTGTTGAAGGATTTAGTGGTGACGGTAATGACGTATTCTTTGATGACGATGATGAGATTTTTTAAGACAATGATAGATGGAAAATAGATATTTACAACATTTTCTATACCCCTCTTCACTGTTTGTTGGCAAAGAGCCGTATGTTATCAAAACCATACTAGGAAGCTGTGTAGCCATTTGTCTATGGGATAAAAAGCTTAAAATTGGTGGTATGAACCACTATATGCTTCCCAACTGGAATGGAAACGATTTGGCATCACCAAAATATGGGAATATCGCCATCGATAAATTGGTAGAGCGCATGCTTTACCTTGGGAGCGATATAAAAGATTTGCAAGCCAAAATATTTGGAGGAGGTGAGCTGCTTGAGTCAGCCACTGGTAACTCCAATATGATTGGAGAGCGAAACATAAGAGTTGCTCGATTAATGTTGGAAGAGAAGAAGATTCCAATAGTAGCATCAAGCACTGGTGGAAGAAGGGGGCGGAAGATCATTTTTTTTAATGATACAGGAGAAGTCAGGCATAAGTTTCTTGAAAAAAAGGTATATTAAACCTGTTATAAAATAGCTGAACCATTAGTAGGTTTAGCTTTTATAAATGTTGACAGGGTTTAGTGGAGTGTAAAGAGATGAAGCGGAGGATGTTCAATATATTTAATGAACATTTTTGCATAGTAAATCGGGTATTCTGAAATTGAATATTATTACAACTATTGCTCGTAATGCTTATTAACATTCATGAATTGCATTAAAGAATGATTAATAAACAATGTACGTAAGTAGTAATAATTGACTTTAAAATTGAAGACATGAAAAAAAAGGTTCGAGTATTAGTTGTTGATGATTCTGCGGTTGTCAGGCAGAGCTTGTCTTCTATCCTTGAATCTGATCCGGGCATTGAAGTAATGGGAACTGCTGCAGATCCTATTATTGCAGTAAAAAAAATCATGAAAGAAATTCCCGATGTTATTACGCTCGACATCGAAATGCCACGCATGGATGGATTAACATTTTTGCGAAAAATAATGTCGCAACATCCAATTCCAGTTGTGGTTATATCTAGTTTAACAACTGAGGGTACCGAGGTAGCAATGAAAGCCTTGGAGTATGGAGCCAGTGAAATAATTGGTAAACCTGCTATGAATGCCGCTCAATTTATCAATGAATCTAAAATTATGCTTTGTGATGCTGTTAAAGCGGCCTCACAAGTAAAGCTTAAGCGACGTAAAATTGCGTCTCCCGTTGCGCAGCCAACAGTTAAGCCAAAGTATTCTGCCGATGTTATTTTAAACAAAGCATCTAGCTTCAAGCAAATTATTGATACCGATAAAATTATTGTTTTGGGAGCGTCAACAGGTGGCACTGAAGCAATTCGTAATTTTCTGAAAGCATTGCCAAGTAAGGTGCCTGGTATTGCCATTGTGCAACACATGCCCGAAGGTTTTACCAAGTCATTTGCCAATAGTTTAAATAATATTTGTGGTCTTGAAGTTAAAGAAGCTGAAAACGGCGATAAATTATATCAGGGCAGAGTATTAATAGCGCCTGGTAGTAAACATATGCTTTTAAAACGAGTAGGTAAAGAGTACATGGTTGAAGTAAAAGAGGGGCCCTTGGTCAATCGTCATCGACCATCGGTTGATGTATTATTCCGTTCTGCTGCACGTTATGCAGGTAATAATGCAACCGGCTTTTTGTTAACAGGCATGGGTAACGATGGTGCAAAGGGCTTACTTGAGCTGAAAGAATCTGGTGCACATACTGTTGCGCAGGATGAGGCTTCATCCGTAGTTTTTGGAATGCCTAAGGAGGCAATTAAATTAGATGCAGCCGACAAAATTTTACCCTTGGATAGGATGGCATCCTACCTTGTCTCCCGACTGGGTTAAGAATATTTATTACTTTTAGTGATCGACTATTTTTTATAAGAATTAAATAATATGGCAAAGGTTAATATTAAGAATATCAGAAGCAGATATACTTTACGAGGATTTATGCTCGGTATTATTATTTATTTACTGACTATAATTTCGAGTACCAGTATTTTTGAACATGTTAACCAACCAGTAACCTTTTATAATCTATATAGGTTTTTCCCAGGTTTATGGTTTATAACATTTTTGCCTTTTATCACAGCTTTTGCTGGATATATAATATCAGGTAATTTTGCCTTTTTTATACGTAAGCAGCGCAAGCATATTAAGCAAGAAGCTAGTAAGAGCGAAACAGTACTTGAGTTTGTTGAAAATTTACGTCAGGATAATTTCGAGTCAGATCTTAACCTTAATCAACGTAAGGATAAATTAGCACAATCGTTATTGCGTTTGCGCGATTACCTGATCAAGAGTAAAAAGGACGAGGAGCAAAGACGAATTGAAGAAGAGCAACGTACTTGGGTGACTCAGGGTTTAGCTCATTTTGGTGAGCTCTTGCGTAAAGAAAATGATAATATTGAAGACTTAAGTTACAACATTATCAGATATTTGGTTGATTATATGAAAGTCAACCAGGCAGGTTTTTATCTCTTAAATACAATTAATAATACAGATAGGTACTTTGAGCTAACAGCCTGTGTGGCCTACGATCGCAAAAAGTTTACTGATAAACGCATTAACTGGGAAGAAGGTCTGGTTGGTCGTTGTGCTTTAGAAAAGCAAACCATCCATTTAACTGATATTCCGAACGATTATTTAAATATCACTTCTGGTTTGGGTGAAGCCAATCCTCGTTCGATATTAATTGTGCCGCTAAAAACCAACGACGAGATTTATGGTGTATTGGAAATGGCATCCTTTAAGGAATTTCCGGAATTTGAAGTGGAATTTGTTGAGAAAATAGCGGAGAGTATTGCCTTAACAATATCATCGGTACAAAATACTATTCGTACTACAAAGCTGCTAAAAGAAACGCAGAATCAGGCTGAACGCATGCTTCAACAAGAGGAAGAGTTGCGTCAAAACCTGGAAGAGATGCAAGCTACGCAGGAAGAGAGTGACAGACGTGAGGTGGAGATGAAAGGTATATTGGAAGCCATTGAACATGCCGCTATTAGTGCAGAGTTTGAAACTGATGGTACTTTAATTAATGTCAATCAAAACTTCTTAAGAACGTTTAGATATAACCCTGAAGAAATTGAAGGGCAAAATATTAAAATCTTTACTTTTAAAGATGATGTGGACGAGATGGAGCAGATTTTAACGGATTTGCGTAACGGACATAACTTTAAAGGTCGAGTACGTCGTCGTACTAAAATGGGCGACGAAGTGTATTTATTAACTACCTACACGCCGGTAATTGATCACGAAGGTGAGATCATTAAAATTTTAAGCCTGGAGAATGATGTGACCGAACAAGTGAAGATGGAAGAAGAGATGAAGCACAGTAAAGATGAGCTTGGTGTCTTATTAGAAGAAGCCAAGCAAGAAATTACTGAGCAGTTCAAAGAGGTGGAGGCAGTTAAAATTCGTAACGAAAAAACACTAGAAGGGGCCTTGGATGCTATCCTTACAACCAATCAGGAAGGTATAGTTGAGTTCTTTAATGTTGCAGCTGAAAAGCTTTGGGGTTACGAAAGAAGCGAAGTTTTAGGTCAGCATGTTTCGATGTTATTTGCCGAAGGTACTATAGCCAACGATGAGTTTATTTCTGCTTTTGTGTCTAACGATAAAGCAAAAATATCAGGTGAACGACGTGAGGCTCCTATCAAAAATAAAGTGGGGAACGAAGAATTTGTTTTATTCCTATTGTCTGAAGCAGAAGTTGGTGGAGATCATTCTTATACTGCCTTTATTCAGCAGGTTGAGGTTGAGTTGTTTTAAGTGAGTTAACGAAAGACCTGGGATGGATTTTAAACATTATTTGCAAGTATTAAAGGATCATACACCCTACGACTTTAGCAATTACTCCGATAACTCAATAAAAAGGAGGTTGCAAAAAGTGATAGCAGATAATGATTTATCGATAGATGAATTATTGGCGAAAACTCAAAACGATAAAGCTTTTGTAGAGCAATTGGTGGAGGATATTACCGTCAACACTACCGAGTTATTTCGCGATCCCGAAGAGTGGCCTGCTTTTTACGAAGTACTATTGCCTGCTCTAAAAGGGAAAAAAACATTTAACATATGGCATGCGGGCTGTAGTTCCGGCATGGAGGTATACTCCAATATGATCATATTAAATGAACTCGGTTTACTTGATAAAGCCAAAATATATGCCACTGACATTAGCCATGGCATGGTGCGTAAATGTAAAAATGGCAATTACCGATATGAATTTAACAAACGCCAATTACAAGCGTTTGAGACGATTTTGATTAAACATCCAATTGCTGGAATATCAAAAGTCGATTTCTCCAAATATTTTGATATTGATCATGAGAAAGATCAAATTACAGCAAAGGAATTCTTGCGTAAAAAGGTAGAGGTGAAGCAACATGACTTGGTTCAAGAGAAATCACCATTCTACTGTAAATTTGATATCATTTTTTGTCGTAACGTGTTGATATATTTTAACGCAACACTACAGTCCAAAATATATCAAATGTTTCATCGTCAGCTATACCCTAAGGGTGCAATGATACTTGGGAGTCATGAGAGTTTAACGGGTTTTTATAAAACCAAGTTTAAGAAAAATGGCCCCTTGTATGTTAAAACTAACGCTTTTCACTATAAATATCATTAAGATGGCGGTAAGTTTTAACATAAGTGAATTAAGAGCATTAGCACAGCAGTTAAGTAGTGACTTAAAGATGCCATTTGAGTATATGACTCATTCTTTTTTTAAGAGAAGAATGAATTTATTCCTTGACAAAAATGGGATTCGTAAGGTGGAACAGTTACATCAACTGCTTCAAGATAAAAATGAAGCTGACGAGTTTTGTCGCTTCTTTTCAATTGCAACAACAGAGTTATTTCGCGATCCATCCTTTTGGAGACAATTGCGAAAAATATTAAATGAAAAATATTCCACTTCAAACATCAATATTTGGTTGCCCGATGGTGCTTCAGGTGAGGAACTTTATAGCTTATTAATCCTGTTAGATGAAATTAAGCTATTAAGTAAAGTTAATGTTTGGGTTAATCATTGGTCTTCAAAAGCCATTGATAACTTACAGAATGGCCATTTGCAAATGCGAAAGCACGATGTTAACGCCTATAATTATAAGCGTTTTGAAGGAGTTAAGAGCATTGATAGTTACTTTACTGAGTTGGAGAACGAAGTGCATTTAAATACGGCATTGATGCATCAAGTGCATTTTACTCAAGGTGGTGTTAAACAAAAACCAACCGTAAAGTGTGATATTGTAATTCTCCGGAATAGTCTCATTTACTATACGAAGGATTATCATGAAGAGGTGAAAAATGAGATTGATAAGGCTTTGTTACCTGGTGGTTATGTTTGTTTTGGTGTAAAAGAACAGTTAGCTGCTCCGTACCAAAACCGTTTTGAGATAATCGATACTAAGGAAAAAATATATAGTAAGTTCAGTTTTTTAAAAGGCGAATGATAAAAGCAAATTATAAAGCAGTGGTTATTGGTGGTTCTGCGGGGAGTTTCTCTGTTGTATCTAAATTGTTATCTCAATTAAGAGAGGATTTTCCTTTGCCCGTAATAATTTGTCTACACCGTTTAAAGCATGTACGATCTGGTTTGGTCGAAAGTATCCGCTTAAAATCTAAGTTGGAAGTTATCGAACCCAATGATAAGCAAACAATTGTGGCGGGTAAAGTTTATTTGGCTCCATCTAACTATCACTTGTTTGTTGAATACGATAATACATTTTCTCTTTCAACCGAAGAACCGTTGAATCATAGTCGTCCATCAATTGATAATACTTTATCATCAGCCGCCTATGTGTATCGGAATAAATTAATAGGAATTGTATTGACTGGTGCTAATAAAGACGGTGCGAAGGGGATGAAGGACATTGCTGATAAAAAAGGACTGACCATTATTCAAGATCCTAAAACATGCGAAATGGATACCATGCCTAAAAGTGTGCAACGCCTCATTAAACCTGAGAAGGTCCTTTCGCCCGATGAAATATCAAAGTTTTTAAACCAATTAGCTATATAAGAAAATGAGAAAGAATAAACATATCTTTTTGCTGGGAGCCTTGTTCTTCATTTTTGCATTGGTGAAATATGCTTTTATGCCCGACCAAATGCCAACATCCTTTATTATTTTTGAGGTATTGTCATTCTTGGTAGTGCTATACATTATCTATTATATTCTTAACTTTTTTGATACTTGTATGAATG
The DNA here is from genome assembly GCF_007097485.1 of Carboxylicivirga sp. M1479. GTDB lineage: Bacteria > Bacteroidota > Bacteroidia > Bacteroidales > Marinilabiliaceae > Carboxylicivirga. The sequence continues at coordinate 22,163 of NZ_VKDE01000005.1, read as the reverse complement.
GTGCGAATAGTGCATCTAAAAACAAGGAGTGCATACAGCGCCAATCAGAAGTTAGTAAGTTAAAAGCTAAGTTAGAGGCTCTAAACAAAGCTAATAGTGAAAATAGTAGCGAGCAAAGTGATCATGAGCTTTTGGTACGAGATATTAAGAACTGTATTAGCGATGATCAACTAAGTTCTGTTAATAATATTCTGAATGTGCTGAAAAAACAATTTGAGTTGATGGTGGCTATTGCTTACACATCCAATTCTGAAAAAGTATTTCAGCCGATTAAGTCCATTGGTGTTGATGAGGAAGTAGAGTTACCAGCTATTGATAATGAAGAAGGTTTGCATGGTCAAGCAATAGCAGATAATAAAGCGATGGAGATAGAAGATGTACCAAGTGAATACCTACAGGTTGGATCTGGTATAGGTGAGGCAAAGCCCTGTTACATTTATATTCTTCCATTATTGAATGAGGATAAACAAGGGCTTGTGGTTGAATTGGCAAGTTTTAAACGCTTGGATTTAGTTAATGTGTGGAACAAGGTTATTCAGTCTTAAAAACACCAAGAAACGTTTGTTATGGCTAGATTATCAAAAAAAATAAAACAGTTGTTATCAATGTCGGTGTTCAGCGAGCGCGATTGGTATTTACTGTCACTCGGATTACTGTTTTTACTATTTCTTATTTGGGCAGGGTTCATGTCATTTAACGACTTGTACTTCTCAAGTAGAAATATCATTCTAATACACCGTTCATTATTGGTGTGGGGTATTGATCTTCTAGTTATTTCCATCCCAATTGTTATTCTGGGTATACTTAATTTCAATCTGGAGCAAAAACGAAAGCTACAGACTGAGATTGATCAACTGAAAGATCAACTAAGTCATAATGTTGAATTAGCCGAGAAGATTGGTCGTGGTGAGCTAAACGATATAAAATTAGTTGATGGAGACCTTTCAGAGGCGCTCTATAATTTAGGATCGAACCTTAAAACAACCAAATCCAAAGAGGAGACATATAGTTGGATTTCGAAGGGTAAAGAAAAAATATCTGATATTCTGCGAACACATAATAAAGTGACTTATCTGGCCGATGATGTAATTCGCGGGATAATTGAATATTCAGGAGGTCTTCAGGGCTCTTTGTACCTGCTGCAAGAAAAGGAGTTAGTAAATATTGCCACGTATGCTCATAATCGCAAGCGTTTTGAGAAGCAGGTAATACCTATTGGAAAAGGCTTAATTGGCGATGTAGCTTTTGAAAAGCAACTAATCTACCGAACAGAGATTCCAGATGATTATTTTCATATTACATCGGGCTTAATGGGCGATCAAAAGCCTAAAAGCTTATTGATTGTGCCTTTGTTGCAAGAGGATGAATTGCAAGGTGTATTTGAAATCGCTTATCTTCAGAATGGCTTGCCAAAGCACGTGTTAAAATTTGCTGAGGAGTTGAGTACCGTTATTGGACGTACTTTTTATAACCTGAAAATAAATGAGCGCACCGAGTTACTCTTACAAGAGTCGCAAGAAATGACTTTGACCCTAAAAGAGAACGAGAAACAGTTGCAAATGAATGCTGCTGAAATGTTGGAGGCGCAAGAAGACTTGGAGAAGTCAAACAAGCTACTCGAAGGACATATTCAGGAAGTGGAACATGCTCAACAGCGTTTGGAGGCTTTATTAACCAATGCATCCGAGTTTATATCAATTTACAACGAAAAGCAGGAGTTAGTATTTGAAAGCCCATCGGTAAAGCAAATTTTAGGTTACGGACCAGATGATGAAGTGCAGGGTATGGATCCTGAGCTGATGACACCACGAGGTTATAAAACCATTAATAATTTATTCCAGTATTTACTAGAGACACCAGGTGGTGAACAAAGCGCTCAGTACACTTATTTAAAAAAGAGTGGTGAGAAACTATTTTTAGAAACGAAGGGTAAGAACTTGTTGCACGACCCTGCTATTAAGGGTATTATTTTCAACACCCAGGATATTACAGAACGTAAGCGTGCTGAGAAGGAAGAGCAGATGAAGAGCCGCATGCAATCGCTTTCTGAAAACTCTCCCGATATGATTATTCGCCTTAATACTGGCGGTAAGCTGGTATATGTCAACCCAAAGGTGGAGGATTTCATTGGCGTTCAAGCAGCTAGTTTGGTGAAAAAGCGTGTTACCGAACTAAGCATCGATGAGCGTTTTAAGAATTACATGTTGGAGGCCTTAAAACAAATACGCTCAGAGGAGCAGCAGATTATATCTGAAATAGAGGTAGAGGCGGCTGAGCAAACTCTCATCATGGAGATTAAGGCCATTCCAGAATTGAATGAGGAAAAGGAGTTAGAGTCTGTGCTATTTGTGGCGCACGACATGACTGACTTTAAGAAGATTGAGCAGGAGATTAAAGAGAAGAACAAAAAGATATCAGACAGTATCAATTATGCACAACGTATTCAAACGGCTATTTTGCCCGATACGAACGTTCTGCAGCAGTTCTTTCCGCGTTCGTTTATCTTCTATCGTCCAAAAGATGTGGTAAGTGGCGATTTCCCTTGGATGTTTAAAAAGGACAACCATTTTTATGTGGCAGCGGTTGATTGTACAGGTCATGGCGTGCCAGGTGCTTTGTTATCGTTCATTGGTTATTTCTTGATGAATAACATTGTGAACGCTAGTGCTGATGTTACTGCGGCTGAGCTATTGGACAAGCTTCATTTAGATGTACGTCGTACCCTACGTCAGGATCAAGAGGGATCCAATGGCCGCGATGGTATGGATTTGGCTTTGGTTAAAATTGATATGGAATCTAATGAATTGCAATTCTCAGGTGCTCATAATCCATTGTATTACTTGAGTGATGGAGAATTATCTGTTTACAAAGGTTCTCGTAAAGGTATTGGAGGTAAACCACTCAAGCGTAAGGTTGAAAAAGATTTCGAAAACAACATAGTACAATATAAGCAGGGAGATCAATTCTTTATTTTCTCCGATGGTTTACCTGATCAAACGGGTGGGCCTAAAGGACGTAAATATCAATCGAAGCGAATTAGAGAGGCCTTAGAGGTAGAACCAAATCAAACAATGGCTCATTTTGAGCGTCATTTCTCCAATGATTTTTACGATTGGATGGGAGAGCATAAACAGGTTGATGATGTGCTCTTAATTGGTGTTGAGTTGTAGGCACTGCACAACTAGCCCATTGAAACAGATTTTGTCAACTGATTACTACTCTTAATTTATAGGAGCTTATCTTACGAGATGTAAATAATTGCGTCAAGCTCCTCCTGGTAGAGGAGGAGTGTCGCAAAGGTTTCGACTATGAGAGTAATTCTTTAGCCAGTGCTTTAATATCTTGGCCAGATAAATTCCCCGATGTCATAATCAGTAAATTCTTGTGAGTGTAATCTTGTTCCTTAAGCCATTGAACTAATTCACTGGAATCAGTCATGACCAACAAGTCATCCCGATCAAAAGCCTTCAGAACCGTTTCTTTCGATAATTCAGGTAGTTTTTTATGCTTCAATACCTCTGGGTTAAAATACACGATGGCCTGATCCGCTTCGTCCATTGTGCTTTTGTACTGGGGCAGAAAATCTTGATTTAAACTACTAAAGGTATGTAGTTCCATTACAGCAATTAGTTGTCGGTCTTTAAACTGTTGTTTCATGGCCGATGTGGTTGCCTTAAGTTTACTCGGCGAATGCGCAAAATCAAGGTAAATGTTTGAATGATCATTTTTCTGCAATAGCTGTAGGCGTTTAGCTGCACCTTTAAAGCTTTGCATTGCCTTTAAAAACGCATCATCGCTAATACTCAACTCCTGACAAATTAAACGGGCGCCATTCATGTTTTGCAGGTTATGATCGCCAAACACCTCCATTGGATATTCTTCGTTATTCCATTGGATGATGGTTTGCCCATTGTTATTTACATGATCAATGGTATCATAGGCTTGCGTTTTTAATCTATTGTTCTGCTGTTCGGCAATGTTCACCAATTCAGTATCAGCATCAAAATAAATAAGCGAACCATCCTTTGCTATACTATCGGCAAATATTGAAAACTGACTGATGTAGTTTTCCCATGTAGGAAATACATTCATATGATCCCAGGCAATACCTGTGAGCATAGCAATATGAGGTTTATACCAATGAAATTTGGGTGTTAAATCAATGGGCGAGGATAAATACTCATCTCCCTCAAAAATGGCGATTGGAGCCTCTTTACTTAGTTTTACCATGGTGTCAAAGCCATCTAACTGTGCGCCTACCATGTAGTCAAAATCCATGTTTAGTTGCATCAATACATGCATAACCATGGCTGTGGTGGTTGTTTTGCCATGGCTACCGCCAATAACTACTCGCTTTTTATCTTTTGTTTGCTCGTATAAGTACTCAGGATATGAATAGATGTTAAGCCCTAGTCGTTGCGCTTCTAATAGCTCAGGATTATCCTTGCGCGCATGCATGCCCAGTATAATAGCGTCCAAATCGCTGGTAATATTTGCCGTATCCCATCCTTCATTTAATGGCAATAAGCCATGTTTCTTCAGGCGCGATTTCGATGGTTCAAATATTTCATCATCCGAACCACTTACCTTAAATCCTTTTTGGTGCAGGGCTATGGCCAGGTTGTGCATGGCACTTCCGCCAACGGCTATAAAATGTACTCTCATATCAAGCTATGTTTAATCCAATTTTACACTTCAGGTCAACTCATTTGTTACACTTTGGTCTAATACTTAGTTTCTGAAAGAAAATTCAGTATTTCTCAACTACTTAAATGTCTACCTTTGATGCCTGGTATTTTTTATCAAAGGTAAATGTACTTAATAAACCAAAAAGCAGAACAATGAAGCTTATTAAAATAGATACTGGCAATTTTATGGTGGATGGAGGCGCTTTATTTGGCGTTATTCCAAAGGCGATGTGGCAAAGCAAGTATCCGGTTGATAATGATAACTATTGTAATTTATCTATGCGTTGTTTGCTGGTGGATACAGGCGATAGAAAAATACTAATTGACACAGGCGCAGGAGCTAAGCAAAGCGATAAGTTTTTCTCGTGGCATCGTTTAAATGGTAATGACAGTCTACTAAAGTCGTTGAGCAACAATGGTTATCACCCCGATGATATAAGCGATGTAATATTAACACATTTGCATTGGGATCATTGCGGTGGCTGTGTTTATTACGATGATGATAATATGCCACAGGTAACTTTTAAAAATGCCACACACTGGGTATCAGCAAGCCAGTGGGCTAATTACGAGCAACCAAACTCACGGGAGGGAGTTGTTTATTTCCCCGAAAACATGCGACCCGTTTACGATGCAGGTTTACTTCAATTGGTGGATAATAATGAAGAGATACTCCCTGGAATTGAAGTGCGTTTACTTAATGGTCATACCCAAGGTAACTTGCTGCCTATCGTTCACACACCATATGGCGCTATTGCTTTTATGGGGGATTTAATACCTGTTGCACCAAGCGTTCGAACACCATGGGTGGCCGCCTACGATACGCAGCCTTTAATTAGTATTGAAGAAAAACGCTTGTTTTTGCAAGAAGCGCTTGAAAAGGATATCACACTGTTTTTTGAACACGATTTATATACTGAATGCTGCTCGCTAGTTCAGACTGACAAAGGCATTGCCATAAATGACGTTTTTACTTTAAATGAGTTCATTCGAGAACAGCCATAAACTGTTGTTGAGCAGAAAACGTTAAATCACAGGATGATGATTACATTATTGTAAATTAAGTGTTAACTTTGCGTTAACTCATTCAGGGTTTCGTACGTCATATTGATACGAAAAAAAGTATACACACAGGACTTTTGGGATTAGTATAAACGTTTTAAAAGGAGGCCTTATGAAAAAGTTAGTTTTGTTCATGTTAGTGATCTTTGGAGTTGCTGGTGCAAATGCCCAATTGATCGAGAAAGATGGTAAGTTTTACGACAAGAATAATCAGTTATATTCGGGAACACATGTAGAATATTACGAGTCGGGAAGTAAAAAAGTGGAGATGACAGTGGTGGCGGGACTGAAACAAGGTCCAACAACACTTTATTTCGAAAACGGTAAAGTACAAGAAGTTCGTAGTTTTGATAAAAACAAAATGAACGGCACTTGGCTAACGTTTGAAAACAACGGTTTAAAAACCGGAGAAGCCAACTACAAAGGTGGTAAAAAGCATGGCAAATGGTTTATTTGGGACGAGAAAGGTGTAAAGCGCTATGAGATGTCTTATAACAATGGAGCTAAAGATAGCACATGGACCATTTGGGATGAATCAGGAAAAGTAGTTGGAACAAAGAATTATTAAAAGTGAAGTAGCATAAATAAGAAAGGCGACCAATTTGGTCGCCTTTCTTATTTATATCCAATACGTTTTTTACATGTCTGAAGTTAAAGCGATGTTTAGGTCTTTTTGCTTGGCCGTATTAAGAGAAAGAGTGTTTTCAGTGTTATACGATACGTAGTCGGTTGATACTGTATACTCACCATTTGTAACATTGTTAAATTCAAAGTTGCCATCAAAATCGGTGTAAACAACCGCATTAATTTCCTCTAAAACTACCTTCACACCAACCAGGATTTCACCAGTTGCTGCATCTGTAATTGTTCCAGAAACTGAGGTAGTTAAATTTGCTTTTGTCTCTTTGGCTTCTTCATTGTTGTCAGCATTAATATTTGAGATACCAACGAATAAAAGAGCGGCTAATAATAATATTTGAGTTTTCATATGTCTTAGTTTTTTGTTTTTAGTTAATCGAATTTCTTAATTGAAATCCTTAATTGTTTGATTACAAAACTACAGCACCTATGTTAGCTAATTGTTAAGCGCACTTTATTGGATGTTTAAAAGTTTGTTAAGTCAGTATGACTTGATATTGGTGTTTAGCTTAAATAACTTGTATTGAAACTATTTGAGACAGCCCTAAATGGAAATGCTTTAAACCGACTAAATGAACCTAGCCCAACATGTCATCAACATAAGTTCAGCGGTAACGCAATTATTTTTCCCACCTATTTGCATATCGTGTGGTACCCATTTATTTAAACACGAAATAGAAATATGTCAAATGTGCATTAGACGTTTACCGCGTACTTATTATGAGCGATGTCCAAGTGATAATCAGGTATCCATCCTTATGTGGGGTCGCTGCAAAATAGAATATGCCTATTCCTTGTTCTTTTATAAAAAAGGAGAAACTGTTCAGCGCCTACTCCATGAAATAAAATACCGTAGTAATAAACCATTGGGTACGGAGTTGGGACGTCAAGTAGCCAAAACTATTGCTGAGTCACAAAGAGAAGAAATAGATGTGGTGGTACCCATTCCTCTTCATCCTAAAAAAGAAAGAAAAAGAGGTTTTAATCAGGCGCATGTAATTGCTCAGGGAATAAGTGAGGTTTTGTGCAAGCCGCTAATTGATTCAGCTGTATACCGAAATACGCACACTGCCTCACAAACTCGAAAGGGTAGATACGAACGATGGCAGAATGTTGAGAATATTTTTAATGTGAGAGCGCCCGAACAATTGGAGGGTAAACACGTGCTGCTGGTTGATGATGTCATCACCACGGGATCAACCATGGAAGCGTGTATTAATCAACTCAGAACCATTGAGGGTGTAAAGGTGAGCGTTGCAAGCATTGCTTATGCTGTTTTATAGTAATTTATTGATGGAATAATATAGCGACACCACAAAGTTATTATTGTACTGGCCAGGCTTACGACTGAACCAATGGGGTTTGGGGTTATAGGCTGGTATGTCCCCATCATACGGTATACGAACGCGATTAATGGAATACAACCAACGTGCATTAATCCAGAAATAGTCGTTAAAATGGTAGTTTAAACCAAATACCGTAGCCCACTCAGTACTTTGAAAGGGTACCACATCATGCGAAGGTAAATCTTCAATGGGGGTGCCATCTATTTCTTCCTCACTCGTGAGAAGAGCCCCAATGGAAATGCCTGCTTCGCCTGAGAATTGTTTGTAACGATATCTGGCAACAAGTGGAAACTGAATATAACTGAGGTGTATTTTATAATCATCGTATTGCTCTTTGTCGGGTTTTGGTGCCTGGCGACTACCTTTTTGAATATAAGCAATGTCCAATTGTAATTGCCACTTTTCACTAATGGGGCGACTAACAAAAGCCCCCAAGTTTAGGCCCACTTTATTGTATCCTGCGTAGTTATCGCCATCAACTTGAGAGAATGAGGTACCAAGTAGTGGACCAGCTTTAAACTCCTGAGCCTTACTGGTACTTAAACCCATAATTAGAACGAGGAACAGTGATGTTAGTATTTTATACATAGGATGAGTTGCTTAAAAGGTTAATGAGTTTAGGTACGCCTACAGTACCATTATCATTTATGAACGTAATATTTTCGTTTGCAGTATACACTGGTTGATTGGGGTCAATAATATAGATTGGGGTGCCAGCTTTAGCGTAGTTTAATAAACCTGCTGCCGGGTATACATTTAACGAGGTACCAATTACCACTAATATGTCGGCCTGCTCTACTAATGTTATGGCGGTTTCAATGGCGGGTACTGCTTCGCCAAACCATACAATGTGCGGACGCAATTGCGCTCCCTTTTCACAAGTGTCACCCCATTTAAGCTCCCATCCGTCGAGGGTATACACCAACGATTCATCTTTGGTGCTTCGTACCTTTTTTAATTCACCATGCAAATGCAATACCTGGCTGCTCCCCGCCTGCTCATGTAAATCGTCAACATTTTGAGTAATGATTTGCACATCAAACATCTCTTCAAGTGCTACCAAGCCATGATGTCCTTCGTTGGGGCTGCACTCTAGTAGTTGCTTACGACGTTGGTTATAAAACTCCAGCACCAAATGTGGGTCACGAGCCCATGCTTCAGGACTGGCCACTTCCATTACGTCGTGGTTTTCCCATAGACCGTTATTATCTCTAAAGGTTTTTATGCCACTCTCGGCACTTATGCCAGCACCTGTTAATACGGCCAACTTTTTTTTACTCATAGCAAACTTGTTTGCAGCAGTGTGACTTTGGTTAAATAAAGAATCAACTATAAAAGTAAACGAAAAGCCTGAGTATTCAAACTTGTTAATTCTCCCGACAAGGGCAGGAACACTTCCGCTCATTCTGAAATGCTCGCACCGACGGCAGGAGATTTTTCTGTATTATACAACCTCGCCTGTCTGTACTTCTCCTAAAATTCAGGGGGGGGCGGTTTTTCATCCCTCTCATCCTTGCCCAAGGGGAGTACCACAAAGTGGGGAGATGGTTCAAATGTTTGTAAGCGAATTCCCTGAATGGAGACCACTGTTTCAATTCAAAAATGGCTTATTTTTCTATCTTTGTACACCGCAAAAAACAAATAGTTCCATACATGATTGATCAGGTTACAGTAGATAAAGTTTTGGAAACAGCCAATAGTCAAATTATTGAGGTTGTATCCGACTATGTAACACTGCGTCGACGAGGAATTAATTACTTGGGTAATTGTCCGTTTCACAACGAAAAAACTCCATCGTTTACTGTATCGCCCCACAAGGGAATTTTCAAGTGCTTTGGCTGTGGCGAGGGAGGTAATGCCCTCAACTTTGTGATGAAACACGATCAGCTTTCGTTTGTAGATGCTATTCGTGCTTTGGGTAAGAAGTTCAATATTGAAGTAGCTGAGGAGGAGTATTCGCCTGAGCAACAGAAGCAGAGGAACGAACGCGAAAGCATGATGGTTATCAGCGAGTATGCTGGTAAATTTTTCGGTAAAAACTTAACCGATACCGATGAGGGAAAGTCGGTAGGACTAAGTTACTTTCGCAGTCGTGGTTTTCGCGATGATATTATTGAAAAATTTCAATTGGGTTATTCGCCTGAGCAGCGCGATGCTTTTACCAAAAATGCCCTAAAGCAAGGTTATAAAATTGAGTACCTTGAGAAAACAGGATTAACCATTGTGAGGGACAATTATCAGGCCGATCGTTTTCGAGGTCGCGTGATGTTTCCCATTCACAGTTTAGCTGGTAAAGTTATTGCCTTTGGAGGGCGTATACTTAAGAACGATAAAAAAACAGCCAAGTATCTAAACTCGCCCGAGTCGGACATCTACCATAAAAGCCGTGTGTTATATGGTATTTTCCATGCTAAGCAAGAGGTAACACGTCAGGATCGTTGTTACCTGGTAGAGGGCTACACCGATGTACTGTCGTTTCATCAGGCTGGTATAAGTAATGTGGTGGCCTCATCGGGTACTGCGCTTACATCTGATCAAATTCGTTTGATAGCTCGTTTTACCAAAAACATTACCATTATTTACGATGGCGATCCAGCTGGATTAAAAGCATCATTACGTGGTATTGACCTAGTACTAGCCGAGGGCATGAATGTGAAAATTCTTCTTCTGCCCGATGGCGAGGATCCCGATACATTTGCCAAAGAACGAAACGAAGAACAACTTAAACAATATATTGAGGCCCATCAGCAGGATTTTATCAAGTTTAAAACCTCTTTGCTATTAGCCGATGCGCAAAACGACCCGATAAAAAAGGCTCAACTTATTCAGGATATCGTACGAAGCATTTCGATTATACCCGATACGATTACGCGATCGGTGTATGTGAAGGAGTGTAGCACCCTGCTGAAAGTTGACGAACGGGTTTTGATGCAGGAAACAGGTAAGCTGCAAAAGAAAAAGCAGGAGGAGGATTTTAGGCGTAATACGCCAAGGCCATCGAATGGGCCGCCAGATATGCCGCCTCCTGAAATTTTTAATCAACCATCGTCAGGCCCTTCTGCCCCTTCGGCATCACCATCGCCTGGTATTACCGTTAACCCACTGGAGTTGGAGGAGCGCGAAATTTTACGCTTTTTGGTAAAGTTTGGCGAGTTGCCACTTAATCCCGATGAGGAAGAAAAAGTATCGGTGGGACAGTATATTTTACACGAACTAAAGCAGGATGATCTTATGAGTACCAATCCTCTTTATAACCAAATGATGGAAGCTTATGATGCGGTAAGTGAAAACACGAGTACTCCTGCGCTTAAGTTTTTTGTAAATAATTCGAATCCTGATTTAAGTCGACTGGCATCTGATCTGATTGGAAAGGAGCATGATTTAAGCCGAATACATCATAAATTTGGAGTGGTAACCAACGTAGAGGAGCTATTGCCCACATTAGTGCCTAAAATTGTGATGGAGCTTAAATGGAAAAAGGTAAAGATTGTGGTTAAAGAAAAGCGTCAGCAACTGCAGCAAATAGAGATGGCTGGTGGCGACATGGAGGCGCTATTAGAGCACATGAAAGAGGTAAATACCTGGCAACAGGTGCTAACCCATATATCCAAGGAACTTGGCGGACGAACCATTGTATAAAAATAAAAAAGAAAGATATGCAAACATTGAATCATACCGATGTAGAAGTAATTGAGGCTGTTATTAAAAAGGCCAATATATGCTTTGTGGGTGTTGTTGACCCAAACAACAAACCCTATGTATTACCAATGAACTATGGTTATAAAAACAATGTAATTTATCTGCATTCGGCACCCGAGGGTCGCTTAATCGATATCGTTAATAATAACCCAAGTATTTGTATCACATTTTCAATCGATAACGATTTGGTGTTTCAACACCCTGAGGTGGCCTGCAGTTACCGCATGACATCGAAAAGCGTGGTAGTGAATGGTACTGTGCAGTGGATTGAGGATATGGATGAGAAGCGCGAAGCTTTGGACATTTTGATGCAGACCTACAGTGAAAAGAAATTTGAATACAGCGATCCTGCTGTTAAAAATGTGAAGATGTGGAAAGTGCCAATGGATGAGGTTACATGTAAGGAGTTTGGAGCGCCGCACGATGAGTACAAGCTCAAGCGTAACATGGAAAAACTAAAAGGGCATCCGGGTCAATAGTATTTTATATCTTTAAGTTGATTTTTTAACCCAAATAATGGCATTTAGAATGAGAACCTCACACTTGTTTCTACTAATGGTTTTTACGTTATCCACTGTTTGTCGCGCGCAAACAACCATCGATAAAATATATAAAGTTGTTTACTCACAAAACTTTAGCAAGGATAAATCCACCAATGATTTTGATTTTTCCGATGATTCAAAGTGGTTAATAAGTAAAAACGGAAAGCCAGGTAAAGCATTAAAATGTTTAGGAAAAGGCGAGTATGAAAGTGCTCATTCAGGTCCTGCAGTAGTGGCTGTTTTAAAGCAATTTGAACTCAGCGATTTTATCCTGGAGATGGATGTGGTACAAAATGGTAAGGACTTTAGCTTGCTCGATTTCTGTATTTTCTTCGGTATTCAGGATAGAGAGCATTATTGTTTTGCTCAGTTAGCCAGCAAGGCCGATAAGAAGAACCACAACATATTTATGGTAGATGGCGATAAGCCTAAGCGTGTGGGTGCCATTAACGAGAAAGGCGTGATCTGGAAAATGAAAACGTGGCAAAAATTACGCTTAGAACGCTTAGCAGCCGATAAAAGTGTAAAGGTGTACATGAACGATGAGTTAATTTTAGAAGCCACTGATGAATTATTTAATACGGGACACATTGGCTTTGGATCATCTAATAGCGCCATTAAAATTGATAACCTGAAGATTAGTGCACCTTCGCACGAGATTAATCCACAAACTTTCTTTTAATCGCTTATGGCACTTAATTATCTCTGGATAGCTTTCTTTCTTATAGCCTTTGTTGTGGGCTTGGTACGCCTCATCTTTTTGGGCGATATGAATGTGTTTCCCGAGATGATGAATGCGACCTTTGACAGTGCCAAAACAGGATTTAATATTTCTTTAGGTTTAACTGGTGCACTCACGCTTTGGATGGGTTTAATGCGCATAGGCGAAAAAGGTGGGATGATAAATGTGATGTCCCGTGTGATTGGTCCATTTTTTAGTCGCTTGTTTCCTGAATTGCCTAAAAACCATCCGGCTTATGGAAGCATGATGATGAACATAGCGGCCAATATGCTTGGGCTCGATAATGCAGCAACGCCGGTGGGTTTAAAAGCCATGCAAGAGCTGCAAACATCCAATAAAAGCTCCGATACAGCATCCAATGCACAGATAATGTTTTTGGTGTTGAATACCAGTGGACTTACCATTATTCCAATTAGTGTAATGGCGATTAGAGCCACCGAATTAGCTTCGAATCCCTCCGATATATTTCTACCCATTTTATTGGCTACCTTTTTCAGCACCATTGTTGGTATTGTTGCCGTGTCACTGGTTCAGGGTATTAACCTGTTCGATAAAGTTATAGTAGCCTACTTAGGTGGGTTTACTGCCCTTATTGGTGGTTTTATTTATTACCTCACTACCTTAAGCAAGGATGAGGTTAATACCGTTTCCCTATTGGGAGCCAATCTTTTACTGTTCTCCATTATCATCACTTTTATATTAATGGCTATTCGTAAAAAGGTAAATGTGTACGATGCTTTTATCGATGGAGCCAAGGAGGGTTTTAATATTGCCGTTAAGATTATCCCGTTTTTGGTTGCCATATTGGTTGCTGTGGCCGTTTTTAGGGCATCAGGCACCATGGATTTTTTACTGGAGGGCGTGCGAAGTATATGTGCCTTAACAGGTGTTGATACGCGCTTTGTTGATGCTTTACCAACCGCTTTTATGAAACCCTTGAGTGGGGGAGCTGCTCGCGGCATGATGGTGGAAGCCATTAATACGCATGGAGTTGATTCTTTTGCGGCTCGAATGGCCAGTACTATCCAAGGCTCAACGGATACTACTTTTTATGTATTGGCTGTTTATTTTGGTTCGGTGGGCATTAAAAAAACACGGCATGCATTATCATGTGGTTTAATAGCCGATTTTGCTGGTATAGTGGCATCCATTCTTTTGGCTTACCTGTTTTTTGGGTAAAAAAAATCGCCAGACAAATCGTTCCGAAGAATTCATCATCTGGCGATAGAACCGTTTCTTTTATCTGTATGACTGACTGCCCGAACTACTGTTACCAGTAATTTTTATTGGACCTCGTTCGATGATTAGGTTTTTACGTCCGCTATTTCCTTTAGCGTTTAAGCTTCCCGATGAGGCTTTTAAAGCAAAGCTCAACTCCTCGGTATCGTTGCTTAATTCCATATTTACACTGCCCGATGAAGATTTAAACGTAGAGTTACCAGTTAGCTTAACATTGCTTCCGCGTTGGCTTCCACTGGTTGATGAAAGGTTAACAGCACCAGTTACATTATTCAAACTCATGCTTCCCGATGACGTTCCTGCTCTCACATCGCCTCTCACATCATTTATTTTTATTCCACCCGATGAAGCTTCGGCATATACATTATTACCTATCGAACTAATATTCTGACTTCCTGATGAGGTTCTGACTTCAGCTTCTCCGCCAACACCTTCAATACGAATACCACCCGATGATGCTTTTGCTTTGAGGCTACCACCAATTGTGGCATGTTTTTGACTTCCCGATGAAGTGGTTGAGCGAACATCGCCCGATATATTCGAAAGGGAAATACTACCCGATGATGCGGTAGCACTTAGGTTGGTATCTATATCTTGAGCTTTAATACTACCACTTGATGCCTCTAGTTTAACCACAACCTGGCCAATGTTTGAAACGTGGACGCTTCCACTTGAGTTATCCACATCAATGTTTGTATTGCTTGGTACTTTAAAATCTAATTTACCTTTAACATTACGAAGCGAATTGGGGCGATCGATCCATACTCGCAGCGTTCCACCACTCATATTGTGTCTGATTTTAATGTCATATTTTTTCGAACCAGTAACTTCTCCAGTTAGCTGAACATCATTGCCACTGCCACCAACAATATTAACCGAGCAAAAAGATCCCTCTACTTCAATTGCTGTAACGTTATTGTAGGTTTCATTGACTTGGTCTATTACATCCTGCGCTTCAATGCACGATAGGCACAACACAGAAAGTACGGTCATTAATAAGCTGAGTTTTTGGAATTTCATCATAGTATCATTTGGGTAAAACAATCATTTTGAAATGGGACAATTTCTTCTCTATCAAATAGGACGCTTAAAATTTAGGAGAAGTTACAGACATTTGTAAAAAAGTCAACTTTTTATTGAGCGCGTTGTTTGCTTTCTATTAAAACTAAACGCTTGTGCTTTACAAGCGATTGATTAATTTTGAAACATGGCAGATATGACAACCGACGAGTTTGAGCAGGAATGGGATAAATTGATATTGAAAATTAGTAAGCACTTTAAGGTAAGTGCCGAATATGAATTTATTTTATTTGTACTAGGAATTAAGGAAATGGGATGGGGCTTTAGAGAGTATTCTAAAACCGAGAAGATGGATTTAATTAATGTGGCTCGCTGCAGGATTTTAGTACGACAGGGAATAATAAAAGAAACAGGGATTGATGCAGATGGATTTCCTATTTTTGAAGCATCGGCTAAGCTAAAATCGATGATGCCTTCATACCAGAATCAAGTCATCAAAAAAGGACTGATCGAGTATTTTAGAGATGTTGAGTTTGCCTAATATCCACTAGAATGAACAAACAAATTAGATAAAAGCATGAAGTATTTATTGACTATGACTTTGGCTGTTGTTTTGCTTTCGGCATGCAATACCAAATCTCAAGAAGGTGTTTTGCTAATGATGGAAACATCAAAGGGTAATATGAAAATTAAATTGTACGACGAAACACCACAACATCGCGATAACTTCGTAAAATTAGCCGAATCAGGTTACTACGATTCATTGTTGTTTCATCGTGTTATAAATGAGTTTATGATTCAAGGTGGCGACCCGGATTCAAAAGGTGCAGCACCGGGCGTTATGCTTGGTAATGGTGGTCCTGGCTATCAGATACCTGCCGAGATCAATTATCCTACATTATTTCATAAAAAAGGAGCGTTGGCAGCTGCTCGCACTGGCGATAACGTGAACCCTGAACGTAAATCATCGGGTTCTCAATTTTATATTGTTCAGGGAACAAACTATAACGACGAGAAATTTCAATCGATAGAGAAGCGTTATGTTGATATGAAGCGTCAGCAATTATTTTATAAAACACTAGAGGCTTATAAAGATACTTTACAGGCTATACAGCAAACTGGCGATCAGGAGGCTTTTATGGCTATGCGCGTAACAATAGAGGAAGAAGTAGATGCTCAAATGGCAAAAGAGCCAAAGCAGACCATTCCTGAAGAGGTAAAAGAAGTTTACCGTACCCTTGGTGGTGTTCCGCATTTAGATGATAATTACACTGTATTTGGAGAAGTAGTTGAGGGATTGAATGTAATCGACTCAATTGCCTCTGTTGGCACTGCACAAGGCGATCGCCCATTGGAAGACGTTTACATTATTTCACTTGATGTGATTAACTAGTTATTGCCCAACACAAATAAATTGTGTTCGCTTAAAAATGATACCATCCAGTAACTGACTATGACAGGTCGGTTGCTGGATTCTTTTTTTTGTATCTTGCCATTTCAAAACTTAGTATCAATGCCACGATTATTTCTACTTTTAGTATGTTGTTTTAGTTTGTTCTTGAGCCAGGCTCAGGAACCTGTTTCTTACGTTCATATTTCTACCAACCTGGGCACGATGAAGGTAAAATTGTACAACGAAACGCCAGAGCACAGAGATAACTTTTTAAAATTAGTAGGTCAGAAGCATTTCGACGGTACTTTGTTTTATCGGGTGGTAAAGGGCTTTGTCATTCAGGGAGGTTCGTCCGATTCGCGCAATGCTGCACCAGGTAGAGCCATAGGTTATGGTAAAGCGATAAATATCGATGCTGAATACCACGAGAATTGTTTTCATAAACGAGGGGCTCTATGTGCGCCACGTCAGCCCGAAGAAGTCAACCATTTTAAGATGTCTGATATCTCACAGTTTTACATTGTGCAAGGTCGAAAATATAGCACGGAGGAGCTTGATTTAATAGAAAAGGCAACCAATAATCCCATAAAAATAGAGTTAAAGAAGCAATACTACTTGCCTCATAAGGAGGAACTGGCACGATTGAAAAAGGAGGATCCTAAGGGCTTTAATAAGTTGTTGCGCGAGATTAAAGACAAGATTAACTTTCAATACAGTTTATCGGATAAAATCGAATTTACCGAAACACAGCGTCAAAAATATACAACTGTAGGAGGAACACCTGAATTAGATGGTGATTACACGGTTTTTGGAGAAGTGGTTGAGGGAATGAGCGTGCTAAATAAAATTGCATCATCTCCTGTTGATAAAAACAATCGGCCGACAAGTAATGTAACGATTAAAGTGAGCATTGTAACCCAGTAAAAGTTTTAAATTCAGTTTAGCGATGCGTAAGTTACTCTTAGTTCTATTTATTATTATAAGCGCCTTATCCTGTAAAAATAACCGACAGGCAAACAAGGAGATCGACTCTTTTAAAGGTTCCTATCAAACAAATGTAAAAGGTATAGTTAGTCTCCGCACCTTTGATCATTATACGCGTGCCTTAAACGATGGATTTGGCTTTTATGTGGCGCCCAACCTGGTTGTTACTAACCTGAGTTTTATAAAAGGTGCTGCTAAGGTTAAGGCTTCGCCAATGGGATTGGAAGATTTTTCCTTGGTTCAAGGTTTTGTGGCCTACGATCTCAATCTTGATTTGGTTCTGCTCAAAGTATCACGCCGAAATCTCAATTACCTAAGTTTAAATGATGCCACTTTCAAAATGGATTCTGTCTATCAATTATATCGTAAAAAGCGAAAGTTGTATATCGAGGATGATGTTTGTGGTCAGGTAAATAAAACAGACAGTATCGCATTTAAGGATTATAGTGGTGGTCTTAAATCTGGTAAACCTGTTTTTGCTAATAGTCATCGTTTGGCAGGTTTGGTGCAGGAAATAGAAGGTAAAAAGCGTATTCTGGAGCCGAAGTGGATTCAACAACTAATTGATCGGCAGGATAAGACACCAAAGTCGATTTACGAACTTCGCAATAAAAGCAATAAAGTCTATATCTCTCATACCAAAGTGAAGGGATTTCGGATCATTACCAATAAAGGAAATATTGAAATTGCCTTGTCGGACAAAACTCCAATTTATCGCGATAATTTTATCAAACTAGTGAGTGATCAGTTTTACGACAGTTTGTTGGTACACCGTGTCATCAATAATTTCCTGATTCAAACAGGTGCAGCCGATACAAAATACGCTAAAAAGGATGATGTAGTTGGCTGGCAAGGCCCTGGTTATACATTAAAAATGAATGTTGTTCCAGGCTTGTACCATCGACGAGGTATGATAGCTGCGTCTAAACTACCAGCTGATAGAAATAAACATAATAGAAGTGACGGTTCGCAGTTTTATATTGTTGCAGGACGCTTGTTTACGAATACTGAGCTGAATGATTTGGAAATAGAAAAAGGGATTAAGTATACAGGAGCCCAGCGAAAGGCCTACACCACTTTAGGGGGTGCACCTTATTTGGATGGTGATTATACCGTGTTTGGCTGGGTAAGCAAAGGAATGGATGTGGTTGATAAAATAGCTGCTTCTAAAACCTATGCTGTTGATCGTCCCATTGATGAAATACGCATTAAAACCATTCAGATTATTAAAAAATAGAAGTTCCATCCGCTTTTTAGTGGATGCTTGATCAATTGTAGTTTATTTTAAACTCAAAAAAACAAAGTCAGGATACGTCCATCCCAATCGTTTTATTAATTTTGCAAGTCGCTATAATAAAGTAATTAAACAATCATGTTAGATAAAATTAATCAATTAGTTGAGGAGATTAAAAGTCTTGCAGCTTCATCGGCTGAAGAGGCTGAACAGCTGAGAATAAAATATTTAAGTAAAAAAGGTTTGGTTTCGCAGCTATTTGATGAGTTTAAAACCATCCCTAACGAACAAAAGCGTGAAGTAGGTCAGGTGTTAAATGTGCTAAAAACGCAGGCGCTTGATAAAATAAATGAGATTAAGGAGGGGTTCTCTGCCAGTGGACAAAGTGATGTAGGGCTTGATCTAACGCTTCCTGGATCATCTTTTGAGTTAGGTAGCCGTCATCCTTTATCAATTGTAAAAAACGAGATCGTTGATATTTTTTCGCGTTTAGGTTTTACGGTGGCCGACGGACCTGAGATTGAAGATGATCATCACGTATTTGAAGCACTAAACTTTCCACCAGAGCATCCGGCGCGCGATATGCAAGATACTTTCTTTATCGCTACTAATCCTGATGTTTTGTTACGTACGCATACATCATCTGTTCAGGTGCGTGTAATGGAAAAGCAAAAACCACCTATTCGTGCCATATTCCCTGGCCGTGTATTCCGTAACGAAGCTATATCTGCACGAGCACATTGTATCTTCCATCAGGTAGAGGGGCTTTACATCGATAAGAATGTATCGTTTGCCGATTTAAAGCAAACCTTGCTATATTTCTCAAAGGAGTTGTTTGGTGCCGATACCAAGATTCGTTTGCGTCCATCGTATTTCCCATTTACCGAGCCATCAGCTGAAATGGATATCTCTTGTTCATTGTGTGGTGGTAAAGGTTGTAATGTATGTAAATACACCGGTTGGGTTGAAATTTTAGGTTGTGGTATGGTTGATCCTGCCGTATTGGAAGCAAGTGGTATTGATAGCAATGAATACACTGGTTTTGCTTTTGGTATGGGTATAGAGCGCATAACCATGCTAAAATATCAGATTAAAGATATTCGATTGTTTTTTGAAAACGATAAACGCTTTTTAGATCAATTTAAGTCAGCTGGTCAATAGTGTTTACCACGCTTTTAAAAAGATAAAAAATAAACCCTGTTCTATGTGAGCAGGGTTTTGTTTTATGCATCCAGTACTTACAAAAATGATGTTTAACAACATTTTTTGTGTTAATCTATAAGTTGTATTTCGGTTGTTACTGGAATTGCTTTTTTGTATAAGGCTGATACACCGCAGTATTTTTCTTCCGAAAGGTTCACTGCTTTTTCCAGTTTATCTATTGGTAAATTCTGTCCTTTAAACTGGTAGATTATGTGCATTTTTTCATAATATTTAGGATGTTCTTCCGTCATATCTCCCTCTACAATTATCTGTAAATCTTCTACATCCACTCTCATTTTCTTTAATATCGAAACAATATCCATTCCCGTACATCCAGCTAAGGCTGTTAACATAAGTATCTTTGGTCGAGGTCCTTTATCTTCTCCACCATTGTCGGTTCCGGCATCGAGCGTTAGCTTATGACCGAATAATTCTGTCTCAAAAGACATGTTTCCTGTCCACTCAATTTTAGTTGTAGTTTTCATATATCTATATGTTTAAATATTTAATGTAATGTAATTATCTGACCTTTTTATATCTTTGCTTGCAAATTATGACATTTATCACTTTTTTATTCATTCAGTTGTTAATTAAGTTATGAAAAATATTCAAAGTGTCCCTTTCAGCGATGAGGTAGATTTACTCTCGTATGAAATCTTTAGCGGTTTAACAGAGGAGGAATTACTTTCTTTAACGCAGTCGATGAGCTGTACGTTACATAAGCGGAACAATATTTTGTACCACGAGGGTAGTCGTATAAACGGTGCTTATATTGTGATAAAGGGGATTCTGAAGATATATAAAACCGGCTTTGATGGTAAAGAGCAGATCATTCGATTTGCCAAGGATGGTGATTTAATTGGGTTTAGATCTGTTGTAAGTGATGAGTTAGCTTGTACTACGTCTAAAGTTGTTAACGATGCTGTACTGTGTTACCTGCCTTCAGAGGTACTAACCAGTTTAATAAAGGTAAATCCTGAGTTTGCAATGTCGTTAATGAAATTAACGTGTAGAGAGCTGGGAGAGTCCAATAAGTTCTTAACAGATATTGCTCAAAAAACGGTGCGCGAGCGCTTAGCTGAGGTATTACTTCTGTTAATGGATACCTTTGACTTGGATGAGGATTGTACACTTCAGATTTCATTAACCAGAGAGGAACTTGCCAATATGGTAGGTACTGCTACCGAATCTGTCATTCGTTTGTTATCGGAATTTAAGGCTGATAAGTTAATTGAACTTAATGGTAGGAAGATTAAGCTGATAAATATTCCTAAGCTTATTAAAATAGGTAACGTATATATTTAAGCGATATAAAAAAGTTTCACATGAAATCCTCAAGGTAATCCTTGGGGATTTTTTGTAGGTTCTTCTCAAACTATTTAGCGATAGGATTGAGCTCGTATTATTAAAATTGATTGTTTACATGATTGATATTGATTAATATTACCTGAAGTAAACTTCAACCCAATAATACACAATGCGTAACTATGAATGAATTAATCCAATACCTAAAACAAACCCTTGAAGATCGTATCTTTTCTAAAAGCGAGAAAAAAGCCTTAAAAGCGGTTATTAAAGATAAACAATTAAGTAAGCACGACTTAAGTCGTGTAAGAAGTGAAATATTTGCCGAAGCCAGAAGTCACTTGAAAGAATATAAGCAAGTTCAAATTATCGATTGGTTGGAAGAGGCCAATAAATTAATACTACCACAGCTTACCCAAGAGTTTTATTGTCATTCTTATTTTAGTCCAGGGCCGGAGTGTGTCAACACCATTCTTACTCAAATCAGTTATGCCCTTAATAAGATCGATATCTGCGTTTTTACCATTAGTGATAACGATATACGTGATAAACTGGTTTATGCCTTAAATAAGGGCGTTAAAATTAGAATTATTACCGATGATGAGAAGACCCATGACTTGGGTTCGGATATTGAATACTTGCAGAAGAAAGGAGCTGAGGTAAAAGTGGATAATTCGAGTCATCACATGCATCATAAATTTGCAATTTTTGATAATGAGGTTCTACTTACCGGGAGTTATAACTGGACGCGAAGTGCTGCTCAATATAATCAAGAGAATATTCTCGAAACCAACGATACTAAAGCAATAGAAAGTTATCAGAAAGAGTTTGATAAGCTTTGGAATGTGATGAGTGTCTACTAGTGCTATTCTAAATAGCAACGACATATGATTATATATTTCAATATCTATTAATTTACTAATATACAAAAGAGGGTGTCCAAAATTACGGCATCCTCTTTTTTTATGTTTTAAAATTGAATCGCGTTTGTTAATATGCTATACCGCTGAGAGGCTGTAGTTGAGCTGGTATTTTGTTTTAAAGCTAGATATGGAGGCTATTATTCG
>NZ_VKDE01000049.1 GCF_007097485.1 Carboxylicivirga sp. M1479 | reverse complement strand
CAGCCTCGTTCAATGACCTGCTCAAACTCTATGTTGTTACTTGTCCTAGCCATGCCTTCTTTTATTCACTAAGTTCCGAATTCCCACCAATAATCATCCCCCTGTGTGTCAAATTTACTTGCCATGGATGTTTCATATGTTTATATTTTACTTTCATTTGCCATTTGGAACTCGCCAAAATCAACCATAATTCTATTTAAGAATAGATGTCGATGACTCTTTCCTGTAAATTATTAATTTGCTTCTCATATATGACGCCTGAACAGGACACATAGTTACACATCGTTCTTCTTTTTCTTCTCGGCTTTTAAGCGCTTAAAATAACTTACAGTTGCTCTTTTAACATGCGGAGCCAAAATAATGGCCGCAATCATATTGGGAAATGCCATCAAGGCATAGGCTGAGTCAATAAAAGCAATTACCACATCAATTGACACAACAGCCGCAACAACAGCGCTAACAACACTAACAACATTGTATGCATTTTTCGATTTAGTGCCGAACAAGTACGACGAACACTTATTACCATAATATGGAAATGCAAATAGAGTAGATAAAGCAAAGAATATCACACAGAGAATCAATAAATAGGGTCCATAAACAGGGATGGCCTTATCAAAAGCCAAAGCCGTTAAGGTAATACCATCAGCATCTGACGTTTGCCAAACTCCTGTTACCAAAATAGCCAAGGCCGTCATAGTACAAACGATAAGCGTATCAACAATAGGCCCCAACATAGCCACTAAACCCTCACGAACAGGCTCATTTGTTTTGGCGGCACCGTGTGCAAGTGGAGCAGTACCAATACCAGCTTCATTGGAAAATGCAGCTCGCTTAATTCCGGTTATGATAATAATACCCAAAGCACCACCTAAAACTGCCTGCGCTTCAAATGCATCGGTAAAAATCAATAAAATGGCATCTGCCAATTGATCGGGGTGCGATAGAATAATATAAAGAACAACACCAACGTACAAAACAACCATAAATGGAACAACACTGCCAGTCACTTTACCAATACGCTTTATGCCGCCAAATATTACCACCGACATAATCACAGCAATTATAACACCCGTAACCAAGTCGGATGTAAATCCAGTTTCAATGCCATTAGGCTGTAAAACGATATCCCTAAACACTTGGGTTAATTGGTTACTTTGGAAAACAGGAAAAACAGCAAACATTGCAGCCACAGCAAAAAACACGGCCATTGGCTTCCACTTCTTACCCAGCCCTTCGGTAATTATATACATCGGTCCTCCCTGCACCTCTCCTTTATCATCCTTTCCCCTAAACATTACAGCAAGTGTACCTGTAAAAAACTTGGTTGAAACACCCAGAACAGCACTAACCCACATCCAAAAAATAGCTCCTGGCCCTCCTGCAGTAATAGCCACAGCAACACCGCTTATATTACCCATACCAACTGTTGCAGCCAACGCTGTAGACAAAGCCTGGAAGTGATTAATTTGTCCCGCTTCATTCGGATCATCATACTTACCTCGTAGAATATCCACGGCATGAAACACGTAACGAAACGGCATTAACTTACTATAGATCATAAAAAAGAAACCACCACCTAGCAAAAGTACCAGCAGAGGGGTTCCCCATATAAACTCACTAAAATCAATAATCACTTTTTCAACTTTTTCCATAATAGAAAGATATAAAAACAGACTTGGCTTTCAAACATTTTTAATGACCAGACTTTAATTATTTTTAACGCTAATTATTGCACTATTTCTTTAATGAATCTTGAATTAAGTTTTAGATTTGCACTACAACACATTTCGATGTGCTATAATTGAAACTATCAGAACGGATTATAATTAATAGGCTTAAGCCAGTAGTCTGAGCAATACACAAGCAACGACTGTTGACTTGGCCAAATAACCAAAACACATTATGGCTGATTTCAAATACCAAAAACCTTTTCCGATTTTAAAGAACACAACTCCTTATCGACTAATTACCAAGGAACATGTTTCAACCATTGAAGTCGACGGGCGCAAGATTTTAAAAGTAGATCCCAAAGGGCTTGAGCTACTTTCAAAAGAAGCTTTTGCTGATGTATCATTTTATTTACGCCCAACACACCTTGAAAAATTAGCGCACATACTAAAAGACGAAGAGGCTTCGGACAACGACCGATTTGTTGCTCATACAATGCTAATGAACCAGGTTGTTACTGCCGAGGGCGAATTGCCTACTTGCCAAGACACAGGAACAGCCATTATTATGGGTAAAAAAGGCGAGAACGTATTTACTGGCTCGAATGATGCTGAGCATCTTTCTAAAGGAGTTTACGAAACCTATCGCGATCGCAACTTACGCTATTCTCAGGTGGTTCCTTTTAGCATGTTTAAAGAGAAGAATACGGGCTCCAATCTTCCTGCACAAATAGACATATATGCTGAACAAGGGAATCAATACGATTTCTTATTTATGACAAAAGGTGGTGGTTCTGGTAACAAAACATTTTTATACCAGCAAACCAAGGCTTTATTAACAGAAGAGAACCTTACTAAGTTTGTACAGGACAAAATTAAAGATCTTGGAACATCGGCTTGTCCTCCCTACCATTTAGCATTAGTTATTGGCGGCACATCGGCTGAAGCAACTCTTGCTTCAGTGAAGAAAGCTTCAGCTGGTTATTACGATCACTTGCCAACCGAAGGAAACGAAGGCGGCCAAGCATTTCGTGATCTGGAATGGGAAGAGAAAGTACAGAAAATCTGTCAGGAAAGTACTATTGGTGCTCAGTTTGGCGGCAAATACTTTGTACACGACGTGCGCGTTATTCGCATGCCTCGACATGCTGCATCGTGCCCAGTAGGCCTAGGTGTTAGCTGTAGCGCCGATCGTAATATCAAAGGAAAAATTACCGAAGAGGGAATTTTTGTTGAGGAACTAGAAAAAAATCCATCTCGCTTTGTTCCCAAAGAAGCGCCTCACATGGCACCTGCCGTAGACATTGACCTGGATCAACCAATGGAAGATGTTTTAAAGGAGCTTACCAAATACCCAATAAAAACTCGACTTAACTTATCGGGAACACTTATTGTAGCGCGCGATATAGCACATGCTCAAATAAAACAAATGCTTGACGAAGGCAAGCCAATGCCAGAATACTTTAAGAACCACCCTGTGTATTATGCAGGACCTGCAAAAACACCAAAAGGAATGGCATCTGGAAGCTTTGGACCAACAACTGCTGGTCGCATGGATCCATATGTCGATCTTTTCCAAAAGAATGGTGGGTCTATGGTAATGGTCGCGAAAGGCAACCGCTCGCAAGCCGTAACTGACGCCTGCAAAACCAATGGTGGCTTTTACCTGGGCTCTATTGGAGGACCAGCTGCCATCTTAGCAAAAAACAGCATTAAATCTGTTGAAGTAATCGATTTTGAAGAATTAGGTATGGAGGCTGTTCGCAAAATACGCATCGAAAACTTCCCTGCATTTATAATTGTAGATGATAAGGGAAATGACTTCTTTGCTAAATTATAAGCCGAAGGTTTAATACTTTAGTTGAAAGCATAAAAGGTGCGATTTCTTCCCTATGGAAGTGTTCGCGCCTTTTCTTTTTCTATATTGTTCCTTTCATGCAAAAACAGTTTACAATGCCACACATTACAACCCAATATTATCGCAGTCCGTTTGGAGAACTTATACTAGGTTCATACCAAGAGCAACTTTGTCTTTGCGACTGGAGGTTTAGAAAAATGAGGGAATCAATTGACAAACGTATTTGCAAGGGACTTAACACCACTTATAAAAAAGGAAACTCAGCTGTTATTGAACAAACAATTAAACAACTGGAAGCTTATAGCCAAAAAGAACTAAAAGAATTTGAACTACCAATCCTGTTTATTGGCTCCGATTTTCAAAAAACTGTTTGGAATGAGCTCTTAAAAGTTCAATACGGCCACACCCAAACTTACTTACAACTTTCGAAGCAGCTCAATAACACCAAAGCCATCCGAGCCGTAGCTTCTGCCAATGGTGCTAATGCCATTTCAATAATTGTCCCTTGCCATCGGATTATTGGTAGCAATGGAAAGTTAATTGGGTATGCAGGCGGACTTCAAGCAAAGAAAAAATTACTGGAATTAGAAAATCAACAAACAAACTCACAACTTTCTCTATTCTAATTCAACAACTACTCCCCACCTGGAAAAAGCACCATTCTAGTACACCAATTGCTATCTATCACAAAAAATACCATTTTTCACACTTCATTTATAAGCAAGCAGTTAAGAGGTGTCAATCTCATAAAAAAAGAAATAAATCAGCATTCAATTACGAATCATAAGCACTAATAGGTATTTTTTTCTTTAATTAAATTTTTACCACTGTGGTTCAACTACTTATCTCACTTACAAAAACAAAGTTGATAATTTATTTGTTTATTTTATAACAAATAACAAATCTTAGCATATCAATTCACACCACATACTGATATACTTCTTAATTAACTGATAATAAAGAACTATTTCAGTATTTTTATTTGTACTAATTTGTTATTATTTGTATTGTATAGTTAATTTTTAGAAGATATTAGCATATTTATATCACAATTAAATCACACAAACGCTGAATATAATTACAATTTGAAAGTAACCCAATTAACATCGCACCAAATGGAAGCAACTAAATCAACTTTTAATTTAAAACAGTACGGTATTGATTCTCCCTCAATCATCCATTACAATCCCTCGTATGAAGATTTATATCTGGATGAAATAGACACCGAGCTTGAAGGCTTTGAAAAAGGTCAACGAACCGAAACAGGAGCAATCAATGTGATGACTGGCAAATTCACTGGCCGCTCGCCAAAGGACAAATACATTGTAAAGGACAACATTACAAAAGATACTGTATGGTGGACAACAGACCAAAACAAAAACGATAATAAACCAGTTTCTCAAGAAGTATGGTCTGCCATAAAAAAAGATGTTTGCACCCACCTCTCCAATAAAAAACTATATGTAGTTGATACTTTTTGCGGAGCTAATACAAACAGCCGTTTAAAAGTTCGCTTCATAACAGAAGTAGCATGGCAAGCCCACTTTGTAAAAAACATGTTTATCAGACCAACCGAAAGTGAACTTTTCAACTACGGACAACCTGATTTTGTAGTGCTTAATGCATCTAAAATGTCAAATAAAAATTGGCAAAAACAAGGCCTCAATTCCGAAGTCTTTACCATGTTCAACCTCAGTGAGAGAATGCAAATAATTGGCGGCACATGGTACGGAGGCGAAATGAAAAAAGGGATTTTTGCCATGATGAACTATTACCTACCCCTAAAGGGAATGGCATCGATGCATTGCTCTGCCAACAAAGGCAAAAATGATGATGTAGCAGTATTTTTCGGACTATCGGGCACTGGAAAAACAACCCTTTCAACCGATCCTAAAAGAGAGCTAATAGGAGATGACGAACACGGCTGGGACAATGAAGGCGTTTTTAATTTTGAAGGGGGTTGTTATGCTAAAACCATCAATCTTGATAAAGATAGCGAGCCCGATATTTTCAACGCCATCAAACGAGACGCTTTACTTGAAAATGTCATTGTTAATCAGGACGGAAAAATAGATTTTAATGATAATTCAGCAACCGAAAACACAAGAGTATCGTACCCAATATATCACATTAACAACATAGTAAAACCAGTTTCTAAAGCAGGACATGCCACTAAAGTCATCTTTTTAACAGCCGATGCCTTTGGTGTAATGCCACCTGTTTCAAAACTGACTCCTGAGCAAACGCAATATCACTTTTTATCAGGCTTTACAGCAAAGCTTGCAGGCACCGAACTAGGCGTTACAGAACCACGCCCTACTTTTTCGGCCTGTTTTGGAGAAGCATTTCTTTCGTTACACCCTACTCAATATGGCGCTGAATTAGTGAAAAAAATGGAAGAACACGGAGCCAAAGCCTACCTTGTTAACACAGGCTGGAACGGTACTGGCAAACGAATATCGATTAAAGACACCAGAGCCATTATTGACGCCATCCTAGATGATTCAATTGAAGAAGCCGAAACTACAGTCGTTCCAATATTTAACTTGGAGATTCCTAAATTTCTACACGATGTAAATCCAGAAATTATGGATCCAAGAAACACCTATTCCAATCCTAAAGACTGGGACAACAAGGCGAACGATCTGGCACTTAAATTCATCAATAACTTTAAGAAATATACCGATACTCCCGAAGGTCAAAAGCTCGTAGAAGCAGGTCCTAAAATTTAATAATAAAAACCCCAATAATAAGAGGCGATAAAATTTTATCGCCTCTTATTATTTACAGAAACGACTTAGCATTCAGCCAAATTTTATTGGCACACTAATTGCTTACATCTAGTTACGATTATATTTCAAGTATTTAATGGGAATTTTTAATGTTAATTAACAATTTCAAATGACGTTTTATCAAAACATTTGAAACATTAGTCAAATAAATAAGTATACCAATCAAATATTAACTTAAAAATGTAAGCTATGAATCTTCGTATAACATCAAACGCCAAGAATAAGCAGATTTCATTTTTAATTGCCTTAGACAACTTTATTACTAAACGCAATAACAGTAAAGCTTCAATATTGATGCAGCGATTAAATCAGTTCATCGAAAAGAAAAGTCCTGATTTCAGCTTTAGAATTAGAGAAGGCAACAATAATATTGTTGAAATGTATGCCGACAAAAGGCTTATTGCTTATTACGCATAAAAAATTGAATAAAAATAGTATTAGCAGGGTATAATCACTTGCTTTACAATATTAATGGCTCTTTATTACAAAGAGCCATTTTTGTTATGCCACTTTTTAGCATCTTTGCAGCTTCAAACATCGCTATTTATATGAAACTTAAAAAGCTCATTCCACAACTTGCATCAGCCATTATTAATGCAGGTTTTGATACCAACATTAAAGAAGTTCAATCGCTCAGTATTCCGAAAATAAAATCTGGGGCTGATATATTTGCCATTTGCCCAGAAAAAGAAGGTAAAACAACAGCGATAATCATGGGTGTGATTCAGCAGTTGAAAGAACCATTTGAAGAGGCACCGCGAGCCATCATTATTACATCAACAAAAGAAAAGGCTTTTGAATTAGAAGAACAATTCATCTCGCTGAGTAAAGGAACAAAGCTAAGGAGCTTTATAGCATTTGATCAAGGAATTATTCAATACCAGAAAGACGAAATATACGATGGATTAGATGTGTTAATCTGCACTCCAAAGAGATTGATGGAGCTTGTTAACATCAACGGCGTTCCTATGACTAAAGTTAAAATGCTTATTGTGGATAATGCTGAAACTGTTATTACCAATTCGAATCATGCCATAATCTATCGAATTGCTGATGGCTTAAAAAATCCGCAAATACTATTCTTTGCTAATAAATGGCATAAGAGCTTTGATACCGTTGAGGAGCGAATTATGAAAGCCCCTTATATTTTTAACATAGAACCGAAGTAATGCAATGCCCCTGCCAAAGCAACAACCCTTATACAACTTGCTGTCAAGCACTTATTGAAGAAACATCGGCCGCTCCAACGGCGGAAAAACTCATGCGATCGAGGTATACTGCTTACACATTGGGAGACATCGATTACTTAATGCGCACACACCATGTTAGCACGCGCCCCATTAAAGAGAAAAATGAAATAAAAAAATGGACTGACTCCGTTCAGTGGATGGGCCTATCTATACTGAGTAAAAAGGATGGCAATGAAAATGACAAGCAAGGCATTGTGGAATTTAAAGCCGTATTTATTGAAAAAGGCATGCCAAATCATATTCACGAAAAATCACGCTTCGTAAAAGAAAAAGGACTTTGGTATTACAAATCAGGTCAACACTTTTAAGCGATAGTAAATAAGGTAAATTGCCTCTAGAAACTTTAATCAACAAAGGCCATACTAAACATTAGATTACCAATACTTTGTTACACCTTTAGATTATCCACATTAAAACAAAAGCTATGAATTTAGTATCCATAGCTTTTACATTCGTTAAAGAGTTATCAGTACTGAACCACTCTTTATTGTAATTCCTTTATAATGATGAACCGTTTTATATTCGCTTCATCATATTATCTATTTCTCTAATTTGAGCTGTCAACATTTTTTGAGTATCCAACTTCTTGGCTTCTTGCAAATGAATTTTAGCCAATTTTTTATTTCTCTTTGATAAATAGAAACCAGCCAAGTTTAACTTTGCCATTGCCTGATCATTTTTTAAACGAAGACCTGTTGAAAGTGCTTTCTTAAAGCTTTTCTCAGCAAGAGCAGGTTGATGAGTTTGTGCTTGAGTTAAACCTAGAAGGTAGTAATAATAAGCCTCCTGGCTCTTAATCATTCTTTCAGGATGTTTTACTTTTGAAAGAATACTTTCAACTTTTGAAAACTTGTTTTTTCTAATAAAATAAAAGGCCAGCAAATTCATCTCATTTTTAAAATGCAATAACACCAAAAGCAAAGAAATCACTACCAAAGTAACTCCCCAGCCAATAACGCCATTTATAAAAAGAAAAACGGATACTATTGTTATCAGTACTGCTAATATTATTCGGATATATTTCCCTAACATGATTTATCGTTTTTTTTATTTTAAGCCACAAAACAATACATTTTAAACAATATTACAAGGAATACAGGGCATCATTTTACATTAAATTTTTATTACACTGCCATATAACAAGTTACAAAGGCGCTACAATAAACATCATTGAAGAAATTACCTATAACACATTCAAATGCAAAAAATCAATAACAGGATTAATTCTATAATTTTCAATACTTACAAGCACATAGACACACTATTCCTAGCTCTGTAGATGTAAGTTGTGCTTATTTTTCATAAAAGGACGACTCACTACTATTACACATTAAAATATTTTTTTACAGTTTTTATTTCACTCCACATCAAACTCATACCAATACACAAACATAACGTTTACACTATAAATGTGTTACCAATATCAAAAAGTGCTATTAACTAATAGACAATGATTGCTCAAATTATTTTAATGGTTTGTCATAATATTATTAAGAAGTATGAGCGCATTTTTTCTATTTAAGTATATTCAAAGCTGCAATAAATTAGTCATTAAAATGTGACTGAGGAGGCGAAGCTGTATTTATCGGTCAAAATTCAACAACTAATTATCCATATAATCTTGTTTTTGAATTATAATGACCTTACCTGCTTCAAACGCTGGAGTATAGCCATAATCATAGCAAAAGTAATATAGGTTGCCACCTTTGCTTTTCCAAGAGTGTGTTAGATGTTTGAAATCCATACCTAGTTTTAATAAAAACTCTCTCCTAACAGTTGCTTTTCCTTGCGGACAAGCAGTACGAAGAGCACTTCTATTGGCCCTAAGCTGCTTATTAACATTACGAATAAGTGTTTCAATAGAGGATGTTGATTGGTTATGGTAGGCGCTTTTACATTGGGTATTGCAGAATTTTTTATCAATTCTGCCTTTTAGTTCGTCGTTGCAATATAAACAGGTATTCATCACGTAAATGGTTTAGGTTTTATTATACGATTACTTACGTTTCTATTCGTTTAATAGACTGATAATGTATTGGTTTTTCACGTTCTTGTCAAGAAAAAGATGAAAGTTCGTCCTGTCATATATTTAAATCATCGCACAAGCAAACAAGGAGATTTTTGTGCTTTGTTTTTTAAATCAAATGATGCAATATTAAGGCGCATATGGCAAAACGGATGGATAAGGTGGAATACTGAATTAAATGCATTTACTGCTCCATCAAATGAAAAGACCATAGGCCACCTCATTGATGTTTTTGATGATATTGCAGCGATAAACCGCTCGTATTATCATGCCAAATTAAAGGAGAATACCGAACAAGTGACGATTGGGGATACTCACTATTTCACTGGTGTTCTGGAGAAAAGTAATAAGTTAGGATCAATAACACTGGTGCCATACAAAACTGAATCCTTGCGATGCATTGTTATTAGCTTTAAAAGCAATAAACATATTTTCAAGGTGCTTAGTGATTGTCAATTGGCACAATGGAACAAAGACATAAGAGCATTCATCCTGCCTCCGAACAGAAGTGTAATCATCCGATTTCTCGAAGAGATAACGAGTCTGTTAAGGGTAAAATTGCATAATGAATTAACTATTGTTGACTATCGGATTTTACAGTTACTATTTGAGCAAGCGTACAGCAAGAGCCTCTACTTTAAAAGTTGTCCGATAGAATTTATCAAATTCATGCAACTCAAGGCCTATAGTCATAATACCATCAACACTTATTACTACTATGTTTTACGCTTGCTAAATGTGTATCGACAAAATAGCTTGACACAGATTAACGCATTTGATTCAATTGAGATTAATGATTACCACCAGAAAATGATTGGAGAAAAAAAGTATTCAGAACAAACAATTAATCAAAGTGTGAATGCTATAAAACTGTATTTTAAGGGTTATTTAAAAAGAGATATTCAGCTGGAAGAAGTTGTTCGTCCAAGGGTTGGTAAAACATTACCCAAGGTATGGAGCAAAGAGGAAATCAAACGAATATTAGATGGTATTACAAATATTAAACACAAAACAATATTATCGATCATTTATGGTAGTGGACTGCGCATTGGAGAATTATTAAAATTGCGACTTGAGGATATCGATTCGAAACGAATGCGTATGCGGATTTTAGGTGCCAAAGGAAAAAAAGATCGTTATACAATTATTGGTCGCTATACTTTAGAACTGCTTAGGCAGTACTACAAAGAATACAAACCCGTTAAACTACTTTTTGAAGGGCAGTTTGGAGGACAATACTCAACCACCAGCATCAGCCGTATTTTGTATAATGCCATTAATAAAAGTGGTGTACCAAAACGTGGTGGCGTGCACTCTTTGCGACATAGTTTTGCCACACACCTATTGGAATCAGGCACTGACTTAAGGTATATTCAAGAACTACTTGGCCATAATTCAAGTACAACAACAGAAATTTACACCTATGTTAGTAATAAACATATTGAGCAGATCAAAAGCCCTATAGACGAGTTTTTGGCTTAAAAACATTATTTTACCACACATAATTAACAAGTGACATTAAGAATATATCGGCAACACACATGCAGATACAGAAGAGTTGCCACACATTTGACTTATAGCTCATGAATTGATTTTAAGTCTATAATAAATCAATGAAGAGTAATTGATTTGAAGAAACTAAATTTATCTATTTATAGCCTTTCCCTTAATTCAGGGAAGGCTACATATTGTAATAAAAACTAATAGAAATGAAGTATTTGCTTTTTGTTTGTCTTTTTTGTTGTCAATTATTAACTAGTCAAAACAATACCAATAAGTGTGATTCCATAAGTACTTCTAGTGATAAACTTCAACCTTTAAAACCTATCACAGGTATTAGAGTCGAAGACAAGCTTGGTACAAAAAAAAGGTTAATTCTTTCAAAATATAAAGTTGCTAAAATAGGTGATGTTGCCTATGATTTTACTGCGATAAACGTTCAAGGTGACTCTGTCAAATTCTCTAATGCGCAGGGTGAATTTAAACTGTTAATTTTTACTAATAGTGGTTGTACGGGATGTGTCAAATCGATAGTCGAATTAAAAATAATAGCTGAACATTATAAAAATAGACTATCAATCGTAAGTTTTTATAGGGATAGAGAAATAAAGCGGGTATTGGAATCAATAAAAAAAGAAAATATTTCTTGGTTGTGTTTATGGGATGGTCAAAATTATTTTAGCAGTACAGTGATAAAATATGGAGTCAGAGGAGTTCCGATGTTCTTTTTAATTGACGACAAGGGGATAATTGTTGATTCATGGACAGGTTATAGAGAAGGAATAATAAAAGAACGGATATGTAACCTAGAAGAATTATAATATTTAATAAAAAATAACGTGTGGCAACACGCTAGTATAAAGCAATTGGCGTTCGTGAGGGTTTGGAAGTTAGGTTGGGGAATAGAACACTGCCAAATCTTTGATTTGCTTTAGAATTGAAAAGATAAAAACAAATAAAAGTTTTGGCTCGGAGAGTTTTGGAAGGTTTCGTTTCGTTAAATTGCCAATCGCTTCATCTAGCCAAACGTTGTGCATAATACGAGGAACTAATTTACATAGGATAAATAATCACAGCCTTTAAATTGGATATGGTTGTAATCAATAAACATGACAACCTGATTTATACGACAAAGTTGATCTTTAAGATTAGTATATAATGAACTGGTGGATTACAACAATCATAGGACTTCTAATTACCGCGGTTTTGTTTCTTATTACCATCAAGATTTGGTTTTGGATAATCAATCGAAAAGAAATTATTAAAGAGCGTCGAATAATCGCTAACCTTACCGAAAACGGAACAGATAAGCTGACTAAGGAGCAACAATTCTTAATTCTGGATGGCAAAAATGATCTATCTATGATTAAAACGATTCTTGGTAAAAAAGAAATCGACATGAATGTCCTAGGTTATTTTATAGATATTATGCCAGACGATTACTTAAATCATCTAAGAAATAATTATCCACCTGATTCTTGGGATAGAGACATGTACGAGGGATGTAGAGTTGAGAAAGATGGTGATTTCTGGAATCTTATTTTTTATGATCACGGAAATGTTATTCAGACATTGTCTTTCGATGATTATGATAACATATTAAAATTCATCGTTTATGAAAGACTTACAAATATATCTTATAAGTATAAACGGCGAATGAGTAAGAAGTACTATGCACAACAAGGTATATAGCAAATAAGGCGATGTTTAAGGTGCTTTGTGGAGTGCTATTTTTAACACCGCCGAAGTGTTTGCTTCGGCTATTAGAAATGACTAAATTAACAACCAAAACAAAAACTTCGGCTAAGTGCACATTGACAGGTAAGTGCTTTCTATTGCCTTACATGCCATATACTTACCGTTAGGCACAAGCAAAAAAAATAACCCAACGTAAATGAAAATAACTATTAGTATTACCGTTCTTCTTTTTTGTAGCATATTGAATGCTCAAGACTTTCAAGTTCCACAATCGTTTTCACACCTAAAAAAGGTTAGTTTATTACAATATCCAAACGTTTTTGCATTCCTTCATGTTGATTTTATCAATGAATTTGAATTGTCTAAAGAATTTGAAGAAAACAACTACCTTGAAGAATTTATAGGGATTATAAAACCAAATAAAAACTTAAAACATGAATATTTACTGAGTTTTACAGTTGCTCCCAGCGCTGACGATTCTTTTGGATTTTATAAGAAAACAGGTAATTCTTATGAATATTCATTCTCGATTTCAGGTAAACAAATTTATATTCCAGGTAATGGTTCTATCTATGTATCAGGTCACACAAATAATTGGTTTAATGAAAAGAAGAAGTTTACATTTGAGAATGACACGATTAGAGAAATTGCACAGCCATTATACCATGTTGGACTAAAAACGAAAACTAGAAAAGCTATTGCTCTGTATTCAGACAAGACTGAATCTAAAAAAGTTGCTTACTTACCCAAAGGTGCAAATGTCGAAGTGATTGCATCAGAAAATAGTGACGGGCAAGGATATTTTCTAATCAAAACTTCTTTTGGACTTCTTGGATGGTGGCAGCTAGACCATTATTTTGAACCATCGATTGAAGGACTTTTTTATAATGGAGACTAAAAAATGCCAGTGCCTAACACGCTGCTATAGCGCATTTCGGGATTCGACTATTTTGGAATGTCTGTAGCTTCGGCAACAAGCGCCAAATCGCTGATTTGGCTTATTAAAGAAAAGTTAAAACAAATACAACGCTTTGGCTCAGCTCAATTTGGAAAGATTGTAAGGGTAAATTCCCTCACGACGCCATGCAGCGGGACCGTTAGGGCACATGCAGCAACGCAAACTTAAACGAATAAATTAATAGAACTAAACCTGAATTAGTAGATAGGTAATTTAGAGTAAAAAAGACCAAGACCTAGTGTATTAAAATTGCATACTTGATTTTATCGTTATAATAAAATTTAGACATATGATTAAAAATAAATTCGGACTATTGCTGCTGTTATTGATTGGATTGTCTATGGCAGCGTGTGATTATTTATATGATTATACTTATCAAGTTACTAATGATTCTGATGCTGATATTACAATTGAATTAAAATCTTTTCAGATTGATTCAATATATATAATTCCTGTAAATGAGACTAGAGTATTATTCATTACGGACCATGGTGTTGAGGGGGCAAAAGGACCCTATTTTGAAGATGTAACTATGGATTTGGATGAATTTATTGTAGTTAAAGACGGCACGTTGACTTCAAGTAGAAATTACCTTGATAATTCATCCTGGGATTATGCTGATGGATTATATAGCACAACAATTAATAATGAAGAATTTAAATAAGCACAGTGCCCTAACAAACCGCTATAGTGTATAAGGCGCGTGGCGATTTTTGGAAGGTTCGCAGCTTCGGCAAACACCGCCAAATCGTCGATTTGGCTTTAGAAATGAAAAAGATAAAAACAAAACCAACGCTTTGGCTCCGCTCCTTTTGGGAAAATTGTAAGGTTAAATCGCCTTACACACCATGCGGCAGGCCGTTAGGTTGCATTTCCTATGCATTCCCCCAAAAAAATAGACATTTCATTAACTGAAAAATGGACAAAGACACAAAGCTGAAATTGAAAGTTGTTTTGATAATTTTTACAATACTTGTAATTATAGGAACACCACTTCTTTTTTATGTATACTTACTAAATCTGAGAGATAGCGTAATAACTGAAAATATGATACCAGAATCTCAAATGATATACAAAGATTCGAAAATAGCTCGGCTAAAAAAAGTTGAGAGATTTCTTCCGACCGACATTAGAACGAAGTACTTACTTATGTCAGAATACTGTAATCATCAAAAGTATGATTTAGCAATCAATACTATCAATAGATTAAATCATTCAAAGAATTTAAAGTTCACAATGTATAAAGGAATGATTTATGAGAAATTAGGAATTAGAGATTCTGCCTTTCATTATTATAGTAAAGCATTCAACTTATTAGACAGCATGAAAAAAGAAAGTGGTGCTCACTTTTTATGGGAAATGTATTTGTCATTTCTTCTAAATAAACAGAATGAAGCTAAGTTGAGTTGGCAATCTTATACAAAATCCAATAATTATAACCCTGCTTTATATTTTCTATATCCATCTGACGGATTTAATAGAACCTCATTTATTGATGACCAATTAGGAATTCATCAAATTATAAATATAAATCAAACAATAACGCAACCTAACAATGGCTTATAAAGCAAAAGTGAGCCGACTCATTTTGGTTGGTTCGCAGCTACGGCAACCACCGCCAAATCGTTGATTTGGCTTTTAAAATATAAGATAAAAACAAAACCAACGCTTTGGCTACTTAGCATTTTGAAAGATAAATTTGGCAACAAATCACTTTCGCTTCATAGCCGCGTCCGTTATGGGCAAACAAAAAACGCCTAACATGAAAAGTACACTATTAATTATATTTGCTCTTGTATCATTTGTTGCAAAAGGACAAGAGGAATTTGAGGCATTTAATTATTTAAGTGAATTAAAATTTAACAATTCATCTAGCATATTCTTTGACAAAAAGAATGCTGTGGTTATTAATAAACAAAGAAAAGATATTAGCAAAGGACAGCCTTTTTATTGTCAACACCCTGAAGACTTAGATGGACAGACCTACGTTCTGGTTAAATTAACTTTTAATAAAAATGCAAATGTAGAATATACAATTCTTTATAATGAAGGCTCAAGCATTAATCCGGAATTCTCAATTTATAATGATGAATTACATCTTGGAGATATTACTGGTTGGAATCTCTTTATTACTAAATCTGGTAATTTTTATTCATCAGGACATGTTAATTCAGAGTTTAACGTAAGAAGAAAATTTCAAATTAAAGATGGAAAATTAATAGAAGTTAAGCAGCCATTTTTATATGTAGGATTGAAATCAATAACGTTGAAAGGAATTAATCTATATGAAACCAAGGAATTAAAAAATAAGATAGCTTTTTTACCTACTGATTATGAAGTTGAAGTTGTCCTTGCTGATTCTGAAATTGAAGGACTTTATTTGCTTAAGACAAAATTCGGATTGGTTGGTTGGACTAAAATAGAATCAAGTTATCCCTTTGCAAAAACAATAAAAGATTTAAGATATATAGATTAAAAATGTCAGCCCATAACACGCTAGTATAAAGCAATTGGCGTTCGTGGGCACTTGGAATTTAAGTCTGGTAATCGAACACCGCCAAGTCTTTGATTTGGCTTTAAAAAGAAAAGATAAAAACAAATTAAAGATTTGGCTCAGAGGAATTTTGGAAGGTTTGGTTCGTTAGATTGCCAATCACTTCATCTAGCCAGCCGTTGTAGGTAATTCCCCCTATAAACCCATAGTATTGATTTAAAACTAAGGTAATCAATACTTTTTAAGTTAATTGATTTCTGAAGCTAACGGGAGTACCTTTACGTTATGCTCTATGCAAGGCCGATCTTTAAAGTGTTGCTCATAAG
>NZ_VKDE01000048.1 GCF_007097485.1 Carboxylicivirga sp. M1479 | reverse complement strand
TATGAAACTGACTTCAAACGCTAAGCACACAGGACTATTGCCTCGAGCATGAACATGAAAATTTAACTTCTTGGCGTTTACAACTTATTTTGAAACAAACTCTATGTCAGAGAATAACAAAATTATAAACACATGAAAAAGCTGATTGTATGCATGCTTCTTATAACTCTTACAATTGGAGTTAAGGCGCAAGATTACCCACAGAAATTTAATAATATTGCAGGCTGGTCCATTGAGGGAGAAAAGCAGTTTTATTCGCGTGATAATTTGTACGATTACATTAATGGAGCTTCTGACTTTTACCTGGGTTATGCTTTTCAGGATTTGTGGGTGGTTGATTACAAAAATTCAGCTGGTCAGATGCTTACTTTAGAATTGTATAGGCATGGCAGCGCTTTGCAGGCCTTTGGTATTTATACCGAGGAGCGACCTAAAAGTGCTAAATTAGAGCCTATTGGTGCACAAGGCTTTGTTGAAAGTGGGGCTGTTTTCTTTTTGGCTGATGATTATTACGTGAAAGTGTATAATAGCCGACCTGAAGTGCCTGAGACAGACTTTGTTGATTTTGCCAAACTGGTTGCAGGCTCAATCTGTGAGTCCTGTGGTTTACCTGAACAATTTACCTGGTTTCCTAAAGAAGGAAAAGTTAAGTTAAGCGAACAGTATTTAGCCGAGAACTTTATGGGTTTAACAGGTTTTAATGGCGTTAGTGCTTCAGCCTATGAGCTTAATGGTGAAACTTTTCGTTTGTTTGTTTTGTTGGATGACGATGATAAATGTCGTTCGATTATGGAAAGTTATTTTA
Source organism: Carboxylicivirga sp. M1479 (assembly GCF_007097485.1). Taxonomy (GTDB): domain Bacteria; phylum Bacteroidota; class Bacteroidia; order Bacteroidales; family Marinilabiliaceae; genus Carboxylicivirga. The sequence continues at coordinate 25,679 of NZ_VKDE01000048.1, read as the reverse complement.
AACGCCTCAAGTATAAGAAAAAGCTGAAAGAGAAGACTTATTCTTTTGATGATCCTTACTTAGGTAAAGTTTTAATCGCTTATAAGGCTGGCAAAATAACTGGCCTTATTGATGCTAAAGCTCCGGAACAGCACGAAGAACTACTATTAAAGCTGCACAACAAGTAGTATAGAATCAGTTATAATAAAACAAAGGCTGCTCAAGTTATATGAGCAGCCTTTTGTGTTTCTATTCAATTGTAATTTTTCGAACAATGCTTGTGTTGGTATCAAACTCTACTCTAAGGATGTACAATCCTGGTTGTAATGCTGATACATTTATAGGTGTTCTTTCTTGTTGAATCTTACCTTGCATAAGTGTTTTACCTGTAAGACTATAAATGCTCCAATCAGGCGTTTGTGTTGTTTCAATTGATGAAATAAACACATTTAAAACATCTCTAACTGGGTTAGGATAGATGCCAATGGACTGTGATAGTGAATTGAATTCCTCATCTTCAATTGCTGTATTAACGCTTACTTCAGAATTAATACCGGCACTACTCACTTCCGCTATTACATTAATTTCTTCTGTGGTATCATTGGTAACATCCAGCTCAATAGGAGAGGTGTTATCAGGAATACCTGGGTAATCAATGGATAAATAGTAAGTGCGATATTGAATGTTGCTGAATGTGAAATTACCATTCATATCCGTTTTCGTGTAGTAAAATATCTCACCGCTCTCTTTGTCAATTAAATAAATATAAGTGTCGGACAATGGTTCACTGTCGGCACTTGCTTTTTTTAATAGTTTAAGAGATGCCTTACCGCTATTGGTTTGATCTTCATAAAGCTGACCATTGATGTTAACCGTTTCATTGACTTCAAGGGGCTGAACGTCTGGTTCTAATTGCAATACGATATCGTTTTTAAAAGAATCACCAGTAACAGAGAAACTAAGAGCTTCGTCGTGCAATATTTTATCACCAAAGTAGGTGACAAAAGCTGTTGGGTACTGTTGCTCATCGGCAATTACCCTTACAGTATAATTGCCCTCAGGCACAAAAAAATGGAAGTATCCTTGCGGAGTAAGGTCATAATCGAGGTATTCAACCATTGAACCATTCTGCTCTTCTTTAAAGATGGTTGCCCTACCTATAAAAACAGGCGATTGATCATTTAAATATACATTACCAGTTACTGGAAACTTTAATTCCTGTACTGTTGTTTCTCGCAGAATAAGTCCCGAACTAGCAATGATATCCCCTCCGCTTACCACATCAGTAGCTGTTTCGCCAATGGAAACATAACCGGTATAAACGCCTCCAGTGACTTGACCTGCACCGTTAGCTACACTTGAGTTATGTTCTTGAGCGATTGTCTCATTGAGAGGAGTTAGCGCAAGGCTGATAAGGCAAAGTGTGTATATGCATTGACCCAGGTAAGGTTTAAAATGTTGTCTTATAAATTTTATCATAACACCTTATTTTTGGGTTAGCTCCTTTAATTCTTCATTAGGAGTAGGCTCAAGCTTATTTTGCGCAATCATCAGCTCGGTTATTAAGTTTAATTGAGCTTTAAGGCTGTTGATTTCTTCCTGGTTGCTTTCTATGCTTGCAATGTTTTGTTTAAGAAGTTCATTTTCATCTTCCAGCTGTTCTACCTTTTGATTGAGAGCTTTCAATGCTTCCAAAAGTACGGCAGAGAACCCCGCGTAATTAACTGCCTTATAACCATTGGCATCAGTCTTAACCAATTCAGGAAAATGTGTTTCTACTTGTTGAGCAATAAGTCCCATTTGAACTCTCTCTGAGAAATTTTTGTCACTAAACTCTTCTTTGCGCCAGTTGTATGTAACACCATCCATTTCATTAATATGATCTAAAGCATCGACTCCTAATGGGGTGATGTCTTTTTTATAACGTTCATCGGATGTGTTAAAGGCTGTGCCACCAACAACTTCAAGATCGCCGTGTACTTTAGCGCCATCATACATGTTAAAAAATCCGCCAACTCCACTAGGGTCGATGTTTAACGAATTGCCATTATCGTGCTTGATGGTAACAGATCCGAATTCTCCGCCTCCATCATTAGCTCCTGATAGCTCTACTAAATTATTTCCTGTTGTACCTTGTAAGGCCATAAATCCTATATCGCTGTTTTCCCAAAATTTTGATGCTATCCAAAAGTTTGATGAATTTGGACCAGAAAGGGATAGTTGCCCGTACTCTTTTGTATCATCCTGGTAGGCACTTAAGGCTGCTCGTTCTGAACCATTGGCTGCGAAAGCAACAATTGAACTATTAGAAATTAATGTTTGTGAATTATCTTCTGCTATAACTCTAATTTCACCTGCTTCATTGTCTCCGGGAACGCCATAGAGTTCAATTAAATTATTTGAGTTTTTTGTTCCTTTCATAGCCATGTAAGCCATGTCAGAACCACCATTCCATGTACTAGCTCCTAGCCAAAAATTTTCACCCGTTTGCCCCGATAAAGATAAAGCGCCATAAGCGCCGTCAGCATGAGTATCTAAGTGAAGACGTATGCGTTCCTGGTCGTTTTCTTCCAACCAAATTCTATTGGCATTAAATCGGAATTTATGCCCCATGTTTGAGTTGAGGTGCAAGTAACCAAATTCATCATCACCTTCTTCATGTACCTCCAGCCAAACTCTATCTACATCGTCTTCAGTTCCTTCAAAAGTTAAATATGGTAAATTAGCACCGTTACCACTTTCCCAAATCTGAAAGCCACCTTGTAATGCACCTGCACTATTTCCCAGTACCGTAAAGAAACCTGATCCATCAGGGTAGTTGGTGTCATTGGTGTGGATGTTCAGGTAAGAACGGTAATCTCCATTTTGATTCATAGCGCCAATTATTCCATTGTTTTTTCCGGTGCCAGTACCCGATAGATAAACATTTGGATTGCCATTACTTCCATTAAGAACTAAATGACCATATTCTCCTTCGGCGTGTTCGGCATTTTTCATCAATGCAGTAACTGCACCTGCGGTATTAATTGCTGAAATACTATCTGTTTCGTACGGCGCATTAAGCGGCTTATAAAGAGTTACAGGTGATAAGTCAGTGCCATCTACCGAAATGTTTAGTAGTCTTTCATCGACTCCAACGAAAAGGTCGTGTGGTAATGCCACGCCACTGCCTAATACAATAAAATATAAACCATCATTAATTGGTACATTGGCATGAGTTTCTTCCCAAGATAAATCGGGAATGGATACAACCAAAGTTTTGGTGCCTGTTATAGCCAGGCCATTTTCCATTAGTTTGCCTTGGAATGGAAGCTTTTGTGCGGTGATGCTGATCGACACTAGTAATGTCAAAAACAAAGTAAATAATTGTTTCATGTTTGATGGTTTATGTTAATAAATGATTAATGAGTTGTATTTTTTGAGAACTGAATTGCTGCAATATAAATAATAAGAGATACGTAACTCTTAAAAGTTGATGAAGTTGATATTTATCCTGATGAACTATTGAAAAATATTTATTTGAGTATCAGAAAATGACATTGTTTACATTAAAATGAGGATTGATTTACTGAAAGGATATTATTTGCAATCGAATGGATTTACTGTGTTCATTTGAGCTAATTACTTTGCTTAGCCACAAAATAAAACGGATAGCTCAATGAACTATCCGTTTTATTTTGTGGAATTCAAGTGTTTTTATTCTTCTTCTGTTTCCGGAGATAAATATTTGTAAACGATACCTGCTAAAATGGCTCCGATAATTGGTGCTACCCAAAACAACCATAATTGTCCCATAGCCCAGTCGCCAACAAATAATGCCTGACTAGTGCTTCGTGCTGGATTCACGGAAGTGTTAGTAACCGGTATGCTTATTAGATGAATCAAGGTTAGGGCAAGTCCAATTGCTAAACCAGCAAATCCTTTTGGTGCTTTTGAGTGTGTGGCACCCAAAATAACAATCAAAAACATAAAGGTCATTACTACTTCGCAAACCAAGGCGGCCACTAATCCATAACCACCAGGCGAATGTTCTCCAAAACCATTGGCCGCAAAACCACCCAATTCAAAGCCTGCTTTACCACTTGCAATAATATATAAAATGCCAGCTGCCAAGGTGGCGCCTAAAACTTGAGCTATCACATATGAAATGATATCCTTCGCTTCGAAGCGGCCGCCAGCCCACAAGCCAATGGTAACGGCCGGATTAAGGTGGCACCCAGAAATATGTCCAATGGCATATGCCATGGTTACGACTGTTAGTCCAAAAGCAATGGAAACGCCTACAAATCCAATACCCAATTCTGGATAGCCAGCTGCCAGTACCGCACTACCACAACCTCCTAATACTAACCAAAAGGTTCCAAAAAATTCTGCTATTAACTTCTTCATGTTTACGTGTTTGATTAATTATGAGAAGCAATTTAAAACCTTATTGTTAATAATTCCACTAAATATGACGAATAGTAAACATAACAAGGACGAGATGGAATGTTTCAGGCTTATCATTTGATTGTTGAGAATCAACTATTTGTAGATGCCATATCAAAAAAAAGCGAGACTCCTCAAATCAGAAGAGCCTCGCTTCGCTAAATTTTAATACTTAATTAATAAGTATCGTCCAGTGTTCGGATCAATAACTTACTTTTAAAATCGCTGATTTCTTGCTGCGTTTCAAACCTTATTGCTTTTGATTGACCTGGCAATAAATCGAAGTAATTGTCAGAGAACCAACCGTCAGCTTCGTCATAACTTACATAAATGTTTTTAGCAAGTTTGTCTGTTGACAGTGTAATTTCATACCCTTTGTTCGTCTTACTCGTTTTACAAGTGATGGTTGGATGAGGTAATTTTAAATTCATCGGCTCGGTAAAATAGCTAGTTGTTGTATAAACTAGTTTACCTTCTGCCCATAGTTTGGTCGATAGAACAACATCCGATGCACTTGTGTTCTTCAATACTTCCTTGATGGCTTTCTTAAATATCACATTTGCTGTGTTGGCTTTAATCGTTACGTCCTCATTGTACGACCATAGGTTTTGACCATTAAAATCTAGTATCTCAAGTTCTAAACGACCATTTTGATCTTCAAATTTATCTGAAACACTATAAATAAGCAGGTCATCCGTTTTTGTGTCAGGAATAGCCATAATAGGAGCAAAGGCTTTGCGTGTATAATACTGTAAGGCTTTCCAATTTCCAAAATAATCGATACTCGACCACGATGCAACGGGCCATACATCATTGAGTTGCCAATACAGGCTTCCCATGCATGATGGCATGTGCATGCGGTGACCTTCAATGCCCGTTTTAATTCCTTCAGCTTGAAGCAAAAGTCCAACGTAAAGAAAAGATTCAAAGTCTTTAGGGTTCTTGTAATAATTATCCATGTAACGCTTAATGGCTCCATTGCCAATAAATGAGCGCTGGTGCGATTTCATCACTTCTGAGTTGATGTCATAATCCTTAGGTGTTGTATACTTTTTAACCGTTTTAAGTTCGGGGAACGATTGAAATCCATATTCACTAACAAAGCGAGCTACATTGTCGTGGTAGGTCGTAAACGGTACATCTCTGAACCAGATGCGCCAGTCGTGCTGGTCTCCATCAATAATATTGGTTCTTATGGTGTCATCAGCTTGCGGACTCGATGCCCAGTATTGTTTGGCAGGATCATGCTTCTTCACAGCATTAGGAAGCACATCTATAAAAATGTCTTTATAAGCTTTCCACATGGCTTCAGCACCTTCGGGTTGCTTTTCTTCATTTTGCTCTTTCCAGCCCCAGCCAAACCAGGCAGCTAATATTTCATTGTTACCACACCACAAGGCGATGCTTGGGTGATTGCGTAGTCGACGTACATTATATTCTGCTTCTTGCTTAACACTTTCTAAAAACTTTTCATCGCCCGGATACATGCTACAGGCAAACATAAAATCTTGCCACACAAGTATGCCATATTGATCACATAGGTCGTAGAATATTTCTTTTTCGTAAATACCACCTCCCCATACACGTAACATGTTAAAGTGGCAATCGGCTGCCGATTTAATAATGTGTTCATATTTTTCAGGAGAAACACGATCGAGAAATACATCGTTAGGGATGTAGTTAGCACCTTTCATAAATACCGGATGCCCATTTAGTTTGAAGTAGAACGAACGACCTACTTTATCATCCTCTCTTACTAGCTCAATAGTTCTCAAACCAAGTGTGTGGGCATAGTTTTCTGATCCGGCATCAGTTATGAGTGTTCCTTTAAGTTGATATAAGTGCGCTTTGCCAAGCCCATTGCTCCACCATTTTTGTGGGTTATCAATGTTGAAATCTACTGAATAGGTGTGCGTGCCTTTTTTAAGGCTAACAGCTTCTTGAGCTATCTTCTTGCCATCAATCGCAACTTGTAAAGTTGCTTCAGAAGTGTTTGCAGCATCAATTTCAAACACAGATGAAAGAGATGCTTTTTCATCTGTTAGGGCAAGTTGTTTTGTATGGATATTGATGAGTTGAGCCGTATCCCATGCTTTTAAGGTAATTGGCTCCCAAATGCCGGATGTCACCAGGCGTGGTCCCCAATCCCAACCAAACTGGTAAGGAGCCTTACGTACGTGAGGGCTAACCCACTTTTCGCCCGGAACTTTTCCAATTTTTGCCAAGTCATTGGCAGATGACTGAACTACATATGGGTAGTTGTCGTGAATATCTAATCCTACTTTAATTGGCGAATGGAAATAGATGCGTAAGCTGTTTTCGCCTTCTTTTATAAACTCTTTGCAATTAACCGTCCAACCTCTAAACATGTTATCGGCCTGAAGGATTAATTTATCATTTAAGTATACGTCAGCATAGGTGTCCAGACCTGCAAAATTAATATCTATTCGCTCTTTGCTAAAAATGTTTTTATCAACCGTAAATTTGGTTTTATACTCCCAATCCTTCTTGTCAATCCATTGTAAGTCGTGCTCATTAAGCCTGTAAAAAGGATCATCAATTAAGTCATTGTTTAATAAGTCGGAGTGAACGCAACCAGGTACCTTTGCTTTTCGCCATTGGTTTTGATTAGCCTCGCTAAACTCCCAGTTATTGTTAATATCTACGGTTATGGCCGATGGGGAATTGCTTGAAGTGCTGCAAGCAGAAAGTGCCGCAGTTAAAATAAGTGTAAAAACAATGTGTGATAAAGTTCTCATATTCTGTTATGATTAATGTTCGTGGAACAAGCATCTGTTTGATTAGTATTTACTTTTTGCGCCAGTGGATGGTCGTATTCTATTTGACAATTCCACATGGCTTATGAAAGTAAATAATAATCAGATAAAAATACGACTTCTCCTTTAGAAGGCATGTCGGCATGTGTTCATTTTTTTTGGACAGTTTAAAACTTCGCAGGTAAAAACCTTAATATTGTTGCGCCATGAATATTTGTATCTTAGCGCTAATTGCTAATTCTATTTCTGTTAATGATGATAATAAAACTGCTGGAAATTCTGATATTTTCTTCTTTGTTATTGCTTTCATTTATTTTGATATCCAATCCGATGAAAGTAAATATTAAAGCTAATAGGTGGTTTGGCTTGCTTTTGTTTTTATGGGCTTCATATTGGTTTGATGAGGTGTATTTGCTTCTTGTGGGTACAGAAATTCAAATTAGTTCAAATGTAATTGTGGCTTCGTTGCAATTTTTGGCACCACCACTTTTTTTTGTAAGTGTCTGTCACTTTTCGGTACCAGCCTATAAGCTTTTAAAAGATGCTGGGAAACTACTTATATTACCAGCAGTCTATTGGCTGTTCATTATTGTTGATTGGTATTTCTCGCTAAACCTATATGTCGTGCAAGTAGTTTTGATATTAATCAATGCCCTTACTTTCACAGGACTTTCGTTATATAGGATTAGAAAACATCAAAAAAACATACAGCAATTCGCGTCATCCACTCAGGAGATAAATCTTAATTGGTTGGAATACATTATAATGGCTATGGTAACTCTTGTTGTGGTTATTGGCGTATTCAACTTGGTTTTTTTAGAGCTGCCGCTTAATGTTTTTATGAATGGAGTAGTCTTGCTAGTTGTGCTTTTTATCACTTATAATACACTTAAGCAAACCGAAATTTTTCCGGAAGATGATGCTGGTGTAAAAGTTGTAGTGGAAATAAGCGAAGATGACGAGGAGCCAAAGCGGCAGATTATGTCAGATGCAAAAGTTGAAGAGATCAAGGCACAGTTAAATATCTTGATGGAGCAAAAAGTACCTTATCTGGATAGTGATTTGAATCTTATTAAACTGGCTCAGTTATTAAATATAACTTCCCATCAACTCTCGTTTGTTATTAATAAAGGCTATAATGAGAACTTTTTTCAATTTGTAAACCGTTACCGGGTGGAAAAAGCGAAGCTTATGTTGGCTGATAACGATAGTAATAAATTATCGATATTGGGGGTAGCTTTTGAATCAGGCTTTAGTTCTAAAACATCGTTTAATACCACTTTTAAAAAAATGACGGAGCAAACGCCATCTGAGTTCAAGAAAAAATGTTCAGGTTTATAAAAAGCCACATGTGTTGTTTGTAAGTTGCACATATGTAGGTTTTTATATAATGGTTCGTGTTTATAAGATGGAACTATTCTGCATGTTCAAGCCTGTATTTTTGCTTTCGTAAAGTTTATAATTTATAACCAGCATGAAGAAAGTGAAGTCGTTTTTAATTATTTGTAGTTTTTGGTTATTCATCGGACTAACCAATATAATCGCACAAGGGCCTGTTCAAACAATAAAAGGAAGAGTGGTTGATGCTGATTCTGAAATTAGTATTCCAGGTGTTAATGTTGTAGTGATGGAGACATCTCCACAAAAGGGAACTATAACCGATATGGATGGCTATTTTATGATCGAAGATGTGCCTGTTGGTCGTTATACAATTCAAATAAGTTTTCTGGGGTATGAGCCAGCTGTTCTATCAGAGGTGTTAATTGGTTCTGGTAAAGAGGTGGTGTTGAATGTTACACTTAAAGAAACGTTTCAGCAACTAAACGAGGTTGTAATTAAGCCACAGCAGCGCAAGGATAAAGCACAAAATAACATGGCCACTTTGTCTGCTCGATCGTTTACAGTAGAAGAGGCTGGACGTTTTGCTGGCGGTTGGAATGATCCATCGCGTTTGGCAGGTTCTTTTGCCGGTGTTACCATGGCTGAAGGTGTTAATGATAATGCCATTGTGGTTCGCGGTAATGCCCCAAAAGGTATACTGTGGCGATTAGAAGGTGTTGAGATTCCTGCACCTAATCATTTAAATGGTATTAATAATGGTGGTGGTATCGAAACGGTTTTTAGCATGAATATGCTCGATAACTCTGACTTTTTCACAGGTGCTTTTCCAGCTGAGTATGGCAACGCCATGTCGGGTGTTTTTGATACTAAGTTCCGAAAAGGAAATAATGATAAAAGAGAATCGGCTTTTCAAATTGGAAGCCAGGGAATTGATATTAGTTCCGAAGGACCTTTTAAGAAAGGAGGAGATGCTTCTTATTTATTTAATTACCGTTATTCAACTATGGGCTTGATTGGGCAGTTGGCCGATATGGATGTGGGCTTGCCCAATTATCAGGATTTAAGTTTTAAAGTAAATTTACCAACAGAGAAAGCTGGTACATTCTCTGTTTGGGGTATTGGTGGTAAGAGTAATGTGGCTTTTGAACCCGATGAAGACCCCAATGAGTGGGAGACATCATGGGATAATAACGAATATGATACAGGTTCGGAGATAGCTGCTGGAGGTATTAATCATCGATTCAATTTTGGACATAAGACCTATGTGTTTTCGTCCATTGTGGGAGCATACGATGGTTTTTCCAATGTGAGTGACCAGTTACAACGCGATGGAAGCATGATTCCAATAGCTGATCATTCAGAAGATAATTATCGCCTGATTATGAGTTCTTACTTAAATCATAAGTTTGGAAACCGCCACACCAATCGAACTGGTGTAACCTACACCAACCTGAGTTTCGATTTGGATATACAAGGAAATCCCAATCCAGGTGTCGAAGATGAATTGGTTCGAATCGCCTATCAAACCGATAACTCATATATGATGCAAGCTTACACGCAAAGTAAGTTTCGCGTTGCACCAACCTTTGATGTGAATGCCGGTATCAATTTTACCTATTTTGGTTTAAATGAAGAGCTAATTCCAGAGCCTCGCCTGGGCATTACCTGGCGATTTATTCCGAAACATTCATTTAGTTTAGCTTATGGCAAGCACAGTCGATTGGAGCCGCTACGCTTTTATTTGGCACAAGATGAAGCAGGTTCATATTTAAATCCCGACTTGCAAGTTACCAAGGCTGATCACTTTGTATTCTCATACGACTGGCGAGTGTCTGATAATGTGAGTATTAAAATAGAACCTTACTATCAGAAGTTGTATGATGTGCCTGTTTTAGCTGGTGGTTCTGAGTCGCTCATCAACTATGAGTGGGATATGTATTTTACCGATCCATTGGTGAATGATGGAACGGGCAGTAATATAGGTGTCGATGTTACGGTTGAACGCTATATGAAGGATGGATACTATTATATGGTAACAGGTTCATTCTTCGATTCGAAATACAAAGGGGGAGATGGCATAGAACGTAATACATCTTACAACCGCAACATGGTAATTAATTTGCTAGGAGGTAAAGAGTGGAAAGTGAGAGAGAATAACCTCTTAAGTGTGAATGGAAAGTTGGCATTTATGGGAGGCAACCGATTTACACCACCCGATCAGGAATTATCTAAAGAATCTGAAATGGTTGTGCTGGATGAATCCAAGGCCTTTGAATGGCAAGAGGAAAATAAATTGTTTGTTGATATTGCAGTTAATTATCGGATAAATCGAAATAAAGTATCCCATGTACTCATATTACAAGGTAAAAATGTTCTGATGACAGAAGAGATGTTTGGTTGGGCATACGACTTTAAACAAGAAAAAGTAGTATCGCATGGGATGACCATGATTTATCCATTTTTTAGTTATCGCCTGGAGTTTTAAAACATCTGATGGAGTTTAATAAAAAAAACCGTTTCTAAGATTTTTAGAAGCGGTTTTTACTTTTTGCATATTTCCAGAACCTGAAAAAGATCATGTTTTGTCAATGCAAAAGTCATTTTTGAAGATCCGTAAGTTAAAGATTATGAGTGAGAAATTAAATGACTTGATCATATTAAAGAAAAGTTTCTACTATTAATATGGAAATTTTTCTCCAATTATTCCTTGGAAATGAAAGCGTTGCTGTGTTTATTTTTATTAATTATAAATTGCAGTAGTTCATCTAAATTGCAATGTTGAGATTGCAATTATTTGGAATATCCTTTTAGATTTGTAATTCATAATCTGAAAGAATGCAATCATTTTTTGAAACACATCGTTATTTATTAGAGCACTTAGGTACTCCCGTTCGTCGTGAATTGATGAACGAAATTGATTGGAATCATCGATTAATTGGAGTGAAAGGAGCACGAGGAGTTGGCAAAACAACTTTTTTACTGGATTTTGCTAAGGTTCATTTTGGATACGATAAAAGTTGTTTATATGTCAACCTAAATAATTTATTATTTACCGAACGTTCAATCGTTTCTTTTGCCGACGAGTTTCGCAAGAAAGGCGGTAAAACACTTATTTTGGACCAGGTATATAAATACCCTGAATGGTCCAAAGAACTACGCTATTGCTATGATAACTTTCACGACTTAAAAATTGTGTTTAGTGGATCGGCAGTAATGCGGCTGGTAGATCAAAATCCTGATTTAAAAGATTGCGTGGCTGTTTATCGTTTAGATGGTTTTTCGTTTAGAGAACATTTAAACCTAGCTACAAAAAATAAATTTCAACCATATACCTTGGATGAAATCTTAAGTAATCATGAAAAAATAAGTGCAGAGATAAGCTCTAAGGTACGCCCCTTAGCTTATTTCAATGATTATTTAGAGCATGGATATTATCCTTTTTTCCTTGAGAAAAGGAATTACTCAGAGAATGTTATTAAGAATGTCAATCTTATTCTTGAAATTGATATTTCATATCTTGAACAAATCGAATTGAAGTATTTACCTAAATTACGTAAATTGCTCTATTCCATTGCAAAATCGGCACCATTACAACCTAATGTTAGCCGTTTAAGTCAAGAAATTGAAACGTCAAGAGCGACAGTGATGAATTATTTAAACTACCTTAAAAATGGTCGTTTAATTAATATGCTTTACGAGGATAGTGAGTCGACAAAAAAGCCGTCAAAGATTTATATTCAAAATCCCAATGTATATTATTCAGTAACACATGGTGATGTTAGTCAATTAAATATGAATCGCACATTCTTTTTAAACCAGGTGGGATATCGAAATGATGTAACAATATCGAAAAAGAGTGACTTTAAAGTTAACAAACAACTAGAATTTAGTATCGGTGATGAACAGTCAAAAGGTAAAGCTTTATCAGAAAACGAATATCTGGCTCATCATATGTTAGAGATTGGAGAGGGTAATAAAATCCCCTTGTGGTTGTTCGGATTTTTGTATTAAAGAATAGATGGGTAGACTTTTAGAGAGTAGACTATTAGAAAAGAGTGAAAATAGAAAATGAAAAGATTGACAAGAAAAGTAGATTTGTTGCGTTTTGATGAGCTCATAGGTAAGCATCAAAACGTCTAATAATCTATTTGTCTAACGATCTATATAGAATAATAACCAATTAATTATTAGGAGTATATAAAATGGCTAAAGAAAAAAAGTTTATTACATGTGATGGTAATCACGCCGCTGCACATATCGCGTATATGTTCAGTGAGGTGGCTGCTATCTACCCAATTACGCCGTCGTCGAACATGGCGGAAAATGTGGATGAGTGGGCTGCTGCCGGAAGAAAAAATATTTTCGGTGAAACAGTGAAAGTTGAAGAGATGCAGTCTGAGGCTGGTGCGGCAGGTGCTGTTCATGGTTCATTGCAGGCTGGTGCTTTAACATCTACATTTACGGCATCGCAGGGATTATTGTTGATGATTCCTAATATGTACAAAATTGCAGGTGAGCTTCTTCCTTGTGTTTTCCACGTAAGTGCACGTAGTTTGGCTGCTCAGGCACTATCTATCTTCGGTGATCACTCTGATGTAATGTCTACACGTCAATCTGGTTTTGCTATGTTAGCAACTGGTTCAGTTCAGGAAGTTATGGACTTAGCTGGTGTTGCTCACCTAACATCTATTAAGTCGCGTATTCCTTTCTTGCATTTCTTTGATGGATTCCGTACTTCTCACGAGATTCAGAAAGTAGAAGTGATGGATCAGGAAGATTTATCTGGTTTAGTTGATCAGGAAGCTCTACAGGCATTCCGTGATAACTCATTAAATCCAGAGCATCCTGTAACACGAGGTACTGCTCAAAACCCTGATGTTTACTTCCAGGCTCGCGAAGCAGCTAATCCATACTATGCCGCTGTACCTGATATGGTAGCTGAGTACATGGACGAGGTAAGTAAAATTACTGGTCGCAAGTATCGTCCATTTGATTACTATGGTGCCGAAGATGCTGAAAACATTGTTGTGGCAATGGGTTCTATTACCGACACGATTAAAGAAGTAATTGATGATCTAACTGCCAAAGGCGAAAAAGTTGGTTTGATTGCGGTACACTTGTATCGTCCATTCTCAGCTAAATATTTCTTCGAAGCATTCCCTAAGTCGGCTAAAAAAATTGCTGTTCTTGACCGTACTAAAGAGCCGGGAGCTAACGGAGATCCATTATACCTTGATATCCGTGACTTATTCTACGGAAAAGAAAATGCACCTATCGTTGTTGGTGGTCGTTATGGATTATCTTCAAAAGATACTACGCCAGCTATGATGTTGAGCGTTTTCGATAACTTGAAGCAAGAAGAGCCTAAGAATCAGTTTACAGTAGGTATTGTTGATGATGTATCTTTCTCATCTCTACCATTGTTACCTGAATTCTCATTAGCTGCTGAAGGTACTTTCGAAGGTAAATTTTATGGTTTAGGTTCAGATGGTACTGTTGGTGCTAACAAGAACTCTATTAAAATTATAGGTGATAACACTGATAAGTACGCTCAGGCTTACTTTGCATATGACTCTAAAAAGTCAGGTGGTATTACTATATCTCACTTACGCTTTGGTGATACGCCAATTCGTTCGCCTTACTTGGTAAATACTCCAGATTTTGTTGCATGTCACGTTCCTGCTTACCTGCAGATGTATGATATGCTAAAAGGTTTGAAAGATGGTGGTACTTTCTTATTAAACTGTTCTTGGTCTGAGGCTGAGCTAGAAAGTCACTTGCCAGCTTATGTGAAGCGTTATATAGCTGATCACAAAATTAAGTTCTACACAATTGATGCAACACACCTTGCAAAAGAAATTGGTTTGGGTAACCGTACCAATACAATTATGCAGTCTGCATTCTTTAAAATTGCTGAGGTAATTCCTTATGCTGATGCTGTAGAGCAAATGAAAAAGGCGATTGTGAAGACTTTCGGTATGAAAGGCGAGAACATCGTTAATATGAACTACGAAGCAGTTGATAAAGGTGGTCAGGTGAATGAAATCACTATTCCAGCTCCTTGGTCAAATGAAGCTGCTGAGGTTGTATTCCCTACAAATGATAAGGCTCCTCAGTTTATCAAAGACTTCGTATTCCCTGTAAATGCTCAAAAAGGTGATGATTTACCTGTGAGTATCTTCAACGGTCGTCAGGATGGTACGCTACCAGCTGGTACAACTGCTTTTGAGAAGCGTGGTATTGCTGTTGATGTTCCAGAGTGGCAAGTTGATAACTGTATTCAGTGTAACCAGTGTTCTTATGTTTGTCCTCACGCTGCTATTCGTCCTTATTTATTAGACGAAAAAGAGTTGGCAAATGCACCAGAAGGTACTTTAACCAAAAAGGCTAATGGTAAAGGATTTGATGGTTTACAATATCGTATTCAGGTAAGTGCATTAGACTGTACTGGTTGTGGTAACTGTGCTGATGTTTGTCCATCTAAAGTGAAGTCGCTTGAGATGAAGCCACTTGAAACTCAGCAGGCTGAAATCGCTCGTTGGGATTACATGGCTGAAGAAGTAGCTATTAAAGATGGCATCATGGCTAAGGACATGAATGTGAAAGCTTCTCAGTTTGCTCAACCTTTATTCGAGTTCTCTGGAGCTTGTGCTGGTTGTGGTGAAACGCCATATATCAAGTTAATCACTCAATTGTTTGGAGATCGCATGATGGTAGCTAATGCTACTGGGTGTTCATCTATTTATGGTGGTTCAGCTCCTGCAACTCCTTATTGTGAAAATAAAGAAGGTAAAGGTCCGGCTTGGGCTAACTCATTATTTGAAGATAATGCTGAGTTTGGTCTAGGTATGGCTACAGGTGCTAATAAACTTCGTGATCGTGTTGAAGCAAAAATTACTGGTTCAATCAACGATGTTAATGCTGAAACAAAAGCTGCATTTGAGAAGTGGATTGAGACTAAAGATAATGGTAATGCTAACACGCCTGCTTCGCGTGCTGTAATTGCAGCTCTTGAAAATGAGTCTCACTCTGTTGCTAAAGAGTTATTGGCTTTAAAAGACTATATCTCTAAGAAATCATTCTGGATCTTTGGTGGTGACGGATGGGCTTATGATATCGGTTACGGTGGATTAGACCACGTAATTGCTTCTGGTCAAGATGTTAATATCTTGGTAATGGATACTGAGGTATACTCTAATACAGGTGGTCAGTCATCTAAGTCTACACCAGTAGGTGCTGTGGCTAAGTTTGCTGCCTCAGGTAAGCGTATTCGTAAGAAAGACCTTGGTTTAATGGCTACAACTTATGGTTATGTATACGTTGCTCAGGTTTCTATGGGTGCTAATCAGGCTCAGTACTTTAAAGCATTGAAGGAAGCTGAAGCATATCCTGGACCATCATTAATCATTGCTTATTCTCCTTGTATTGCTCACGGTCTGAAGACTGGTATGGGTAAGACTCAGGAAGAAGGTAAGAAGGCTGTTGAAAGCGGATACTGGCACCTGTATCGTTACAATCCAATGTTGGAAGAAGAAGGAAAGAATCCATTTACTTTGGACTCGAAACCGCCGAAATGGGATCAGTTCCAAAGCTTCTTAATGAACGAGGTGCGTTATACAGCCCTAGCTAAGTCGTTCCCTGAAGATGCAAAAGTATTATTTGCAGAGTCGGAAAAGAATGCAAAATGGCGTTATAGCTCATACAAGCGCTTAAACGACATGGAATTTGAAGTGATTGAGTAATCTTTTCAATTCAGATATAATCAGAGCCGCTTCCGTTTGGGAGCGGCTTTTTTAATGCCTTGTTGTGCAATGGGAAGCTTTACTTTCGCGATGGGAAATACTCATTTGTCGACGTGAAAATGTACATGAACAACGTGAAGCACTCATTTGGTCGATGGGAAAGGATGTATAAGCAACAGGAAGGTATAGGAGCAAGTGAGATAGGTATGTTGAAGCATGAGGTGACTGTGGTTTGAATTGATATAATACCGTTGTGGCTTGATGTCGGGTAAGTAAATGCTGATATTGAGCGTATGGTTACGTGAAATGAGCGTCGTTCTTTGTGAGATCACTTTAATAAAGCATGATATTGTATTTTACCTGTTTGATATGATGCAGCTTTGGTATGAGCAGGGAGTCGATGTGGATGATGCAATCCTCCAATTGTATCTTTTATGATAGCATATGGGTATTTGTGCAGGCATGAAAAGGTTTGGGATTTTGATGCTATGTCAGCTAAGCAATAAAACGAAAAAAAAACTTTCATTGCTAAATGATTGATTGCAAATGCTGAACAGAATTACAGCAAATAAAAGTGTCGAACAATTTATAAAAGCTATTGCAGAATAGAAAAGAAGCTTTATCTTTGCATCGCTTTCAGAAACAAGGAGTGCACTTGAAGCTCCGATATCAAAGGGAAGCAGCCGATTTTCAAACGGAAAATAGGTGATCAAAAAAGATTGAAAGAAATTAAACTGGTCTGGTAGTTCAGTTGGTTAGAATGCCGGCCTGTCACGCCGGAGGTCGCGGGTTCGAGTCCCGTCCAGACCGCTTGTTTAGTTTCTCTATATATTGAAGTGTAAAACTGGTCTGGTAGTTCAGTTGGTTAGAATGCCGGCCTGTCACGCCGGAGGTCGCGGGTTCGAGTCCCGTCCAGACCGCTTGTTTTTACTTCATTTAATTTTTTTGGTCTGGTAGTTCAGTTGGTTAGAATGCCGGCCTGTCACGCCGGAGGTCGCGGGTTCGAGTCCCGTCCAGACCGCAAAAGCTCACTTATTTATTTAAGTGAGCTTTTGTTGTTTTATAATGATAATGATACTGAAACCCTATTTAAAAGCAGGTACTTAATGTTAATATAGTTTATTGACTATGTTAAAGCATTCTTTTCATTTGATCTATTCTACTGCTTAAACTGGCTATCATTAAGTAATCGATCGAGGTTGTTGGTTTGTTCCTTTTTAATGTGCTCAACACTATTAGTACTCTTTGTTAAGTTTTTCTGGTCAGATTGTTGTTTTTCTTTAGCCATTTCGATATTTACTCTTCTTTCTTCAAATAATGGAGTTGGGTAATCCTTCATAATAATGTGGTTTAAAATTACTAAATGATTAATATTTGCAGCTAATAACTCGAATGTACCAGAGCTAATATTTAGCTTCCTCTTGCTATAAATTGCAGAAAGGTGGTTTGTTTTGTCGTTGTGGTATTATCAAAGATATAAAAAATATAATGTCTTCAAAATCTGGTTATGAGATTGTTAGGTGTATCAGTGCTGTAATAATTAGTAGATGTGCAACTTTCCTGGTGAGATAGCTATATGGTTTTTTGTGTAACTGTTGTGTGCCTGGCTAGTAGGGGTGTTAAAGTCAGTAGAGTACAAGTTTACTTGAACGTAGGTTAGTTTACCTCACTTTTGGGGTAATGGAATAAATAATAGTTTATGGAAGTTGCTACACAAAAGCTTCAGATTTTCATTATAGTTTAACTGGTAGGTTTAAAAGATGCTTTGCTGTTCTTCAGTTAATAAATGTATTTAATAGCTGTGTGTTCATGATATTTGTAATGAGTAAAAATCAATGGATGGGTATGTATCATTTGGTGTTTACAGCTCCTGTATAAGGTGGTTCACTGCTTTCCAAAACTGCAGATGAAAACTCATGCTTTCATCATCTAAACAATCGGATAGTTGAATTGCTTCCCCATCAGGGGTAAACTTCGATTGGCGCGTTTGAATATAAAATTGCGAACGTTCTGGGTGAAACTGAACACCAAAAACATTGGGGTAGTGGGCATGAAAAACAGCTTCAATAATTTTTCCATCGCTTGACGTGGCTCCAACAACCAAACCTTTACCTAGCTTTTCAATTGCCTGGTGATGGTAACTATTCACGAGCGGCTTTGAATCAGAATCAACCTGGGCTAATGCCGGAAAAAAATAATCTTTAAACAGGATAGTATGGAAATGAGATCCAGCTAAAGTATCATTTTCATGTGCTGGCATTTTGGGGTAATAATTACGATGTATCTCTTCATTGGCAAGTTGCTGAAGTCCCAGGGTTTCATCGTTATTAAAAACCTCAAGCGGAATATCCTGAATAAGCGTGCCACCACTCGCTATATTCATGGTTTGCATACCAAGGCAAATTCCAAAAACCAGGTATTCGGGGTTTTCTTCTAACAATGGCGTATATTCGGTGTTTTGATAACCTCCTAGCAAATGGTATAAGAATGATGCCTCATAATAATGACGATAGGGATCGGTTACTTTTGTTCTAGGGTGTGTTTCTTCGCCATATAAGGCAGGTGGTATATCGGGGCCACCCAAAAATACAATGCCTTCACTTTCGTTAAATAATTGCTTGAAGGTTGCTGAGCTAGCATTAGAGCAAAATAAGCTATCCATATGAAGTGTGTCTTTTAGCTCTAGTAAAGACATGTTTAAGTGCCTTAATGTGTCTAGCATGCTTTGCGACTTGGAGTAATCGTATTTTTCATCACGATGGTAAAGGCCGATTAGTTGAATGGATGATAGATCTAATAATTTTTTTTGATACAAGGCATCCAGTACTTCGATGTTTGAAGCAGTGGGGTGTGCTATTATTACGCGTTTATTAATATTCGTTGGTAAGGGTTCAAAAAGTTGTGCTTGAATGCTAAGAGAGCAAAGTAAAAGGAGTAGGGTTATATGACGCATAAATTTGTATTTCCAGTAAAAATACAAAAAAAGCGATTGCCTCCTATTGAGTACAATCGCTTATTACTAATTGATTTTAATCTAGAATTGGGATGAACAATTTATATAGACTCGTATTCATCTTCAATAGAACTAGTTTTGTCACTCATATTTATTTCAATGCCAAAGTCTTGTTGATCATTAGATTGGTTTTGTTTAGTGCCAAATTTCTTTTCAATTGGCTTATCCATGTTGTCCTTACTTATCCGGAAAAAGGAAACTGTTTCTTTCATTTGTCCGGCTTGCGATGATAACTCTTCAGCTGTTGATGCAAGCTCTTCTGAAGAAGCTGCATTTTCTTGCGTAATATTAGCCAACTGTTGTACTCCAGTATTAATTTGAATCACGCCTGAATTCTGCTCTTTGCTTGATTGGTTAATTTCTTCCACCAGATTGGATGTCGCTTGAATTTCAGGGACTAAATTTTTTAGCATTGTACCTGATTTTTCAGCTGTTTTAACGCTTGCAGCGGCTAATTCAGTAATTTCTCGTGCTGCTTTTTGTGTTTGTTCAGCAAGTTTGCGTACTTCCGCAGCAACCACTGCAAAGCCTTTTCCATTTTCTCCGGCTCGAGCAGCTTCTACGGCGGCATTAATGGCCAATAGGTCTGTTTTGTGTGATATTTCGTTGACAATAAATATTTTCTCAGCAATGAGCTTAATTGCTTGGGTTGAAGACTCAACAACCTTTTGCCCTTCCTGAATTTCATTAGCTGTTTTAATCGCAATTTTTTCAGTTCTAGTGGCGTGATCGGCATTTTGAGCAATGCTACTGGCCATTTCTTCTACCGAAGAAGATATCTCTTCGCTGGAAGCAGCTTGTTCACTTGAGCCCGATGATAGTTGTTCTGAGGCTGTGCTTAATTGATTACTTACGCTTGCAAAGTTATCAGATGCCGCAGATATTTCTTCAATGATGAGCTTTAAGCGGTCAACCATATTAATAAGTGCATGATCTAATTCTCCTTCAAGGCTTGATTGGTCTATCGAGTCCATCACCATTAGGTTACCATCAGATACTTCTTTGGCTATCAATACGCTCTTTCGTAATCGGCGCATCATTAGTTGTACGTCACTCAGTAGCTGTCCTATTTCATCTTGCGATTTTATTTCTATATCCTTAGAAAAATCGCCATGAGCTACAGCATTAACAGCATTTTGAGCAGATTGCAATCCTTTTTGAATGGTGTTAAGGATAAGTACTAAAAGGCTAACGCTTGCAGCTAGAAATATAAAAATAAGGATAAAAATATTGCGAATGGTAGCGTCAATCGATTGTTGGCTTTGCTGTTCTATTGCCTCCACAATTTCCTTAATCTCAGGTTCTGTTTTGTAAATAGTTTTACGTAATGTGCCCTTTACACCTAGCTCTTCCGTGAATCCTATTTTTTCATCAATACTTACTAACTCATTAAATGCTACTTTATAGTTGTATAAGCGCATCTTAATAATCTCCTTCTTGCTCGAGGTAAGTTGCTTGCTATTATTTATTTTACTAATGAAAAGCTCAATGCCATCGTTAAGTTTATCCTTGTACGATAAATCTTTACGTAGCAAGTAATCTTTTTCATGCTTTCGCAACAAAAGCTGCTGCTCTGCTATAAAGGAGGCGTCGTTATAATTTAACTCCAGAGCTTTAACCGCTGAACGCATTTCCCCAACCTTACCATAATCTTTAAATCCTCTAGCTTTATATAAGCGTACCATATCATCAAAGAATCGTTCGTATTGAGTAAAGTCTGCTTTGAGTATTTCTAAGTTATCGAAAAGCCCATACTTTAAAATATGTTTACTTGTTTCTAACTCATCTATTGTGGATTGATTTTGATCTATAATTGAATGAAAAGCGTCTAAATATTTACTTTGTTCAGTTTCAAAAAATGTTTGATTCGTAAGTTCGCGAAGCAAAAAATCCTTTTCTGCTTTGCGCAGCATCAACATGTTTTCTTGCAATTCATTGGCTTTTCCTAAATCAGTATGAAGCGCTATGATTTTTTTGAATGATAAAAAAGTCATGGCTCCAATGATGACTAAAATTAAGGTGATAGATGCAGTAAGTCCTATCAGTTTTTGACGAATAGTAATTTTTCCCATTTCCCAACTTTATATTCTTAGCAATTTTTTATCGCTCGTTTTTCCCTTTTCAATTGTTAATATGCTAACGGAGTTGGTGTGTTTTAGTTTCGTTTTTTTTAATAATATAAAACATTGACATTGTTGTTGTGAGTGTCAAATATGTAGTTATCAGGTATTCGTGGTAATAAAGTAAATGCGTACTTATTTGTGATCAATCTTATCGTACTTCTCTTTTTTTTAACCTAATCTCGTTTTTAGGACGGTTGATGGTGTGGTATAAGCTATTTAATTGTTTCGTTTTTTATCAAGAAATCAACTCTCTCAAAAATTTCCAAAACAAACAGCTTAGCTATCGGTTATTTACATTAAGAAATAATATACAATACTCTAAAAGATAATCGCTAATTAAATTCTTTATACCCTATGAGTGTATTAGTTAACAAAGATTCGAAAGTAATTATACAAGGATTTACAGGTGGGGAAGGTACTTTTCATGCCACGCAGATGATTGAATACGGAAGCAAGGTAGTGGGAGGAGTAACACCTGGAAAAGGTGGAACTGAGCACCTTAACTTACCTGTTTTTAATACCGTTGCCGAAGCAGTAGCTGAAGTTGGAGCGAATGTATCGGCTATTTTTGTACCCCCTCCATTTGCAGCCGATGCCATAATGGAAGCAGCCGATGCTGGAGTTAAGGTTATTGTTGCCATTACTGAAGGAATTCCAACATCGGACATGGTAAAAGTAAAAGAATACTTAAGCGGACGCGATGTACGTTTAGTTGGACCTAACTGTCCTGGCATTATAACCGCAGAAGAGTGTAAAGTGGGTATTATGCCTGGCTTTATTTTTAAGAAAGGACGTATTGGTGTTGTGTCAAAATCAGGTACTTTAACCTATGAGGCTGCAGATCAGATTGTGAAAGCAGGTTTGGGTATTTCTACAGCTATTGGTATTGGAGGAGATCCTATTATTGGAACCACCACCAAAGAGGCCGTGGAGTTATTTATGAATGACCCTGAAACCGATGCCGTGATTATGATCGGAGAAATAGGCGGAACTATGGAGGCAGATGCTGCTCGTTGGATTAAGGAGAATGGAACAAAACCTGTTGTTGGTTTTATAGCTGGTCAAACGGCACCAAAGGGTCGTAGAATGGGGCATGCAGGAGCTATTGTTGGAGGTGCTGAAGATACGGCTGCAGCTAAAATGGCCATTATGCGCGAATGCGGTATTCATGTGGTGGAGTCGCCTGCTGATCTTGGATCGACAATGGTGAAGGCTTTAAAATAATTTTGGAAGAGAATCTATTATCATAAAAAAACACCTGATGAATCTATATTTTCATCAGGTGTTTTTTTGTATTAGGTATGTAAATTAGTTTCTACGTATTTTAAAATACGATACTTGCCGTTGGAGTTCATTGGCAAATGCATTGAGCTCGTCGGCGCTTTGTGCCAAAGCATCGGCTAAAGAGGCATTTTGTTGCGTTCCGTCGTTAAGCTGTTGCAATGCACCAGATATTTGTTGGATGCCTGTATTTTGTTCCATGCTGGCTGCTGTAATTTCATCAACGAGTGATGAGGTTTTTTCTATTTCTGGCACTAACTCTTCCATTTCATTCCCTGTTTTCTCCGAAATCATCAAAGCGCGACGCGATAGTTTTTCAATATCAGCTGCTGCTTTCTGACTGCGTTCAGCTAATTTTTTTACTTCGGCTGCCACAACGGAAAAGCCTCTGCCTGATTCGCCTGCCCGGGCTGCTTCAACTGCTGCATTTAGCGATAAAATATTGGTTTGTGCGGCAATATCCTGGATAATAGAAATACGCTCGGCAACAGAGCCCATGGCTGTTCGCATTTTTTGAGTAGAAGCATTACTGCTTTTTACACTGTCTAAAGCAGAATGAGATAGTTGTGAGGTTGTCTGTGCGTTTTCGGTATTCTGTTCAATATTTGCTGTCATCTCTTCAATTGCCGATGATACCTCCTCTGATGATGAAGCCATGGTGGTAGTCGCATCCGACAATGTGCTTGAGTCTTGCTCAAGTTTGGTTGATGCCTCCTGTATTTGTTGCGAGTTATTCCTAATCATCTTCACCACAGTAGCCAGCTTCTCCTGCATGTCATACAGTGAGTTGTGTAATATATCTAGTTCATCTTTTTCTTTCTTATATGCCAATTGGCCAGTTAAATCACCCGATGAAATGGTAGATGTAATTTGGGCCGAGCTAACGATTGGTTTGGTAATTTTACTAGCCACTAGATAAACCAAAATCGAAATTAAGATAATGGCTGATAGTCCAATAAACAGCATCACCCAAACAATCCAATTGGCTTGCGCCGACAGTACCGATTTGGGCGTTTTAATTAAAATAAACCATGGGGTTTGCGAGTGCCCAGCGTAAATAGGGGCAATAGTAAGTACCTGTTTTTGCTCATCGATTAACATTTCAATTACATTACAATCGAGTTGAGAGCTATTTAGAGCTTGATCTTGATTAAATTCTTTAAAATGTTCTGTAATCGGACTGCCTAGCAAATCTAGATTTGAATTACCAAGTATAATACCATTGGCAGATAAAAGGAAGGTATCAGATTCTTTAAATGGTTTGATGTTTGTGACGTAATCCGGAAAAGCTTCTAAAGACATATCTAATCCAACTACACCCACAAATTGATTGTTATTGTTAAGCATTGGTATTGTTAAGGTAGTCTCCAATATCTTTTCATTTTCACCAAAGTGGTACCAATAGGGTTCCATTAGTGTTTCTTGTAGGCTTTTGGCAACGTCGTGATAGCCCGATGGAGTTATGCCATCAACATCACGTACTGTTTCTTTGTGTCGTAAATCGCCATCTTCGCGAGTGTATAGTGAGGTTAAGCGTCCTGGCTTATTGCCCCAGTTAGCATCAATGGCTTTGTATTCAAAACAGTTCCATACGGCTATGTATTTTTGCTCATTTTGAGCTACTCGTTGCATGGTAAGATTGAAAGAAGGATATGTTGTTTCCCAATTACGAGAATAATTAACTTCAAATGAACGAGCTAAGCCTCGGGCAACACCCATATGGGTTGATAATTCTTTATTAATTTCTTGTGCAGCCTTTTGGGTTTCTTCAATTAATATGTGTTGGTTCGATTCAACAAACGAACGTTTAATGAAAATTAGGGAGATGATTAAAAATATGCTGAACACCGCACCTACTGCGATAATGGTAAAACTGGCCAGCTTCTTTTTAAGACTTATTTGCATGAGAGATTGGGTGTTTTTCAATGATTCAAATTCTGACGCAAAATTAAGAAACGATACAAGTTAACAAAGCTTTCTTTGACGAATGATGCATATAAAATGACTGATGACTTGATATTGCCACAACAAAGTCAACTACCGCTATTGTGTTAATGAACTGGATTGTTTAAATGTGATATTTGTCACTTGAATTGGAAATCAATCATGTCTGATATCATAATAAAATTTTTACAAGCAAGTTTTTTGTGGAGAATGACTTGGTACTTGATGCTTTTTTTGATGTTCCTCAATGATTGTTCATTTTACCCTATTAGAGTGCTTTGAATACAGATAGCTGTATGAAAATGGAAACTACTACGCATGCAAAGTGAGATTGGCATGTCGATTTATTTGGTAAAGTTGCGAATATTCTAGGGAGTGTTGATTCTCTGGTTATTCATAATGTTGTGATAGTGTTATGTATCATGATGTTTTTGTTCTTATTAATTGAAATATATTATGTTTTTAGGTTGTTTTGTGTACTCCGAAATTACTGGAGTAAGACTTTTTATACTTGTGGAGCAATTTACAATAATAGTGAGTATATGCCCCGTTAGCCGAAAAGGGAATGAGTAGGCATCAATTAATATTTATGAAAATGATTGACTTTTCAAGTTTTGAAGAAAATGTAACAAAGGTAGATGCTATCCGAGGAGGAGGGTATCAAGGAGAGGTTCAGTATACTGGTGAGGGCTTAGATGCGACCTCAGGACAATCAGTAGTAGAAGCAATTGTAGTTGAAGATGATGGTAGTTGGAGAACGATCTATTATGGGTATTAATTTTACTTTGGCAGTACATTGTGCTGCCAAATAAATTTTATTGAAAAACATGAAACGACCCATGCGAATTGGCTCTCACAAAGGAGCATGGTAAATTTTTGGCGAGTTCCATGTGGCAATTAAAAATAAAATATAAACAGATCGTTAGTTTGTGGAATACCTAAATATGAGAAAACCAATTAGGAGTCAAACGTGATTTTTAACTTAGGCAAAAAGCTCCATCTGCTGCATTAACTTTAATAAACAGATAGATAAAATCTAAGTTTCATATTA
>NZ_VKDE01000047.1 GCF_007097485.1 Carboxylicivirga sp. M1479 | reverse complement strand
CGCCCAAAGGCATACGCGAGTTACGGGATTTAACTCGTTACAAGCGTAAAGTTATTGAGCAGGTTTCATCAGAAAAGAATCGCATACACAAGTTGCTTGAAGATGCAAACATAAAATTATCGAGCGTAGTTAGTAACCTTAACGGTGCCACAGCTACCAAAATAATTGATGCGATGATAGCTGGCGAAGAAGATGTTAAAGAGCTAGTGAAGCTTCGTCATGGTAAAATGCAATCCTCAGTAGAAGAGCTTGCTGCTTCCCTGAAAGGAAAACTGACGAAACATCATCGATTTATGCTTCAAACGGTTAAGGCATCAATAGAAAGCAAACAGGAGATTATAGCAAAAATAGACGAACAAATAGATAAGCAGTTAACGAACTGTGAATTGGAACTTGATGCTGAGTTATTAACAACCATTCCTGGCGTTGGCAAGGAAGGAGCGGCATATATTTTAGCGGAGATCGGCAATAATATGGATCAGTTTCCAAATGAGCAACATTTAGCTTCATGGGCAGGGATGTCTCCGGGAAGCAATGAATCGGCTGGTAAAAAAAAAGCACCCGAATAACACATGGAGATAAATATCTTAAGGTTTTGCTAGTGCAATGTGCATGGGCAGCAACGAGAACAAAAAACACCTATCTACGCAGTAAGTATGATAGTCTTGTAGGACGCAGAGGTAAGAAAAGAGCATTAGTAGCAATAGGACATAAGATCCTGATAGCCGCCTACTACATTCTACAAGATAAAGTAGCTTACAGAGAGCTAGGGGCAGAGTATTTACAAGAGATTAAAAAGGAAAAACAAATTAAAAGACATATTCAACTCTTAAAAGAAATGGGAGTTGAAATAGAGATTAAAAAAGAAGTTGCCTAAAGGTCGATTTTTACTGGAGGTTGAAATATCCATATTCAGATATGGANGAGTAAGTATGATAGTCTTGTAGGACGCAGAGGTAAGAAAAGAGCATTAGTAGCAATAGGACATAAGATCCTGATAGCCGCCTACTACATTCTACAAGACAAAGTAGCTTACAGAGAGCTAGGGGCAGAGTATTTACAAGAGATTAAAAAGGAAAAACAAATTAAAAGACAGATTCAACTCTTAAAAGAAATGGGAGTTGAAATAGAGATTAAAAAAGAAGTTGCCTAAAGGTCGATTTTTACTGGAGGTTGAAACATCCATATTAAGATATGGAAACCCCGTACATGAAACTGACTTCAAACGCTAAGCACACAAGACTATTGCCTCGAGCATGAATATGAAAATTTAACTTCTTGGCGTTTACAACATATTTTGAAATAAACTCTATGTCAAGGATATAACAAAATTATAATCATATGAAACGACCATGTAAATTTAGCATCTAATTTTTCACACAGGGGGATGATAAAATTTACTTGAGAGTTCCATATGGCAAATGAAAGAAAATTATAATCATATGAAAAAGGTAGTCGTATTTTTAGCTGATGGCTTTGAAGAAGTTGAAGCCATTACTCCAATCGATGTTTTAAGGAGAGTTGATATTAAAGTTACAAGTGTTAGTATTAGCAATACGAAAGAGGTAACCGGCTCACATAACATTACAATAATAGCCGATCAATTATTAAAAGATACTGATTTCAGCGCTTTTGATGCAGCCATTTTGCCCGGCGGAATGCCTGGCACACTTAATCTGAACGATAACGATCAATTAAAAAAGATTATTCTTGACTTTGACAAAGACAACAAAGTTATAGGTGCTATTTGTGCTGCCCCATTGATTTTAGGTGAGCTTGGACTTTTAAAGAATAAGAAAGCTGTATGCTACCCTGGCTTTGAGAAACACCTTACCGGAGCCTCAATTGAAAAAACACCTGTTGCTAAGGATCATAACTACATAACAGGCAACGGGATTGGTGCTGCAATGCTTTTTTCTCTTAATTTAGTAAATGAATTGTGCGGTACTGAAACCGCCGACGAATTGGCACGTACAATGATGGTGCATAAATAAAAAGAAAGGACATAAAGCCGTTGCTCCTGTCCTTTTCTCTAACCTAACCCAAATCTATGAAAAAAATCTATAAGGGTAATCCCAATTAATATGCCAAACTAATCGAGATTACCTTATCAATGGTTAATTAAGGTAATCAAATGTTAATCAAGCACTTTAACTCAAGATTTGGTAAAACACATTGCATTATGCTCAGGTATATTTTACTACTTAAATTAGCACTACTAACAAGTATTCAACTATTTGCAACAGATATTAAATTCAAATCATATCAGTTGGAAGATGGCTTGTCTAATAGCACAATCAAGTGTTTTTACAAAACGGAAAATGGTTTAATGTGGATTGGTACCGAACAAGGCATTGATTTATTTAACGGACAGGGCTTTATTCCACTCCATCAATTTATTACGGACTCAACCCACACATTGCAAGCTCCCGTAACAAGTATAACTACCATTAGTGAATTGCAAAACAATCAATTGTGGGCTGGCACCTGGGGCGATGGCTTATTCAACGTTAACATTGAAACTGGAGAATACCGACACTTTTGGGCATTACCAGAGCTTAGCAACTCAACCATTAGTGATAATTATATTAACTGCTTAACTACGTTTGAAAACAACCTATACATAGGTTCCAACTACTGCCTTAGTGTTTTCAATAGTAAAAACCAATTCATACATTACGATTTTGCTGAGATATTAAGAAAAGGTATCCCCGACATAAGAGCAATTGTTCCTAAGGACGAACACTTGCTTAGCATTTTCACGAATTCTGGTGAAATAATTGAATTCAATACTCACACAAGCACTTACAAAAGAGTTGGTGAGATTGAAGGCTCAACTAACAACATCACTAAAGTTATTAGAGACCATCAGAATAAGTATTGGATTGGCACCGAATACAATGGCCTAATTTTATTAAATGAGGACTATGAATTACTTCAGCTACCAAAGCAACTTGCTAGTGAACTAAACCAATCACATATATCTGATATCATATGCCATCCTAAATACGGTACGTTTATTAGTTCAGATGGCGGCGGTTTATATATTATAGATAACAATAACTACTCCGTTCAGCGCCTTACTCAAACAAACAGCAAAAATACCCTTACAAGCAATCAACTGGAAAGTCTATTTCTAGATGATGATGGTATTTTATGGGTTGGGTATTTTAAAGCAGGCTTTAGCAAAGCTAATTATGAAGGAGATGGTATTCGACACATTTATCAATCAGATAATGAAAGACAACTGTTGCCCAATAAAAATGTGAATGGCTTTGTAAAAGATAGCAATGGCTTATTATGGGTTGCCACCGAAAATGGCATTAGCATTCTTAACCAAGATTTTAAAGCAGCCAATCGCTCCGGCATATATGCCGAGGCAATAAAAGTACTCGAAGGCCTGCCTGTTACTTCGCTAACAGCTAACATACATTCAAATATTATATATGCGGGTACCTATAACAATGGACTATTCTGCATTAATCTTAAAAACAATAAGATATACAACTATAACAAATACAATTCAAAACTTACCAGTAATTTTATCAGAGATGTAAAAGCAGCCAATGACACGCTCACCTATGTGGCTACTGTCGATGGTGGTTTATATAAATTTGAGGATCAACAATTCACTAAAATTAAGGTCTACCACCAAAATCAATACGAATTACTCGATTTCTTTCACATTGAAATTATTGACACGAACCACCTGTGGCTTTCAAGTGCTGGCAAAGGAGTTATTAAAATCAACACCTCTACAGGCTCTGGCGAAATGTATCAATCGGTAGGCTCACATATCTCTTACAGCACATGCGTAACCGTAGACTCGGCTATTTACATCGCTACTAATAAAGGTGTTTATCAATTAAACAAAACACTCAATGACTTTGAGTTGATAAAAACAATGCCTACTGACATCAACTATTATGGTATTATTGAAGTCGATAGTGCTTTATGGTTGAGTACCTCTTCAGGTCTACTGAAATACAATCGTATCTCTGCAACCGTTGAAAACATCAACAGTATAAATGTGCAAGGAAAAGAGTTTCATCCCGGAGCCTTTTACAAACTTAATAATACACAATTATTGTTTGGAGGCACAAATGGTTTTAACATTATCAATACAAAAAAATACCAGTCAAAGCCCAAAGACTCATTTGTTTTTATTAGCGAATTTAAGATTTACAACAAGCTTGTTAAACCATTACAACAGTATGCCGATAACTTATTCTTACCACAGCAAATTAATTACACAAAAGAAATAACCATACCGCATCACGTTGATTTATTTAGCATCCATGCCAATGTAATCAATTATAAAAGTCATGGTAATAACGGCATCGTTTATACAATTTCTGATGATGCCAAAAGTGGCAAAACCTATACTTCCAATGGCGACATTTCGTTTTTGAATATCAAACCAGGCAACTACAAACTAAGCATTTACCCAATTAACAGCACAAACAACAAACCCATTGTTGATGCGGCGAAACATATAATGATAAAAAAACGCTTACCATGGTGGCAATCTTACTGGGTATACATTGCTTTTTTTATACTCATTACCATTACCATATTGTTCATCCACCGAATGCGTGTTAAAGAGTTAAGTAAAACCAAGCTTGCTCTACAGAAAAAAGTCACAGAACGCACAGCTACTTTATTAAGCCAAAAAGAAAGATTGCAACAACAAAAGCTTGAGCTGCAGCAGTCCATTGAACACAACAAGCAATTAGAATCGTTTAAAGAAAGTATGATCAATATGATTGTGCATGATTTAAAAAACCCGTTAAATGGCATTATTGGGCTTTCATCATTAAACGAAAGCGAATACCTTGAGCACATTAATAGTGCTAGCCGCCAAATGCTTTGTTTGGTTGAAAACATATTAGATGTTCGACGCTACGAAACCCACTCTTTAAAACTTTTTTATCAAAATTGCGACATACGACAACTGGCTAACGAAGCCATTGATGAAGTTCGTTTTTTATTAAAAGACAGCCAGATAGAAATACTCAATTTAATAACGCCTATGCAGCTTAGTGTTGATAAGGATATAATGCGACGAGTATACATCAACCTTTTAACCAATGCCATTAAGTACAGTTCAGTCAATGGACAAATTTCTCTAAGAAGTATACTTAAAGAACAGCCTAATGAAAAATCATTACTTTTGTCGGTAAGCGATGAGGGACGTGGCATACCGCAGGAGTATCAAGAAAGTATTTTTGACCTTTATCAGCAGGTAGATACAAAAAAGTCAGGTCAGGCTAACTCCAATGGACTAGGTTTAAGCTTTTGTAAAATTGCAATTGACGAGCACAATGGCAAAATATGGGTTGAATCTGACAGAGGAAAAGGCGCCACTTTCTTTTTTGAAATACCTTATAAATAAACCTAACACACTTAAATAAAGTTTAACCTTAATTTTTAAAATGAAGAAGCAATTAATGACAATCGCTCTATGCGTTGTGGGCTTGGCTGCCTTTGGTCAGGTGAAAAACAAACACGCCATTGGAGCCAGAATTGGTGCTGGCAACACCTTTGGATCACAAGTAAGCTATCAGTATGGCATCTCAAATTACAACAGAGTAGAAGTAGATTTGGGTTTTAATACCAATAACAATGGCACTGGTTTTAATCTATCAGGCGCTTACCAATGGGTTTGGGATATTGAAAGTGGTTTTAACTGGTATGCCGGACCAGCAGCTACCCTTGGATCATGGAGCTATAGCAATGATTACAGTGGAAGCGGGGATTCAGGTGTGTACCTTGGCATTGGAGGACAGATTGGTGCAGAGTACAACTTTGAAGAAGTACCAGTCAACCTTAGCTTAGATACGATGCCACAATTTGGCTTTGGCCCAACAGATCAAAATTTCAACATGGGTCTATCACTTAGTATTCGCTATGCTTTTTAAATAGCACAAATAATCTAATTAAAATAGAGGCTCATGTTATTGACATGGGCCTTTTTTCTTAAAAAGATTTATACAGAATCTAAAATAAATTACATTTGAGGACTAACAAAAACCTGATGAGACCATCCTCTAATGAACAAAAACTATTCAACGATCTTAAATCGAGTGATAAAAGAGCATTCGATTCACTATTCAAATTATACTACACTCCACTTTGTCGGTTTGCCTTAACCATTATCCGTTCCGAATCAATGGCCGAAGAAGCTGTGCAAGACACGTTTGTTCATTTATGGGAAAAGAGAACAAAAATCACGCAGGCTACTAATGTCAAATCTTATCTTTTCAAATCGGTATACAATCAATGCTTATGGTTAATAAAAAAGAATAAAACACAACGCTTCTACGAAAATAAATATGCTCTTGAAGCACCTACAGAGCTAAGTGATGAAGAGCAACAAAACTGGGAAGCCTTTAAAACCTATATCCAATCGGCCGTTAGTAACTTACCAGATAAATGCCGACAGATATTTTTGCTACGTCGTTACGAAGGTTTAACAAATACAGAAATTGCTGAATATTTAAACCTGTCAATCAAAACAGTTGACAACCAACTATCTATTGCCATTCACAAACTAAAAAAGGAACTTCATCCACATATTAAAAACCTGATAATTGTAATTTTTATTGGAAATCTTTAGGGGTATTTAATTTGGGCTTCCTCTTTAAAGAAAAAAGCCCATGCCCAAACAGGCTCCTATAGATAAAATTCTTTCAAAGCTTGATTCATCTATAACACCACAGATGAAACGCGAGCTTGACGAATGGAGAAAAACATCAGCTGATAATGAATCGTTTTTTAAAGCATTCAGCTTTATTTGGTCCGATAGCTCTTTCAGCAAAAGCCATTTTTCACCAAACGTAAATAAAGCCCTATTAAAAGTCAATAAGCGTATAACGCGTCGCCGTATCATAAATCAAATAGGCAAAGTGGCGGCCATACTAATGCTATTCATTGCTATTGGTAGCACCATTGCTATATTATCAAAGAAAACCGATCAACAAGTTATTATAACAAGCAATCAGCAGCAGATTCACTTACCCGATAGTACGTGCGTAATACTAGCTCGTGGGAGTAAAATTACTTATCCAATTGAATTTAATGGTACAAAAAGAAAAGTAACACTCATAGGAAAAGCTTGGTTTGATGTTACTCATAACAACAAACAACCATTTATTGTAGAAACGGCTAATGCCTCCACCAAAGTTCTGGGCACAGAATTCACCATTATTGCTAATAGCAACCAAGCAACACAAGTTTTTCTTGATAAAGGAAGCGTAGCATTCAAAGAAAAAAGAGCTTTCAGCAACACATACATATTAAAGCCAGGAGAATCCATTCAATCCATTGATGGACAATATAGAATTAAGCAACTCTCGAGCCGAAATGCCTCTGCATGGGCCACTAAACAACTAAGGTTTAAGAACACTCCTCTTTTTACGGTTATTCAAGAGATTGAAGACTATTATAATGTAAAAGTTATACTGCAAACATCACAAATTGGGCAACTGCGTTTTAGTGGTAGTATTAAAGAAAATAGCGCCTATGATGCACTAGACATAATTGCCCTCACTTTACAATTAAAGCTAAAACAAAATAACAACACCCTAACCCTATCATTATGAGACAATTCTTTTTCATAATCCTTTGCTTGTTTTTTTCACTAATAATTGCTCATGCACAAAAAACCACTCACTTCTACCTGGATAGCATTGCCAAAGCATACGAATTGGAACTCTGCTTTAGCGAAGATTTGGTTAATCTTCAGAAAACTATTTATATCACACTAGACTCGTTGGCTGTTGAAGATTGCATCCATAAACTTTCTTTTGAAAGTCATTTAGATATCCAGCTAAAAGGTAACAACCTTATTGTAACTAACCCTAATGAACAAACCATTCGTATAAGTGGCAAGCTAATTGACTTACATTCGGGTGAACCTCTTCCATTTTCTCATATAATACAACGCGATTGGGGCATTGGCTCTATCACAAATTCAGAAGGTGAGTTTGAAGTAAATATTCCATCTATCTTATCTGGTTTTCCACTCAACTTTGCTTGCATGGGATACGCCGACACAACCTTAACAATACCTGAAAAGGACTGCAAAAGTTTGGAAATTACTTTACGCCCTAAGCCATACAACCTCAACGAAGTATTGGTACTACCCAACGGCAATACAGCAGAAGACTTAGTACGCATGGCAACAAAACATATCAAACGTAATTACCATCGAAAAACAGCTCAAATGGAAGCCTTTTATCGCCGAACAGGATTTAGGGATTCCACTTTTACGCAATTAATTGAAGCGACCTTACTAATTGAAGATAAAGGAATAGACATGCCCACTACAACAACAAAAATTAAGTTAGTAGAAATACGAAAAAGTAAAGACTACCTCATTCCATTAAGTGCCAAATACAAATGGGCATATAAAAGAATGGAGAAGTTTATACATGGCGGACATAGAAATACTTTTTACCGAGCTTATAACAATCCAGTACGCGCCTACAAAAACGAATGGTGGTACAAGCCCCTGTGTGATTATGAAACTTTTAAATATGAACTTGAAGGCGCGATGTGGTTAGACTCCGCTAAGGTCTATAAAGTAAAATTTGAATACAATCAGCTATTTCCCGATGGCACTAGAGCATCTGAGAGCAAAAATTTCTTTAGTGGAGGTTACATATATATCGATGCGGAGGATTATGGCATTCATCAATTACAATACTTTGACAAAGCAAAGGAACGAGATGATATACCTCATCAAAAAGAAATTCGTAAACTATTTAATAGAAATTCGATCATCAGCTTTCAGAAAATCAACCACAAATACTACTTGAAATATACGAAGGCGCTGGTATTTCCTCAAGCAAAAATGCTCATATACGAAAACCCCGATGCAGAAGAGAAAGATAGAAGGATAAAATCTCATCAGTGGGCAGAACAACTACTTGTTATTACCAATATAATAACTGACCGCAAACAACGCGAACGCATACGCTTAAAAGAACAGTTAGATAAACATGAAAACTCTTTTGAGCAAAACTACCCCTACAACCCTGAATTTTGGGAAAACTATAGCATGATAAAGCAAAGACCATTACCTGAAAAAGCCATTGAAGATTTACAATGGGAAAAATCACTTGAGTTACAATTTGAAGAAAACAGCACAGCTAATGTTGAAAATTAATAAATTAAATCATTGCTATGGCAAACAGCTTATTATTGACCAATTATCAATAGAAACAAGTACTAGCGGATTACATGTTTTTGCTGGCACCAATGGAAGTGGCAAATCCACATTGTTCAGATTAATAGCTGGTTTTGAGATACCATCGAATGGCACTATTGAAATAAACAACATACACTATGCAGAAAACTACCGCAATCAATTGGGTATTTCTTTAGAACCATTTAAAACAGAACCGAACCTTACTGTTTCACAAATACTAACAATGGCCCAGCTAGAGAAAAGTGTGAACTCTAAAACTATTGATCATTGGTTACAATTTTGGGAATTGAATGAGGCCATTAATAAACGTTTTAAAGAATTATCTGTTGGCATGATAAAACGACTTTCATTGATAATCTCTTTAATTGGTAATCCTCAAATACTTATTTGGGATGAGCCATTCAACGGGCTCGACCCATTGGGCATCGAAAAATTACACGATCTCATTGAGCTTGAAGTTCATGCTGGCAAATTAATTCTCTTATCCACACATTTATTAAATGAGCTTTCCAACAGCATTGAGCAAGCCTATATTATGGACAGTGGTCGTATAAAAAAAATACTGCGTAAGGATGAATTAAATAATAATAAAGATAAATCAACCATCTTAAAATATTTACAAGCCCAAGCCTAATATGTTAAAACGCTATTTAAAATTCGAATACCAGCTTATGGCTAGCTGGCGAACACTTATTCCTCTACTTGTTCTCGGCTTAATATTGCTATTATCGTCGTTTTTATCACTTTGGTCTGGGAGCAATGACCATCTTATGGATAGAGCTTTGGCCAAACACTTAGTCCAAAGTACCCTATCATCAACTTTACCTGCCCTTTTCTTTGCCATGTGGCTAATACAAATGGTTTCACACCTATATACATCAGGCTACTACAGTAGCTTATTATATTTCGGTAGTTCAAGAGCAAAATTGTTTATCTACTGTCAGGTTCAACTAATCGTCTACCTCATTATTTTTCTTTTTATCAACTATATTGCTAACGTGTGTGCTGGCTTATTCTTCGGTGTCTTTCCGTGGCAACTAATTACCCAACTTAACCTTAACAGCCTATTGTCATTCTGTTTATTTTTGTTTGCCATTGGCAACGCAGCTCTATTCATTGGTCTTCTTAAACCCAGTCACTTAATTGTACTGCCTTTCTTTTTTTATTGGCTGATGGAATCATGGCTGGTGAGTCTCCTTAGTCGTAAATTTGAAGTGGACTATTTTCAAATGGCTCCTCTGTCTAGTTTTAAAGCCATTGTTGGAAATGCAGTATTAAGTCCTACTATGATTCTGGTCATTAGCCTCTATGTTTTAGCAACCATATTCCTAATTCAACGAGCCATACTTACAAAAAACTTCAGATAACCTAGCAAGCAACGCAATGATTAAAAAAGGTCCACTCATAATTTCCTGCTGTTTCATCTTGTTATTAATTAGTAACAATGTTATTTCTCGATGGCAACAAACCAATGTATTTCGCAATTACACTAGTATTGATGAACCCATACGCAAAATATTGCAACAGGATGATTTTTTAGCTGATGAAAGTAACAATCGAATTTTTGTCATCAACTTATGGGCTACCTGGTGTCAGCCGTGTGCTAAAGAAATACCCCATTTAAACAAGTTAGTTGATACATATGAGCGAGACGGTGTTTTGTTTTTGGCCATCAACAGTGAGCAAGAAAAGGATGTTATTGAATGGCTCGACCTCCAGAAAAATGATTTCATCTATTTCCACCTGCATAATCATCGCGACCTGTGCGATTACATTTTTCAACTGAATCCAGATGAACAGTTTAAAATAGGTCAGAAACCTCAACATCTTCCTAGTAATCTAATTATCAGCAATGGTAAAATTGTCTATTTTAAGACTGGATATAGCAAAGAAAGCATAGAAGAACTTGAAACAGCACTTCAAAAATTATTATAAGATACAGATAAGAATGATAACCTGAATAAAATCAGGTTATCTATATTTTTCAGTATTAGGCACGCCGAAATAATTTGAATTTATTACATTGCAATCCCTTACAAAGAAATTGTAATGAATTTACGAGCAGCAAATATCTCATATTCAAAACAGTGCTTTACTCTACAAAAGCACTCAATGCTGCATTTATCCTTTTCATCCATTGCCTTGGTAAGTCTTTATGGCCGATTTGGCATGGGGCTATTCGAGTGTTGGATATTCTAAACACTACTTTCTGAATTAATTATTTGAGGTGGTTTCAAAAACCATCTTCATCATCATACACCATCACTTAACACAAGTGATGAAAACAAACTAAACTATTTTAAAAGTAAATTAAAGAACGATGAAAAAGATTCTTTTTCTTTTAGGTATCACTTGCTATCTGGCTACGGCAAATAGCCAGATTAGCATTGACACAACCGACTACAAGCATGCCGAACAATTTATCTCAGCCAACATTACCAAGAAATACTACACCTCGTGGGTTAATCCACAAAGAGTGAAAGGAGCTGATTTCTTTTGGTATAGTATCTCCACCAAAAATGGAACGGAATACATTAAGTGCCTTGAGAAAACAGGTGAAAAATCACCCCTTTTCATGCAAAAACAGCTGGCAAGACTATTAAGTGAGGAGTTAGATAAAGAAGTTAGTACCTACCAACTTCCAATATCATCCATTAAAGTTGAAAAAGATGGAAGTTCCATACAATTTAAAGCAGAAGAAAAGTGGTATAACTACGATATTGCCAACAATAACTTATCGAACTACAAAAAGGAAAAGACTCAAAAGCTATCCGCTCCATCTCCTGACAAATCGAAAGTAGCAGTTGTTCATAACTACAATATTTGGATAAAGACAGGAAATGACTCTGTACAAATTACAAAAGACGGAACTCAAACGTATGGCTATGCCGTATCGCCATCGTGGTACTCTGTAAAAAACATCGAATCAGATTCTGATCATCCTTTGGAGTTAGACATTAACTGGTCGCCCGATGGGCAATACATTATTGCCAGCAAAAATGATCGTCGTCAGGCACGTAACCTTTACTTATACAAAGCATTACCAGAAGATGGACATCGTGCTGAAGTAAGGGAATATGAACGTCCTCTTGCGGGTGACAGTATTGTTGCTACCAAAGAATTCATCCTGATCGATGTAAACAAAGGTTCGTATAAACTATTGGACATACCCGCCAAAGCCACCTTTTTGCCTTATGGCTTTAATTGGACAAAAGATGGCAGTAAGGCCTACCAGATTAGTTACAACAGAGGTTATCAATCTGTTGATGTTTTTGAAGTGACAACCAGCACTGGAACAACAAGAACTCTCTTTACTGAGAGCGCACCTACGTATGTAGATCCTAACACGGGGGATTTAAAAATACTAAATAAACAAAAGCAATTACTTTGGTTATCTGAACGTGATGGATGGCAACACATTTATCGGATTGACCAGGAAAGTGGAGAGCTTATTAATCAGGTTACCAAAGGCGATTATGTGGTACGTGATATTAAATATGTTGACGAAAAAAATCAACGAATCTTCTTCACTGCAGGAGGTAAAGAAGCTGGCATCGATCCCTACTACCCCATTTTATATTCTGTTCGCTTCGATGGTAAAGGTTTAAAAAAACTAAGCCCTGAAGATGCTCATCATACTGTATTCTTCTCAAAAAATGGCGAAACATTTGTAGATAATTACTCTACCGTACAAGAGCCTAACATAGCTGTATTGCGCCGTAGTAAAGACGGTAAGACAATTGCACATTTAGAAACAGGTGACATATCGGAAATATTGGCCATGGGTTGGCAAAAACCAGAGCCATTTAAAGTAAAAGGACGTGACGGCCAAACAGATATTTACGGCGTATTATTCAAACCTCGCAATTTTGACCCTACTAAAAAGTATCCCATCATTGAAGGTACTTATAGTGGTCCACAAACCATTAGAGCACCTAAAACATTTTACCGTGGTCTATCGAACGATGATACCCCACTAACACAGCTTGGTTTTGTCATGATCAACATTGATGGCATGGGATCGGCATTTCGTTCTAAAGCTTTCCACGATGTATCGTATAAAAACTTAGGTGACATTGGTGGCCCTGATAAAATGATAGCCATCAAAACATTGGCTGAGCAATACCCATGGATAGACGCCAGCCGAGTTGGCATATTTGGCCATTCAGCAGGAGGTTATGACGCCGCACGCGCACTATTAGCTTATCCTGATTTTTATAAAGTTGGTGTGGCAACAGCTGGCAACCACGATCACCGCTCTGCAAAGGCATGGTGGCCTGAATTATACATGGGCTATCCAGCTGGTAAACATTATGATGAGCAAAGTAATTATTTCAATGCCAAAAACTTACAAGGCGATCTTTTAATCGTGCATGGCGACATGGATCAAAATGTAAACCCAACAGCTTCAATGCGTTTGGCAGCTGAATTAATCAAAGCCAACAAAGATTTTGAAATTCTGTTGATCCCTAATAAAGATCATAGTCAGGTTTATTACGACAAATATCTTATTCGCAAGCGCTGGGATTTCTTCGTAAAACATCTGCACAAGCTTACGCCTCCAAAAAATTATCAAATTAAATAACTACAAACCATCACTATCATGTTTTCAAAAGAAACCTATATCAAACGTCGTCAGCAGTTAGCAAAGGATGTTGACAAAGGATTATTACTATTTATTGGCAATTCAGAGAGTCCAATGAACTACGCCGATAACACCTATCGCTACCGCCAGGATAGTAGTTTTCTGTATTTTTTCGGCCTTAACCACCCTGATTTAGTCGGTGTGGTAGATGCCGAAACAGGCGATACGGCTGTATACGGAGATGACTACACCATTGACCACATTGTGTGGATGGGTAATCAACCTACCATTGCAGAAAGAGCAGCCACATGTGGTGTTAACAAAGCAGGTACCACTGCCGAACTAACTGAAACACTTGCTGCAGCCCAAAAGGCAGGTCGCCCGATCCACTTCCTACCTGTTTATCGAGGCGAAAGCAAGATTAAACTACTCGAATGGTTAAATATTCAACCATCAGAGATAGCTACTAAAGCATCACTTGAGCTAACATTGGCAGTTGTTAATCAACGTAACTATAAGTCCGACGAAGAAATTATTGAAATTGAAAAAGCGGTTAACACAACCGTTGAAATGCACCAGGCGGCTATGCGAACTGCTCGTCCAGGCATGACCGAGGCTCAAATTGCTGCAGAAGTAGAGCGCATAGCTTTGGCTGAAGATGGCTCTATTTCATTCCCAGTAATCGCAACCATCAATGGTCAGACACTCCATAACCATTATCATGGCAACACTCTTAAAGATGGTCAGTTATTCCTATTGGATGCGGGTGCTGAAACCAACATGGGTTATGCAGGTGATATGTCCAGTACTTTCCCAACTGGCAAAACATTCAGTCCGCGCCAACGCGATATTTATCAGGTGGCCTTAAACTCCCATGAGAAAGCCATTGAAATGCTGAAACCAGGTGTTTCTTTTAAAGAAATATATTTGGAGTCGGCACGTGAAGTGTTACGAGGAATGAAAGATTTAGGTTTTGTGAATGGCAATATTGATGATGCAGTATCAGCTGGTGCACATGCCATGTTCTTCCCATGTGGTTTAGGTCATATGATGGGACTTGATGTACACGATATGGAAGATTTAGGTGAGCAACATGTAGGATACGTAAACGAACTGAAAAGTACCCAGTTTGGCATGAAATCTTTACGCTTAGGACGTAAGCTGGAACCAGGCTTTGTACTTACCATTGAACCAGGCATTTACTTCATTCCACAATTAATTGATAAGTGGAAAGCTGAAAAACATTTGACAGAGTTCTTAAATTTCGATAAACTTGAGGAATACAAAGATTTTGGTGGTTGCAGAAATGAGGAAGACTTCCTGATTACAAATGATGGATATCGTTTGTTGGGTAAACCTTTGGCTAAGACTATCGAAGATGTTGAGAACGAACGCCTAAAAGCTTTTTAATACATAAATATGCGAATTTTATCTTCACAGATCATAGAACAAATAGCTGAACCAACTTTATGGACAGACATGATGGAATTGGCCTTATCAACGGCCGATGACAAGGATTATTTCACACCTAATCGTATGCATGTTGACGTTAACGATGACACTT
Organism: Carboxylicivirga sp. M1479; assembly: GCF_007097485.1. GTDB lineage: Bacteria > Bacteroidota > Bacteroidia > Bacteroidales > Marinilabiliaceae > Carboxylicivirga. The sequence goes on along the minus strand of NZ_VKDE01000047.1, from coordinate 3,985 downwards.
TGCTTTTGATGCCATCGGTGGGTCCTGATTTGTTTGCCACTAAGTTAGTATCTGTGTTTCCTGAGAATATAAAAAAAGGTAAAGCCGCCATTAATGGTACCGTTATTTTAAATGACGGTGCCACTGGCGAGGCTTTAGCTATTCTCAACGGAGCCAAGCTAACAGCTATGCGAACAGCTGCCGTAGCCTGTGTTGGTATTCGTCATTTATCCGATCCCTTAGCAACTACCATAGGTGTTATTGGTGGAGGAGCTCAAGGTCGACATATTGCTTGGCTTGCAAGCCATGAGCGCGACCTCGAACGTGTCTATGTTTATGATCGCTCCCCAAAAACCATTGCTGAATTTATCAGTTTCATGGCCGATAAATGCCCCCATGTAGATGTAGCTCTTTGCGAAGATGCCCAACAAGTAGTTGTTAACAGCGAAATAGTGATAACTGCTACCTGTTCAACAGAACCTGTTATACCCAACCTCGAAGATCTGATCTTAGGAAAATGTTTTATCAGTGTTGGTTCCTACAAACCAGATATGCGCGAACTTCCAGAATCAATATTTCGATTGGTAGATAGCGTCTGGATCGATGCTGAACATGGTAAAACTGAAAGTGGTGACTTAATATTTCCTCTTGAACAACAACTAGTTAAACCCGAGCAAGTAAAGCATTTATCGCTACTCATTGAACATGCCAATGAGCTGGGTTTCAGAGAAACACGACTATTCAAAACAGTTGGACATGGCATTTTTGATTTATTTGCAGCTAAGTTAGTATACGAAAAAGCTTGCGAAAACAAACTAGGCGAGGAAGTGGATTTATAAATAGTCGAACGCTTAAGATGTGGCTATGTAAGTTATCAACAAACTTTCATACACCTCTTCTTGCAAATAGCCTCCGCAGCCTCAAGCCTAATCTCATTATTTTTTATACAAAATATGATTAAGCTGAACAATTGGAATTGGACGCCACCCAAAGGGTGGCTACAAATACAAACCGTTGACCTGCACACTGGCGGCGAACCTTTGAGAGTAATCTATGGTGGTTTACCCGAAATAAAAGGTGCTAACATCCTAGAAAAGCGTCGGTATTTTAGAGATAACCTGGATCATATACGCACAGGCACCATGTTTGAACCACGTGGACATGCAGATATGTACGGCGCCCTTATAACGGAACCCATTAGCGCCAATGCTGACTTCGGCACTTTTTTCATACACAACGAAGGGTACAGCACCATGTGCGGTCACGCTATTATTGCCCTGACGAAGTTAGTATTCGACACAGGCATGATACAAAAAGAGGGCGATGAACCACAATTGGTAATTGATGCCCCTCCGGGACTTATTCGTGCCACAGCGCACCGAAAAAACAACATCGTTGAAAAAGTTTCGTTTTTGAATGTTCCCTCCTTTTTACTTCTTGAAAACGAAACCATAGATGTAGAAGGTATTGGACTTGTTACCTTTGATGTGGCCTACGGTGGTGCTTTTTATGCTTTTGTAGATGCTGATAAGCTGGGTATTGGCATGGAAGAAAAGGACTATAACCAACTAATTGATTGGGGACGTCGCATCAAATATGCGGTAATGGATAAGTATGAAATAAAGCATCCATTTGAAGAGGACCTTAGCTTTTTATATGGTACAATTTTCACAGGCAAGCCTAAAGATGCCAATAACCACAGTCGCAACGTTTGTATTTTTGCCGAAGGAGAGGTTGACAGATCTCCAACTGGTTCAGGCGTTAGTGCCCGAGCGGCGTTGCATCATGCCAAAGGAGATCTACAAAAAGGAGAACGCATTACCATTGAAAGTATTTTAGGTACAACAATGCAGGTAGTGGTATGCGAGGAAAGCACTTATGGACCCCATAAAGCAGTAGTACCACAAGTAACCGGCACAGCTCATTTAACAGGGAAAAATGAGTTTTGGTTCGATCCACAAGATCCATTAAAAAAAGGATTTATTTTTAGATAATCGTTCATCAATAAAATACCCAGAGAATTCGCTTTTAAGCATTTTAACCACCTCCCCACTTCGTGGTACTCCTCCTTGGCAAGAAGGAGGAGAGGGATGAAAAACCGTCCCCTCCTGAATTTTAGGAGGGGTGCCGACAGGCGGGGTGGTGTAATTAGTTTTAAAAGCAATTTCCCTGATAAAATAACACAGATGAAAATAAACTTAAACATATGAGAACAATATTCATATCACTTATTTTATCACTAAGCATCTACAGTCATATAAATGCCTGCACTGTAATTGCTATTGGAAAAAAAGCATCAGTCGATGGTTCAGTCATCGTTTCACATACTGATGCGGGACCAGATTGCCGACTGAATCTCGTGCCTAGTCAAACACATCAAGCTGGTGACAAAGCGTCGGTTTATTGGGGCATGATCGAATCGGGGCGCCCCTTGGGTGATTATGGCGAAGTAATTGGTCAAATTCCGCAGGTGGAACAAACTTATGCCTATTTTCAAACTGCCTATCCACAAATTAACTCTAAGCAGCTGGCAATTGGAGAAAGTACCCTTAGCCAACGAGCTGAATTAATGCTTGATCGTTCCGTTTGTGAACAAATAATGACCATTGAACAGGCACAAGCGTTTGCTTTACAAAGGTGTACCACAGCAGAAGATGCTCTTCAACTCATCACCCAATTATTGGAAACATACGGTTTTCTACCATCCTGTGTGGACGAAAGTGAATCGTTGGTTATTGCCGATACTGAAGAGATATGGGTTTTGGAAGTTTTTAGTGTAGGTAACGAATGGAAGAAGGAAAGTGGTAAGCCAGGATGTATTTGGGCTGCACAACGAGTGCCTGATGATCATGCAATGATAATTCCGAACTGGAGTATTATAAAACAAATTGATATTGAGGACAAGGATAACTATCGTGCTTCGTCAAACTACAAGCAGGAAGCCATTGATCGAGGCTGGTACAACCCTGATTCGGGATTGCCATTTATTTGGCAAGAAGCCTACTCTCCTTTCCCACGCGAATGGTCCACTTCACGTTTTTGGTTATTTTATGCGACCTATGCTCCCAACTTTAAAGAGTGGCCAGACCGCTTTACCGAGTCTGTGTGGGAAGGTGAAAATCAATACACCCAATATGTAGAGCCATTATCAAGCTATCCTTTTTCTGTTAAGCCAGAGAAAAAAATGTCGGTTCAGGATGTCATGGCATTTCAACGCTCTACATTTACAGGCACTGTTTACGATAAGGAAAATGCGTCTACTTGGTACTATCCTAACGAAGATGGTGAGATGATCAAAAGCGCTTTTGCCACACCCTTCCCAACCATTGAAATGCGTAGGGTAATGAATATTAATAGCCGTAGAAATGTTGCCAGAGCACGTGGTGAATATGGTATGGTTGCCCAATTACGCGGATGGTTACCCGATGAAGTTGGCGGTGTATATTGGTTTTATGTGGATAACGCCTACACCAGTGCCTATGTACCAATTTACACCGGTGTAAGTGATGTTGCCGAATGCTACAAAGTGTATAATCCAGCTTATTATCAAGACAATAGTATTCGTTGGGCAGTAGATTTTGTCGATAACCTTATGTATCTGCGTTGGCAAGATGCTTCTGAATTATTGCGCTCAAAGAGAGAGCCAATGGAGGCCCGTTTTTTTGCGGAGCAAGCTGATGTTGATGAAAAAGCTCAAGCGCTACTCAAAAAGAATCCGAAAAAAGCAAAGGCCTACCTTACACAGTTGACCATCGATCGGATGAATGAAGTTCATCAACTTTTTAAAGATCTTAAACTCGATATCATTTCAGAATATACCAATAACAAGCAAGGTATTTAATCTGAATTAAATAAAAGTCAACTATAAAGAGGGTGTCCAAAAACGGATTCCCTCTTTTTTCGTTCATAATCAATTGATTACAGCTGAGTTAGTTTGTTCATGTGCCTGATATTTAGTATCTTAAAAGCATGAAACAAATCAATTTCAAGCCCTATAATCAAGGTC
>NZ_VKDE01000046.1 GCF_007097485.1 Carboxylicivirga sp. M1479 | reverse complement strand
TCGTTCAATGACCTGCTCAAACTCTATGTTGTTACTTGTCCTAGCCATGCCTTCTTTTATTCACTAAGTTCCGAATTCCCACCAATAATCATCCCCCTGTGTGTCAAATTTACTTGCCATGGATGTTTCATATGATTATATTTTACTTTCATTTGTCATATGGAACTCTCAAGTAAATTTTATCATCCTCCTGTGTGAAAATTTGGATAATCAAAATTACTTGGTCGTTTCATGTTTCAAATCTTTATTATAAAATCCAGAATTATTAGAATATAACATCAAGATGCGACAGTTGTTTAAATAGTCGTCTCAATATATAAACTAATTGTAGTACGATTAATCAATTTGACCAATCCATCTTTATAAGATATAGAAGGCTATCGTTATTGCAATCAATACACTTACTTGTTTTTCTTCATATGACGAAGGCGTCGGATAAAATGACGTTTTTTATAGTACAAAGCCATAGATGGAATGTAAGCCACAATAAACCCTAGCGACAATACTAATATACTTAGCTTAAGCATGCCCAGGTTTCTTAGCGAAAAACCCAATATGACAAATGCGATATTTATTGCACCAATAATAAGGCTTACTTGTAAGTGAGTAAAGCCCAATGCTAACATGCGATGATGTATGTGGTTTTTATCGGCCGTAAAGGGTGAGTTTCCTTGAGACACACGTAACATAAATACACGTAAAGTATCAATAATAGGAACAATTAAAATTGCAATCGCCACGGCTGGAGCACTATTCATGGTATAAATCAACTTATACTGCTCATCAGGCCTGTTAAACTCACTAAACTCAATAGCTACAACAGCTACCAAGAAACCTAGCACCAAAGAGCCAGTATCTCCCATAAATATTTTCTGGCGTTTTGAGAATATATTGTAATAAGCAAAAGCAAAAAGACCGCCAACCAACGCTGCAGCCAATGTTGGTATATGATATTCTTCATTTATAAAATACCAAACAGAAAATGACAACATGGTAATTATGCCAGTGATGGCGGCTAAACCGTCAATTCCATCAATTAGGTTGAACCCATTAATTATAAAAACCATCCCAACAATAGTGAGCACAGTGCCCCAAAAAGGATCGGGTTGTAAACCAAAAAAGCCATGGAAATCGGTTATTTGTAGGCCACCTAGTCCAACTACAATAATTACAGCTATTAATTGACCAGCTAATTTTACCATTGGTGCTGTTACCAAAATATCATCCTTTATTCCTATTCCGAAAATGACCAGAATGGCAGGAATAAGAAAAGGAATCTCTATAAATTTAAACCAATCGACAAATAAAGAATATGTAAATAAAAAACCGATAAATATTGCTAAGCCTCCCAATGTAGGAATGCGCATACGGTGAACACTTCGTTGATTTGGTTCGTCAAAAAGATTTTTTGAGTGAGCTACACGTAAGATGGTTGGTATTGATAAAAAAACCATCATAAATGAGATAAACGATGCAAAAGGCACCAGAAGTTGAATAGTATAACCGTTCATATATACTGTTTGAGCAATATTACACTGCAAAAATAGCAAAAAGGATGAGAGCTGACGAGAAATATCCAATTTATAAATAGTTGTGATCAGCCATAAATTATAATTTCAAGAGCCTTAGTCCGTTGATTTAAGCCGTTTTTGTGTTGGCATTTCTTATATTCGCAACTTACATTTTTCATATGAACAAACTACATCTTTTAAAAAGTCTGATTCCTGGTTTCTTGCCCATCATTGTTTTTATAGTTGTGGATGAACTAATGGGTACATTATACGGCCTTGTAACTGCCATAACTATTGGCTTGGCAGAGCTAGTAATTACCTATATAAAAGATAAGAGAATTGAACGCTTTATCCTTTTTGATGTAGGCTTAATTTTGGCATTAGGAGGCGTGTCAATAGCACTGGATAATGAAATATTTTTCAAATTAAAGCCCGGCATTATCAGCTTTATAATGACTGCATTAATTGGTTTTTCTGTTTATTCTAAACATAACGTTCTAATGCAAATGACACAACGTTATATGAAAAACATACAAATCAACCCTTACCAAACGTGGTTGATGCAACAAAGCATGCGACGTATATTCTGGATTTTACTGCTATTCTCCATTGCTACTATTGTATCGTCTTTTGTTGAAAATAAGGCTGTTTGGAGTTTTCTAAACAGCGTAGGTTTATTCATTGTAATGGCATTGTTTTTATTATATGAATGGATAAATAACAAAATGAAAAGCCAAAAACAGGAACAAGAAGAATGGTTGCCAATAGTTAATGAACAGGGACTAATTACGGGCAAAGCGCCTCGTTCTGTCGTACATGCAAAGTCATTTTTACAACATCCGGTTGTGCATTTACATGTCATTTATAACAATAAAATCTTACTTCAGAAACGACCTGCCAACAAACTAATACAAGCCAATAAATGGGACACTGCGGTTGGCGGACATGTTGCATCGGGAGAAAGCATTGAATTGGCTCTGTACCGTGAAACAAAGGAAGAAATTGGCATATCAGAATTTAAAGCCACCCCTATTGACCAATACACATGGAAAAGTGAAGTTGAAAAAGAGTTAGTTTTTGTATTTAAACTTATCCATAAAGGACCATTTAAGATAGATAATAACGAAGTAACAGAACTTAGGTTTTGGTCCCCAAAAGAAATTGAAGAACAGCTTGGTAAAGGTATATTCACTCCAAATTTTGAAATTGAATATAAAAAATATGCACAGTTACTCGTAAAAACATCTGCTTAACATCATAAATATCAGTTTTTGACTAATTTCAAAAACGTAAATTGCTCTCAAAACAAAATCATCTAGAACCTAAAATATGAATACAATCAAAAAAGCACTTAATGAATCAGCTGCCATGCGTTGGGGCGTATTATTGCTCGTCGGCTTCGTTCTATCTGTTAATTACTATTTTTACGATGCCTTTTCTACTTTAAAGGACTTACTACGAGCCGAATTCGACTTTACCAACAAGGACTACGGCTTATTTGTATCTTTTTATTCGGTCCCCAATACATTCTTACTCATGGCGGTTATTGGTGGAATTGTATTGGACAAACTAGGCATTAGAAGAACGGGTTTCATGTTTGTTTTCTTTATGGCATTTGGAGCCCTTTTAACCGCATATGGAGCCTCCGACTATTATGGCAACGGCGGGTTTGCACATGACTTTATGAGTTCATTTCTCCCCAATTATTCTCCTGAACTTAAGATGATGTTGCTGGGACGCTTCTTCTTTGGACTTGGAGCCGAAACAAGCATTGTTGTTGTTAGTAAAATATTAGTTAAATGGTTCAAGGGAAAAGACTTAGCTTTAGCCTTTGGCTTAAAGGTAGGTTTTGGTCGCTTAGGTACCTTCGCCGCTTTGCAATTATCTCCATTAGTTGCTGATAAAGGTGCTAATTTAACAGGAGCAATTTGGCTTGCTGCTATTCTCGTTTGTACTGGTTTACTAGCTTTTATCATTTATATGTTGCTCGATGCAAAACTCGACAAGCAGATAAGTACAACATCAGTTGAAAAGCAGAAATCCACTCCTTTTGCATTCAGTGACATTACTAAAATATTAGGAAACAGGGCGTATCTGTATATCGCTTTATTGTGCGTTACATTTTACTCAGCTGTATTTCCATTTTTAGCATTTGCGCCTGATTTTTTTGCAGATAAATTTGACCTCACTTCACTAGAAAGTGGCAAGTTAACTTCGTTATTGCCATTGGGAACCTTGTTTTTTACCCCATTTTTTGGTTGGCTCATCGATAGAAAAGGCAAAAGTGCCACAGCCATGATATTTGGTGCATCCACCCTGGTAATCGTGCATTTAACCTTTGCTCTCACCTATTTCCCTCCGCAAGTTCCAATTATTTTACTTGGTATTGCGTTCTCATTGGTGCCAGCAGCTATGTGGCCTAGTATGGTTAAACTGGTTGATGAAAGCAAAATAGGAACAGCCTATGGTCTAATGTATTCGATCCAAAACCTGGGTTTATGGGGCTTCCCAATTCTTGCAGGCATCATCCTTGATAAAACTAACCCTGGCAATCCCGAGGTATCGGATTATACGGCAACTATTTTAATGTTTGCTGCTGTTAGTTTATTGGGTTTACTCTTTGCTTTACTACTAAAGTATGAAGATAAGAAAAGAGGGTTTGGCGTTGAGTTACCCCTCAACAAAAAGTAATAGAAAAGGCTGGCAGAGTATTACTGCCAGCCTTTTATCTTTCTAAAAAATTATTTTAGGAGAGCATTATTATACGCTCCAGTTTTTCTTTATTAGTAATTATTAGCTCTCTCCTGTCAAAACGAATTACACCATCGTTTTTAAATTCAGTAATTAAGCGACTAACTGATTCCTTTGAAGTACCAATCCAACGTGCCATATCAAGTCTTGAAATAACCAATGGAATAGCTTCATTTGCAGAAGTATTAAACAAATCCTGAAGCTTTAAAAGTAAATTAGCCAAACGACCTCTTACGGTTCTTTGAGATAATTCAATCAGTGAGTTATAAGAGTTTTTTAACTCATCACAGGTCTTTTTTATAAGCAATTCGGTTAACTCATTATTTTCACTTATTGCTTTCTTAAATGCATCGCCAGGAATAACACATACTTCGCTATCGGTTAAGCTCTCACATGCAGTTACTTCAGGTTCATCTCCTAATAAGGAATGAAAACCAAACAAATCACCCTCCTTAATAAGGCGCACTATTTGTTGTTCTCCCTTTGACCCAATCCTGTATATCTTCAACAAACCCTTGCTGACAAAATAGGCGTGTTTCATTGCTGTATCTTGCTCATACACCACTTCTCCACTTTTATAATAGGAACATTGCGAAATCGCCTGATCCCATAACTCCTTATTAGCTTGTAAGTGTCTTAAAATATTGCTTAATGGCATTTTCACTTCATTTATGGTCTTAATCAACCAACTTACAAATTTCTTTTATAAAACTACAAACAAAAAAATATAATTTTCAATAAAACACAGTTCCATGCTGTTCTAATTCAACCAGACACTTAGCTATCTACCAAATTACTTTTAGCTTTGTTCACTTCCTTTAGCTATCACTAACTTCATTTTACTCATGATAAAATCATGGGATGAACGGCCATGTGGCAAGGTACACTCACTGCAATCTTTTACATTATTCGTATACTTAAAGTTTCCACCACATTTGTCCTGCAACATGTAAAGAGGACAATAGCAGAATAAACAATTAAAATCATCGTTATTACTCACCTTATGACAAGGAAAATATTCACATTTCTTATTTTGGAAAAACTTATAATGCTCTGACATACTCAACGGTTTGAATTTGCACAAAGATACGCTTCTTTCAAGAAAACTCTTAGCATAAAGTACACCATCACCCTTTACTAATTTACAATCATAAATAATTGATCAATAAAGCTGCTGTTGGATGATTGAAATCAATTGTTGCACTGCAATTTTCAGATTTTTATCAGCCAATTGCTTTAATGTTTGATACGAAAGCCCATCATCTTCGGTCGTAGCAATAACATGATCGAATGATATTGGTTTCTCTTTCACTATTCCCCCAACCCCAATTACTAACTTACCCATTTGATGGGCCATATCCGCAATCAAACCGGGCCCCTTTCCCATCGCTGTTTGCTCATCGATGCACCCCTCACCAGTTACAAGCACATCAGCCCAAGCAATGGCATCGCTATAATTTAAAAGTTGATTAAAATAATTAAAGCCTGAGACTATTTCAAACACATCTGACATAGCCACCAACGGCAAGGCCAAACCGCCTGCAGCTCCCAAACCATCAACAGTATGCAATTGCTTACCTGACTTATTACTTAAATAATCTACATAATTAACCATTGAGTTCTCAAACATAAATAACTGGCTAGGTTTTACTCCTTTCTGTGGACCAAAAGTATTAACAGCCCCATTAACACCTGTTATGGTATTCATCACATCAGTTATAATCTTAAATCGCACATTTTTAATAAGCTCTCCAAAGTCATCTAAATTTAAATCACATGGTTTAAAAATGGTATTACTTAGATTAAATTCACTAGTTGTAAGGGCATTGACAATACCTGTACCGCCATCAACTGTAGCTGATCCGCCTAAAAACAAATGAATCTCTTTACTATTACACTCTATGGCATCTCGTATTATCTGCCCGGTACCATAGCTATTTAAAACTAATGGTTGACGTTCATTAGAGCCAATCAATGTAATGCCTGATGCCTGTGCTACTTCTATGTAAGCGACATGCTTATCCCGAATATAATGAGCATTTACCAATTGGCCAGCAGGGTTATAAACCGAAAGATTTACTTTTTGCCCATTTATGGCATTATTCAAGAGCTCTAGAGAGCCTTCTCCTCCATCGGCCAAAGGCATAACTTTACAATTGATATCTGGTAAAGCACTCATACCAGAGGCAATGACTTTTGCAACTTGTAAGGCCGACATTGTACCTTTGAAAGAATCTGGTGCAATAAGCACATTCATTTTACCAAACTGCTTTTATGGATGTTTCGGGAAAGAATGGATTCTTAATATAGGCCGAATAATCTCGATAGTATTCACTTTTCAATCCAATGTAGTGCTTATCAATGTTAAGTTCCTCGCCAGCTTTATACCATTTGATCGTATTGGTTTTATCCAACACATCATTCACATATATAGCTCCAATACCATCATCGTATGCTAAACGATACAAAACCTTTTGATCTTTTGTTATTAACTTTCCTATTTTCTTAGGTAGTTTATACATCAATGGCGTTAGGTATTCAAACTTTAAGTTATTCATTGATAAATCAATGGTATCAACACTCATATTTTTTGTTAAATCTAAATCGATTTTTTGCAAATTGTTATTACTCAAGTATACATTTTTCAACTGTGGCATGTAGTTAGTAACACTTACACTATCCAGTCGATTATTACTTAAATCTAAATTGGCAATCGACATTGTATCGCCGTATATCGGCTTATAGTAGGCAATATGATTGGTACTCAAGTTTAGATCTTTTAAGTTTTTTAATTGGCTTAGATCGCATTCAAAATCACGAAATAGATTATCTGATAAATCGATACTTTCAATACTTTCGTTTAACCAATCGTTTGATAAAAAGCCAGCCAACTCATTACCTGAAAAATTTACTTCTTTTAATTCTGCTAGCATTTTAAAATCACTTGAAATATAACCGCGCAAGTGATTATTAGGAAGTGATAAGTTGATAACATTACCATTTAAATCAAATTCGACGCCACGCAGTGCCGAAAAACTTCGTGGCAAACGTTTACCTCTTATAATTTGATCCCACCCATCATTGCTATACCATTTTTCACCTTGCGTTTCGGTATAGAAATTAGATAGTGCTTCGACCTGTTCTTTTGGAACAATCGTATTCAAATAAGCTTTGTAAGAATAATCCAATCCAGGCAATTTTGGGTGTTTAATAATACACTCAATTAGCCCATGATAACTTCTATTAATCACCAGTTGATTTGAATTAGATTTAACTAGTTTATCGTTAAAATACCAATCAATTTGCAAACCATCAATACGAGCAATTAACGAATACACTATTTGGGTAGAATTAACTTTTTGCCACTTAAGCAATCCAGGCGAATACTGATCGCCATAACTAAAATATCCAGCATTCTCAGCATACGTTTGACTTACATCAATCAGATAATCAGGAGATAAGTAATTATCATTTAAAGTAACCGAATCGATCTTAACATCTTCTGGTAAACTCAAACTTAAATCACTTAATAAGTTATTATCTAAGTACAAATTCTTTAAATAGGCACTCCATTTAAGATCTAAATCCAATTGCTTGATTTTGTTATTCTGCAAATTAATCTCATTCAAGAGCGAACAGCCTTTTACATCAATATAAGCTTGTTCTATGATGTTATCTGATGCATCTAATGATTCGAAAAACCAACACTCATTTAAGTCTAATTTTAATAATGCTATGTTGTTTTTAGAAAAATTAAGGCGTTGCAAATTGAAGCTATTGGAAAGGTTAGCTACAAAGAAAAATAGTTTATTGGACGATAAATCGATTTCATTTAAGTAAAATAGATCGTCAAATTCAATATCAAATTGAATCAGATTATTATGCTGAAGCAACAAGGTTTCCAGATTATAGCACATGCCTATTTTATTATCCAGAAAACTAATACTGTTATGACTCAGATCCAAATATCTTAATTCGGTCATATCCTTAAATGAGAAACTAATATTAGGAATATTGTTATGAGATAAATCCAGGTACCTCAGCTTCTTCATCTTTCCTAGAGCTGTTCCTATATATTCAATCCTATTATTACTTAAATCTAAGGTGTGCAAAAACCTACAACTGTCTAAATTGTGGTTAAACTGCTTAATATCATTATTATCCAAAATTAACGATCTTAAACGTGGACAGTAATTTAATTCACTATCAATATGATTCAAATGGTTTTCGCCAAGGTTTAAATAAACCAGTTGTTCATTATTACGTAAGTTATAGTTGAATCTGGCAATGTAATTCCCTCTCAAATTAAGTTGACGTAGTTGAGGAAATAGGTAAAAATTAATATGCGGATGACTTAATTTGTTGTAGCTAAGGTCAAGTACCTTGGTTCTAAAACCATTTACCTTTAAATCAGAGAATTCGTTCAGTTGGTTGTGAGATAGGTTTAATTCTTCTAGTTTATGATTAGCTCTCAAATCTAGGTTAAATGAATCCAATTGATTATGAGAAAGGTTTAAATGCTTCAATTCACGACAATTAAACAATTTAAGGCCAAGATCCTGAATTTGATTATTATTCAATGCCAACACCTCTAAACTTTGCTGATTAAGCAAATCTATTTCAAAGCGTTGAAGCAGGTTATTTGACAAATCAATTTCCTTTATATTCGGACAATGAAACAACTTGGCATCAAATTGAGCGATTTGATTACCGTTTAGTCTCAGAACCTCAAGCTTCCAGTTTCTATTAAACTCAATCTGAATAGCTTGCATTTCATTATTGCTTACATCTAAATACTTAAGATCTGGACAATGAACAAAACTATAGTTAAACTCCGTTAGTAAATTATTAGAAACATCAATGTGTTTAAGTGCCTTACATTTATCCAATTGTGCATTAAACTCATGTATTTTATTGTTTTGTAGCACTAATATCTCAAGTTGCTCATGCCTCTGCAATTGTTGATTAAATACGGTAAGTTTATTATTACCTAGAAACAACTTATTGAGCTTAGTATTGTAACGAAGACTGGGTGCGAAAAATTCTAAATTATTATCGCTTAAGTTGAGTACCTCTAATTCTTTACATGCAGCAATATTCACATCAAACTTAAACAAGTTATTACCCCATAAATCTAACTCTTTCAAATACTTACAAGCATTTAAATTCAGCTCTAATTCAGAAATGAAATTTGAATTTAACAATAGCTTATTAAGCCTAACATTATTGATAAAATCACACTTAAAATGTGTTAACTCATTAAAGGATAAGTCCAAAACCTCCAACCTTTTACAACCTTGCAATGATGCTTCAAAAGATTGAATTTTATTGGAGGACAAGTACAGGCCTGTTAGGTTAGTACATGCCGATAAATTAAAATCAAAACTTACTAAATTATTATTACCAAGCGCTAGTCGCTGCAGAGACGAGCATGATTTAATATTAGGTGAAAATTCTACCAAACGATTATTCGATAAATTTAACTCACGTAAACTTTTTAATTTACAAAGATTATTCGCGAACGTATCGATCTGGTTATGATCAAGAAATAAAGTATGAAGCTTATTTTGTGATGTAGAATAGTGTTGAAAACTTTCAATTTGGTTATAACTTAATAATAGGACTTCAAGATTCTGAAGGTGATCAAAATTTATTGTGAAACTTTCGAGCCTATTCTTAATTATATTTATACGCTTTAGAGCTGAATTATTAACGAAAGATGGCTCAAAATGCCTAAGATTATTGCCTGATAGCTCTAGCTCCTTTAATAAAGGTAACTTTTCAAAATCCACCCACAAATCACACAGCTGATTCTCACTCAGATTTAAAACTGTAACACCACAAGGATTCTCAAACGAGAGCTTAATTTTTTTAATACGGTTATTTGAAATTTCAATTTGCTCAAGGGAACTTAAAAATGATAAATCAATAATTAAAGAATCACGTTCCAGTATACCATCAACTAATAATCGATTGATTCGACCATCACGATTAAAATAGATGCAATTACCATCAGGAACCCCATTATCATCCTGATCCAATTCTGGCAAAAGCGTAAATAACTCATTAAGCTCCCCACTTCCAGTTTGAGCATATACTAAATGCCCTGTACACAGTATGCACAGAAGCAATATATTGTAGATTATTTTTAACATTTAATGGAGGCTATTTTCCCTGAATAAAACCATTAACATTTGTTAACAAACATAGCTCAATTATTTGATTTTTCAAAGAACAATGCCGACCAAACCAAGATGTAAGGCCAATTTTTACCAGTCAGGAAAATAGTATTATTTATGGAGTCATACGCAATGCCGTTAAGTACGCCTGCATCTGTATACCTGTTCCTATCTAAACAATCACTCAGGTCAATTTCATACTCAACCTTACCACTTTCTAAATCAATTACAACAAGCTTATCACTACCTAAAACATTGGCCCAAACATAACCATTGATAAATTCTAACTCATTAAGGTATGTGACTGGCCCTCTGTTATTGTAAACTTGTAAGGTTGAGTCTGTTTTAAACTGATCGCTCAAAAAGAACAGTTGATTGGTACCATTGGAGGCTATATATTGTTTACCATCGTGTGTTAATCCCCATCCCTCTTGGTGAAACGGAACAATTGCTTGTTGCTTGAGTTGATCATCAAATAAATACACAAGCCCATCCTTCCAAGTGAGCATGGCAAACTGTTGGTTATGCATGGCAATCCCTTCTGCAAATATCTCCTTATCCAGCGCCTTCTTTTTTATTAGTTCTCCTGTAATCGGATTAATTACTCTAACAGAAGCATGACCAACTAAACCTGTTGTTTCGTATAAAAAACCGTTGTACCATAATAAACCCTGAGTAAATGCCTGTTGATCATGTTTTAGTAGGTGGTAGTTATCCAGTTTTATTTTTTCAGGCACCACATCAGAAACCATGTACAAACTCTCGTTAACAACTTTTTTACGGCCATTTGATAAATAAAAACTCAAAGACAAGTCATTAAGCCCAGGATTTAGAGATTTGGCAGGAAGCTTAAACACATCGCTATCACAAGCTATTAGTATTTGCTGACTTGCATTATTAATTACAGAATCTATACTATACTTTGTATTATGAAGCCTAAATACAAGGCTATCATGACTTGTGATCAACTTCCATTGTTGACTATTTCCTTGCAAAGGATACTCCAGATATACCCCGCAGCTACTTAGCAGACCAACAACCAACAAAAGAAGTAGATACCTAATCATTATTTATTTTTTGCCTTTGTAATATTATCCAGAGCTTGCTTGATTACACTGATAGGGCTTGCCACATTTAATCGCATAAAACCATTGCCTTCGGGTCCAAACGAAATTCCATCATTTAACCCAACTTTGGCATCTTCAATTAAAAACTTTTTTAAGTCTTTTTGCGACAATTGCCAATTTTTAAAGTCAATCCATATTAGATAGGTTGCTTCTGGTCTAAAAAACCTTAGCTCAGGTAAACTCTCCGATAAATAACGCTCTATAAATAAAACATTGGTCTCCAAGTAACTCTTTAATTGTTTTAACCACTCATGACCATTATTATAGGCAGAGGTTAACGCTACCCCACTAAATAAATGTCCCATATGCAGCTGCAAACGATTTTGAGTTGATCGGTAGGCATTTAAAAGTTTGAGGTTGCTCGAAACAACATAGGATGTGCTAAATCCAGCAATATTAAATGTTTTGGAGGGTGCCATAAAAGAAATAGAATTCTTTGCCGCTTCATCATTTATGCTGGCAAAAGGAATATGCTGATGACCAAACAAGGCTAAATCAGAATGAATCTCATCTGCCAAAACTAAAACACCATGTTTACGACAAATAGCATCCACCCTTTCCAATTCACTGCGCGACCAAACTCTACCGACAGGATTATGAGGAGAACATAGTAAAAATATCTTCGTATCAGGCAAAGCAGCTTGCTCCTCCAGTAAAGCAAAGTCTATTTCATACCTACCATCATTATTAACTAAACTATTTTTAAGCACCTTACGATTATTATCTGCTATAACAGAGTAAAATGGCGGATAAACCGGGGTATTAATTATAATGCCATCACCCTCATTAGAAAATGATAAAACGGAAAAAGCGATGGCAGGAACAACACCAGGCGAATACTCTATCCAATCGTGTTTAATAGACCACTGGTGCTGACTTTGGAGCCAATTTACGATGGCACTTGTGAATTCCTCTTTTCGTATGGTATAACCATATATTTCATGTTTTGCTCTATCCTGAATTGCCTGCTGTACTTCAGGTGGAGCAGCAAAATCCATATCAGCCACCCATAATGGTATTACATTATTGGTACCAAAGTTTTTCTCACGCAAATCCAGCTTATAAGCGTTGGTACCTTGACGGTTAATTATTTTATCAAAATCATACATAATGGTCTTTTATTAATGTTTACATGTAAAAAAAGGGCCGAAGCCCTTAAAAATATTGTGTGGTTATTTCAATATTTAAATCAGTTCAATATCTAAAGTCTCTGTTGTTTCATTACCAGATTCCGAATCATCAGTCATCTTAAATGTTAAGCGATAGATACCAGCCAAACATGCTGCTTCAACTGGCTGTTCAAAAAGCTGATCTTCATTTACATCCTGGCTTTTTTTACCATTCAATGAAATCTCATGCTTATCATTATTATACGCAGGCGCCCATGGGTCAGTTAATCCTTTCATATGAGCCTTACCAACAGCAGGACCGACATACTCAATCGTTATAACACATGCTTTTAAAGCTCTGTTATCTTTAAAAACTGCGGTTAAAGGTACATCAACTGCGCCCGATGCTCGCGCAAACTGCTGCATAACTTGCGGTTTAGAAATCTCAACAGTTGGCCCTTCAGTGTCAGGGGCCTCATCATCGCTACCGCAGGCTAATGTTACAAACATTAAACAAAGGATGCTTATAATTTTTGTATAATCTTTAATCATGGATTTAATTTTTATACAAATATAATTTTTTCAATTACACACAAAACGTTATCAGAAAAAAAATTCAATATTTCCTACAAGTTATCCCAATACCATCTAATCGCTTCTTTTAATCCATCACGAATACTATAGTGAGGTTGATAACCCAATAAAGACTTTGCCTTATCAATAGAGGCTAAACTGTGCGGAATATCTCCTTCACGACTCGGACCATATTTAATGGATACCGAAAGGATATCTTTATCAAAATCGCCAAGATACTCTTGCAGATAGGAAACTAATTCATTTAAGGTTGTTCGCTGCCCATACGCCACGTTATAAACAGTATTAATGGCCTTATCATCATCCACCAAAGCAGCTAATTCATTAGCTTGCAACACATTTTCTATGTAGGTAAAATCGCGTGAATACATGCCGTCGCCATTAATAACGGGTGACTCTTTGTTAATCAAAGCTTTCACAAACCTAGGAATTACAGCTGCATAGGCCCCATCTGGATCTTGCTTTCGTCCAAAAACATTAAAATAACGCAATCCAATTATTTGCATATCGTATAATCTAGCAAAAACATCGGCATAAAGCTCATTTACATATTTTGTTATGGCATAGGGTGATAGAGGCTTTCCAATGACATCTTCTACCTTTGGTAAGTTTTTACTATCGCCATAGGTAGACGAACTGGCTGCATACACAATACGTTTCACGCCTGCATCGCGGGCTGCAACCAAAATATTTAAAAAACCAGAAACATTAACTTCATTAGAAGTTATTGGATCAGCAATGGAGCGAGGTACTGAACCTAGAGCTGCCTGATGAAAAACCACATCAACGCCTTGCACAGCTTCTTCACAATCTTTAGGGTTTCGAATATCCCCTTCAATCAATTGAAATTGCTTATTGTTTATGATAGGATTTATATTTTGTCGCTTACCAGTTGAAAAATTATCTAAACAAACGACTGTATTATTTTGCAACAACAGTTTCTCACACAAGTTAGAGCCAATAAAACCAGCTCCGCCTGTTACCAACACTTTTTTACCTTCTAATTTATTCACCATTACTCCAATGTTTAAATGTAAATGTACAAAGCATAATTGAAGAACCTTCAGCTCAGTTTTATTTTTTACTTAAAAGGCATAAAAAAAAGCGACCATTGGTCGCTTTCAATAATATAGTTTAAACGCACTAGTTATTTTGCATAACTAATAGCACGTGTTTCTCTAATAACAGTAATTTTAACCTGACCAGGGTATGTCATCTCGGTTTGGATCTTACGTGCTATATCGTACGATAAGTCTTCAGCTTCTTTATCCGACGTTTTTTCAGCACCAACAATCACACGCAATTCACGACCCGCTTGTATAGCATAGGTTTTTAAGACACCTGGGTATGATAATGCCATGCTCTCAAGATCTTTTAATCGCTTGATGTAAGCCTCTACAATTTCACGACGCGCACCTGGACGCGCACCTGAGATAGCATCACAAACCTGAACAATAGGCGCAATCATGGTTGTCATCTCTACTTCATCGTGGTGAGCACCAATCGCATTACATATATCCGCCTTCTCTTTATACTTTTCGGCGAGTTTCATACCCAATATAGCGTGTGGTAATTCCGGATCTTCGTCGGATACCTTGCCAATATCGTGTAATAAACCAGCACGCTTAGCCCTCTTAGCATTCAAACCAAGTTCAGTAGCCATAATAGCACATAAATTGGCTGTCTCGCGCGAGTGTTGCAATAAGTTCTGTCCGTATGATGAACGGTATTTCATCTTACCAACCAATTTAATCAATTCCGAGTGCAAACCATGAATACCCAAATCAATAGCAGTACGTTTACCTGTTTCAAGAATCTCCTCCTCTACCTGCTTGCGCACTTTATTTACAACCTCCTCAATTCGAGCAGGGTGAATACGACCATCGGTTACCAATTGGTGCAATGCCAAACGAGCGATTTCTCGTCTCATTGGATCAAAGGCAGATAATACAATAGCTTCGGGTGTGTCATCAACAATAATTTCAACACCTGTTGCTGCTTCCAATGCACGTATATTACGACCTTCACGACCAATAATTCGGCCTTTCATTTCATCAGAATCGATGTGGAAGATCGTTACCGAATTTTCGATTGCTGTTTCAGTAGCTACTCTCTGAACTGTTTGAAGTACAATTCGCTTTGCCTCTTTGTTAGCATTTATCTTGGCATCATCCATAATGTCGTTGATGTGCGACATAGCTTCAGTCTTCGCTTCCGCTTTCATACTTTCAATCAACATCTCTTTCGCCTCATCGCCCGACATACCTGAAATGGCCTCTAATTGCTCGACTTGTTGTCTGTGAGCCTTATCAACCTCTTCTGATTTCTTTTCAACAATTTCCAATTGAGCATTTAAGTTTTCACGTATAGCGTCAACTTCCTTTTTCTTTCTATTCTGCTCTTCAATACGTTGAGCAATGCCTGCTTCTTTTTGTTTAAGCTTGTTTTCGGCATTGACCATTTTGGAATTACGAGAATTAATTTCTTTCTCATGCTCCGTTCTCAGCTGCAAAAACTTCTCTTTTGCCTGCAGTATCTTATCTTTCTTTATAACTTCCGCTTCCGCTTCTGCCTCTTTCACAACGCGTTCACTTCTTGTTTTAAAAGCTTTGGTAATTATCAGCCATGTTACCAAGCTTCCAATAAACAAAGCCGCTAGTGCGAGTCCTATTACTATTGGATAATCCATATTAATCGTCTTTATATATATAACAAAACCGTATCATTCATCTGCATTTCAATTAAAGAAACACAAACAATAACACGGGTAAATTTCAAATTTTCAATACTTTATCTACAAAACCTTATTCGATTTCTCAGATAATATATCATCTAATTGCTCATTTAAATCTCGTACCATTTCTATAAATGGATCCACATCATGACGGTTTTCCAATTCCAAGAGTTTAATGACATACTGTAGAGTTGCCATTGCTAAAAAATCTTGTACATCCTTATCGGAGTAGCGTTGCTTATATTGTAAAACTTTATCATTGATGAGTTTAGCTGCTAAACGAATGCGCTCTTCATCCTTACGTTCTATTCGCAAAGGATAATGCCTGTCGGCAATATTTACACGTATTGAGAGTTTATCGTCCATTTAACTAGCTTAACGGTTTAAAAGTGCAATACACTTGTCTATTTCCCGTACAATCTGACCTATCCTTTTCTTGGTATCCCCTGCTTCATCTGAGCTGGAAACCAATTCTTTCGTTAATTTTAAATTGTTGAAACGTTCATCTAAATTCGAATACTCTCTGGCGGCTTCTTCAAGCTGCACTGTCAATCTATTTCTTTCATCCTCTAATAGTTGAACCTCCGACTTTAAGCTTTGGTACATCTGAACAAGACGATTGATTTTCGTTTTTAAGTCAACAATTAATTCGCTATTTGGATTAGTCATGGCCAAATTTTTCATTACAAAGTTAACATTGGTTTTATAATAATAAAAAAAACCTTTAAGTCTTTTGGTGGTTTACCTTACAACTTGCAGAAATATTATACAACCAAGGCTGTTATTGTGAAAGCAAGATAACTAAATTTCAGTTACATTTGCCACCGATATGATAAAAACTGAGCAAAAGAATAAAATGGAAGATTGGCTTCCTACTTCTGCAAAAGAAGTGGAACGCCGAGGTTGGGATAGTGTAGATGTGATTCTTTTTACTGGTGATGCTTATATTGATCATCCTGCATTTGGTGCTGCTGTTGTTGGGCGCATGCTCGAATACCATGGACTTAAAGTAGCCATTGTACCACAGCCTAATTGGAGGGACGATCTAAGAGATTTTAAGAAATTAGGACGCCCCAATTACTTTTTTGGCGTTACTGCTGGTGCAATGGACTCGATGGTGAACCATTACACTGCTAACCGTCGCTTGCGATCTGATGATGCTTACACGCCCGATGGCAGGTCTGGACAGCGGCCAGATTACGCTTCAGTTGTTTATTGTAATATCCTTAAAGAATTATACCCTGATGTACCAGTTTTGCTTGGTGGAATTGAAGCATCTTTACGACGCGTAAGTCACTACGATTATTGGTCGGATAAACTAAAGCCAAGTATACTTAGTGAATCAAAGGCTGATTTAATGGTTTATGGCATGGGTGAGCAACCACTACTCGAAATCATTCGCTTAATTGACAGGGGCGTGCCAATTGAAAGCCTTAAAACCATTCCACAAACGGCATTTTTACAAGATAAAGATAATGATCTGCCAAAAAACAAGAATTGGAAAGATCTGGAGTTGGCATCGCACGAAACCTGCCTTAAGGATAAAGTACAGTATGCCAAAAACTTTCGACACATTGAAGAAGAGTCAAACCGCTGGAATGCAGCACGATTAACTCAAACTGTAGGTGAGAAAAAAGTAGTGATTAATCCTCCTTACCCACCAATGTCGACTGGTGAACTGGATGCTTCTTTTGATTTACCTTACACCCGCTTGCCACACCCACGCTACATTGCCAAAGGACCAATACCTGCTTTTGAAATGATTAAGTTCTCGGTTAATATGCACCGAGGTTGTTTTGGAGGCTGTAGTTTTTGCACCATATCGGCTCATCAAGGTAAATTCATTGCCTCACGCTCAAAAGAAAGCATACTCAAAGAGGTGGATGCCATTACTCAAATGCCCGACTTCAAAGGTTATTTGTCTGACTTGGGTGGGCCTAGTGCAAACATGTATAAAATGGAGGGCAAGAATTTAAGAATATGTCAGCGCTGTACCCGACCATCATGCATACATCCAAATATATGCACCAACCTTGACACCGATCACAGTGCCATGACAGACCTGTACAAAACTGTTGATCAGCACCCGAATATTAAGAAAGCTTTTATTGGAAGTGGAGTTCGTTACGACATGCTTTATAACCCAATGGCTTCAACTAAAGAGCAAGAGAGTCATCGCGAATACACTCAGGAACTAATTGAAAACCACGTATCTGGCCGATTAAAAGTTGCCCCAGAGCACACATCTGACCAGATATTAAAAATAATGCGAAAGCCAAGTTTTAAGTTGTTCCACAAATTTAAGGTAGATTTCGATCGTATAAACAAAGCCAAGAATCTTAAGCAGCAAATCATTCCCTACTTCATTTCCAGCCATCCAGGAAGCCAAGAATTGGACATGGCTAACCTAGCATGCGAAACACATGATATGGATTTTAAGCTGGAACAAGTGCAGGATTTCACCCCTACACCCATGACAGTGGCAACGGTTATATATTACTCAGGCGTTCATCCATACACGCTTGAGGAAACCTATACTCCAAGAACTAAAACTGAAAAGCTACAACAACGCATGTATCTTTTTTGGTATAAAAAAGAGTATCAGGATAAGATTAAAGAGCGGCTAAAAAGCTTTAAACGTTTTGATATGTTGAAAAAGCTTTTCCCTGATAAGGAGAGTAAAAACAGCAATAAAACAATCAATAAAGGCTTTAAGAAAAAACACAAGTCATCAAAAAGAAAATTTAAAAAACCTTAGGCACATAGCGAATTATAAGCTTAAATAACCATGACTAACAAACTACCTATCACAAGAATAAAAATTGGGATTGCTAAAATACTTTACCATGTAACCAAACTTATTCTTCTTAAAAAAGACGATCACATAAAAGCCAAAAGAAAGGGAATTTGGTACGACTTAGATTTGTCGGAAGGCATTGATTTATCAATCTTTTTATTTGGTGGTTTTCAAAAACACGTAACACAATCGAAATACCATCAAATACCAGGTAATGCGATAATATTAGACGTTGGTGGCAACTCTGGTACAACTGCTTTACAATTTGCCAAAATAGCCCCAAAAGGCACAATTTATTCCTTTGAACCAACTCATTACGCCATTGATAAGTTTAAGAAAAACCTGGCACTGAATAGCAATTTGGCGCAACGCATAACGCTCATCAACTCATTTGTTTCGGAGATCAACACTGAAGTAGCTGATATAAAGGCTTATTCGAGTTGGAAGCTAAATTCAACCCAAGAGTATGGCAAACACCCTGTCCACTTGGGAACCCCCAAATCAACGGACAAGGTTGGTTCGGTAAGCTTAGATCAATTTTGTATGGATAAACAGTTAAAACGCGTGGACTTTATTAAGATAGATACCGATGGGCATGAATACAAAGTGCTTAAAGGTGCCCAGTCAATGATTAAAAAGTATCAACCACAAATAATTTTTGAGGTGGGCGAATACGTTATGAAAGAGAAAAATATTGATTTCTCATTCTACACAAGTTACTTCGAAGCATTGGACTATCAACTTTTTGATACCAAAACAAAACAGCCAATACATTTGCATAATTGTCATGATTTAATTCCTCAATTAGGAACAACAGACATCATAGCCACACCAAAAACAAAGAACTGATTATGAAATTATTTACCATACTATTTACAATTATTACTTTAAGTTCTTGTGCCGAGTTAATGAACATCGCCGACTCTGCCAGTACATCAGCCCCACTTAGTAAAACTGAAATTGCCGATGGACTGAAAGAAGCCCTTTATTTAGGAACTGATTCAGCCAGCACCCAGCTGGGCCACTTAAATGGCTATTATGGCGATCCTCTGGTTAAAATACTGCTCCCAAAAGAAGCGGATATTATTGTTGAAAATGCCAATAAAATTCCAGGTGGCGACAAAGTGATTGAAGATGTTGTAATACACATCA
Source organism: Carboxylicivirga sp. M1479 (assembly GCF_007097485.1). Taxonomy (GTDB): domain Bacteria; phylum Bacteroidota; class Bacteroidia; order Bacteroidales; family Marinilabiliaceae; genus Carboxylicivirga. Next base: position 2,900 of record NZ_VKDE01000046.1, on the reverse strand, counting down.
ACAGAGCTGCAGAAAGTGCTGCCAAAGAAGCCACTCCTATTTTTGAACAGGCCATAAAAAACATGAGCATTCCAGATGCTTTGTCCATCTTAAATGGTAATGACGATGCAGCAACTCAATATTTAAAGCAAACAACCTACACACAACTTTTCGATCTTTATCAACCCATTATTCAAAAATCACTTGACAAAGAAATAGCGGCAGGTATTTCGCCTAATATGTCGTGGGACCTGCTAACCGACAAATGGAACATGATTGCCGACAATCCGTTTGGTAAGATGGCTGGTTTACATGCTGTTAATATTGACCTTGACAAATACTTAACAGAACAGGCTCTTAATGGCTTGTTTATTAAAATTGCGCAGGAAGAATCACTCATAAGAAAAGATCCGATGGCGCGTGTTAACGATATTTTAAAACGTGTATTTGGAAGTTAAAAATCAAACATAAAACAAACTTGGAGAACGTGGTACAAACATACAGTATCACAAGCTCCAACCTATTTAATAGATGTTAGACTATTAACTTTTCTTTCAACAATACCCATTTCATTTCGCCTTGAGCCGAATACCAGAAGCATGCAATTAACAGATGAACAACAAAAAATAATTGAGCACGAAGGCGATCTAAAAGTAAATGCAGTAGCTGGTTCTGGTAAAACAACAACTATTCTTCAGTATGCATTAAAACGACCAAAAGCTTCCATCCTTTATTTGGCATTTAATAAGTCGGTTAAAATGGAGGCCGATTATCAACTTAGTCAGCTTGGTTTAAGCAACGTAAGGGTAGAAACAGCTCATTCCCTTGCCTACAAATACATTGCGCCCTATCAGCGTTATAATCTACGCTTTGATTACAAACCGCATGAAGTTGCCCAAATTTTAAATATAAAACCGAAAACAAACGACTTATCGCACCTAAAACTAGCTAGTCACATCTATCGTTTTGCTCGCTATTTTTGTAACTCAAGAGCAAGTAAGGTAATTGAAATCGATTACTTACAAACCCTGAATACGCAAGATAGTTTGGCTTTTGCAAGCGAATATCAAGATCAAATTATCCATTATACCCGCTTGTTTCTTGCTAAAATGCATAAAGGAGAAATCGACATCATTCACGATTTTTATCTGAAACAATTCCAACTGAGCAAGCCAATGCTTCCCTATGACTACATTTTATTTGATGAGGGACAGGATGCTTCGGGTGCCATGCTAGAAGCCTTTGTGCAACAGCCTGCTAAGAAAATAATTATAGGCGATCAACATCAACAAATATATGGATGGCGTTTTGCAACCAATGCTCTGCAGCAGTTGGATTTTCCAATGATGGATTTAAGCAAAAGCTTTCGTTTTAATCAGGAGGTTGCCCGCCTTTCAAAGTCAATACTTCAGCTTAAAAGAGAAATTAGCCAAGCAAGTAAGGTTAACATCAAAGGTCTTGGTCAACATCAGGATATCAAAAGCAGAGTAACTTTGGCACGCTCCAACAGCAAACTCGTATCGCGTGCCATTGAATTATTAATCCAACAAAAGGAGTTAAATACCATCTATTTCGAAGGCAACTTGAGCTCATACACTTTCTCCGAAGAGGGTGGTTCAATTTACGATGTACTTAATCTGTACAACCACAAACGGCATTTAATTAAGGATAAATTACTTAAAACCATGCCCTCCTTTGATCACTTAAAAGACTATTTAGAAGAAACTTCTGACACCTCGCTTAAAGCATTGGTTGATTTAGTTGAAAAATACCACAAAGACATTCCTTTTTTCATTAACAAGATAAAAGAATGTGCTGTTGATGAAGCTAATAAAAAAGATGCCGATATGATATTCTCCACTGTGCATAAGGCCAAAGGCATGGAGTACGATCAGGTATTTATTATGGATGATTTTATTAGCGAACAACAAATTATTGATTCTAAAGATGCCATTAAAGCCAAAGAAGAAAGTGCTAATGCCTTGTCGGAAGAAATAAACCTCTTATATGTGGCAGCAACCCGCACTAGAGCTAAACTTCATATCCCAAACCGATTACTCCCCAGCTCCTTTCAAATCCACGATTTCAAAACCATAAGTAACAACCTAAATCTTACACTTAAAGCAAAAGTTCATCAAGCAAAACCAAAACGAACTAACCAATTGTGGTCTAAAATGGAGGAAGCAGAATTAAAACAACTCTTTATACAAGGCAAAACAGTAAGAGAAATAGCAATGCTGCTAGGCAGAAGCCAAACAGCTGTGGTTCGACGAGTTGAAAAACTGGATCTATGGTTTTAAAAACGGTATTATTACCACATGAATATAATTGAATCAAATCTGCTTACAAAAATTACACATATAGCTCTGCAATACTAAGGCCTTGTTTGCCTCAAGCATTTGATTACATTTGCTACTTGTATTAAACAAAACTCTAAATGAAAAAACTAAGCGACCTACTTCAAATTACTAAAAATGGCATGGGCCATGGCGATAAAAAACTAGCACACCAACTACTTAAAAAGTACTTGAAGCTAATTTTAGAAGACAACAGAATCCCGTCCATTATAGTATTTTACAACGAGGGAGTTAAAGTTTTGGATGAATCAGGAGGTTATAGTGAAGAATTGCAAGCATTAGAAAAGAAAGGCTGTAAGCTGATTGCCTGCACAACCTGCTTAAATTATTATAACATTCAAAACATGGCCGCTGGAATTAAAGGCACAATGCCTGATATAATAACATTACAATCCGATGCTGAAAAGGTCATTAACCTATAAAACAAAGAGGGTGTCCAAAAACGGATTCCCTCTTTTTTCGTTCATAATCAATTGATTACAGCTGAGTTAGTTTGTTCATGTGCCTGATATTTAGTATCTTAAAAGCATGAAACAAATCAATTTCAAGCCCTATAATCAAGGT
>NZ_VKDE01000045.1 GCF_007097485.1 Carboxylicivirga sp. M1479 | reverse complement strand
CGAATAATAGCCTCCATATCTAGCTTTAAAACAAAATACCAGCTCAACTACAGCCTCTCAGCGGTATAGCATATTAACAAACGCGATTCAATTTTAAAACATAAAAAAAGAGGATGCCGTAATTTTGGACACCCTCATTAATATTAAATCCTTTTCAGGATTTATCAACACCAACCACAGCGTGGTTGAATAAGAATAACCCCAGATAAAATCTGGGTCAAATTAAAATTCTTAATTATAGAATCCTAAAGGGATTCAACTTTTAAATGCGATTACCATGTCATTCGGTAGAATAGAGCAATCAAAAAAATATGCTATTTTTGGTTATATTTTACAAATAGATATGAGCTATTCCCGCTTCAAGTTTCTACTATTAATTATTGGTTTTACCATTTTGAATAACATTAATGTCAAAGCTGATGAACGCGATGACTGGTTAGAACAGATGGCACATTTCAATATAGTAGTGAGTAGTAACCCCGATAGTATTTTTCAACTTGCTTTAGAATGTATTGATACTTGCCCTTTGACGGAAATGGAAAAGCAAGCATATTCGAATTCATTTTTTGCCGAGTATTATTATTACAAGCAGGATCTGGCGCAATCAATGGCTTCTTACCGGATTGCCTTGAAATCTTTTCTGGCGGTTAAAGATTCAACAAAGTTAGCTTCGATCTATAATAATATTGGTTTACTCCATTATTTAAAAGCTGACTTTGATAGTGCGCTGGTAGCTTACGACCACTCCCTTAAATTAGAATTGCGTGCTGATAACAAAGAAGGGATTGCGCAGTCATACCAAAATTTAGGAATTATTTATGGCAAGTGGGAGCGTTATGAATTAGTTCATGAGTATTATAATAATGCTTTACGTCTTTACGAAGAGTTGGGTAATCAATCAGCAATAGCTGATGTCAATAATAATTTGGCAGTTATTGCAGTGCGTATGGGTAAGAGCAACTTAGCATTCGACTATTATAAACAGGCTTATAGTGCTTTTAACGCTTTGGGTGAAGAGGGTAAGATGGCTTCTGTGGCGGCTAACCTGGGGCGTTTGTTTTTTCAGGATAAGCAGATGGCAAGATCCTTTGAATACTTTACTAAATCCCTCAAAATATTTCATGATCTGGATGATAAAGTAGGTCTTGTGCATACCTATAGTATGATGGGTGAAATGTATCTTGCCAATGAAGATATGGATAAGGCACTTATGGCATACGATAAAGCCAATCTATACAATCAATCAATTGGTTTGAGAGAAGTGCAGTTGGGTAACCTTGGGGAGTTATACAAAGCCTATAAAAACTTAGGTGAGTTTGAACAGGCCAACAATATTCTGGAGAGTCGTGTTGCGTTAGAAGATTCAATTTATGATTCCCAGCAATATGAGAAACTGCTTGATTTGGAGAAAAAGTACAATGCGGAAAAAAGTCAGAAAGAACTCGTTGTGCTACAGGCCAAAGAAGAGAGAAACCGGTTGTATATGTGGGGCTTGTCAGCATTGTTTTTGTTGATGACTATTATTGCGATGATTTGGGTTTATGTGCTGAAAATAAAAGATAAACAACGTCAGTTAATAATGGAGCAAAAAGTGTTGCGTACGCAAATGAATCCGCACTTTATATTTAATACATTGTCAGCATTACAGTGTATTATCCTTGAAAACAATAAGGAGGATGCGGTTGATTTTGTGGCTGATTTTTCTGGTTTAATGCGCCTTATATTGGAGTATGCCAAGGAGGAGCAGATTACTTTGGAGGCCGAGAAAGAGATACTGGATAAATACATGAGTATTCAGAACCGACGTTTTGATAACAGCATAAACTATTCCATTGAGTTTGATGAGAATATAGAATTGAATAGCGTGTTGGTACCGCCTATGCTAACACAGCCTTTTATCGAAAATGCCATTGAGCACGGACAACTAACCAAGCCAGATAGCTATATTCATGTGCACTTGGCTAAGCGAGAAGAGTGTTTGGAGTTTTCAATTGAGGATAATGGTATCGGCATACACAACTCGCTTGAACAACGGAAAGAAGATGGTAGTACGCACAAGTCAATGGCTGTACAGTTAACCCGGGACCGGCTAAAATTACTGAACTCAAAAGAGCAGAATATACCAGTTACTCTAAAGATTGAGGATATGTCGAAATATGGTAAGCAGGGAACGCGAGTTGTATTTAATGTGCCATTTGAAACACTCAACTAAGCCTATTTACGACCAAAGTCAGCTGGAATCTCGCCCCAGTTTTTAGTGTCCCATTTAAGTATTTTTACTTGAACGGTATTGTTTTTCAACCAGTTTTCAGCACGTTCTATCATATCAAACAAAGCCTTCGTCTTGGGAGAATCGGGCAGTTTGGTTTTGCATTTCTTCTTCTGCACCCAACCAATCGCAATCTTCGAATCGGAGTAGATGGGAATGTTAAGCTTGTTTTTTTGTAAGTAGGAGATGCCATGTACAAGCGCTATGAACTCACCGATATTATTGGTTCCTAAGGGGAATTTTTGATGAAACAACTGGCGGCTATCTTTGGTATAAACACCCTGGTACTCCATTACGCCGGGGTTACCACTGCAAGCAGCATCAACAGCTATGCTATTACTTATAATATTTTGTTTTGAATTGATGGTGCCTTTGTTGGTACTGCCTTTTGTGGCTGATGAAATATAGCTTTTAAACCCATTGTCCATGGCTTTTTGGGCCTCGACAAGGGTGGCAAAACCTTTGTATTTTGCCGCCGGAAAACCTTTAATCTGTGCTTGACACTCTGGCCAGCTTGAATAAATTCCGGGTTTAGCGCCCACCCAAACAACGTAATATTTGTTTTTAGCCATGCATCGTATTTTGTAACAAAGATAAGGGGTCCTGCTTAATCAGCAAGTTGTATCTCATCAATTAGGTGTTGTGCGTTAGCCATTTTATCAACAATAAAAAGCACATAACGGATATCAACACAAATACATTTTTGTAGTTGAGGCTCATAGGCCAGATCACTAGTCATGGCTTCCCAATTACCATCAAATGCTACACCAACCAACTCACCATTGGCATTGATAACCGGACTGCCACTATTGCCGCCTGTTATATCGTTATTAGTGATAAAGCATACGGGCATTTTTCCACTGGAAAGTGCATAGTTGCCAAAGTCCTTGGTTTCGTATAAGTCTTTTAGTTTGTTGGGTATACGAAAGTCTTTAGACTCATTGTCTTCTTTTTCCATTATGCCACTAAGGGTTGTTTGATGCGTGTAGCGTACCCCGTCCTTAGGTTCGTAATCATCCACGCTACCAAAGGATAATCGCATCGTGCTGTTGGCATCCGGATAATGTGTTTTTACTTTGTCTTTCTCCAGGTACCCTTGCGTTAGTATACGCTGCGCATCACCTAGCTGACGGTTTAATTTATCATGGATATCGAGTATCTGATAAAGGTGTGAAAGTATTTGGTATGAAAAAGCAATAGCAGGGTCCTCAAATAACTCACTCTCATTGGTGCTTTCCAAGAGTGAAATAGCCTGTTCTTTGTTTGTTAGTGCAGAATTCTCAAATAACGCTTTACTAAATTGTGCTGGTTTATCTTGATGCTTTTTACCTAATAGTGCTTCGTTTGGTGGACGCAGGCTTTCAGGTGTATTTTGTAAATAATACTGTAGCATGGCTGTAAAAACCTCTTGATCCAACTGCGCATCGTAATCTTTGTATAGTGCCTTGATGGCTTCACGAGTTAAAACCAACTCTTGCTCGTAATCATTTTTATCCTTGTTTTGTAAATCCATAAACAAAGAGCTGATATCAAGTGCAAGCTTGATAATGTCGGCTCCTTCGAGCATGGTTTCCTGAGTAATGGTTTCAGCCAATGTTAATTTACTACCTAGCATGTATGATGCTTCCACAACAGGTAATGCTTTGTCATATGTTTTTATTCTTGCAGAATCTTGCTGTAACCAGCTAATGAAGTTTTCTTCCCTTTGTTGATGATCACTGATGATATTCAGCTTGTCGAGTGCTTTGTTCTGACCAATGGCATACTTCCAGTAATTGCTGGATTCGGAATGCTTGGCTGCATACATAATGCTAATCTCTTCCGAGTTGTGCATGGCCTCTTCCCAAATGGCTTGTTTAATGCCTCGAACTTCAGAAACGATGGGGTTAATGATGGTGTTGATTTCGTTTACACCAAAAGAAGTAAGGTAGCGCTGTGTTTGGCCTGGATAACCCAATGTCATGGTAAAATCACCATTATTAATGCCTTGGGTGTTAATGGTGAAGTGTTTCTTAGGGGTGAACGGAATGTTGTCAGGTGAATATTCAGCCGGTGAGCCATCGGGTGCAGAGTAAACTCTGAAAAAGCAAAAGTCGCCTGTATGTCTTGGCCACATCCAATTGTCGGTGTCGCCACCAAACTTACCAATGGATGAAGGTGGAGTGCCCACTAATCGAACATCTGAATATGTTTGAGTTATAAATAAGATGTAGACATTGTTATTGAAAAAAGATTTAACACGCGCATCGTGAGGTGAGTCTTTAGATGCATCCGTCTCGATAATTGTAATAAGACTATCAATGGCTACCTGTCGTTCCAAACCTTTTAGTTTCTCAACAAATGGCATAAGCTGACTGGTAACGTCGTGTGCCTCCAGAAGTAATGTTGCTGTTTTGCCTTTGCTTGGTAGTTCCTCGTCTTTTGAAGCGGCCCAAAAGCCATGCTCAAGGTAATTGTGCTCTACGGCACTAAGCTGTTGTATGTCGCTGTAACCACAATGATGATTGGTGAGCAGAAGTCCTTGTTCACTAATAAATTCACCTGTACAAGAGCCATCATCCAAGGATACTACCGCATCTTTTAATGATGGAGCAGAATGATTATAGATTGATTCAAAGGGGATTTGCAGACCTTTTTGTTGCATCTGTTCAATCTGTTGCTGATTAAACAGGTAGGGGAGCCACATACCTTCATCGGCCTTAACGGCAATAGAGATCCACAACCCAATTATGGTGATTAGTAGTAAACGCATTAATCTAGTTAGCTTTTTATCAGGAGTGACGAAACTACATTATTAAACGAGCTAATACTATGATATACTTGATATTTAAATAAATTTAACAAAAAAAGAGCTGCCGAAAATTTCCGGCAGCTCTTTGCATTTTGATGAATGAAGTGACTTATTTCACTAATGTCATCTCATCAATAAGGTTAGTAGCACCCGCATACTTGTCAATAATGAAAAGTACGTAACGGATATCTACATTAATACATTTCTGTAATTCAGTTTCAAAGGCAATGTCACCACTCATAGCTTCCCAGTTACCATCAAAAGCTAATCCGAATAAATGACCTTCAGCATTAATTACCGGGCTACCACTGTTACCACCTGTAATGTCGTTGTTTGATGTAAAACAAACAGGCATGTAACCAGCTGCATCAGCATACTGACCATAGTCTTTGTTTTTCCATAGCTCTTTAAGTTTAGCAGGAACTTCAAACTCAAAGTTATCAGGATCTTCTTTTTCCATGATACCTTCGATAGTAGTGAAGTGCTTGTACTTAACACCATCTTTTGGTTCGTAATCACCTACTTTACCATATGATAAACGCATAGTGAAGTTAGCATCTGGGTAGAATACTTTATCAGGCTGCATTTCAAATAATCCAGCAATAAATAAGCGGTTATTCTTATCAATAGCAATGGCACTTTCAGCTTCCATACCTTTAATCTCGCGGTATTTTTCAATTGATGAAACACCACCAATAAAAGCATAATCTTTCTGAAGTACTTTTAATGACGGCTTCTCAAGGAACGCGTTAAAGCGTGCTTCGTTCATGAAAACAGATTTGTTATACATGTTGTCAGCAAACTTCTGGAAGTCACCTTTGAATTTTTTATTGATAGTTGCATAAAAAGATGGGTGGTATTTAGCATCAATGTCGTCGTTAAACATTTTTAATAATGCACCAATCACCTTACGGTCTGTTTCCGGGTTGTAATCCTTAAAGAAACCTTTACCAGCTTTTTTAAGTCCTTCAACAGCTTTGTCTATTTTCTCCTGATCTCCTTCTTCAAGTGCTTTTTCAAGACCACTAGCACGATAGGCGAAGTAAAAAGCTTCAGCTCCGCGTAATTGACACTCGGCGATGAAAGAAGTAGCTTTAACAAAAGAAGCACGGTTAGCGTACGATTTCTCCAACTCAGCTAATACATTACCATATTTGGCTTTTCTAGCAGCATCAGCATTCACCCAAGTGGTAAACTCAGCCTCTAGTTCTTCTTTCTGACCAATTACATTAAGTTTCTCCAAACCACGGTTCATACCAATACTGTTTTTCCAGTAGTTGGCGCTACCCGCAAATTTTGAAGCGTACTGAATGTTTACTTTTTCATCGGCACGCATATCTTTTAACCAAATATCTTGCTTAACGCCACGTGGCTTGATGCGGGCATGGTTGATAATTTCCATACGCTCTTCAATACCCCACGATGTTAAATAACGCTCAGTGCTACCTGGGAAACCTACAGTCATTGCGTAGTCATCCATCTGTACACCTTTTAACGATACAGGTAGGTGATGTGCTGGTTTGTATGGTTTGTTGTCTTTTGAATATTCAGCTGGCTTGCCATCTGGACCCGCGTAAACACGGAACATGCTGAAGTCACCAGTGTGACGAGGCCACATCCAGTTATCGGTATCGAAACCAAATTTACCAATTGACGAAGGAGGAGCACCTACAAAACGTACATCGTTAAATTTTTCATAGGCAATTAAGAAAAATTGGTTGCCTTCGAAATAATCTTTAACGCTAATCTGGTATTCGTTACCTTCTTTTGCTTCTTCAACCAATTTGGCCGATACTTCTTTGATTTTAACAGCGCGCTCTTCTTCTGTCATTTCATCATTCAGCTCAGCTGTTACTTTTTCAGTTACATCAGTCATGTACTTTAAAAAAGTAACTGATAAGCCCGGAGCAGGTAATTCCTCCTCTTTGGTTTTGGCCCAAAAACCATCTTTCAGGTAGTTGTGGTCAACAGAACTTAATTCCTGGATATTTCCATATCCGCAATGGTGGTTTGTTAAAATTAAACCTTGGTCAGAAATCATCTCACCTGTACAACCACGGCCAAAAATTACAATGGCATCTTTTAGGCTGCTATTGTTGATGCTGTATACTTCTTCAGCTGAAAGCTGGAAGCCCATCTCTTGCATCTTCTCAATATTCAATTTGTTAATAAGTGGTAGTAACCACATACCCTCATCGGCCTTCGCTAACTGCGTGAAACCCATGCATGCTACTAGCAAAAATGCTGCTATTCTTCTCATACAATTCACTTTAAAGATTTGAAGTTGCTTACAGATTTTAATTGTTATTAATGATTGAAAATGGGACAGTTATCAACAATCAAAGCGTCTTCAACAAACAAAGTCTATTAATTTATAATCTAATTTTGGAGGCAAAGATATAATTTTTGCTGAAATACCTTGTTGATTTTTGGTATCTCAAGAAATTCGCTTTTAAGCATTTTAACCACCTCCCCACTTCGTGGTACTCATCCTTGCCAAGAAGGAGAGGGATGAGAAACCGTCTCTGAATTTTAGGAGGGGTGCCAACAGGTGGGGTGGTGTATTAGTTTTAAAAGCAATTTCCCTGTTCGACATCTGTGCTGTTGCTGAGATAAAGGTGTAAAAATGAGTTTAATATTTAGTTAAGGTAGGTCATTTGTTTATAGTTAAACAAAATCAATCACGGCTAGAGTTTAGCATCAAAAAAGTTAACAAAAAATTATTTCGCGAATAAAAGGATGAAAAGGTGAGTTGTTTATGTGAATGATTTGATTGCGGTGACGAATAGTTGATTTTCATACACTAGAGTGGTTTGTGTAATGCTACTAGCATGCTTATGTTTGCCGCCGATTTAAAATAAATTAACTAACACATCATGAAAAAAGTATTATTATTAGTTGCTGTAATGGCAATGGTAGCAAGCGCATCAATGGCTCAAGTTAAGTTTGGTGGTGGACTAACCTTAGGAACGAAAATGGGACTGAATGATAGCTACGAGGAAGTAGCTGGCGTTGGACTTAATGTTCGTGCGACTTTTGATATAAGTGAGAAGTTTAAAATTGCTCCTGGCTTTACTTATTTTTTCCCAGGTAGTCCTGATGGAATGGATATGAGTGCATGGCAATTAAATGCAGACGCTCAATATCATTTCTATTCTAATGAATCAATTTCAATTTATGGTATTGGAGGTTTGAACTATAGCCATGCTAAAGTGGAGTTTGATGCTGGTGACCTTTTGGATGATCTGTTTGGTGAAGATATATCTTCGTTTATCCCTATGGGAGCTGCAACTGCTGAAGAGAGCGATAATAAAATTGGTGTTGATTTAGGTGCAGGAATTAATTTTGGTAAATTTTATGGTGAGATTAAGTATGATACTGCTTTTGAGCAAATGGCTTTTAGTGTAGGTATTTTATTTGGTGGAAAGTAAAAGAAAATAAACTAGTAATAAGCCGGCCTCGTGCCGGTTTTTTTATGCCGTTAATTGTACTTAGTAAATGATTGTGGCCATCAAAAGGCAGTGATGTGTTTATTTGTAAGCGACTTATTGGTTAATCTTCACATTGTGATTTGTTTTAAGCCTATGCTTAAGCTATATTTAAGTATATGCTTAACTATTTTTAAGTCTATGCTTAAATAGAATAACTTCGGTATGTTTCATTGTAAAACAATTGATAAATGACTGTAAAATATAAGGTAATTAAACAAGGTGGCAATCGTTTAAGCGCAGCCAATAAAGACTGTTATTATGCCCATGCCTGCGACAGGGGGAAGATTGGCTTGGATAAGTTGGCTGAGCGGATGTCGCGTCGCTGCACTTTATCGAAGGGTGATATTTATGCCACCTTAAAAGAGTTAACCGATATTATTCCCGAGTGTTTGTTGGAAAATCAGTCGGTACAGTTGGGTGACTTAGGTACTTTTAGTTTGAGTCTATCGAGCCAATCAGAAGCTAAAGCCGAAGATGTTAACTGGCGCTCTATTAAAAAGGTAAATGTGCAGTTTAGGGCTGGCAAGGATGTGAAAGAACAGCTGAAAGAGGCTACTTTTAAAAAGGTAAAGGACTCAGCGGGCTGTAGTAAGTAGTGTAGCTGTTTCTTGTAAATATTTTAAAGCTTCGCACTTCGGACTATCTTTTAAAACAAAGTCATTTGCTCATCTAATAGCCTGAATGTTTTACGATGGATGGGTGTTATGCCGTGCTCTTTAATGCCTGCCCTGTGTGCTTTGGTAGGATAGCCCTTGTTACGATCCCAGGCATAATGTGGGTATTGCTCATGCATGGCTTCCATGTAATCATCCCGATGAGTTTTAGCCAGTACACTGGCCGCGGCAATGGATAAAAATTTACCGTCACCTTTAATAATACAAGTGTGATCTATGCCTTTGTATGGCGTGAAGCGATTACCATCAATCAGTAGGTGGTTTGGTTTTGTTGTGAGCTGTTCAACGCTGCGGTGCATGGCAATGTGTGATGCTTTTAATATGTTGATTTTATCAATCTCCTCGTGATCAACAAAGCCAACCGCCCAGGCAATAGCTTCTTGCTCAATAATAGGGCGAAGTTTTTGCCGTTGTTTTTCGGTCAATTGTTTGGAGTCGTTGAGTAACTCGTGCTTAAAGTTTTTGGGTAGTATTACTGCTGCTGCCACTACAGGGCCAGCCAAACAGCCTCGTCCTGCTTCATCGCAGCCCGCTTCAATGAGTTGTTTGTTTAGGTATGGAAGTAGATGTGGCATAGCTTTTTGATTTTAATGATGTGGCGTATTTTTTTACCGCAGAGTGCGCAAAGAGCGCTGAGGATTTACATGATGTATTTTCTGTGTAATGCATTAGTTCTGTGTTCCATGTATGTTAAGCGGGTTGAAAATAAGGTGTTTGTTGTGTAAGTATAGATTGTAAAGGGTGAGTTTAAACTTCTCTGTGTTCTCTTTTAACTCTGCGGTTAACATTTTTACATGCTGTTTTACCGCAGAGATCGCAAGGTACACAGAGGATTTGCATGGTGTGTTCTCAGTGTTCTTCTTTTGCTTTGAGGCTAATAATAATTGTTTACAATTCTTTTGATACCATCTTTTAGAAAAGTGACATTGAAATTTAGTAGCAATCCAATTTTCTTATCTGCCATTTTTAAGTAGGAAAGAAGTTGAGCGGTATGTAAATTATTCAATTCGCTTACTGCTTTTAGCTCAACAATTATGGTATTGTCTACAAGTAAATCAACACGATAGCCGCAAGGCATTTTAACTTCATCATAAATTAGAGGTAACTCCTTTTCCTTCTCAACTTTATAGCCTTGTTTTTTAAGTTCATAGTATAGGCACTCCTGATAAGCAGATTCCAGCATGCCTGGGCCAAGGGCAGTATGAACTTTTATTGCACATTCTATAATTTCTCTGGTGATGTCGTTAGGGTTTGGCATAAAAAAATAGTTTTTTACCGCAGAGTTCGCAAAGTGTACAGAGGATTTACATGGTGTAGTCTTAGCGTTCTTCTTTTACTCTGTGGTTAGTCTAGTTTTCACTATAAATAACCTCCAATACAGTTTGCCCTACTGCTTTTAATGTGTTTTTATCGATGAACTCCATGGTGTCGTCGTGCGTGTGCCAGTAACTGCCAAAGCTTTGTTCTGAACTTGGGTCATACTGAATAATATCAATACAAGGGATATTTCTTAGTCCATTTACATATACATGGTCATCGGTTATCATGCCGCCTAACTCAAAAGGAAAATGATTGCCATATCCTAAGTCATAAGCCTTATTCCAAACCTTTTTTACCAGATCGGGAGCAAATTGGATAGAGTAGCGCTCTTGATAAAACAAGGCATTGGGCGCACCTACCATATCCAATAAAATACCATAGCGGGCAGTGTAATTATCTCTATGCGGATTTTGTCCCCAATATTGCGAACCTAAGCACCAGGTGTGATCTTTTTGTGGTAGGTTTATATGCGCTGGTTGGCCATAGTCTTCGGCATCGAAGAAGATGATGTCAATTCCAAGAGGGTGCCCTGATTTACCAATTTGACGGGCTATTTCTAATAATACACCAACGCCACTTCCTCCATCATTAGCACCATCTATTGGCTTGTTTCTTATTGCTGGGTCTTTATCATAATCAGCAAAGGGGCGTGTATCCCAATGGGCAAATAACAATAAGCGATTATTTTGTTCAGGATTGAATTGTCCAATAATGTTCTTGGCTTTTAACACGGTGTTATCAAAAGCTACTACATCGGCTTCCTGCACAATCACATCAGCACCAAAACGCTTTAATTCATCCGCCAGATAGGTGGCACAGGCAGCATGCTCATCGGTGTTGGGCACGCGTGGGCCAAAGTTTACCTGATTGGCTACATACTGGTAGGCCGAATCGCCATTAAAAACGGGCGTAGCAATAGCTTTTTTAGTATTCGACGTTTTTGTGTTTGTTGTTTTAGTTGATTGCTTTGAGTTACAACTAAAAAAAAGCAGGTTAGCCATAATGGCCAAACCTGCTGTTGTATATTTTAATAATCTCTGCATAGTATTATTTAATGCTCCAGTCGAAGCCGTCTTTTGTATCTTTTATTTCCACGCCCAATGCCTGCAACTCATTTCGAATTTTATCGGCTGTACCCCAATCTTTATTGGCTTTGGCATCGATGCGTAAATTCAGCAACAAGTTAATGGTTTCAGATAATAATTCATCATTACCCTCCGATGAATTGCTCTCAGCCGCTGATAAACCAAGTATGTCAACTACCATGTTCTGCATTAAGGCCTTTAATTCAGATAAATCACTACTAGTCAAAGTGGCCTTCTCTGCCAACATGCTATTGATGTTTTTTACTGCATCAAACAGGTGAGCAATTAATATTGGTGTGTTAATATCATCATCCAATGCAGCGTAACATTTGTCTTTAAGTTCTTGAACGCTAAATGTTGATGCATCGGATGCTGTCAGTTGATCAAGCTTGCCAAAGGCTTCCAACAAACGATCCAAACCTTTTTGTGAGGCCTGTAATGCTTCGTTTGAAAAGTCGAGCGTGCTGCGGTAGTGTGCTTGCATAATAAAGAAACGCACTGTCATAGGACTGTAAGCTTGTTCTAGCTTTTCATGCTCTCCTGAAAACATTTGCTCCAGAGTAATGAAGTTGCCCAATGACTTACCCATCTTCTGTCCGTCGATGGTAATCATGTTGTTGTGCATCCAGTAGTGCGCTGGCGTGTGCCCGTTGCACACAGTGCTTTGTGCTATTTCACATTCGTGGTGTGGAAATAACAAATCCATACCGCCACCATGTATGTCAAATTCAGTACCCAGGTAACGCGCACTCATGGCCGAGCATTCCAGATGCCATCCTGGGAAGCCTTCACTAAAGCGTGATGGCCAACGCATGATGTGTTCAGGTGCTGCTTTTTTCCACAAAGCAAAGTCAAAACTATTGCGTTTCTCACTTTGTCCGTCTAACTCACGCGTAGTGCTTAGCAAGTCTTCAATGTTACGGCCCGATAGTTCGCCGTAATGATGATCTTTATTGTATGCCTCCACATCGAAATAGACAGAGCCATTGCTTTCGTAAGCCAGTCCTTTTGCCAGTATATCTTCAACAATTTGTAATTGCTCAATAATATGACCCGATGCACGCGGTTCAATGCTAGGTTTTTGAACATTCAACTGATCCATATAGCTGTGGTAGCGATCGGTGTAGTACTGCACTACTTCCATTGGCTCCAACTCTTCCAAGCGCGCTTTCTTTGCAATCTTATCTTCTCCCGTGTCTCCATCGCTTTCTAAATGACCCACATCGGTAATGTTACGCACATAGCGCACTTTATAATCGCTGTGCTTTAAATAGCGAAACAAAATATCAAAGGTGATGGCCGGGCGGGTATGACCTAAATGTGGATCGCCATACACGGTTGGTCCGCATACGTATAAGCCAACATGCTTTGGGTTAAGAGGTTTGAATTCTTCCTTCTTGCGTGTTAGGGTGTTGTATATGAATAAGTTATTTTTCATCTATTCGTATTTTGCTTTTGTTGCCATCCTTAACTCGCAAGTGAATTTTATCATCCTCCTGTATGAGAATTTGGATAATCATATTTCACATGCTGGTTTCATGCACTTTGAAAGCTATTATTGATGGCGTTTAAAATAAGCCGCTAAAATACAAAATTCTACTGCTCTATAATACCTTCAAAACAGATTAATACTGTTAATATTTACAAAATAAGTGTTGCGTGGCATTAAGCTATAAAGCTGTAATGGAAGAAAAGTGCTTTGGTTGTTGTTTAGCGTTCTTCGGTTTTTACCACATTACCATTTTGGTAGTGCACTATTTTTGATAGTTGTTGTTGGTCATCGTAGAAGCAATGTTTGCCTGTAAATATTTGACCATTAACAAAAAAGCCTTGCTTTTCAATTGTTCCGTGCAAGTTGTAAACGGTATGATTGCCAGTTCCCTTAAAGGTAGTGCTGCTCTTTTTATGTGCAACAACTTGTTTGGGAGCTACCTCGTTGGTGGTAATATCTTGTGTAATGGCTTTGTTCTCGGCAAATTCGCCATTGTTATAAATACGCTCTGTTATGAGTTTACCCTCATCGTTAAACATCTGCAGGGTGCCTGTTGCCTGACCATTATCCCAAACACCAGTGTATTTTAAAGTGCCATTGTCATGATAATACTTTTGTGTGCCTGTTCGTTTGCCTGTTTCGTTATAGTTCCAGTCGTAGCTTAAACTACCAGACTTATTATAAAACTTGTAGTTGCCTTGCCAATGATCAATGTGCCAAACACCCTCTTCTGATATTAGTCCATTTTCGTAATAAAAATGTGCCGGTCCTATTGCCTTACCATTTTTAAAAGTGATTTTGTGTTTTACCGAACCATTGGGGTAATAACTAATCCACCAACCATGCTTTTTGTTTGAATTGTAAACACCCTGTTCAAGAATTTCTTCTCCATTGTTATCGAACTTTATCCATAATCCCTGCTTTTTATTTTGGACATCGGTGTAGTTGATGGTATCTCCTTTGAATAATTCATAGGTTTGAGTCCAGCAAGTGGTGCCTATAAGTAGGTATGTTATAATTATAAAGTATCTCATTTTAATACTATTGGGTGTTTAGTAGCTATGGTTTTTTATGACCTCAGAACTGTTTATACAGGAAAGAAGAGAAAAAGGTTATCATAAATGGCAGAGATTTTTGCACCAAATTATTTCATACCTTTGGGTTCGATGCCATTTGGCATTACCTACTTCCCGACTGATTGGGCAAGCCCGATGCAGGGAGAAGATAACCCTTAACCTTAAAAAATACATATTATGGGAATGAAGAATAAAAAGAATTCACGCAAGAGTGAACTCAAACAATTGATACAAGGATTATTTTTTAATAATCCGAAACGCACCTATAACTACAAGCAAGTTTCTACCGCCTTAGAAGTTAAGAAGAAAACGGGTAGGCAAAAGGTGCAGCTTATATTAAAGGATCTATCAGAATC
Source organism: Carboxylicivirga sp. M1479 (assembly GCF_007097485.1). Taxonomy (GTDB): domain Bacteria; phylum Bacteroidota; class Bacteroidia; order Bacteroidales; family Marinilabiliaceae; genus Carboxylicivirga. The sequence goes on along the minus strand of NZ_VKDE01000045.1, from coordinate 8,723 downwards.
AGGTTACTTGTCAGAGGTATCTGCTGGTAAATTTAAGTTACTCAGCAGAGGCTCTACCTTAACAGGAACGATTGATATGACAGCCTCTGGTTCTGCCTACGTGGTGCCTGATGAAGAAAATGAGGGAGGAGATATCTTTATCTCTCGCAACCATATGAACCATGCTTTAAATGGTGATCATGTGAAAGTATTTATGCATGCTCGCCGTCGTGGTCGTCAGCCAGAGGGTGAGATTGTTGAAATATTAAAAAGGAAACGAGAGCTTTTTGTTGGAGTGATGCAGGTGTCGCGCGGAGTGGGTTTTCTGGTAGTTGATGACCGTGTGATGTCGCACGATATTTTTATTCCTCTAAAGGGGTTTAACGGTGTTAAAGATGGTCAAAAGGCTATTGCCAGAATTGTAGAGTGGCCCAAGCGTGCAAAAAACCCAATTGGTGAAATTGTTGATGTCTTAGGTGATGCGGGAGATAATCAGGCCGAGATGCACGCTATTTTAGCAGAGTTCAATTTGCCATATCGTTATCCACAAGAGGTTATTGAGGAGGCCGAGACCATTGATGTGGCTATTTCGGCCGATGAGATTAAGAAGCGTCGTGATTTTAGAGGTGTTACCACCTTTACCATTGACCCTGCCGATGCCAAGGATTTTGATGATGCTTTATCTATTCAGAAGCTAGATAATGGCAATTGGGAAGTGGGTGTGCACATTGCCGATGTTACCCATTATGTGCAGCCTAATACTTTGTTGGAAAGGGAGGCCTACGAGCGTGCTACATCGGTGTACTTAGTTGATAGGGTGGTGCCGATGTTGCCCGAGCGTTTGAGTAATTTCATTTGCTCCTTACGTCCGAATGAGGAAAAGCTCTGTTTTTCGGCTGTGTTTGAGCTGGACGACAATGCTGATGTGTTGAACAGTTGGTTTGGTCGCACCATTATTTATTCCGACCGACGCTTTACCTATGAAGAGGCGCAGCAGGTAATTGAAACAGGCGATGGAGATTTGAAAAATGAAATATTAACCTTGGATCGTTTGGCTAAAGGATTACGTCAACAGCGATTTAGAGATGGGTCTGTTGGTTTTGAGCGTGTTGAGGTGAAGTTTAATATCGATGATAATGGCAAGCCTTTAAGTGTTTTCTTTAAAGAATCGAAAGATGCGAATAAACTAATTGAAGAGTTTATGTTGCTGGCCAACAAAAAAGTGGCTCAGCTAATCGGTAATAAAGAACTGGAGAAAGGACGAAAAGGCAAAGCAAAGACCTTTGTGTATCGTATTCACGATGTGCCAAACCCTGATAAGTTTGAGAATTTTGCATCTTTTGTGCGTCGTTTTGGTTATGAAGCCTTACCTAAAGGTGCCGAAACAGTGAGTGCTTCGTTAAACAGATTGTTGGAAGAAGTGCAGGGCAAAGGAGAGCAGAATATGATTGAAACACTGGCGATCAGAACCATGGCTAAGGCCATTTATTCGACTCATAACATAGGGCATTATGGTTTGGCCTTTAAACATTATTCGCACTTTACATCTCCTATTCGTCGTTACCCCGATATGATGGTGCACCGATTACTACAGGAATATTTAGATGGTGGTAAGTCGGCCAATGAAGATCAATACGAAGAAATGTGTGAGCACAGTTCAGATATGGAGCAGCGTGCTGCCGATGCCGAGCGATCGTCCATCAAATACAAGCAGGTCGAATTTATGAAAGAGCACCTGGGGGAAGAGTTTGATGGTGTTATTTCGGGTGTTACGGAATGGGGCTTGTATGTTGAGATTGTTGAGAATAAATGCGAAGGAATGATTCCAATTCGTGACCTCGATGACGATTACTATCATTTTGATGAAGAGAACTACTGTATTGTAGGGCGAAAGTATAATCGTAAGTATCAGTTGGGCGATGAATTGAAGATTGTAATAGCCAGTGCTAATTTGGATAAGAAACAGCTTGATTTTGCCTTATCTAAAGATGAGAATGTTTCGACTAAATAATTCGACAGTGGGTAAAGTGTAGATATTCAGGCTTTAGTGGATTTGATTTTTCGAACATGATTTTGGTTGCTTTTGTATCCACAAAAGTATTCCTATTTTTACAATCGAATTATTTATAAAAGGATTAGAATGACTATAGGAGTAGCTTATCCATCAGAAACCACAAGTGATGGAATGCGTGTAGCAATTATAGAAGTAGCAAGAGAGCTATTTGCAAAATTTGGTTATAAGAAAACCACCATGGAGGATATTGCCCATGCTTTACGCAAGGGCAAAAGTTCTCTTTATTATTACTTTAAGAATAAGGAAGAGATTTTTCAGGCTGTAATTGAGTTGGAGAAGGATATTCTGTTTACCGAACTTAATAAAGTTGTCGATTCAGACCTAATACCAAAAGATAAGTTTAGAGAGTATGTGGTAACGCGCATGAAAACCATTCACATGCTTGAGAACTACATGAAAGTGCTTAAGGATGATGCCCAGGGTGTATATGACTTCTTTGATAAATTACGAGGTAAGGGAGAGGCGGAAGAAGCCCTTTTGTTAACCCGAATGCTGGAAGAAGGACAAGCAGATGATAGTTTTCAGGTTAAGAATGTTAACATGGCTGCTGTTGCTATAGCGATAGCCCTGAAAGGTTTAGAAGGTCCTCTTTTTCAGTCTTTGAATAATTTTGAAGATTTTAAGGTGCAGATTGAGAATATTTTAAACATCTTATTTTTCGGAATTATAAAAAGGTAAGCAGCACAAACATTAACCACCACACAACACAAGCACCATATGCCAATTAAAATACCCGATGCTTTACCAGCTCGTCATGTGCTGGAAAACGAAAACGTATTCGTTATCGGCGAAGCCAAGGCCATGCAGCAGGATATCAGACCTCTAAAGATTCTGATTCTAAATTTGATGCCTTTGAAAATTTCAACAGAAACACATTTGTTAAGGGCTTTGTCGAATAGTCCTCTACAAGTTGAAGTTGACTTTTTGATGACCTCGAGCCACGTATCGAAAAATACCCCTCGCGAACATCTTTTTGCTTTTTATAAAGTGTTTGAAGAGGTGCAGGCCAATAAATATGACGGCATGATTATAACGGGAGCTCCAGTTGAACTGTTGGAGTTTAACGATGTTAATTATTGGTCGGAGCTAAGCGAAATAATGGATTGGAGCAAGATGAATGTAACCAGTACCTTTCATATTTGTTGGGGTGCACAGGCTGGTCTCTATCATCATTTCGGTATTAAGAAGTATCCATTGGACAAGAAAATGTTTGGCATTTTTAAGCATACGGTGGAAAAAAGAGAAGAGCCTTTGATGCGGGGGTTTAACGATTTGTATCATGCGCCACACTCTCGTTACACCGAGGTAAGAGAAGAGGAGATACTTGCTCATCCCGACTTGGTACTCTTGTCTAAATCAGAAAAGGCTGGCGTGTACATGGTTATGTCCAAGGATCGTCGCCAAGTGTTTGTAACAGGGCACTCTGAGTACGACGCCTCAACATTAAAGGAGGAGTACGACAGAGATGTGGCAAAAGGTTTAGATATTGAGGTGCCGGCGAATTATTTTCCTGATGACAATCCAGAAAATGACCCGATGGTATTGTGGCGAAGTCATGCCAGTTTGTTGTATTCAAATTGGTTAAATTATTACGTTTATCAGGCAACACCTTTTGAATTAGATAAAATCACATAGATATGGCCTACTTGTTGGCAACAGACTTAGATGGTACCATACTGGCCAAAGACACACCTTTTAATCAGCCGGATATAGAGGTGCTTAAGCAATTGGGCAATGATGGAGTGGTGCGAGTGGCTGCCACTGGTCGTACTTTAGAATCTGCCTTAAGGGTGTTGAGTGATGATTTTCCCATTGATTACCTGGTGTTTTCTTCAGGAGCTGGGGTTTATTGTTGGAAACGTAAGGAATTGTTGCTAACGAAGCATCTTGGCTGGCAAAATACCAAGCAAGTTGTTGATGTCTTTAAGCGCTTTCACGTTGAATATACATTGCATTATCCGATACCTGAAAATCATTTGTTTTTTCATCCGGAAGGTGGTGATGCCCATCCCGATTTTGAGCGTTATCTGGAGTTTAATCATCCACATGCTGAGGAAATAAACGGCGGTGTGCCTGAGATGGATTATACGCAAACTTTGGCTTTTGTGCCCAATATGCAGGTGTTTAATGCTATAAAGGAGCAGATACAAGGGGTAAAAGTAGTGCGTGCCACTTCGCCCATCGATGGTGTTAGTATTTGGATGGAGTGCTTTCATCAGCAGGTGTCAAAAGCAAATGGCATATTGGAGGTTTGTAAGATGGAGGGTATCTCAAATGAAAATGTAACGGTTGTTGGTAATGATTTTAACGACCTGGATATGCTGACGTTTTTTAATAAGTCATTTGTTGTGGATAATGCGCCAATGGAGTTAAAAGAGAAGTTCACGAACCTGGTGTCGGTTAGCCATTCGCCTTTAGCCGATTGGCTTGAGCGTTTTACTTTGTAATTTCAGCCGCTATTGGGTAACGCGTATTCAAAGCATCAACAAATACTGCTTTTACCGATCCAATCAATATTTTTGCTTCCACTATAATGGGTATTCGGTTGGCGTCATCGCTTACCCAAACAGTCATGTCTTCGCCACTTTTAAAGATGGTGCCCTCTACAAGTAGCGGCGAAAATTTAAGGCAATTAAACTTGCGACCATCCCTGTTTTTAATGGTTTCTTTGCCTAGGTAGCGAATGTAAATGTCGTGAATCTCCCCATCAACTACCATACTGATTGGTATTTTTTCATCCACTTTGTATTGCGAGTAATCAATGTTACGTGCCTTGTAAACCATTGTAAGAAGGTCGAATGAGCATGCTTTCCATGGAAGTATAGTATCCCTTTTTGCTTCTTTTTCTTTTTGAATGGAAGCGTGAATTTGTCGTTGCTCCCGATCAAATTGATAATGGTAATTGGCATGGTAACTGCCCTCGTTGGTAATTCGCCTGAACTCAAAGGGCTCCAGGTGTAAGGTGTCAACCGTTGTTTCAAAGGTATCTCTTACCTTAAATAGAATGTCGTATGACGAATAGGTAGCCCCATGAGCTTTAAGCTGGTAGGCTGCTTGATTATTACTATTCGCTTTGTCAACGCTAAAAGATACCTCGCCGGCATTGAGCCAGATAAAGCCCCAGTTATAATAGGCGTGATACTTCACCACCTCTCCCGCTCTAAAGGCGGTGTTGATATCATTGCACTGTGCGCTTGCTTGTAAGCCCATAAAAAGCACCAGAAGAGCCGAGCATAATTTCTGCATAAAGTCAAATTAGAGGCAGTTTGTTATCAAAAACAATGCCTTTGTTTATTGGAGGTGTGGCCTTATTTACTGACTTCTCCAATTTTTGCTTCAACAGAAGCTATTTTGCTGGAAATGCGTTCGCTTTTGTTTTTTTGAGCATCAATGTTAATAGAGCAATATACCCTATTAGATATAGGATCCAGAATGTCGTAACTATCCTGCACAACTTTCAGAGCTTGTTCCATCGTTTCGGTTTCTACGGTGGTACCCATAGGGTTTAACTTATAAGGGTAGCCGCTTTCTTTAATGTGCTTGATTATTTGGCTCACATATTGGCTTACGCTGTCTCCTTTGTCGGTTGGAAACATGGCAAAATTAAGTAATACAGACATTATTCCTCTTTTTTCTTTGGTTTGCGAAATTGCTTCGAAAATTGATCGGTATTGAACTGGGTTGGATCCCAGGTATTGTAATCATCTTCCCAGTTTTTACGGATAGTTAATTTTCGAGGGAAGTAAATTATTTTTTCAGGCTGTATGCGTTCGTAATAATCACCGCTATCCCATTGGCCATTCATGTTTTCATCCACAATAATGCGTAACATGTAATCGCCAGGATTGAGGTATCTAAAGCCTATCTTACCCGATTTTCTTTTGATGTAGGCTTGTTGTACAATGGCATCTTTACGATTTAATATCTGTACTAACCAGTTGCTTTGATGGTTTAGTATTTGAATGCGCATAAGACCATAGCTGTCCAATGACTTAACGGTGAATTGAGAGTTGATGGAGTCATTGTTCAGGCCGTAGATGTCATAAATAGCAGCCGAATCAATAATCATTTCATACCTAACTCCTGGTTCCCACTCGTTTTTAATCGTATAGTTCAGAATGGCTTGTTCGTTATGGATGAATTCAAAATCTTCTTCTTGTGGTATGGTATCTTTATGCTTGTATAGTTTAATGGCACTCTCATCAAATTTGACAGCAGGAGCTGGTAGAGCAAAGTGAAACTGACCAAATACATCCAATTTATTTTTCACTTTCTTAAGATGAATAGTTGGTATAGGAATTGGTTCATCATCTTTCTTGCGCTTTTTCTTCTTCTTCTCTTTTACCTCGAAAAAGTACATAGCAATGGTGTCTGTTTTAGTGTAGGCGTTTTTAAGCGAATCGCGCATGATGTAGCTTAACGACACAGCCAGAGAGTCCTGATTGTAATGGGTACTGTCGTTCAGCCAAAAAGTAACGGTGTCATTATTTACCGAACGATCCATTCTAAATACATTGCTTAATTCCTCGTGGCCGGTAAGTGCTATTTTGGCATCTTCTTCAAGCGGACGGTTAAAGTAGTAAGTTAGTTTAGCACGTTCTTTACGCTCCTCACTTAATAAATACTGCTCTTTGTAATCGTGCTGAAATTTAAAAAGCTGAAGACTGTCTGGCGTATACACCAGTTTTTCGTAGTAATGAATTGAATCAGTCTCCAAGGAGTCAATACGAATTGTATCGGCAAATGTGCGATTCTCAAAAGATGGCTCAACAATAATATCTGACCAGGCCATTGCTTCGCCGGGCTGGTCAAACTTGAAATTACGATTGGCATCATCAAGGGCGTATACCCGGTATTTTCCAGGGCTCACATTGCGCACGTTGAAACGACCTTCTGCATTGGTTTTTGCCATGCGAATAGGCACAAGCTTCTGAATCGCCGTGTCGTTTAGGTTGTTGTGTAAAAAGATTAATACGCCTTGCGATGGAGAAAGGTCATCGGCATCGTATAAATTACCTGATACTTGAAGTGAATCGATGTATTCACCTGTGGAGAATGAAAAGGAATAGTTTTCTAGCACATTACCTTCGTTATTGTCAACAATGGCGTCAGCAAAGTCCAAGGTATAGGTAGTATTGGGCTGTAGGTCTTCTTCAAATTCAACAAGAAGTTTATTACCTCGCGCTTCCACCAATGGCTGTTCATTTACTGGTGGCGATACAATAAACTTACTTCGGTAATCTTTTAATTGAATTAATTCATCAAATTCGATGTAGATTGTCTTCTTCTGGTAATTTAAGGCATTGGCTTCAGGTGTTGACTTAACTACAACAGGAGGTGTTTCGTCTTTAGCGCCACCAGTAGGCATGCCTACGTTCGCACAATACCAAAATAACTGAGAAAGAGCAATGATTACGGCTAGTTGAAATATCTTATTCTTCAATGTGCTTGCTTTTTAATTCTTCACAAATTTATAAAGATTATGCATTAAATCGATAAAATATTAATATCAGGCATGGTTTTAGCTTATAAGGCTTTTGGCTTAAGCATAATCATGCTCATTGCGTGCCAAACAAAAAATAATAACTTTGTACTACACTCAAATCAAGAATGTATTATTATGGAGAAAAAGACAGACAAACCCTCTTCTCATAAACTTGCCTACATAATTGCAGGAGTAGCAGTAGTCGTAATTGCTATTTTGGTATTTATGTTCGTTTCTAATAAGCAGGAGTATAGGGCTGTAGTGGCTGAGATGAATGAGGAGAAAGTACTTTTAACAGAGGAATTTCAAGAGTTAGCATTTGATTATGACTCGCTTCATAGCAATAACGATACCTTGAATTTAATGCTGGAGCAAGAGAGGGAGAAGATTACTCATCTGATTGAAGACTTAAAAACAATTAAGGCTACCAATGCTCGAAAAATACGCGAGTATAAAAAAGAATTATCCACCTTACGTGGTGTGATGCGTAACTTTGTTGTGCAGATTGATTCCCTTAACAGGCGAAATGAAGAGTTAACGCAAGAAAATATTAAATACCGACAGGAGCACGATAAAATATCGCAATCGTATAAAGAGTTGGAAGAGGTGAAAAAGAACCTCGATAAAAAAGTTGAGATTGCCTCACAACTTGAAACACGAGATGTGGAGCTAACCGGACTGAACTCCAAAGGAAAGGCAACTAAAAAGGCTAAAAGTGTTAAGAAAATGCGTTTGTGTTGCACTATCACTAAAAATGTGACGGCTCTCGTGGGCGTTAAAAATATTTTTGTACGAATACAACGGCCCGATGAAGTGCTGTTAATGGCTTCGAAAGATGACTTATTTACTTATGAAGAGCAAGAGATTAACTTTTCTGCTTCCCGTGAATTTGAATACGGTGGTGAAGATGTCGATGTTTGTGTTTTTTATAATGTGGCGGATGGAGAATTATTAAGCGGTAATTATACCGTAGATGTTTTTGTAGATGGTTTTAATATTGGTACTAGTCAGCTTACATTGAAATAGTCCTATCGTATAATGTATAACAAAAAGAGGGTGTCCAAAATTACGGCATCCTCTTTTTTTATGTTTTAAAATTGAATCGCGTTTGTTAATATGCTATACCGCTGAGAGGCTGTAGTTGAGCTGGTATTTTGTTTTAAAGCTAGATATGGAGGCTATTAT
>NZ_VKDE01000044.1 GCF_007097485.1 Carboxylicivirga sp. M1479 | reverse complement strand
TTGATTATAGGGCTTGAAATTGATTTGTTTCATGCTTTTAAGATACTAAATATCAGGCACATGAACAAACTAACTCAGCTGTAATCAATTGATTATGAACGAAAAAAGAGGGAATCCGTTTTTGGACACCCTCTTTTTTTCTTTCCTGCAAACGGCGATTGTTTTCCGCTTGCCCCCTTTTCAATCCTTGCTGACTAAGCCAGCCGCCTCTCTTTAAAGAAGCCCCCATTTGATTCGGATGTGATATATGTGTTATCTTCAGTTGTTGTCGTCATTACCCGTGTTGATGTATTTGGGTAGTTTAGAAAGCTCTCATAAAACTTTACCTGTTCAAAGTAATTGAGCTTTAGTTTTGTTGGGCTCATCAGAAAACGTCGGGTCCAAAAGTTAACCGGATCGTACATATTAACAACTTGTAAGCCTTTAATTTTCAGGAAGTAATCAAGTAATAAGTCATGGTTGTATTTGCCTTTTGTAATCTTTGTTAGAGATTCCATAATGGCATCTTTCTCTTCTTTTCCTTTTGGAAAGAGTTTCTTTTCTAGTTCTTTAGAAGCATTTTTTTCTGCTAAAAGAGCTAATCCTTTTTTCCAAAACCAAAGTCCTGAAAAAGTAAGTGCCAGTACTGTTATTATTAGCGTTGTCATGTTGTTTCTGATAAAAACCTATTGCTGATGGGTGGCAACCATAGATCTATTTGTCAATAATTTTAGTAACTCAATGTGTGATTTGTGTCACTGTTAGGTAATACTTATCCGAGCTATAAAAGTTACATTTTTGTTGACGAGTAGTTAAAACGATAGGATGAAAGGGGTGGAATTAAGGTTGAAATGGATCTGTGTTCAATTAGTATGGCAATTCCGGTAGATGTAATGTTTGATAATCAATTAGTGTTTTTGAACTTAGGCTTTGTGATAGAATAGTCTGGTAATTAGCTTTGTTAAGATTGCTTTGTGTTAGGCTGTTGAAGCCAAATTGTTGGCTAGCTCTTTGTGCTAAATATTCTTGCTCAAATTGTCCTGGAGTGGGAATTAGCAGAGCTGTTTTTTTACAATATACTAAATCCATTAATGTTGAATATCCCGATCGGCAAATGATATGACTGCTATTGGAGATAAGCTCTTTCAAATGACTGGCACTAACATTTGAAAGTACTTGGATGTTGTTAATCTGCTGAGTCTTGCTGTTGATTTGTCCGTTAACGATAATAACATTCTCATTTCGGTTATTGAAAACTTGGATAATCAAGTTTTGGAGCTGAGTGCGTTGTGGTTCTGGACCTGAAATTATCACTAAAACTTCACTAGTGTTTACTTTGTTTTCTGAGCAAGAGTGTAAGCGTGATAAGTGACCGATGTAATGCAATTTTATGTTTTTTAAGGGATCAGAAAGGCTCCCTGATAAATTATTCGCATATGGAGTATCAGGAATCCAGCAGCTGTCGAATTTTTTTAGCCATAAATAACTAATTCTGTTGCTAAGTAGCCTTAATAGCGAAAGCTTGTTTCCAGTGCTGGGTTTTGTTTGATGGGTAATAATTACCGATGGAATATTGTTAGCATAAACGCCATACCTATTATCAGATATGATTAAGTCAATGTTATGCTCTTCAGCAAGGCTCTTGGTTTGTTTTTTTTCCTGAGCAATTGCCTTTAGTAGAGCTGGTGTTTGTCTTAAAAGGGTTTTCCACTGTTTTTTACCTGATGATAAACGAACTTTAAAACCTTTCAGTTCATAGCAGGGTAGATGTGGAAAGGTTTCCTTAAGAATATCTATTGAGGGTGATTCTCCTGCTAAAAAAATGCTGTGTCCATCTGCAAGCAATGCCTGAATTACAGGAACCAATCGTGTAGCGTGACCTAAACCCCAGTTAAGAGGGGATATCAATATTTTTCTTTTTTTCTGCTTGGCCATCACAATGTAAATATAAGCTATTGAATGGGCAGTTGTGCTATTTATCCAGAAACAGAAACCTCATAACCTCTTTCTTCTGCCCTTTTAGCAATAGCTTTGAGTTGGTCGAGTGGTATTTTTTTGAGCGAATTATAAGGCGTATCTCGCTCAATGGTATATATCATTATCTTCTGAGGTTTTATTTTGTCCAAGGCATCAAGCCACGAACTAATGTCTGCCTCAGTAGTATTATCTATGCTAATGCCCTCTTTTTCTCCGCCCACAAACATGGTTTGTATAACAAGTTGTCCGTTGAAATCGGCTAGTTGCTGTATCGTTTTGTCTAGGTCGAATGCGTAATTTGGTTGGTCGAGGCGTATGATGGTTTCTTTCAATCCCGAATCAAGCTTCTGAATATTATCATCAATTCTTTTAAGCGCTTCTACAACTTCTGGTTTGTGTAAGCGAGATGCATTTGAAAGAACTGCAATTCGGGCATTGGGGCAATAAGTGTTGCGTAACTCAATAGTATCCTCAATTACACCTTTAAACTCGGCATGAAGCGTTGGTTCGCCATTGCCAGCAAAAGTGATGACATCGGGTTTTGTACCCTCAACTTGCATTTCTTTTAGTTTAGAGCATAAGGCATCTCTAACTTCAGAACGACTTGGTATTTGACTGTTTTTATCGCCTAACTGCCCATTGAGTCCGCATTCGCAATAAATACAGTCGAACGAACAAACCTTACGATTGACAGGCATCAGGTTCATACCCAATGAAACTCCTAAACGGCGACTCATCACCGGACCAAAAACTATTTTATCAAATAAAAAAACCGACATGCTTAACTATTTTCGGCAAAGGTAATGTATTAGCCTATACAATTAACAAGAGCTGACACAAGTCATGTGTATTAATTAATGAGTTTAAGGCGCGGCTTTTATTGGAAGTGAGCTAAGCTGTTTGTGGATTAATTATTGGCCACGATGATAATAAGGGCAGCATGTACGGCTTCTTGAAAGCCATTTTTCAACACCAACTTAATTGCTATCTTTGATGACTTGAATTTTAGGCTGCTTCATGAAGTTTAACGAGGTAATAGGACACGATAAAATAAAGCAACAATTGGTAAGCATGGTTAAAGAAAACCGTGTTAGCCATGCTCAGCTAATTGCAGGACCTGCAGGTATTGGTAAAATAAACTTGGCATTAGCTTTTGCACAATATCTTAATTGTCAGGATAGGCAAGGCGATGATTCCTGTGGTGTTTGTAACTCCTGTGTGAAGTATTCGAAGCTTATTCATCCCGATTTACATTTTGTATTTCCTGTTGTAAAAAGTGCTAAACACAAAAATCCAGTGAGTGATTCATACATTCACGAATGGAGACAATTTGTACTTGGTAATCCATATTTCGACATTCATCAGTGGTTTAATTTTCTGGATGCTGATAAGCAAGGCTTGATTTATAGTCAGGAAAGCCAGGAGATTATTAAAAAGCTCAACTTTAAAACCTTTGAAGCAAAGTACAAAGTGATGATTATTTGGTTGCCTGAAAAAATGCACGTTGCTGCAGCCAATAAATTGCTTAAGTTGCTTGAAGAGCCTCCGGAGGGAACGGTGTTTTTGTTGGTGTCAGATAATCCGAATGATATACTTGGGACGATTCAAAGCCGCTCACAACGTTTAAATGTTCCATCCTTAGAATTAAGTGATATAGCTAATGCCTTGCAATCTGAATATGACTTGAGCAAAGAGGAGTGCGAGCGTTTTGCCAAGCTATCAGTTGGTAATTATGTGGCGGCTAAAGAAATTATCAACCAAGGGGAAGAGCGAACTTATTTTTTCGATAAGTTTGTGAATATGATGCGTCTGGCATATGGGCGTAAGTTATTTGATTTAATTGATTGGTGTGATGACATGAATCGCCAGTCAAAAGAGAGGCAAAAAAACTTTTTTGAATTTGCCTTGCGATTAATTCGCGAAAATTTCATGATGAATATTCAGGAGCAGGATTTATTGTATCTTACACCTGAGGAAGAAAACTTTTCGACTCGTTTTTCGCCGTTTATTAACGACGGAAACGTACTTCAATTAAGTGAAGAGTTTAGTTTGGCACATTCTCATCTTGAACAAAATGGGAATGCACGTATTATATTAATGGATTTGTGCTTAAAAGTTATTATGCTGTTAAAGCAATAGGCACCAATTCACAAGGTCATTGAGCCTTTTATATTTTATTTTATGGAAGAAATTATTCAAGATACAGAGAAAAAAGGATGTTCAGGGTGCACCAGTCGATGCGGTAAACTTAATGTTTATGATTGGCTCGATGATTTACCCGATAGCGTCAATAGTACCGATATTGTTGAAGTTCAATTTAAGAATACTCGTAAAGGTTATTTTCGAAATAGCAATGCCTTACGTATTGAAAAAGGTGACATTGTTGCTGTTGAAGCATCGCCAGGGCATGATATTGGTACAGTTACCTTAACAGGCGAGTTGGTGCTACTACAAATGAAAAAGCACAACATTAATCTCGATACTTTTGAGTTTAAGCGTGTTTATAGAAAAGCAAAGCAGGCCGATGTTGAAAAATGGGAGGAGGCTCGTGAAATGGAGCACGAAACCATGTTGGAATCGCGCCGCATAGCCGAACGTCTTAATTTGAATATGAAAATTGGCGACGTTGAGTATCAGGGTGATCGTACCAAAGCAATTTTCTATTACATCGCCGATGAGCGGGTGGATTTTAGACAACTCATCAAGGTATTGGCCGAAACATTTCGTGTTCGTATTGAAATGAGACAAATAGGTGCTCGACAAGAAGCTGGACGAATTGGCGGTATTGGCCCTTGTGGCCGTGAGCTATGCTGTTCTACCTGGATGACTAATTTTGTTTCGGTAACGACTAATGCTGCGCGTTATCAAGAGATTTCTCTGAATCCTCAAAAGCTTGCGGGTCAGTGTGGTAAGTTGAAGTGTTGCTTGAATTATGAGCTGGATGCTTATGTTGATGCTCAGCGTGACTTCCCAAGAACCAATGTAGTGTTGGAAACGCAAGACGGAAGCTATTATCACTTTAAAACAGATATTTTTTCTCGTACCATGTGGTACAGTACCAGTAAAGATTTTCCTGCAGGAATTGTATCTGTTTCGGTTGATCGGGTTAAGGAAGTGATACGAATTAACCGTAGGGGGAAGAAAGTTGATAAATTGGCTAATGAAATAGTGAAGACAATTATTGCCGAGCCAACCTATGATAATGTAATTGGTCAGGAAAGCTTAACGCGTTTCGACGAGCAGAAGAAAAAGAAAAAGAGACCAAATAAGCGCAGGCAAGGAGCCAATAATCGTCAAGAGAATAAAGGTGGAACTCAACAAAAAGCCGACAATAGTAGTGGTAAGCAAACGGATAAAAAACAAAATCCTGAAGCTAAGTCGGGAGGTAACAAGCCTTATAACAGAAATAAGCGTCGCTTTAAACCAAATAATCAGCGTAAACAACAAGGTGGTGATGGACAAGCTAAGAAAGAATAGCATATTACTTTTATTACTGATTGGCTTGATTACATTTAGTAGTTGTGATCAAAAAGTAGTGTTCGATCAATATGCAACAATTCCCGAAAATGGTTGGAACATGGATTCTATGGCTGTTTTTCAGGTGGATATTGAGAGTGCTCAACAGGCTTACGATGTAGTTGTGAATGTGCGTAATCGTTCAAACTATCCCAATAGCAATTTGTGGCTATTTATTGAGGTGGTAAGTCCATCTGGAAAAACCATGCAAAATAAAGTAGACTGTATTTTGGCTGATGATGCTGGACGTTGGTTAGGATCTGGTTGGGGTAATCTGTATCATGTGAAAATACCCTATCAGCGCAATGTTAAATTCGCTGAAACAGGTTTATATACCTTTAGAGTGGTGCAGGGCATGCGAGAAGAAGACTTACAAGGAATTCATAATATTGGTTTAAGAATTGAAGAAGCAGAAGCTTTTAAAGAATAGTAAAAGTGGGAAAGAATAAATTGAAGAAGTTTGCCGAAATGGCGACTTATGAGCATGTTTTTGAAGCTGATTTTGACCCTTTAAAAGGTGAGTCTTTCAACAAAAAGGGAAAATGGAATCAAGAATTTTTTAAAAATGATCATCCAATAGTTTTAGAATTAGGATGTGGTAAAGGTGAGTACACAGTAGGGCTTGCTGAACTGTTTCCAGAAAAGAATTTTATCGGCATCGATATAAAAGGGGCTCGTATGCACCGAGGAGCCACCGATGCTAAAAATAAGGGCTTGAAAAATGTAGCCTTTGTGCGTACACGTATTGAATTTATCACTTCTTTTTTTGCGGAAAACGAAGTGGACGAAGTGTGGCTTACCTTTCCTGATCCGCAAATGAAAAGTGTGAATAAACGCTTGTCATCGACTCGTTTTTTAAAAGCATACAAGCAATTTGTTAAGCCCAATGGTCTGGTTCATTTAAAAACAGACTCCAACTTTTTATATACCTATACATCAGAAATGGTAAAGGAAAATAAGCTGGATGTTGAAGTGAATGAAAGTGATTTATACGGATCTGATTATGTAGATGAAATACTTTCGATACAAACACATTATGAGTCGAAATGGATTAAGCATGGTTTATCCATTAAGTATCTACAATTTCATCTTGTTGACCGCGAAACCTGGATTGAACCAGATATTGAGATTGAATTTGATGAGTACCATAGTGCGGGTAGAGGTGTTGTGAAAGAAAAAGATGCAATAATCAACAATCCTTTATCTCGGAAAAAAGGCAAATAAACGATGCCGAAAAAAGAATCAGATTTTTTTGAACGTGTATATTTGGTAGCAGAATTGATACCGCATGGTCGTGTTACCAGTTATGGTGCCATTGCCAAGTACATTGGAAGCGCAAGAGGTGCTCGAATGGTTGGTTGGGCCATGAATAAATGTAGTAGCTGGCATCGCTTTGTACCTGCGCATCGGGTTGTTAATAGTAAAAGGGCTTTTAACTGGCAAGCATCATTTCCCCGGTGGAGAAACTATGAAAGAGTTGCTTCAAAACGAAGGTGTTGAGGTGGTTGATAACCAGATAATCAATTTTGAATCAGTATTTTGGGATCCAGTATTGGAGCTTTAATTAAAGAGAATTGAATAGCATAAAAGAGAGCAAGCGAGTTTCTCTTTTTTTTATACCTTTGGATCTAATTTTTACAAGGTTTAAATAAAGATAAGAATGGAATACTATCCTAATCTCATATTGGATGCCCTAAAACATGTGGTTCATCCTGGTAAAGGTAAAGATATTATATCGCTTGGTATGGTTGAAGATGACCTGCGAATTGATGGAAAGCGAATAAGCTTCAGTCTTTTGTTTGACCGAGCTAATGATCCCATGGTTGCTTCGTTAAAAAAGGCTTGTGTTCAGGCTATAAAAACCTATGTTGATGAGGCGGCGGAAATTGAGGGAAATATCTATGTGAAGGTAAAGCCAAAAGAAAAGCCAGTGGCGACAAAGTCCCTGCCTGAGGTAAAAAATATAATTGCGGTAGCATCTGGTAAAGGTGGTGTAGGAAAATCAACCGTGACGTCAAATTTAGCGGTTGCTTTGGCAAAGGCTGGTTACTCCGTAGGTTTGTTGGATGCCGATATTTTTGGGCCATCGGTACCCATCATGTTTCAAACTGAAGATGCTCGTCCTGTTCTAGAAAAGGTTAATGGCAAAGACAGAATTATTCCTGTTGAAAAATATGGCGTAAAGATGTTGAGTATTGGCTATTTTGTTAATCCCGACGATGCTTTAATATGGCGCGGTTCAATGGCAACCAATGCCATAAAACAACTGATTAACGATGGTAACTGGGGCGAATTAGATTATTTATTAATCGACCTGCCTCCTGGTACGAGTGATATACACTTAACGATTGTTCAAACGATTAGTATAACAGGTGCAGTAATTGTTTCAACACCTCAAAATGTTGCTTTGGCCGATGCTGTTAAAGGCGTAAGTATGTTCCAAAGTAAAAACATTCAGGTGCCTGTACTAGGCTTGGTTGAAAATATGGCTTGGTTTACACCAGCTGAATTGCCAGATAATAAGTACTATATTTTTGGTAAAGACGGAGGTGCTAAGCTATCCAATAAAATGGGGATTCCTATGTTGGGTCAAATTCCATTGGTTCAAAGTATACGTGAAGGAGCCGATGCAGGCGAGCCCGCTGCTTTAAATGAAGCTTCGGTAACAGGTTTGGCATTTGCCGATTTAGCCCAGAAAGTTGTTGAAAGGGTAGAACAACGTAATGCCAAAATGCCAGAGACTAAAATTGTAGAAATTAAGAAATAAGAATTGACAATAATGGGAGAAGGAAAAATGCATATCGTTCAGCAAGTTGAAGCTGCATTAGAGGAGATTCGTCCCTACCTAAAAGGTGATGGAGGCGATATAAGTCTTGTGGAAGTGACGGATGACTTTATTGTTAAAGTTCGTCTTGAAGGTTCTTGTGATGGTTGTCCCTTGAGTATGCAAACGCTCAAAGGTGGGGTGGAGATGGTTGTGAAAAAGTCTGTTCCCCAAATAACGGAAGTTATTGCTGTGGAAGGTTAAAAATCTAAACAATACAAAAAAAGCAGAAATCAACGCGTGTGATTTCTGCTTTTTTGTTTTTTATACCTCACTGCTATCCAACATAGCCATTAGTATTTTATACGATAAGGCTAAAACAACTGAGCCAACGAATAGTCCAACGGGTCCGCCCAAAATCATACCGCCAATAGCACCTAATAATATCACTAGCATTGGTACATCAACGCCTTTACCTAGCATCAATGGCTTTAAAAAGGTGTCAGCAATACTCCAGAAAATTGACCATACAGCAAATACGATGGCAGGTGTGGTTCCTGCATAGCTAAATACATAAATGATTAATGGAAGAACAATAATTGTAGGAGGCAGTTGTACAATGGCTAAAATTAGTACTACTATAGAAAAGACACCTGCTGCAGGCAAATCAATCATAAAGAATCCGATACTTAAAAATACGGTTTGTATAGCTGCAATGCCAATTACTCCTTGCACAACACTACGCACAGTGGCAATGGATAATTCTGTAAAATTATTTCCATTTTCGCCTACCAGCGTTCGAAATATTTTATTGGCCAGTATTTTACCTGGTTCTGCAAATAGTAATAAGGTTCCTGCAATAACAAGCGAGATGATAAACATTAATACGCTACCTGCTAAACCTGCTACCGCCGAAGTTAACTTAGGTATCATCGTACGAAGCTGAGGTTCGAATTTCTTAAGCAGATTAGTTAAGTTATTGGCTGCATCTGTCCATAAAGCATGTACTTTATCTCCAATAAGAGGCCACTCTTTAACCGATTCTTGCGGCGGACTCACTTTTAGGGAGCCATCTTGAATACTTTCAACAGTGTAGCTAACCGATTCGACTGTTGAGCTGGCAAATAAAACAATTGGCACAACAATGATGGTGATGCCAATAACTGTGATCATTGTAGCCGCCAATTTTTCTTTGTGTCCAAACCATTTCGACATTTTTTGGTGGAGAGGATAGATGCCAACCGCAAAAATAATACCCCACAAAACGGGAGCTAGGAATGGTTTCAGAATCCAAAAACTCATGACAAAGAGTAAGGCTATAAAACTGATGCGTAAAGATGCGCCAACGGCTCTTTGCATAAATGTTTCGTCTGTTTTCTTTTCGTTGTCCATAGTTTTAATATTTAGGTTAAATTATTGATTATTGGTGTCAACTTGCCAACCTCCTCCGAGGGCTTTGTAAAGCAAGATGTATGAATTTATTAAATTTAATCGATTCGATAATAAATCCAGTTGTGCCGAAAAGGCTTGTCGCTGTTGTTCTAGAACCTCTAAATATGTGGTTGAGCCCTCATCGTACCTTATGTGAGAAAGTTCTTCTGATTCAACAGAGGTTTCAGTTCTTGACTCTTGGGCAATTAGTTCTTCTTTATAAGTGTCAATTTTAATTAGGGCATCTTCTACTTCTTTAAAAGCGCCAATAACTGTTTGCTCATATTGTAAATAAGCCAATTCAGCTTCTTTTTCAGCGAGTGTTACTCTGTCTTTATTCTTTCCAAACTGAAATAATGGACCAAAAAGGTTTCCCCCTGCCGACCAAGTGACTCCCATGCTTGTGAAATCAGTAAGGTCAGAACTGGCTGCACCTAACATGCCTGTTATGTTGAATGAGGGCCATCGTAAAGCTTCTGCCACGCCTATTTTGGCAGTTTTTGAATGTAGTATAGCCTGGCTCGTTTGTATGTCAGGTCTTCTGGTTAATAGTTCAGATGGTATGCCAGTGGGAATATCCAATTCGTATTGGTGTTCGTGAAAAGCAATTCCTTGGGTAATTTCCATTGGTTGACTTCCTAGTAACAGGCTTAAAGCAGTTTCGTTAACAGCAATTAAGCGCTTGTAACGAGGTACAACTGTTGCGGCTACGTCGCGTTGTATTTGTGCCTGATTGTAGTCCATTTTTGAAATTAAACCACCTTCGTACTTGTCACGCATAATAACCAAACCATTGTCTCGCGATTCTAAAGTGCTGGTAGCTATTTGAAGTAGGTCGGTATTGGCCAATATATTGTAATAGGTCGAAACAAGTGCGGATATTAACCCCAGCTCTACAGTTTGAGCTGCGTATTGGCTTGAGAGATAATCGGCTTGTGCTGCCTCGTTCAGGCGACGGTATTTACCCCAAAAACCAACTTCCCAGGATAACTCAGGGTAAATATGAAAACTACTTTGATTATTACCTGATAGGCCTGATCCATTTACGCCTGCTCCATATGTGAAAGAGGGTAGTTGGTCAGCTTTTGTGTAGCCAATATTTGTTTTTGCAGCTTCAATGCGAACCGCTGCCATTCGTATGTCTTGGTTGTTTGCTAATGCAATGCGTATTAACGAATCTAATGTTGGATCCTTAAACAGATCCCACCACTTTAAATTTACTGCCGACTCAAGTTCTTCATTAGAGAATCGATACTTTGATGTCGTTTCGAATTGAGGAGCCTCAAAATCGCGCCCCATCTTACATGATGAAAACAAAACCATAAGTAGCAGTGGTATGTATAGATAGTATTTCATTTAATTAGTTTTCAATTTTGAGGTGTTCGCTTGTATTTTGCTACTTCGTCTTTCTTTATATGCTTCAATCACTTTTAAAGCAATTACAACATAAAGTACAGCTGCCATTATCATGATCACTCGCATCCATACTTTCTGTCCTGCATTGCTGGTGCTGGTGGTAGATTGGCCTAGGATTAATAAGAATGTTGAATAGGCCATCCCATAAAGCGGTGCTGTTTTTTGAGTTGAAAATATCTTAGTAGATAACAGTAAGGCAACACCTAAAATTAGTAGGATGAAAAATATAAAATGGGGCACCATAACTAGCAGTTCGTATGCGATTATTGCCATTAGCCCACCTAAAAGGTTGCCCACTAATAGGGCAAAACCAGCTTTAGCGTTAAATGTTGAGTTTATGGATAATATGCCAATGAACATGAGAATGATGAGAGCATCGTTCCAATTGAAATAGAAAAAGAATAATACTACTGGAAATACAACTATAAAAGCCTGTATTGCATTGGTCAATTGCATGTCATCAATCTCTTTGGTCTGGTTTGCTTGTGGTTTGTTACCAGCCTCTGTTTCTACTTTGTCTGGTATTAAAAAGTAAACTATTCGAACAAAAATAATTGTTAGTGTAGCGCCAATTATAAAGTAAATGTTAAATGAGTAGGCAATGGCGATGTGTTGCATACTAAGTACTGGGAGTAATAAAAATGAAATAAGCATAAAGGTTTTAATAGGTGCCTTCAGCTTGTTTGTGTAATAGGTATAAAAAAGTACCAAAGCTAATATGGGGATAAAAACCAATTCCTTATCCAAGAAGTATTTTGAAAAAATGAAGCCCAGAAACGTTGTTGTGGCAATGAGTAGAATAAATGACAAACCTTGCTTAAAGCTTGGGACTGTACTGTTGGGAGCTAAAAATGAAAGTGCCAGGATAGGGGTTAGAAATGATAAATTCCAGGCATAAGCCATGGCAATACCCATTATGCCTACGGAGCCAAAAGCATAACGCAAAGCAGCTCTGTCCAAGCTTGTTTGGATGCATGAAGATGATATTTGCTTAACGCTATCGGACATAGGATAGATAAGTGTTAATGCCTATTCTAATGTTGGCAATGGTGTTTAGTAGCCATGAATCTCCTGTATAAACCGATACATCAGCTTGACCGCCTGCTCGGCATAAGGCAATTGCTTTTTCATCATTAATCTTTATTGTTACTGGAAAGCGTTGAGGGTCACGCAACCAGGTGCTTGAACTTTGTATGCTTGGCAGACTGCCTCTGTTGACTGAATTGCCCGTGTCAACTCCAACACCAATGCTTCGAACAGTACCTTCAAATATTTCACCAGGTGCTACATCTAAAATAAATTTCACTTTGTTGCCAATTTTCATGTTCGATAGGCTATTCTCTCTAAAATCAGCTTGTATCCAAATATCACTCTTCGATACCAAAGTTGCTAAAGGTTGACCAGACATGGCGTAGTAACCCTTGTCAATATTAAAGCTTTCTATGTAACCTCGATCGGAGGCGTAAATGGTTGTGTAATTTATATCCAGTTGTGCTTTTTCTAATTCGGCTATAGCTAATCTGAGTTGAGGGTTTTCAGGCCCATTTACGCCCATCTGTTCTTTCGCTTTTTTCAGGTTGGCTTTAGCAGATAAGTGTTTTTCCTTGGCCTGATCCAGAGATGTTTCAACTCTATCAATATCGGCTTGAGAAACGGCATCAGGGTTTTTTTCTAAAATTCGTTGAGTGCGATCATAGTTTCGTTGGGCTCGGTCGAGTTGTGCTCTGGCAATACCAACGCTACTGGCCGATGCTTCTATTCCTGCATCCTGTGCACCAAGTTGCTGGGTAATGTTATCCAGGTTGGCTTTTGCTTTTTGCAAAGCTAGTTCAAAAGGTGCCTTGTCAATTTCAAAAAGGCGATCATGCTCTTCAACTGCGCTGTTTAGTTGAATATGAACTTTTGTAATGTGTCCTGAAACACGTGGTGTAATAGGAATTATCAATTCCGTTACTCTGGCTTGATCGGTGTAAGGGGTTCTTCTTTCGGCCAATAAATACCATACAAATATGATAAAGGCGAGGAGAAATACAATGCGACTCATCCATACCACAGATTGGTTAGATGATTTTTGTTTATTATTTTTCCCTGTTGATTCTTTGTTGGTCTCCTGCGAATTATCAGTCATAGATGATGTGTCGTATGATAGCCAACTAATCAATTGCTTAGAATTATAGTAAGCAGTTGATTGGCAGTAGGCTTGGTTAGTTCTTGTAAATATAAAGAATGTAACTTAACAGTCTTAAGCTATTGGGCTTTATTTACTCATCAAACCGTTAATTTTGGAAATTGTTTTCCAATTACGGGTAGTTGCACTAAGCTTGAGGTGCTTTTCAATGCTGGTGTTGGTGAATTTAGTTTTATGAAAAGGCCCATGGCAAAGCAGGTAAATATGTTGATTGCCAATTACGAATTGATCATTGGGCGATTTCATCTTATTGAGCATACTGATGCTTTCCTGTGGTGGACTATCCTGAAGAAGAATGAGGTGCAGTTTGTTTATATCTTCCCTTATAAACGGATTGCTTTGTGTTAAGCCATTCCATTCTTTTTTGTTTCTAACAATTACAGGAACATCATAGTCGAACTGTTCACTTATTGCTTCGCTAATGCTTGTTTCCAAGGTAGAGTTGCTAGTTGCTTTGTATTCAAAAATTACATTTCCGCTTTGTATGTACGTAATGATATTGCGAAATCCTAGTTTAATAAAAAGCTGTTTCAAGTCTTTCATCAATAACTTGCGTTTGCCTCCAACATTAATGCCTCTAAGTAGAGCTACGTATTGTATCATCACTTTATTTATTCTTCTGAATTTGATAGCTTTTTATCAAATCAATTGTGTGATTAATTATTTCTAAGCCTCCCCAATTACCATGGCCTGGTACAATAATGTTAGCCTCAGGATAGGCATACTGGACCTTCTCTAATGTTATGTCCCATTCTTCTACCGAAGCATCGGCAAGATTTCCTAGACCTTTTGATGAAGCAGACTTTACCATACATCCTCCAAATAATAGCCGCTGGTTGGGAAGCCAAATAGTAATGTTGTCAAAGGAATGGCCAACACCAAAAAAACGACATTCAATGGGCTCATTGTTAAATTGGCAGTCGTACTCTGTATCAAAACCGATTGTTGGAGCGGTAATTCCTTCTGCCATACATTTATCAATAGTTGCTTGGCAAGCCAATGATTTTGCACTGATGCTGTGTAGGTAATCTAATCCACCGATGCAATCTTGGTGGTAATGGCTGGCTATGTGCGCCTTAATTTTTACCTGAAAAATAAGGTCCAGAAATTCACACAACTGTTTAGTTTGTTCGTTGCTCATGGGGCTGTCAATCATAACAGCTTCGCCCTTTCTTATAATTAGCAGACCATTGCATGAAAAACGACCGTATTCTTGAGAATTAACCCATGATTGATGAATGTATATTGAGTCTTGCAAATGGATTAACTGTAAATCCTTATTGATATGAATGGTGTCTGTTTGTGCCCTTAATATAGTTGAGAACACCAATAATGTGAAAAGGGCGAGAATGCTTTTTTTCATGGCGCAATTTTTTGTTGATTCCTACAATCTGAAACAATAGGAATTATCAAATGATCAATGTTTTTAATAAAGTTACCATGTTTTTGTCGGATGTCAATAACAGGCAAGGCGATAAATTGATTGCAGATATGCATCCAAATAATCTGCTAGTACATGTAGCTTGCTTAGGCGTATGTATTAGTATCATAATGGTATTGAGTGTAATTTTGCAGCGGATTCGCTTTCCTGTGATATGGTTTTGATTTCTCGCCTGTAATGTCCTACGTTTAAGTTCTTGTCTAGCGCGAGCATTCAACCTTTAAGCGCAGAAAGTAAGATTTACTATCTACTGCAGATTTTTTTTACATAAAAGGTTGTGCTTGGAGGTGTATTTATGTTAATTAAATTGATGTTTTAATCATTGGAATTAGTCTATTAGTCCATAATTACTGTCCTTCTATAAAATGCAAGGGTAATGATTGGCGAGTTGTGGTGCTAGTTAATTACTTTTGTATTATTAAAATAACAAAAGGTTAATGACTGTTCATATTATTTCTGAGGATCAAGTTTTTATTACAATAATTCATCGATTGTTAATTAATCGGTTCGGAAAAGTTAAGTATACCAAAAGTCGTAGTTTTAATGAAGTCAAACTAATGTCCGAGAATAGCGTCTATGATGTTATTTTGTTGGATAAGTTTATTGCTGGAACTGCCCCATTTGAACTGTTGTCATTTCTAAGGAATAAAAAAAATATACTAACACCCATTTTTTATTTTACAATTAATGAGCTTGATGAGGTTAGAGCATTGGAAGTAGGAGCTAATAAGGTTATAATAAAGCCATTTGTGCCTAGTGACTTAATGGACGAGGTGCAGTTGTTAAATAGTAATGCATAAAAATGAAACGATTTAAAAAACATATACTACTATTGGGAGCATTGTTTCTACTTGCATTAAATTGTAATTCGCAGATCAACTGTGATTCCTTATTTAATGTAGCTATAGACCATGCCAGAGTAAAGGAGTATTCTGAAGCAATAGATAAGGCAAGTATAGTGGTAGTTGCTGATTCATCTCGTAATGATGTGCGCTTATTTATTGCAAATGTATATGCGTGGCAATCGGAATACAGTGAGTCGAAAAGAATCATTCAAGAAGTGTATACTGCTTCTCCAGCGAATGAAGATTTGTACACTACATGGCTAAATGTATTGCTTTGGAATAAAGAATATGTACAACTCTTAAAAACAGTAAAGATCGCCGTAGATAATCAGTACGGGAATCAGCATAATTTAACTATGAAAGAGGCATTGGCTTATAAAGGCTTAAAGCAATATTCAGGAGGTATACGTGCTATTAATCAACAATCTAATTTATTAGATTCTGCTGACGTTATTGATTTATACAAGAGCTTGATGAATTTGGATAAATCCAATGTGATTTCTCTTTATTATAAACTTGAAGTATTTGATCAAGAGTCAATTGACCCCCAGCATCTAGGGTATGTGGAGTATGGTTTGAATAATAAACGAGAAATCTGGATTTTACGATTAAATTATGCTAATAGATTTGATCTACAGGACTTTCAACCAGAGGTAGATTGGTATCATAACTTTGATAATGGAAATTATTTCTACGCAAATTATGGATTTGGCTTTGGAAATAGCCTATTTGCAAACCATAAAATTGGCTTTGAGTACTATCTGCCATTTGGAAAAGGCAATGAAGCAAGTTTGGGAGTTCGTTATTTAGTGTTTCCAGATGAAGATGCAGTCGTTACAACTGGGTCTATATCCAAATACATTGCTAATTGGTGGATTTCGGCCAGACCTTATGTCGCTATTAAGGATGGGGGATATAATTTTACAGGCCTATTAAAAGCACGCCTTTATGACAATAACCCAATAAACTATTGGGGAATGGAATTGAGTTATGGCAACTCTCCTGATGATCTATATTTTTATTCTATTGGGAAAAATAATGAATGGCATGATGCTTATCGTTTACGATTAGAGAGGAATATGTCGTTGGGTAAAGTGAATGAGTTGAGAGTTTCGGCTGGTTATGGGCATGAAGAGATAAAGACAGGTCTTTTTAGGGATAGATTTATTTTTGATATTTTATTTAAGCGTCGCTTTTAAATATGAGGCAAGTATTAGGACTACAGTTGGTAGAATATAGTAAGTGGGCTGTAAGAGTACTCGTTACGCTTTTGCCCTTATTGATATTGTATATTTTATATTTACCAAGTGTTTCAATTAAAGAAAAGGTATATATCAATCCGTTCATTCAACATGAATGGTGGACAATTTTAGTAGGCTATTTTATTTTTATTTGTGTAGGGGGTGTTTTGGGCTTTGTATTGGTCGGTAGTTACATTACTTATAGACGAGCTTGGGTAACCATGCTTATTCCCCGTTTAACCAACATCTATGTTAATATTATAGTAGAATATTTATACGCAGATAAATATAAGAATGTTTCCGAACGTAGAACTTTAATCGATCGGGTGAGAAAAATAGGTAGCCAGAAACTACGTACCGAAGCTTTTATAAAATCCATTACCAAGGTTCAAGAAGCAGTGGCCGAAAATCATAGTGAGGCTTTTAAGGAGCTAATTAAGGAGCTCAATGTAGAAAAGGCCATTGTAAGGTTTTTGTATTCCTATAATACAAGCGATCGTATATTGGGTATGCGATTTGTGTCTTATTTAAGGATTAAAGAACAGCGTTATATCGACCAGATATTCAAATATTCAAAATCAAAAAATTTTGCACTTAGGAGTGATGCTTATGCTGCCTTGATTCGTATGGTTGAAGGAGATAATAAACTGGCTGAATTTATTGGAGATAGTCATGACTTATCGTTGTTGGATATTAATTTCATAGTTAGCGCTGTTATCAAGAATTTCAAGATGAATATTGATTATCATGATTTTTTAGCGTCGCCAATGAAGAGAAAGATTATTGTTGGTTTGCTCTTGTCCAAATATAGGTACGATAAAGAACGTAAAAGCTTAATATTGATTCTAAATTACATAGGGCATGAAGAATATGCGATAAATTATTTAGCATGGGATGCCTTTCTAAACTTGGTGCCAAAAGATGAAGCGGCAGATATTATTATTGACCGATTCTTTCAGGAGCAAGAACGTATTCAATTAATGATTCTACGAAACGTTTATGGCATCCGAAATGACAGATTGTATGATATGCTGGAGAAGGCAGTTGAAAAAGGAACAATAAGGGTGAAGTTGGAAGCGATGCGGATTTTGTTTAAGGAACAATTTAATCGGATCAGTATGTTCTATGCGAGTGATGATTTGGAAATAAAAGTCGTTTTAAAAGAGGTTGCAGATATACATATAAGTGTTTAATTATGGATTGGGAAAGTAATTTACATACTGGGTTTAACGCCTTTTTTCTTATATACGGCTCTGTATTGTTTATATCGTATTTACTTATTGGTATTATATCAAGCTTTGAATTAAAGAACTATACACGTAGAAATAAACATTTTGATTTTAGTAAGATTGCCAATTTTAAAGTGTTACCTTCAATTTCAATTATTGCACCTTGCTACAATGAAGAAAAAAGTATTATCCAAAATGTAAGAAGTTTGCTTTCTCTTCATTATACTGAATTAGAGGTTATTGTAGTGAATGATGGTAGTACAGATGCTAGTCTTGAATTGTTGATAAAGGAATATAGACTGGTAGAAGTAGAGTATGCCTATGAGCACTTGCTTAAAACCGCCAAAGTGCGAGGTGTTTATAAGTCAACTGATTCGAGTTATGCTAATCTTATTATTGTCGATAAAGAAAATAATGGAAAAGGAGATTCGTTAAATGCAGGAATCAATATTTCACGCTCTAACTATTTTCTTGGTATTGATGTTGATTGCATAATTGAGCCAGATGCACTATATCGTATGATTAAACCATTTCTTGAGGAGTATGGAATGAAAAAAGTAATTGCATCTGGAGGTGTAATTCGTGTTGCTAACTCGTGTAAAGTTGAGAATGGACAACTCACTGAAGTTGTTTTTCCGAAAAATATTTGGGCTCAATTTCAAATATTAGAATATTTTAGGGCTTTTATTCTTAGTAGGATGGCTTGGAGTAAAATCAATGGTTTGTTAATTATATCAGGTGCTTTTGGTTTATTTGACCGTGAGCTAGTGCAAAAGGTAGGTGGTTACGACACCTCCACTGTAGGAGAAGACTTAGAGTTGGTCATTCGTATGCGTAAGTATATGCATGAGGTTGAAAAAGTACCTTATCGTATTGCTTTCATTCCAGAGCCACTGTGTTGGACAGAAGTGCCAGATAATATTCGTGTCTTATATCGTCAGCGTAATAGGTGGGCAAGAGGATTAATTGATTCATTGTCAAAGCATCGTAAAATGTTTGCTAATCCCAAGTATGGACGGATCGGAATGGTTGCATTTCCTTTTTGGGTGTTCTTTGAATGGTTAGGTCCGATACTTGAGTTTATAGGGGTATGCTATTTTTTTATAATGATTACCATGGGGCGCGTAAACATTAAGTTTGTCATTCTTTTTACTCTGTTTGTATTAGCATTTTCAGTACTTTACTCTGCCTTT
Source organism: Carboxylicivirga sp. M1479 (assembly GCF_007097485.1). GTDB lineage: Bacteria > Bacteroidota > Bacteroidia > Bacteroidales > Marinilabiliaceae > Carboxylicivirga. The sequence goes on along the minus strand of NZ_VKDE01000044.1, from coordinate 7,894 downwards.
GCTGTTTTTTATGAAAAATATCTATATGACAGGTATAAGGGAATTGGTTTTATGTTCAAAATATTTTTCATATCGATACTTGAGATACTTGTATTCCATCCCTTAAATGTGTTTTTTGCACTAGCAGGGAACTACGATTTTTTTATTAGGCGTAGAAAAAAAGGATGGGGAATAATGAGCCATAAAGGATTTAAACCTTAACTTTAATAACAAAGATGACAAATAGTAATTCAATAGATAGGGTAGCTTTGGTGTCGATAGAAGTACAGACTAAGGGATTTATAAAGATATTAGATGATTTTGCTTTAAATTCTGAATCAGACAAGCTTATTGAATCAACATTACGTTATTTAGATAAATACACTGTTTGTTTTGAGGCTGAAGAGGTTATTATGAAAGATATTTCTTATGCTCATGCCAAGCAACATCAGGCTCATCATCATTTTTTTATTCAAGAGTTGAGGCAATTTCAACTAGATTACCGTATCAAAAACACAACTCTTGGACCTCGTTTATTTCTATTTATGAAAAAGTGGTTGGTATCGCATATACAGGCTGAGCATGCTCAACTTATTGAAATGATTACTGAGCATGGCAATAAGGTAGATACTTGTAGTGATAGTGAAGTGTAATATGTGGTTTTTTTATATCCGTGGGGTGTACTTTAATAATAAATGTGAATATAATTTAGATTAATAATGATGTTAAAACTGCTATAATCATTAATGTGATTATCAAAGTTGTACAAAACAAATTTTTAATGCTTCCAAGGTATTGTCTCTTTATTATCGTTCTATTAATTTTTGATGAAATAAAATGCCAAAAGTCTTTTTCAAAGGAGTCCATAATTGAATTTAGTGGCTTTTTGTGGCATAAGAAAGAACAGTATTCTAAAGTTGGTCCTGGTCCGAACTATTTTGGATTACATAAAAATAATGTAATCATTGATAAAAAAGGCCGTCTTCATCTAAAAGTAAAGCGGCATAAAGGTGCATGGTCTTGCGCCGAAATTAGTACAGACTCCATTCTCAAAGAGGGTAAATATGAAGTGTCATTTTATTGCTCCAGAGCAAAAATGCCATCTAATTTGGTTTTGGGTTTGTTTTTATATGATAAAAAAAATGCTCCATCGTATAATGAGGTGGATTTTGAGCTGTCGAAGTGGAATAAAGCAGAAAGTATGAATGCCCAGTATGTTGTTTATAATGATACGAGCTTATGTGTAAAACGCTTTGATTTATCATTTTTAAAACAAGAAACGAAACTTACATTTCTAATTAATTCAGATAGTATTACTGTAAGTAGTTCTTGGCTTGATGACAGACGTTTAATTTATAAGAGTACTTTTGTACGACCTACCACTTTTGAACCTCGTCAATTAAGGTTTAGAATGAATCTTTGGTTGATAGATTCTGTTACCAATAGGTTAAATCCTTTTGATGTAATCATTACTTCTTTTGACTATACTGAACTTTGAGCAATTGCAATAGTTACTTTACGTAGGTTTCAAATTCTTTTAATGACTCCTTGATTATGTAAAAAGATGTTTTAACATGTTCTTTAGTTACTGGCATTGAGTCGGAGTTCCACTTGTCCCACGTAAACCTTTGGGTAGTTAATTTCGAATTGCCAAGTATGGCAGTAACAGAAATTCCATCAGAAACCTCCACTTGCTTGTTGTTTTTACCAGTTCCTCGTCTTGGTTCATAATCTGTAATATGCATAACTTCCATTTGAGCTGGATTATTAAAATTAATTATAGCCCATGGAAGTTTAAAAGTATACTCTTTTTTATCAATTATTACAGCATCTCCTCTTATTGGTTTTTTATGATCCCTAATTTTTAAACTGCTTGCATCAAATTCACTACCCGCACAATAATCGTCCTCTTGTTTATTTCGCCACATTACTTTGTTCCAGCCTAAAGCATTACTAACGGTTGAATAAAAATGTTGCCCCTCTATGGGGTAGCCTTCAAGTCCAATGCCAAACATGTCGTATGCTTTCGTAACAAAGAGGTTTGCGTTATTCTTAATAAGCCTAACACAAAATTCTGCTCTATTATCAGTTGTTTGCTTGTTTGGAAGAATGGACTCTCCCTTATTCTTGTCGTAGGTGTCCAATGCAAGCCAAAGAGTATCGGTGTCCTTAAGTTCTTCTTTTAATTTCAGTTTGATATAGAATCCTTCTATATCAGCATCTAATGCAATAGATTCAATGTTCATAGAATTGGATTTCTGATGGTAGTCTGAATAATCTGCCTCTTCGGGAATATATGTTACCATCCCAAAGTTTTGTTCAGGATTGTATAGGTTATGCCAATGTAGTCGAGTGTGTGGATTTACATTTTCCTGATATATCCAAGTTACTTTAAACCATTCATCGATCCATGCAAACTGCATTCCACCACCGCAGCCAGCCTCTTTTATATTATGCATCATTCTAATAGTATGTTTTGCTTGCTCTTCTTCATTGGCACCCCCCTGATGCATGCCATTAGATGTATACCTTACAACTCCCCAGCCGTTGGGCATGCCAAATTCTGCAATAATGAGAGGTCTGTTGTCGTAATGTTCTTTTAAATGGTTCAAATAGCCAAAGTAGCTATTGGAGCCCTCATTGTCATAGTAATTTTGGTAATCAGGGTCACAGGAAATGAAATCAGGAAAATATGGATAAGCATGGTAGCTTGCAAAATAGCCTGCTGGAGCATTGTCTTCGTTGATTTGATTTAGGTCTATGTGCGTAATGTCTTCATCGCCAGTTTCTGTCGGGTGTGTCATTGGATCCAGTGTTGGCCAGCTGGAAAAGCTCATTGGATGTTGTTGTCCATATTGACTTTGCTCATAATTTAGTGCAATGTCTAGCCTTTCAGTAGCCCAAGCTTCTGTGGGTGTTGAATTTTCAATACTGAATCTTGTACCACTGTATGAGCTTATATCAGGATTTGCTAAATCGGTACCTATAACTTCGCTAGGTGCGATTTCTCTACCAATGATATAGCCAATAACCCAAGGCGACACATCAGCGGTGTATTTTCCTGACGCCCATCCCCACCTTTCAGGCAGATTAGCATTACCATGTACTACGTCAATAACCTCCTTTATTCGCTCGTCGAAATAATCTTTAAGTGGCATCTTTTCAAATTCGATACTTTCATTAATATCTCTTACAAACCATACTTCGCTGGTGTAAAAGTCAGAAGGTTTTTCGTACTCCTCATCAAGCCAGGCACCTGGCATTAGGTATAGAGGAGTGCCTTGGTTTTTTTCATTGAACTCTTTTAAAGCCTCATAAAAGCGAGGATAATGTATTGTGTATATTCTAATTGTATTGTAACCTGCATTTGCCATCATCTTGAACCATTTACTATATAATTCCTTCGACGGAGCCATTTCGGCTGGGCTTGTTCCAGGTATGGCTGCACCAAGGTTGATTCCTTTAATGTAAAATGGGGCATAGTCGTTTCCATTATATTGCTCAATGAATTTATCGCCACATTTAAAGGGCAAAATTGTATTTCTGTCAATCACAAAGTCTTGATTCTCTTTCTCGATGGTTAGGTTTCTAACAATGTGCGTTTCGAAATCCTTGCCGCTGATACGTGCTGTGTAGTGAGAATTGTTGTAGTTGGTTGAGCTTAGATCGTTAACGTCAGATTCTTCAATATAAAAGTCTATGCGCTGTGTAACGAACTGGATTAGTTTGGAGCTTCTGTTATCGTTCCCAATAGCGAAATTAACAAGGTAGATTTTGTTTTCGAGGAAGTGTCTAATGTTTGAACAGTTGAATGAAAATTGATGAACGCCAGCACCAAAACTTTTATTGATGATTAGTGCTGTTTCTTTTCCACTTATGTCATATAATGCAAGTCTTACTTGGCTTGATGCTCGTAAGGCTATATTGATGTTCATTATTTTTGAAGTCCAATCAACAACTACATAAGCGTATTTAATAGTTTGAGATTGCTTGTTCGATTGCTCGATTTTATAGTTGCCATTTGTATCACTTGTAGTACTAAAGATATCATCAGGTGTTATGTTATTATAAATTTCAATTTTTGCATTAGTACATGGTGAGCCATTTTTATAAGTAATTTGACCATTAAAATTCTGACCGAATAGACCACTTGTAACAAGAAATAATAGACTAGATAGTAGAAAAGATAAATTATATGTCCGTACATTCATTGTGTAAATATTGAAAAGTGTCTGAATAGATCTTATTTGTTTAAAAGTAAACTAAAGTATCTATAAAATGTTGTTTCGTTGATAATCTTTTATGAATGGATGATGTCTTTTTACGAAAATTCCTTCTGGTTAATTAAAATTGTATAATGGTTAGTGTTGTACGTTATATTGGCTTGAATAAACAGATTTGTTTAATAGTAAAGAATTATGGTTTGCTTAAAAGATACTATCTGTAAAGAGTTAAGAAAACTAAGGTCTCACGCTAATATTTTGTCTTTCGTTGATGCTATTTCCAAGTCATGCATTATTTTTGCGTTGTAATTAATTAATAAGATGGATACTTTTCATATTGACTCGCTGGATAATATCGGAGCCGTAGCGGCAGAGTTTCTAGCCAACTATAAAGATGAAAGAGTTTTGGCTTTTTATGGGCCAATGGGTGTTGGTAAAACAACCTTTGTTAAAGCTCTTTGCCAAGAATTAAAAGTGGAAGACACGGTTAATAGTCCAAGTTTTGCCATCGTAAATGAATACCGAACGTTCGAAGACGAAACGGTTTATCATTTTGATTTTTATCGACTCAAGGAAGAGGAAGAGGCCTATGACATGGGCTATGAGGATTACTTGTACTCTGGTTGCTATAGCATGATAGAGTGGCCTGAGAAAATTGCTTCGTTATTGCCAGAAGGGCGTCTGGAGCTTTTTATAGAAGAGCTGGAAGATGGGAGTCGAAAAATTACAGTTGAGAAGCGTTAAAAACATCTTCCCCAATTTGCTTTTTTTTCCTATCTTGATGCTTTGTTATTAAGGAAAATGACTTGTTATGATGGGAGATAAAGCTTCTTATTTCCCAATGGGCCAAGCTGGCTTACTTCCTCAAGAAGAGATGCTTGAGGTGGGGCGACGCAAAAAAAGCTTATCCATTGGTATTCCAAAAGAAAGTTCACGTTTTGAAAATAGGGTGGCATTAACACCACAAGGTGTAGAGTTGTTGGTAGCCAATGGTCATTCGGTTATTTTTGAATCGGGCGCTGGGGATAAAGCGCACTATTTCGATCATGATTTTGCCGAATGTGGGGCTCAAGTAGTCAATGGTAATACGCAGGTGTTAAAAGCTGATATTGTGCTAAAGGTATCTGCACTTACTGAAGATGAGATGAATAAAGTGGAGGCTAATCAGTTGATTATATCCCTTTTGAATCTGTATAATCAATCTCGCGAGTCAATTCAGAAAATGCTCGACAGGCGTTTGAATGCCGTTGCATTTGAATTATTGAAAGATGATAACGGTTGTTATCCGGTGATTCGAAGTATGAGCGAAATTGAAGGTACGGCATCAGTTATGATTGCCAGCGAATACCTTAGTAAGGCGCATAACGGCAAGGGTGTGTTGTTGGGTGGTGTTACAGGTATATCTCCTGCCGAATTAGTTATTTTGGGAGCTGGAACTGCTGGTGAGTTTGCTGCCAAAGCGGCTTTGGGTTTGGGAGCATCTGTTAAGGTGTTTGATAACTCTTACCATAGTCTGCGCGAGATGGAGCGTAATATCGGTCAACGTATTTTTACTTCAGTGCTTCATCCTCAGGCTTTGACAAAGGCCTTACAAAGTGCTGATGCAGTATTGGGTAGTTTACGATATCTACAAACAGGCAGGTCTTTTATGGTTACAGATGAGCAAGTTTCACAAATGAAGAAAGGAACCATTATCATTGATTTGAGCATGGATCAAGGAGGATGTTTTGAAACAAGTAAATGTACAGATCTTGATCATCCTGTTTTTAATAAACATGGTGTTATTCATCATTGTGTACCTAATGTAGCTTCCCATGTGTCGCGTACCTCTTCTATTGCCTTGAGTAATATTTTTGCACCAATATTACTGCGTTTGGGAGAATCCGGCGGAATCAATCATTTAATAAAAGAGGATTTAGGCTTAAGCCATGGTATGTATTTGTATAAAGGTATTTTAACCAACAGTCTTATTGGTCGTAGGTTTAATATGCCTTATAAAGATATTGGCCTCCTAATGGCGGCCTTTTAATTACATTAGATTGGTTTTAGGAATTTCAGAGCTGATTCTATTTGTTTTTTCAAACGGGATGGTGAAACAAAATTGGGCACCATTGGTGTAGCTTTTATCCAGCCATATTTCACCTCCAAGTGTGTCAATGTATTTTTGCGAGATAGCTAAGCCTAGCCCATTTCCACCAAATTCGCGAGAATGGGTTGTTGAGACTTGTCTGAACATATCAAAAATAATCTCTTCTTTTCCATCAGGAATGCCTAAGCCTGTGTCTTTAACAAAGAACAGTAAGTTGTCATCTACAATTGAGTAACCGAATTTAATCCATCCGTCCATTGTAAATTTAACTGCATTGTCGAGTAAATGATTAAGCACTTTTAGTAAGCCTTGCTGGTCGGTAATAATTTCATCGTTATTATCTTCCATTCCTTTTTCTAAATACAACTTTAAGGGTTTATGCATGAGTTTTACCTCGCGCATATAGTGCATTAGCATATTTTCAAGAAGTTCATTTAGTTTAAATAACTTAGGACCCTCTTGAATCAATCGCGTTTGTAGCTTAGAGATGTCGATGAGGTTGTCCATTACTTTTAAAAGCTGGAGTCCATTCAGATTGATAATGCCAATATATTCATCTCTTTCTTCCTTGCTTATCGCATCAGTTCTTAATAATTCCGAGAAACCTAAGATCACGTTCATTGGTGTTCTAATCTCATGGCTTAGGTTGGCCAAGAATGTCGATTTCAAGTGATCATTCTCTTTCGATTTCTTCTGTGCTTCGTTTAACTTATTTAAAGAGATGTCAAGCTCATTGTTTTTGTTTTTTAGTTCCAGGTGAGTTATTTCGAACTCTTTATTTCTTAAGCTAAGTTCTTCCTTCGCTTTGGTGTGCTCTATTTCACTGCTCATACGAGGCGTGAAGAGGTAAACAAATGATTCTATTACCTCAGCTTGCTTAATAGGTGAGTTGAAAAGAGCAATGAAAATGCCATTGGGCTGATAGCCAGAGTTGAAGAGCGGTATGCCAATGTAGCCTTCTATCTTTTTTTCAGCCAAAAAGCTGTCGTTAGGGAATTTTTCCCAAGCACCAGATGTTATTTTACAGGTGTTTTTGCCAATCACATTATTGCATGGTGTGTTTTCTAAGCTATAGGTTACAGCCGCTAAGCTTTTCTTTCCATCGGTAAATGCTAATGATTCAATGTTGTTGTTTAGGGCTGAGTAGCGGCCAATTATTATATAATCAGCACCAATTTGCTTGCAGAGTTGCTGAGCTTCTGTTTCAAAATATTGTTGCCCAATATCGCGGTTAACGGGTGTTATAATATCATAAATAGTCGGTTCAACTTTTTTGAACCGACTAAGTATTGAGTTATTTTTTTTGAATGGGTTTTTCCAATTCATATGTTTCGTGTACTAATGAGGATTTTAAAATACTCAAAAAGCACAAAGTGCTAAAGTTTTTTTGACAAAGAGACATCTTTTTTACTTTGAATTGCCTTAATCGCTTGTTAAAAGTTTGTCAGGCAATTAAGAGCAATAGTTTCATATACTCTAATTAATTACAAGTTTTTAAGCCACTTTATTAGTGGAGCTATTAATATTTTTCTCTCTCGGATCAAGACATATATAATCCTGACGATATGGTGTTTTGTTTTTAATGACGCTGTAAATAGTTCTC
>NZ_VKDE01000043.1 GCF_007097485.1 Carboxylicivirga sp. M1479 | reverse complement strand
CGAATAATAGCCTCCATATCTAGCTTTAAAACAAAATACCAGCTCAACTACAGCCTCTCAGCGGTATAGCATATTAACAAACGCGATTCAATTTTAAAACATAAAAAAAGAGGATGCCGTAATTTTGGACACCCTCATTACTTATCTATGTTTAATATGTAACATTAAATATTTATTTTAGACAATTACATTTATACAATAACGTATCTATAATAGGCTTCTACTTTTTATCATTAGAGTAAGCTATAAATAAGCTATATACCTTATTAAAACCGATATCCCATCTTCAATAAAAGAACACAGTCGATTAACACAAGTAAGCAACTACTAGTGCAAAATAATTCGCGAATTGCTTCAAAAGAGACAGCTTCGTAAATAGCTTTATTCATAAATAAAGATCCCAAATAGAAAAAAAAGTTATGCCATTGTCACCCTATACGAGTATATGAGTGTCTATAGAGTACAAAAGGTTTAAGTTAAGAGGCACTTTTCTGGCGAAATCTGGTGTCTCTTTTTTTCTTATTCCATGTCCCATTATTCGTATAACCTAGAAAATGTACTCCGATGGAAAACGTTATGGAAAACAATGGTCAGTTATTTACTTCATTTGATAAATGTTCGATGTACCGTAGTGGCGAAACCATTTATGATGCCAACAGTAAATCAAGAACTGCTTATTTGGTTAAAAAAGGCATGGTTAAACTATATAGCATTGGCGCTAAAGGCACAAAACAAATTGTACGTTTAGTACGCGAAGGCGAAATTGTTGGCTATTATTCGCAATTCACAGACCAACCGGAAGTTACAGGCTGTGAGTGCATGATCAATTCAGTTTTATGTGAATTATCAAACAACAACTTAGAATATGCCTTTAAAACAGATAGTAACTTAGCTTTTTCAATGCTACAAAAGGCTTGCTCTGAGATGAAAGACACATGCACATCCATCATCGACATGAGTCAGAAAACAGTTCGCGGACGAGCAGCGAACATCTTAATCAAACAAATGAACCTGTTTCAGGTGAAAGAAGGCGAACAATTTCCCTTGCGCATATCCAGAACCGATATGGCGAGTTGGATTGGCACATCCAAAGAGTCCGTTAGTCGATCACTCAATGATTTTCTACGTGAAAAACTAATAGACATGGACAAGGACACCATAAAGATCATCAATATAAAAGGGCTAAAACGAGTAAGTATTATTAGTTAATTCCCGATTCATCAATTCCGATTATTGACTTTCTTAGTCACAAACATGTTAAACAACAAATCCGCCTAACGCAAGGCGGATTTGTTATTTTAACATGCTGCATCAAACTGTTTGCATCTTACGCATTTGCGATAGCATCATTTTCTTAGGCATAAAAGGAATCATGGCCATCATCATCTTTTGTGAAGTCGTAAGGCCTGAAATTACATCTAGCTTACCTTTCATCATAGCCGCATAACCTGCTTTTGCCACTCCCATTGAACTAACTGCAGTTTTAAACATCTCCGTTTTATCCATACCTGAACGAGAGCCAAAATCCGTTTCCGTAGCTCCAGGCATCAGGTTGGTTACTGTCACATCTGTATTATGTAATTCCTCGGCAATAGCATTACTAAATGAGGTAACATATGCCTTCGTTGCAAAATAAACAGCCTGTAATGGCCCTGGCATTAAACTGGCTGTAGATGAAACATTAAGTACTTTACCTCTATTTCTTTCAAGAAAATCGGGCATAAACAAGCGGGTTAACAGTGTTAGCGTTGTCACATTAAGATTTATCATTTGCATTAACAACTCTGGATTTTGCTCATTAAACTGTCCTAAACCACCAAATCCGGCGTTATTTATAAGAATATCAATGTTTAAACCAGTTTTTTTAACCTCATCATAAACCTCTTGTGCAGCAGTAAGCTTCGTTAGATCCTTTACCAATACTAATACCTTAATACCGTACTTAGATTCCAACTCCGACTTCACTGTATCCAATTTATCTTTGCTTCGGGCTACAATAACTAAATCGCCACCTTTACTAGCGTGTATCTCTGCCAAATCCTTACCAATACCTGTTGATGCTCCTGTAATTAAAGCTGTTGCTTGCATATTTTAGATTTTAATTTGATAACAAAACTAATTCTAATACAAATGTTCTGTGTATACATTTTACCGATTGATGTATATAAATCACTTTCATTCATATAATCAACAAATACAGTCCTTAAGTGTTTGATTAATAAAACAAGTCATGTGTTATTCAGCTAAATTTCTAATCGAAAAAGCTTTAAAAAGAGCGCGGCACTACGGTGTATCTGAAGATATAAAACGATACGAAAAGGAGTTAAAACGCTTTAAAGATCACGAAAAGGTTTCAGGCTTTACGCACCCAGAAGTAATCATATACACGAACGAAAGACCACATCATCCTATTTTGTCGTTTTGGGGATTAATACCTAATTGGGTAAAAAACACAAAACAGGCCAAGGATATCTGGAACAAAACACTGAATGCAAGAGGAGAAACAATTTTTGAAAAGCCATCGTTTAAGGAAGCTTCAATGCACAAACGCTGTTTAATGCCGGTTGCTGGCTTTTATGAGTATCATCATAAAAATAAAGGCACGATTCCATATTACATCACAAGTAGAGATAACGAACCGTTAATGCTTGCTGGGTTGTGGAGCGAATGGCTTGACAATTCCTCTGGCATCAATACTCATTCATGCACTATTATAACCACAACAGCCAATGCCATGCTGACTACAATTCATAATAACCCCAAACTAAAGGAAGCTCGTATGCCAGTTATTCTTAGCCATGAGGATGAAAATGCTTGGTTAAAGGCCTCCTCTCAACAAGGCATATCAGATTACATAAAGCCTTATCCGCAAGAGTTATTAAAAGCAGAAATATATAATCCAATAACAACAAAAGCCCCAACCAGTGGAGCTTTACCGTATATCTTTGATGAAGACTAGCCTAGTAGTATCTTCACTTCGCGAGCCACTTGCTGATTGTGTTCAAAAGCCAGGTTTTTATGATTTACCACATCAACTATGGTACCAATAAAACATAAACCTGCTGTAAAAAAATACAAGATACCCATACCAATATGGTTAATAAAAAAACGATGAATACCAGCAAACCCAAAAAACCCGAGTAATGCAGTCAATAAAATCGTTTGAGAGTCTTTGCGACGTCCTCGATAAATAAGAATGAAGTTTTGAGCTTGCTCTTCATTCATATCCTTCATCAGCGAATCAAGAAAAATAGCTTCTTCGCCTTCTACTTCTGGCAATAAGGTGTAAATTTTGTTCATAGTCTGTTTTTTTAACGTGTTATGGTTATGCCTCTTTTCAAGATGCTGACTGATCTATAGACTAACACAATAATAGCAACAAGTGCTAAAGGGTGTGATTGCCAAGATTCAATTAACTGGCCATGAAATAAGTATGTTATTGCATGCCCTAATCCGCAACCCGGACAAAAGTCAAAACCTAAATTTTTAAAAATACAAAGTGTGTAATGCGATGCATCATCAGGTGATGATACGGCTAGTGAAACAAGGGCGATTAACCAAAAATAAGCTTCTAAATGGGAGTTTTTGAACTGATAGGTTACTCGTTTCACACCTTACATAATTGCAATAATTCAAATTTAAACATTTTTATCACCTCATGTACATATGAACCTGTTTTTTTTCGTCCAAAATGTATCAATCACAAAAAAAAGCTCTGGAATAAAATCCCAGAGCTTCAATTGATATAATATTTTAAAGCTGCTACTTGGTGATCCAGTTGCTATATTCGAAATCACAATTTACCCATTTTTCATCAATGGTAATATAGGTATCAAGCTGCTTGGCGATAATCCATTTATCTAATGTTTCTTTTCGCATGCTATTTTCTAACATGGATTGTAACAATTGATAATCTTCTTTTAAGCTGGCTTTATGCGGAGGAGATTTTCTTTTAAGCTTAAGCAGTCTGAATGTTTCTTTTCCTTTACGTTCATCTAACATAAAGAAAGATTCAGACATCTCTCCTTCTTTCAAATTCTGCAACTCTTTATTAATGGCTACTGGTATTTCAGACATTTGAAATTTTGCCGTTCCACTTTGAGGATTTACCATTTGTCCGCCACTTGTACGTGAGTCTTTATTCATTGAGAAACGCAAGGCAGCCTCTTCAAAAGACATGGTTTCATCAACTATTAAACCTCTGATGGTATCCAATGTTGCTTCAGCTTCTTTGCGAGCCTCATCATTAATTTTTGGCTTAATTAGAATGTGTCGACAATTAATGCGCTCTCCTTTACGATCAATCAGTTGAATAATATGGTAACCGAATTCAGTTTCAACAATTTTTGATACTTTCTTTTTATCCTGCATATTAAAAGCCACACTTGCAAACTCAGGCACTAAACTAGAACGTGGCATCCAGCCTAATTCTCCACCTCGTGTAGCCGATCCTTTATCCTCAGAGTATAATACAGCTAAAGTAGCAAAATCTCGCCCCTCATTCACTTGCTTTTGAAACCCTCTCAACTGAGCCTTTACGCGATCTACTTCTTCCTGGTCTACTTTCGGATGCAACACAATCTCTTGTAATTCGTATTGTGTTGGCACCATAGGCAAACTATCTTTTGGCAAGTTTCGGTAGTATCCACGTATATCAGCAGGGGTAACATTAATGTCCTTCGTAATTTCTTGTTGCATACGCTGAGTTAGCATTTGTGTGCGCACCATTTCCATTTGATCGCGCTTAATTTGCAACAGCGACTTATTAAAATATTCTTCTAGCTTCTCTTTATCTCCTATTTGAGAGATAAAATAGTTCACACGCTGATCAACCTGGTTCACAACTTCGTTCTCTCCAACTTCAACACTATCCAGTTCAGCCTGGTTTAATAGTAACTTACTAATCAAAGCTTGCTCAAACAAATGGCACTTTAAATCGCCAGCATAATTGGCACCCTCAACTAAAGCCTGTTCATACTGATGCTCAATATCGGATTTAAGAATAGCATTATCACCCACTACAGCAATTACTTCATCAATGACATTGGTTTGCGCCTCAACTACTTGGTACGAGATAGTTAACGCTAATAATAATGTACTTATCTTAATGAATTTCTTCATACTTTTAATTTTGTATATCTTTTTCTTATTCAAGTCTCAAGATGCACTTGCCATTAATTCTCTCCAACAAATTATGGCATCTTAAAAAGGCAATTGCAAACCTACATAATTTTTTGCTGCAATTATCAATTGTAGTGGAGTTTTTAGCCACTTAGGAGTTACAATAGATACTCCTCAAAAGCCCATGATTAAATCTTGTTGATTCGGCTTGAAAAATCATTTTAAATTTAACGAAAACACTCGAATTAAATCTAAAGTTGCTCCAATGGCATCAAGCCATTTCTTACCTTGGATTTAATAAAAAGTGATATACTTTCCTTTCAAGGCTTCGTCATACAAATCCTTTTCAAGCTGCTTTATAAATTCAAGCCTCTTTTTATTTAAAAGGATAGCTTTTACTTTACTCTCAACAAAGTCTAAGGGAGCCACCTCACCGCTCATTTTATAGTCTTTAATCGACAAAAAGTATTGATATAAAGAATCTGTTGTATGATAATAGTTATTGTTCCGAATAAAACGCTCTGGACGATTTAAGGCCACTGGCAGGCGTTTGTTAATATTCTGCATAGTTAACCAATGATCAAGAAACACTTCATATTTTTTCGCATTCTTAAAGCAATAGGCTTCTAAGGCTACAATGTCCTCAGCCTCATCTGATCGATACAACTTTTCTACATCATCAATATTTGGCGCCGACTTTGGCACAATAACAAAAACTCCTTTTATTACAGGCTCTGATAGTTTAAAGTTATCAATCATATCGTTGTAATACGATTTAATTTCGGAACTGGTGATTAAGGGACTATATTTCTGTTCCAACAACTTCTGCTGATATTGGTGGATTAACAACGAACGACGATACTCTTCCAGTAATTGTTCAACATCCTTTTCGCCAGGCGTAAGGTTTAACTCAGCCTTACTCAATAACAATTCTGAACGAATCCACCTGTTAATAAAATCCTGTGCAAAAATGGCGCTATCTTCTTTCGACAAACTGTTTGGCACCGCATCGTACACTTTCCCTTTGGTTAACACCGTGGAATTAATGCGTACCAAAGGTTCAGCTTGCTCTTGTTCACCATTTACCTTACAGGCACTAGTGAGAAAAATAGCAAACAGCACAAAAAGGCTGGCAAATACATATTTTTGATTCATGAAAACACTTTTTAATCAAATAATTTGCCGAAAGTATAGTATTGTTACTTAATTACAAAAGTATTTACCTCTGGTTTAAACTTTTCATGTAGTGAGTTAATCCATTCTTTCTCTAACTGCTCCTGATAATCAGAAATAACACGCCCTCTTACCTCATCAAGCATCTGAGTACTTTCTGCTACTTTTGTTCCTTGCGTGAATAAGTATGGATAATTGACATTGATAACACTAGCTTTTTCTTTCCAAATCTGGGCATCTAACTGCACTTCATCACCTTTAAAAAAACGCCCTTCTTTCAATAAGATATTATCTTTTAATTCAGCACTTAATGAGTCTAATACCAGTTCAGGTTGTTTCTTTAAAGCTTTTTTCAACTGTTTCAGTACTTTTTTTGATTTGCAATAATATAGTTGCCCTTCAAAATGTTCGTCCAGAATATAATTCGAACTATTGTGTTCGTAAAATGAAGCCAAACCAATACTATCGTTTGATGCTTTGTTCCAAATTTCCTTTTGACTAATCTCAAAAATTAATAAACCATCGTGGTATTCGTTCATCAGAAACTTAAATTCTGGATACTTCGCTTCCAATTGACTCTTCTCATATGCAAGCAATTCGTCTTCAACATAAGCATCCCACACTTGTTGAAAATCAGCATCGCTTAAACCTTTTTCAGGCAAATTAAACGGAAAGGCTTCATTGGCTATCTTCTCAGAATCAAAAACTACATCAGCGAATGAGGCAACTTTTAAAGAAGCATCATTTATCTTTTTAATGAAAGCCTCTTTTTCCAATTGACTATTCTTAACTACAATTTGAGTCAATTGCTGATAATCATTAGCATTAACCGTGTAATTATATTCATTTTTTAATCGCTCAACGGTCGCCTTTTTTCCAGCAAAAGCACGCTCATCGCGCTTTATCTTTTGCATAATTTCATCCTTGCATTCATCAATTGGTTTAACAGGGCGACTATCTAAACGCTGAATAATGTGCCAACCAAACTGTGTTTTAACGGGTTGAGAAATATCGCCATCTTTTGCCAAACCAAAGGCTGCATCACTAAATTCAGGCACCATTCGCCCCGAACCAAACCAAGGAAGCTGTCCTTTATTGGCTACTGTTTGTTTATCATCAGAAAACTGCGCTACCATCTCATCAAACGACTCACCATTCATTAACTTACGATGAATAGAATCAATTGCGATCTTAGATTGGTTTTGAATTTGCTCGTTGGCTTGATAGGGAAAAGCCTTCATAATGTGAGCAACTAATATTTCACCTTGGTTTTTTCTCTTGTTATGAACTTTAATCAAATGGTATCCAAATGAAGTACGCGTTATGTCCGACACTTCACCAACAGGAGTATTATAAGCCGCCTTTTCAAACGGATATACCATCATAAAAGCACCAAAATAACCCAAATGACCACCGTTCTTTCCAGAGGGCCCCTCAGAAAACTCAATAGCCATCTGTTTGAAATCCTTTCCTTTGCTTAACTGGCTTTTTATTTTAGCCACCTTGTTATAGGCCTCTAATGTATCTTTTGGGCTTGGCGATTTTGGCAGTTTGATAAGAATATGTGATGCTTCAATCTCATACAACATGTGTTGATAAGCTTCTTCAACAACTTCTTCAGTTGCCTTTTTATCATTTAAATAAGGTTTAGCCAGCTCGTCTCTATAATAATTTAATTCTTGCTTAAAGCTACTCAAAGTATCATACCCTTGTGCCATTGCTTCGGCCACCTTAAGTTTATAGTTGACAAACAGGTCTACGTATTCATTTTTACTGACAGGCTCTTGGGTTAAAGCATTATTTTTTTCGAAAATATAATTGAATTCATCAACTGAGAACTGCTGATTTTCAATAGATAAAATAACATTATCCTGAGCAAGAGCTCCTACCATAGTAAGGCTCAATAATACTAAGCTTAATAAACGATTCATTATACTAAAGCACTTTAATTATAATTGACGACTATAAGAACGCTTGTAAAAATAGTTTATTATAGTAAAATGCAAGAATATTGTTTTGCAAAGAACAATATTCCATCTAATCAGCTGGAAATATCTAAAATTTGATATCCGAATGCGGGAATGATAAGTTTTAAACCATCATTTATTAATTCTTCGCTACCTATACTACTAAGCTGTTGATCAGCAATATTTGCAAAGCGAACTAAAATAGGCCTTGGGATATCTAAAATTTGTAAGGCATCAGATGGTATTTTTAAATGAACATGCTGCGAGGTATCATCAAAGTTACAAATGATTAATAATTGCTGGGTTGAACTATAGCGTATGAAGGCATAACATCGGTGTTTATTAAACAAACCAACATCATTATTTTGCCACATTACATCGTAGAACAAGCCGTCTCGAATGGCTGGTAATTGGGCATATTTGAACATATCAGCATAGGCTTGACGTAGTTGCTTGTGTTCATCTGACAAAAGTGCACCATCAAATGCGCCATTGTTCATCCACTTTTGGTGTTCGGGCATATTCCAATAATCAAAAATTGTCGTACGTCCATCATCGCCACTAAATCCTGAAATACCAACAGCCTGCTCTCCATGTTCCTGACCATTATATAGCATTACGGGTCCCTGATGTAGGAATGTTGAAAGAGCCATTGCAGGAATTGCTCTTTGGGGCTGACCAACAAAATGATGCGATGCAATACGTTGTTCGTCATGATTTTCGAGAAAACGCAGCATGTTTTTATCTATTCCCTGTAGGTTTTGCCAACATTCTGAAATAGCAGTGGCCGACTTATTATGACACATTACCGATCGCAAGGTATCATACAAGCCCACCTTATCATACAAGTAATCAAAGCCTCCACATTGAATATAGGATTGGTACAGCTTAGGATTATAAACCTCAGCTATAAAGCACATCCAAGGGCTGATTTGTTTAATTTGAGGAATTAACCAAGCCCAGAACTCGACAGGAACCATTTCCACCATATCACATCGAAAGCCATCAACACCCAAGCTGTTCCAATAGCTAAGCACATCTTTCATCTTCAGCCATGTATCAGGTATAGGATCAAAGTGTTTTGTACCTCCATTTTCGTAATCAACTCCGTAATTAAGCTTGATGGTTTCGTACCAATCGTTCACATCTGGCTCCGCTACAAATCGATCATTGCCAGTAACTTTAGCAGGCGTTTCTTCATAATTACATTCGGGAAACCTTTGCGTTAGTTCAGTTGGCAATTGCAAAGTGCTAGATGGTAGGTAGTAGAAGTTATTATTGGCAGAAAAAGCCTTGCTATGATCGTCATGAACACCAAAATCATCTATGTATTCTGGTTTCATATCAGACTTATACTCTCTTGCCAAATGATTAGGTACAAAATCAATTATTACCTTTAAACCTTGAGCATGGCAACGTTTAACTAATTCTTTAAATTCTGTCAAACGTTCACTTACATCAGTGGCAAGATCTGGGTTAACGTCGTAATAATCTTTTATAGCATATGGCGATCCTGCATTGCCTTTTATAAGCAGTGGGTTACCATCTTCAATACCATTTGCGGGATAGCCTTTTACAATTGCATGCTCAATAACTCCCGTTAACCAAACGTGCGTTACCCCCATCTTTTTTAGTTCGGATAAGGCAATATCATTAATGTCGTTTAGCTTACCACATCCATTTTCATCTCTGCCACCATTAACTATTAAATTGGTGCTTTTATTACCAAACAAACGTGGAAATAACTGATAAATAACTAGTTTTTGAGTTTCCATTTTAGAAAATGCGTTTTGGTGGAGTATGTTTTAACACAATAGCCGTCCGGCTTGGTAAGTACAGGTGTAATCGGTGGCGATTGGAAAGCTGAGCCTCTGGTCGCGAAAAATAATCTTTTTCTCCATCAACACGACTGTATCCACCAAACACCTCGTCATCGGAATTTAATACCACATTGTATTTTCCTGCTGGTGCAGAAACACCATAAAAGGTAAATGATTCACTTGGATTCATATTAAAAACAAAAAGTAAATCTTTTCGCTTTATAGCCAACACCTGATCAGATACATTCGCCTCCATACACTCAATAAATTGCTCGTTAATAAACAATTCTTTTTCCTGCAGTCGAACCATCGCTTTGTCAAAAGCCCCCAATTGCTCAAAGCGTAAGTTAGAATTATCAACCAGACTCCATTGGCGGCGTGCATGTTTATAGGACCAATCATTTCCCTCGCGTGGAAAATCAATCCACTCGGGATGCCCGAACTCATTACCCAAAAAGTTAAGATAGCCATTGCCTGCACAGCAAAACGTAATCAAACGGATGATTTTATGCAAAGCCATACCTCTATCAACTATCAAGCTTTTATTCGATTTATCCATGCCCCAATACATATCAGCACCTATCAATCGAAAAATAATAGTTTGATCACCCACTAAGGCTTGATCATGAGACTCGGCATAACTGATGGTTTGCTCCTCAATGCGCTTGTTGGTTAATTCATAAAATATATTGCCCACATCCCACTCTTCATCTTTCTTCTCTTTGATTAACTTAATCCAATAATCAGGTGTTCCCATGGCCAGACGATAGTCAAAACCCAAACCACCTTGCTCCATAGAAGCCGTTAAGCCAGGGTAAGCACTCATTTCCTCTGCAACGCTGATAGATGCAGGATTAATTTGCTTCATCAGCTTATTTGCCAGCATAAAATACGTAATCGCATCTTCGTCCTGTCCATTATCGAAATACAAATCGTATGATGTAAAATCGCGAGATAGTCCGTGATCAAGGTAAAGCATGCTCGTAACACCATCGAAGCGAAAACCATCAAACTGATACTCATCCATCCAATACTTGATGTTGGACAAGAGCAAATGAAGTACCTCATCTTTAGCATAGTTGTAGCACAAAGAATCCCAGGCAACATGCTCACGCCTCTCTTCAGCATGAAAGAACTGATAAGGAGAACCATCGAACCACCCAATTCCTTCCAACTCATTTTTTACCGCATGCGAATGCACAATATCCATTATCACATTAATGCCCAAGCCATGCGCTTCGTCAACCAACGCTTTTAATTCATCAGGCGTACCAAAGCGAGACGATGCGGCGAACAAACTGGATACATGGTAACCAAAAGAACCATAATATGGATGCTCTTGTATAGCCATGAGCTGTATCGTGTTGTAACCAGCTTCTTTAATGCGCGGCAGCACATTTAATCTAAACTCATTATAGGTCCCAACGCTCTCCTTTTCGGTGGCCATTCCTATATGTGCTTCATAAATCAATGGCACTTTGTGGTTTCTGGTTTTTGCAGTGTGTTGCCATTGAAAAGATTGCTGTGGTTGCCATACCTGAGCAGAAAAAACTTTTGTTATTTCATCCTGTATTACACGAGTGGCCCAAACTGGAATGCGCTCACCAGAACCTCCAGGCCAATAAATTTTGAGTTTATAAATATCCTTATGCTGGAGGATGGACTTGTTAATGAAGAGCTCAAAATTACCATTCTCTTTTTTTTGGAAACAAAACTCATCACGTTCTTTCCATTCGGAAAAGATCCCAATCAAATAAATTTTTGAGGCATTGGGCGCCCATTCCCTAATTACCCATTGCTCGTTGTGCGAATGAATGCCATAATAATTATGTCCGTTGGCAAAGTCGTACAAAGAGCTTGAAACCAAATCCTGTTCCTTAGCAAAGGCTTTCTCAGTTCTTCTATTTATAAGACTTTCAAACGGCTGCAATAAAGCATCCTGACGGGTTATGTGCGTAAGCATAGGCTTATTGGAAAAGCTATTAAATAAATAAGACACAAAAACTCAAGTAAAAAAGCTCGTGCACTTGCTTTAACTATTTCAACTCTCAACCTCTCGATGATTAAGCAAGAGGTCGAGATAAAGTTATTAGGATATTACAATTAGCAATATCAACAAATACGGGTTATAAATTCAGAAGAACTAAATCCATTTCACATATGAAAAATCCTGACGGTGCGCTAAAGTAGGATTACATGCATAAACCCTAAAACCAAAGTCAAAAACACCAGGGTCTTCCAATTCCAGATCCAACTCATAAAATGCCAATGAATCCACTTTTCTTACTTGCGAAAACTTTTCGGTGGTAATTGGCCCCGACTCTTCGTCGTTAGCAGTTGTACGAATTACCAGCTCCACACAGATATTCTCATCTATTAGGTCTTTCAAATCCAGAGCTACCTCCATGTGATAAGATTCTCCTGATAAATATTTATGCTTAGGTGTACTAGGTGCATCTACAGACACTACTTCTATTTTATCCCACGAGTTAAGAATCCGTTGTTTCCATTGGGTGATTGATTTGGCCATTTCATAATCGTTCAAACGCACTTTTTTAAGACGCTTAAACATCGGCTCATAAAAACGCTCTTTATAATCGTCCATCATACGTTTAGTGGTGTAATCAGGAGCAATATCAGCGATGCAATTTTTGATGTACTTGACCCAATCAACAGGTATATTATTCTCATCTCTTTTATAAAAGAGCGGAACAATATCATTTTCAAACATCGAATAAATCGTTTGAGCATCCAACTCATCCTGATAAGCCTGGTTTTCATAGGTACGCTTTTCAGTTAATGCCCAACCGGCTCCTTTTCGATAACCCTCTAACCACCATCCATCAAGTACACTAAAATTCATCACACCATTCATCACGGCTTTTTCGCCCGATGTACCAGATGCTTCCAGTGGTCGTGTTGGGGTATTCATCCAAATATCAACACCTTTAACCAATTTCTGTCCTAGCTCCATGTCGTAATTCTCAAGGAAAAGTATCTTCCCAACAAACTCTGGACGACGTGACACATCGACTATTAACTTAATCAGATCTTGACCTGCCTTATCCGCGGGATGTGCTTTCCCAGCAAAAATAAATTGAACAGGCTTTTTGGGGTTATTCAGTATTTTCGATAATCGCTCCAGATCGCTAAACAAGAGGTGCGCTCGTTTATATGTTGCAAAACGTCGAGCAAATCCAATAGTTAAGGTGTTTTCGTCAATCGAATCAAGGATATCAACCAGACTCTTTGGGTCTTCATAGCGGCGAATCCAATTACGATGGAAGCGATCTTTGGCATAATCAATAAGCTTCTTTCGCAATTTTGTTTTGGTTTCCCAAACTTTATCATCGTCTATATCGTGAATTTTCTCCCAATAACTCTTGTTCGACAAATCATTAATAAATCCCGTTTTAAACTCACGCTCGTAAAGACTGCGCCACTCTTTGGCCGTCCAGGTAGGGTAATGGACACCATTGGTAACATATCCTATGTGTAATTCCTCAGGAAAATATCCATCGTATAAATTATTGAACATTTCTTGCGAAATTTTACCATGTAACCAACTTACCCCATTCATAGCAATTGAAGTATGAGCAGCCAGGTTACTCATCGAGAATTTCTCGTTATCATCCAATGGATTAACGCGACCAAGTGCCAAAAACTGTTCCCAAGTGATGCCCAATTCCTTTGGTATATAATACAAATAATGGCGTATCATATCTGGTGCAAAAGTATCATGACCAGCTGGCACAGGCGTGTGAGTCGTAAATAAAGAGGACGTGCGCACAATTTCCATGGCTTCGTCGTATGAATAGCCTTCAATTCTCAGTTTTCGTAGGCGCTCAACATTAATAAGCGCTGCATGCCCCTCGTTACAATGAAAAATATCGGACTCAATTCCCAATGCATCTAAGGCTCTGATTCCTCCAAGGCCAAGTAATATTTCTTGTTTGATGCGATTATCCCAATCTCCTCCATACAACTGATGGGTTAAACCTCTATCCTGCTCGTCATTCATATCTGTATCTGTGTCGAGCAAATACAGTTTTATTCGACCTACATTCACTTCCCAAATCATTGCCTTTACGGTTCTTCCCTCCAAATGGAAATCAATCGTTGTTGGAACGCCTGCATTATCGCGAACCAAGCGAATGGGTAATTGAGAAAAACGTTGAGCATTTAATTCAACCAATTGCTCGCCATTTAAAGACAGGCGCTGAGTGAAGTAGCCGAATTTATACATAAAACCAACAGCCACCATGTTTACGTTGGAATCACTGGCTTCTTTTAAATAATCACCCGCCAAAATACCCAGCCCACCAGAGTATATTTTCAGGTTATCGCTTAAGCCATACTCCATACTAAAATAGGCGATATGTGGCTGTTTCGCATTGGGCTTAACGGCCATATATGCTTTAAAGTCGGAATAAACAGATCCAAACCGAGCAATAAAATTTTTATCTTTTTCCAGCTCATTAATTCGTGAGCTTGTCACCGTTTTCAGTAAAACAATTGGATTCTTTTTTACCTTAACCCATAATAAAGGATCGATGGATTCAAACAAGTCAATGGCTTGATAATTCCAACACCACCATAAATTTTTTGACAATTCCTCTAACCCTAATAACTCCTTAGGAAGGTTTGATTCAACTACTAATTTTCGCCACTGAAGTTGATTACTTTTGGCCACTTGTAATTGATTATTTTCTGTTATATCGATTCCCTTATCCATGTTATTTTTTATTGCAATTTCGTATGCTTTATGATAATACCCAATGAAATTCTTCCACAATGCCTTTTCAGCTATACTGCGGGCATCTTCTCGTATTTTTTCTATTTCAACACTATTATGGTGCGAGAAAGCCTTAAGGTAGTTGGCAATGTTGCGTGTGAGTTCTTCGGTATTTGAATCGCTGCGATGAAGCACCTCAACACCACCCTTGCCATCGCCCTCAAAAAGCGTGACCCACTTACCAAAACCTGCCAAAGATGTAGTTAAGGTAGGCACTCCAAAAGCGACACTTTCCATTGGCGTATAGCCCCAAGGCTCGTAATAGGATGGAAATACCGAGAGATCCAAGCCCATAAGCAAATCATAGTACTCTTTATTAAAGATACCGTCACTTCCGTTAAGGTAGGTTGGCACAAAGATGATTTTCACCTTTTCATTGGCTCCATTGGTAAAACCAATCTCCTTTATTTTATTTAGGATGGGATCGTGATCCACATTTCCCAGATAATGAGTTAAGAAAGGTGTAACAAGTGTTTCACCTGCCTGTTTATTCTCCAGTTTCTGTTGTAAATCGCGACGAGGCCCTCGCTGATCTCCCGGGATAAGAAAAAAGGCAACAAGCTCACGTTCATTCCCATAATCACGATTCAATTCTCCCAAGGCATCCAGCAATACATCAATGCCTTTATTTTTAAATTCGTAACGCCCGCCTGTACCAATAAACATGGCATTTGGCGCCAGCTTATATCCCAATAATGCTTCGGCTACCTCACGCAAATGTTTTTTTGACTCTGCACGTTTCCCTTTTAAATCATTAGGTTTTGGTACAAAGTCATCTTCAAAACCATTGGGCAATACTACATCCACCACACGGTTATAAAACTGCTTACACTCTTTTGCCGTAATCTCACTCACAGTTGTTAAACAGTCAGCTGCCAATGCAGCTTTCTTCTCCAAAGAACATTTGGCTGACACATTGTACTGTTTTGTCTTCTCAATAGTATCAAACTGGTAAAGTTGATCATACAAAGCTTCATTATTACTTGCCAAAACACGTCCAAGCATCGTTGCATGAGTCGTGAAAATGGTGGCCACCTCAGGCATATGATGCTCAATATACAAGCAGCCTGCTCCTGTCATCCACTCATGAAACTGTGCAATTACTTTCTCGCGAACAGAAATATTCTCTTTCACAAAACTCTCAATAAGCTGACCTGCTGCATAACCAAAAATAGCAGGCTCGTGGTAATCAATATCACCGTACAAGGACTCTAGACCATATACTTCCCACATTTTTGCATAGAAAGCATCTTTATTTTTTAGCAAAGGCTTAAAATCGATCAATATCACCATAGGCCTGCCAGGAATTTTCCAGCGACCAATTCTGATTGGCAAACCTAGTTCAATTGCCTTTCTCTTCCAATCAGGATAAAGCTTTTCATCTTCCTCAAACTCTTTATCGCGATGTTCTGAGGAATTAAAATCAGGACCGATATATATAATGTTATCATTGAACTTTTGCTTGAGCGATAATACTTTGGTAGAAATAACGGTATGAATTCCTCCTACTTTATTACAAACTTCCCAGCTAACTTCAAAAATAAAATCCGGGTTTGGCTTTATTTTATTCATACACAAAATATTTAGTATTTGACAGTTTAACTTTTAGAGCTCAGCAACTGAATGTAAGTGCATTTACACGTTTTGTCCAGAGCAAGTCATATCTAATAGCCTTTTAATGATCAACAATTTGCTTTTTGAGGGCATTAATCTCCGCTTTACATTGTGCTATTATTTCATCTTTCTTAGCTAATTCAGTTCCATTTACAGGTACCGAACTCACCTTCATCTCTGCGATTCTAATTTTGAAATCACTTAAAACGTTCATGTAATTTATAAAGGCATCATAAGGCGAATCGTAGGGGTTAAAATAAGAATGCACATCGCCATCGGAAAAGAACTTGGTGCACATATAATAGAAGTGATCACTACTCTGTAAGTAATTCCAGTCTTTAAGTAGTCGTTCGTCATTTAGCTCCAGCACATCATCCCTCAGTTCATAAAGTTTCCCATAGGCTTCATCTTGCAAGTCGTTCCCAAGCCATGCCGACAAATCTCGTTCCTCATCTGCCCAGGAAATTACATTTGGCACATGAGCCACTGCTATTGGCTGATACTCTTTCGCTAATTCTGATGGTGTGGCAAACTTAAATTGTTTGGTTTCCAAAACCGCTTGAGGTAAACTCTTTAGAAATTCGAATATTCCTGACTCTTTTTTCTGATGCTCTCCAAAGGTTTCGTAATCCATAAATACATTCACCAAATCTTCTTTCTCATCAAACTGGCTCATCCAACCCACAAATTTATCAGTTGTTAAAGGCCACTCTTTCCATCCTTCATCGGAAAAACGAAACGCAATGTCATCACTTAAAGTATAATTGCGCATTAATAACTTTAGCTTGGGATTAAGGGCGTTACAATAGAGGTAGTTGGGACTTTTCCATCCCAACACATGCTTTGCTCCTTCGGTTAACATGGCCTTAAACCCCATAGCCGACACCATTTTGCCAATTTCATCGGAATACACCATTTCAGTATTTCTAAATACCTTGGGCTTTTGACCAAATAGAAGTTTTATCCGCTCAACATGCGCATTCACTTGCGATTTAAACTCTTCTTTATTCTTGAGAGCGGCCAAAGAATGCGAATAGGTTTCTGCTAAAAACTCAACACAGCCAGTGGCAGCCAACTCTTTAAAACTCTCTATTACATCGGGTGCATAAGATACAAATTGATCAAGCGCAACTCCAGTAATGGAGAAACTAACTTTAAATTTCTGATCATTGGCTTTAATTAAGTCCAGTAATATTTTGTTGCTTGGCAAATAACACTCGTCAGCAATTTTTCTCATGATCGACTCGTTGGTAAAATCATCGTAATAGTAATGATCGTTACCAATATCGAAGAAACGATACCGACGTAAACGTAATGGTTGATGTACCTGAAAATATAAACAAACAGACTTCATTCTAATAGGTTTTAGGGGTTAAACAGTTTCTTTAATGGTATTGGAATACACCTGATGCACATGAATGGCGGCATTGGTCCACTTCAGGTTATCAACTTCTTCTTTTCCTTTTGACTTAAATATATTCGATAACGAATCATATTTAATAATGCCGTAAATAGCATCGGCGAGCGCATCAATATCCCAATAGTCTACTTTAACAGCGTGTGTGAGTATTTCAGATACACCTGACTGTTTGGATATGATAACCGGCACATTTGACTGCATGGCTTCCAAGGGCGAAATACCAAAGGGTTCCGACACCGATGGCATAACATACACATCGCTTAATTTGAACATGTGAAATACATCATCGCCTTTTAAAAAGCCTGTAAAATGAAAGCGATCGCTAATACCAAGCTGAGCAGCTCTGGCCACCATTTTTTCCAGCATATCACCACTACCAGCCATCACAAAGCGAACGTTATCGGTTCGTTTTAGCACTTGATAGGCAGCTTCAACAAAATATTCGGGACCTTTTTGCATAGTAATACGCCCTAAAAAGGTCACAACTTTTTCTTTCACTCCTTTTTTTATGGCCTTTTTCTCTTCAAAGGAAACCGGTTCAACCGCATTGTATACTGTTTCTACCTTATCTGGACTTTGGCCATACTTTTCGATTACAATGTTACGGGTAAGGTTGCTTACCGCGATTATTTTATCCGCTGCATCCATTCCCCTTTTTTCAATCTCAAACACCTTTGGATTAACACTGCCACCACTTCGATCAAAATCGGTGGCATGCACATGAATTACCAATGGCTTACCCGAAACCTCTTTGGCAGCAATGCCTGCAGGATAGCATAACCAATCGTGTGCATGAATCACATCGTGCTCATGATCCATACTTATGGTTGATGCCACGTAGGCGTATTTATATATTTCATCAATGAGGTTAGCCCCGTACTTACCAGTAAACTCAAGCTTCCCCTCTTTATTGACTTTAAATAATTTGTTTTTACCATACAGCTCCGAATCTCTGAAAGAGTAATACTCATCAGGATCGTTGTAGGGTATTAAAGCCGATTCAACCTCCAAATAGGTGTGTTTCGATTTAAATCGCTGAATGTGCTCTTGCACTTGTTTAATATGAACACCGTTAGCTCCAACCAATTGCATTTTACTCTGATCTTCATCACCATAAGCTTTTGGCACAACGAAAGTAATATCTAAATCATCTACTTTTGATAAACCTTTTGTTAAGCCATAACAGGCTGTACCTAAGCCGCCGGATATATGAGGGGGAAATTCCCACCCGAACATTAATACTTTCATAAGCGACTACTTTTTTGATGTGTTATTAATCATTTTACCCACCCTTAGAATTTCGGCAACACTAAGTGCATAAGAAGTTGCTTCATTAGGTTTATGCGGAGGGTTACCGTCATGAACTTGTGAGAGCGAGCCTATTCCGTGCTCAATCACACAACTTTCAAAACCCTCAAGTAGTCGTTTAATGTTGGCTACACCAGATGATTTGTGCAATTTCAAATAAGTTTCGGCATAATGCCCAAATAACCATGGAAAAACAGAACCATTATGAAAAGCTCTATTGCGATCGTATTCATTCCCATTTAAAACACCCAAATAATCCTGACTATTTGGCGATAGTGTTCGTAGGCCTCGCGGCGTTAACAAATCACTTTCAATCTTATCTAAAATTGATTTTTTTTGCTCCATGCTTAAGCATGAATAGGGTAACGATGCTGCAAATAACATATTGGGCCTTATACTCCAACTACTATAATCACTCATCACATAGTCAGCCAAATAAGCCTTTTCATCATTCCAGAATACTTTTATAAAGTTCTCTTCTATCTTTTGAGGATAAGCTCCCCATTCTTTGGCAAAACCTTTGTCTCCTGTTGTTTCGGATAACTCAAGAGCAAAACAAATAGCATTATACCAGAGTGCATTAACTTCTACAACATACCCCATTCGTTTTTGTAAAAAGGTACCGTTATTGCGTACTTTCATCCAGGTAACACCTTTTTTACTGGTCCATAACAAGCCATTTTCATGTAACTCAGAAGCAAGATGACTCCCGTTTTTGTAGGCCTGTAAAATCTCCTTAATTATTTTACGATACTTGGTCCATATCGTTTTTTTATCGGCACCAAACTCAATGTACTTTTGTAAAGTCCAGAAAAACCAAAGCGGAACATCAACAGACGTTCGATCTTTAACCAATGCTTTGTCCTCGTAAAAACGATTGGTAATACTTTTTACTGAGGTATTTAAAATATCTAAAAAAGCCTCCTCATCCTGACGAGCAAGGCACAAACCGGGTAATGATAAATAGGTATTTCGCTCACTATGGCTCAAAAACGGAAAACCGTTGATAATACTAGCTTTCTTGCCTTTTTTGGCTATTGACTGTTGCGCCGCATTAGTTAAGCAGCTTTCAAAACTATCGCGGTTGATGCGCTTTTTTAGCTCAGCATTAAATTGTCGGGTCAACGCGTTTGGAGCCACTTCACTGGTGCCGGCAGCAAACACAATGGGTTCTCCTTTTTTAATCTCCATCTCGAAATAACCTGGAACAAAAAGATCCTCATGACACTCATAACCACGTAGCTTCTCTTCCTTGTACTCAATATTATAAAACCAATCGGGCGCATGAACAAACTCTGAGCTACGCGATGTTTGCATAAACAACTGGGGAAAGCCATCGTACATTTTAATTCCAATACCATTTTTAACTTCCTTTGCGCGAGTATTAGCATCCATGTTGGCTTTGGTAAGGGCATGAATATTTCGAAAAGCTAAGAATGGCTGAAAGCGTATAGTAGTGGCTGAATTGGCTTCCAATAAGGTATATTTAACCAGTAAACGCTGCTCCTTTTCTACCAGCAGCAACTCTTTTCGTAGCAAAACCCCTCCTACCCGGTAGGTAATGGCCGGGTTTGGGTCTACCTCATATTCCCTTACATACTTATGCCCTTTGGGGTTATACTGCCCAGGATACTTATGTATACCCAAATTAAATGCAGCACCACGTTGTATGACCGTTTCATCCAATGATGATAACAATACATGCATATCTCCACCGTACTCGGCGATTGGACAAATTAATAGGCCATGATACTTGCGTGTATTGCAATTAATAATAGTTGAACTAGCAAATGATCCTGCTCTATTGGTACGAATAAACTCTTTGGTTAGAGAGTATTCGGTATTGACCAATTGAGCCTTATCAAACTTTAAATAACTCATAGGCTAAAGAGAATAGTTTGGTTAAATTCGATTAACTGACTGAGACTTATATAAAACTCACATCTAAAGTAATTGTTTTTTCATTGCACATCTTGTTTTAATACTAAATTTTAATTTTTTTTAGCTTTTTCAGAGTTACACCCCTGATTCTTCACTTTAAATCTGTATTTTTTAACATTTCAAACAGTTACACCCCCTAATTGTTCGTTCGTTATTTTGAATTTATCATTTTACAACAACATTAGATTAAGAATACATTAGTTAATTATTAACTTTAAATACAGCCTATTTTTAGGAAATGAAAAGTTCGTCCAATATTTTTTAATATGCCATACTTGTGGGTGAGATTATGGCAATTAAACGCTATTTGTGTAAGTCATTTTTCTACCATGTTCGATAGTAGGGTACGCAAAGTACGCATACGAAGAACGCTCTCACTTAGACAGCAGGCCTTACTATAACACTCCAACTGATTGCAAGAACAGGAAAATAGAGGTAAATAAATGAGAAAAATCTGTTGGTTGGTAAATCGAAAAGCTTAATTAAACTCCGCGTTCTCAATATACTCCTTGGGACTTAATCCTGTTTTCTTTTTAAACAAGCGAGAAAAATACTGTGGATATTCAAATCCTAATTGATAAGCGGTTGCAGAGATAGAAGCATTTGGGGCTAATAACAGATTCTTGGCTTCTTCTACCAAATACAAATTAATTTGGTCAATGGCAGTCTTTCCTGTTTCGGCTTTTATGGTATCACTCATATAACGATGACTAATACCTAGCTGCACGGCTATCCATTCTATTGAAGGAATACCATTTTCGATTTGCTGCTCCTTTTCAAAATAAGAATCTAAAACATCCTTAAATCGACATATTAAATCCTTATTAATTTCTGTTCGGTTAAGGAACTGACGTTTGTAAAAGCGGTCGGCATATTTTAACAAGGTCTCTAAATGAGATATAATTATTTCCTTGCTGAACTCATCCTGGTTATTTTGGTATTCTGTTTCAATATTGTGGCAAATCGATTTTATGGTTTGGTCTTCCTTGGGCGAAAGGTGCAAGGCCTCATTCACATTATAATTAAAGAAGTTGTAGTTCTTAATCTTTTTCTGAATGTCCAAACCACGAATAAAATCTTCGTGAAAAAGAATGTACCACGATTCAGAACTGACAACTACATCCTTGGCTACAATAGTCTGATCGGGAGTCGAAAACATCATTGTTCCGGTGCTGCCATCGTACTTTGTACGTCCGTACAGAAATTCGCCTGATACAATATTTTTAAGGCTGATTACATAAAACTGATTGGAGTAGCTCACTTCTTCTCCGGAAGGACTGCACTTTATCAATTCATTTGAGCTGAGCTTTTTGTGCCCAATACAAAACAGTGGATTCTCTGGCTCAGGCAGATTCTGAGAAAGATTAAAATCACGTATATTTTTATAGTTTATATGATTCATTTGCTAAAACATTAATGGAGCACTTTACTCATAACTCCATATTACTAATTTGTTAACCAATATTGTCCTAATTATTTTAACCAATTGGGCTTTCAGCCCAAACCCGACTTTATGCTGAAACAATTAAGAATACTCAATTCTTAATCGTTCCGATGTTCTTGATGACAAAAACTAAGGAAAAAGCATCAAGGCTGCACCTGCTTCACTCATAAAACTACAGTTCTTTGACTGAAATCGTTTAAACTCGCTTCGCTCACACAGAAAACGATTTTTAAGTGTCAAACAACCTTGTTTTATGACTCACCAGCTGAAGCCCTTTCGTAACAAGTCGTTTCGAGGAATGGAATAAAACGTTTAGGACGCTATTATTTGTTAATAAAAAAATAGCTGCTAGAGTTAATATTCTTCTCCACGATTTTGCACCTCTACCAATTGCTTTTTATAAGTATCAAGCCTGCCTTTTGCAGTTCCATCGATTAATAAGATAACAACCAGCATCGCAATTGTTGTTATCATGCTAGCACGCCAAAGGGGTTTGTCAATGAAAACAATCAATAAGGCACAAATGGCAATAATTAATGGTATGGCTTTAAAAACTATGGTTCGGTATTCGTTCAAGGCCTTATCGGCACGAACAATTTCTGAGGCTACGAAAGCTTTGGCATTGGAATTATATGCTGTTTCAAAGTTATTGACCCGTGCCTTATTGGTAAAGAATAAACCTAAACCGATGGTCAGCAATAAGGCGCCTGCCACTAAAGTGGGAATTACATACGCTTTGGCAATTTCTGTTTTTCCCAATTGCCAAAAGCCAATAGTGGCCAAAACAAAAACAAGTCCCATAACAATGAAGAAAGAAGTGGAGAACACTTCGGCTTTAGCCCAATCCGTTGCAGATTTTAGTATATCCATGATAAAAATTTAAAAGTTCCACTTAAAATTAGTTTGCTTCTCTGATAAATCCCATAGTTTTTTCGCTACTGTTTTATCCTTTGCATGAAGCTCCAATTGACACTCTCCAACCGGACCTGTCCAATAATTTCGTCCTGTAGGCCCATAAAATGCTGTTTGATCCAGATCTTCTTCGGTAGCACACATCACTTCGGGATAAGAGCCCTTTTCTGCCGATTGCACCATTGGCGTTAGCTTCATAATTTGCCAAATGAAACGAAGCATTAAACCACCGCTGGTTTTTATTAATGAAGTAGCAGAAGCACCAGGGTGACAGGCATACACTTTCACATTGCTCTTGCCAGCCTTATGCAATCTTCTTTGCAATTCGTATACCGACATAATCTGTGCTAATTTACTCTGGCTATAAACATCATTAGGGCCGTAATTCTTATCCCAGTTCATATCTTCAAACTGAATGGTTTTAATACCTAAGTTATACCCCATGCTGCCTACAACCACAATTCGCCCATTGGATGCTTCAATTCGAGGGTAAAGCATTGCTTGAAGCAAGAAGTTACCGTAATGGTTGACCCCAAGCTGACTTTCAAAACCATCTACTGTAAATGTTTGTTTCGGGACCTGGGCAATGGCTGCGTTACAAATTAATGCATCAATTTTAGGCACCTTTGTCAGCACTTCCTCTGCAGCTTTTTTCACAGATGCTTGCTCCGCCAAATCCATAGGTATAAAGGAAACATTGATAGCATCGCCCAACTCTCGTTTTAATGTCGCTATTGTTGCCTCTGATTTATTAGCATTACGATTTAACATCACAACTTTTGCACCCTTGGACAGGAGTATACGTGCGGCTTCAAAACCTGTACCGCTAGTAGTACCGGTAATCAAATACGTTTTCCCTGCCAGTGAAGTAATTCGCTCGGGTATCCAGCCTTTCTTGCCAAATTTGTTTTTAGTCTCCATAACTTAAACCTTATAGTATTAAAAAATAACTTGCTACAAAGTTCGCACAATATGGAGCTTAAGTACTTAAACATTTTTGTAGAAGACGTATACTTTTTTACATGTAGATAAAATAGATAAGCGTACAAGCCAAACCAAACGACAGTCTGCTATACTCACAAACGTTGCTTGTAATTATTAATAACTTTAGCTTTTAGCACTTCTTACAAAGTAAGCTCCAAGCATTTCCATGTACAGTATGGATAAATAAAAACATGGTACAAAACAAAAATCCCTGAATCGGTCATTTGACTTCATCAGGGATTGTAATTTTAAGAAAGAATGTACTTTCTATCTAGGCCTTCACCTTTAATAGCAAGTGAATTCCCTAGTTAATACTTTCATCTAAAGCTTTTCCCACTTTAAACTTAGCAACATTTTTTGCTGCTATTTGAATTTCCTTACCTGTTTGTGGGTTGCGGCCTGTACGAGCTGAACGCTCTGATATTGAAAATGTACCAAAACCAATTAATTGGATACTTTCCTTTTTAGCTAGAGTTTCTTTGGTTACTTTAACAAAGCCATTAAGTGCTTTTTCTGCATCAGCTTTTGTGATACCTGCTTCTTCTGCTATAGCAGAAACTAATTCTTGTTTATTCATATCTTTTTGAAATTTAAGTTTTACTAAAATATGCTTTTTTTCTAAAAATAACTTAAAACTAATAATAATAAGTTCATTTATTGGAATATTTTGACGTTTACTACCTTAGTTTCCCGTAAAGTACACTCAACAATGACTACAAAAAACATAAAATTAACGCCATGTATTACCCTGTTTGACTTCGATTTATGCAATCAATTAGATTCACTTACACATTACAACCAACTCCTTTACCTTATAATGAATAAAAAATATGAGAGTGCACGAAAGTAAAAATATAATAGCTCGGTAGTTTTTAATTGCACCTAATTAGCTTCACCAATCATCAATTCCCCAGTAGAAGACTTAAGTGAAACTATTTGTGTAGGTTTACAGAAATACTTTTGCGACACCACCGTTATTTATCTTTTTTATGATCTTATTCTATTTCTTCAACACCAAGGCAAGAAGCAAAGCCCTTTCAATTAAACTATGACGGATTATTCTTTCGTTATCTGAAGGCAAATACTCACCAACAGGGCCTAAGCCATCTATGATGGGCATATCTTTATTAATGTGGCATATATCTGCCGAACTCCACCGATGCTCTTCACTTATACGCACATCAATTTTCTTTGCCAAGTCATAAATACCGTCATAAAAATGCTTAGATTTTGTTGAAACAGCCATTGCAGGCCTTTTTAAGCCTCCTTCTATTTTAACCTGAAATATCTTACTACGCTTTTGAGCGGCTAATATTTTCTTTATTTTCTTCTCTATTTCATCCAGTTTTTCTGGACTATTATATCGAATACTAATGCCGGCAGAGCCATAAGCCGTCATTTTAAAAATATTACTGGTAAACTCAATGTTATAAGGAGCAATAATGTTGTTGCTATCATTATAAGATATGTCAGATATAGAAGCCAGTGTCTTATTAAAATTCATGGCTGTGGCTGACACATTTTCGGGGTTATCTTTCTTAATTAATTTTGTTTCAATACGGTACAAGGCTGATCCTGAACGAGACAAAATTAGTCCACCATTTTTAGATGAACCACTTAATGAGATAACTGCTTTAGCTTTTCCTGTCTTCTGTTGAATAATAGATTTAGAATACCTTCCGTCAATCGATGAATCTGTGATCAGGAGGATGCCTATATTAATTTTTTTAAGATTCCTTGAAAATTTCAATGCTTGTAGTGCAGAAATTAATATAGCAATTCCACCTTTATTTTCCCAAATACCAGTCCCCTCAAGATATTGTTCCTGCTCCTGATAGTTTTCGTGTTTTGCCAGCTTAATACGGTTATCCAATGGTTGAATAATCAGATAATCCACTTCCTGATGAAATGAGTTGGAGAAATATAGAATATTACCCACCTCTAGTTGAGGATGAACTTCCTGTGTAAATCCCATCTGACTCAATTCAGAACTTATTATTCCAGAACAATAATTTACCCCTTCCACATTCCTAACATAGGTATCGGTATCTACCAACTGTTTTAGAAGTTTCTCAGTGCGTTGTTGTCTGGTTTTGATAAACGTACGCATACGCGCTGTTGGATTACTTTTAGCAACTGGTTTTGAAGCTTCTGCCTGTGGCAAGGTATTGGTAAAATAACGCACCGAAGCTACATCGAGCATTTTATTGACCAAAGATTCAAAGTTATACCCGGCAACCTTTGCAGCCGTGGGATACGAACCCGTCTCACCAAGGCTTGCCATAGAGTTTATTTCCAACAAGTATATATTGTCGTCTTCATCCAGCCGAATGTCAACACGAGCAAAATCTCTTAGGTTTAAGGCTTTGAATGCTTCAATGCTTATTTTTTGCATTTTTTCTGACAATTCCTCAGAGATGTGTGCCGGACAAACTTTCCTCTTAGGCTTACCCTGCTTATCGTCAACTGTTTGAATGGCATCAGGATCTCCTTCCAAATCGATTTCTAACACCGGAAAAGATTCAACAGGGGAGTTCCCAATCAAACCCACACAAAATTCCTTGCCTCTAATAAACTGCTCCACCAATGCCTGCTGACCAAATTCGGCAACAATAAAATGAACCGCTTCTCTTAAATCCTCCTGGTTATAAACCACTTTTAATCCAAAGGATACACTCTCCATTTTGGGCTTTACAATCACCGGAAACTTTACCGATGACATATCTTCATCATGGCTGTTGAAGACCCAAAAATCAGGCGTTGGCAAACCGTTGTTCTTCCATATTATTTTAGTCAGAACTTTGTCTAATGCGAGTGCATGGCCCGATGGCGACGAACCAACATAAGGTAATCCAAGCATTTCGAGCATACTTGGTATATGGGTATAACGTGATTCACCCTGAATGCCATATGCCATATTAAAAATCATACCCATCTGTTCACCCTCGTTCACCCTGGGCATAAAGTTTTCTAAACGTTCAATAATTTGCTTATTGCCGTCGAGTACAGCCACATTATGGCCGGCTTTTTCAAGACTTTCCGCTACTTTTTTAACAGTTTGTTCATTGTAGAACTCCTTGTTTTGCATACCAAAGGTGTTTATTACACCACTGATATCTTTGTTGTAAATCAAAGCAACTTTCATGCGTTAACATATTAAGTTTAAAGGTCGCTTGAAACTAGCCAATTCTATGCATCTATCATGAATGAAAGAAACTTTCATAGCTCGTTTCATTTAATAAATTTTATTACTAATTGAACTCAAATAAAAACATCAAAACCCTGTACAACAGATGCACTTGCTGCCTAAAGTCAAGGCTTTACTTATTATATAATTTTGCAAATTTTCAGGAAGTTCTTCACCATCATCATACCATCATCTCCTGACACCTCGGGATGCGACTGGAAACCGTAAATTGGTTTTTCTTTATGCTTAATAACCTCTGTAAAACAAGTATCTGATGTCGCCAGGCTTTCAAAAGCAGCCGGTAACTCGGCAACATAATAAGCATGACGCTTTACCAACGAAACCTCCTTTTTGTTTAGACCATCAAAAATAGGATCGGATGATTTGGTAATGGATATCACTTCTTTTTTTCCATGATATTGTGCCAGCTTTTTAATTCTACCACGGTAACTAACAGCAATAATTTCATGACCTAAACAAAAGCCTAAAACAGGCACTTCAAAGTTCATTAAAGCAACAAAGTTACTGGTTAAATTTAATGGCTCGTAGGGATTACCTTTACCACCCGATAATATAATACCTTTTATCTCTGTCTTGGCAGATAAGGTAATGGGTTGATTATGATCAAAAAACACATAATCAAAATCCTGCTCTGAAAGAAATTGTCTTTTGAATTTCTTTATGAAAGCACTTTGGTTATCAATGACTAACAACATCTCGCAAAATACTTACTACAGCTAGTAAAACAATAAATTAACACGTGCAAGATACGCCAAAAACGAATGCAAAATTAAACCCATAAAGGAAATATTATATTGGTAGATCATTTTTTCATTTCTACCTATTCTCCTTGTGGGTGTTAATCACTACCTCCTTATTTACAACTGGAAATAAGCATTAAATAATAGGTATCATTCACAAGTCATCCCATAACAGATTAATAAACAAAAATGAAAGAAGCCCGATTATACCTTGACTTTAAAGAAATGATTGAAGAGGATCTAGTCCTCTTGTCAAAAACAGATTTCAAAAAAGATTCTGAAGGAAATACCATTGAATTAAGTGAAGGCCTCCGTGTAAAATTATAAACAAACGACTTTAGCAGTTGCCACGAAACAGACAACTTAATTACCAGCGGCATTGTTGAACTCAACACTCATCAATATTGGGCTCTTGAGGCGAAGTGGTGTTGTCGCATAGACAGTAAGGGTATTTATAATCAATCGCAGGAGTAAGAAAACAACATAACAACACTATAAAACAACTCTTTAGCTCTGGAATTTGAACTTTTACCGACGAACGCCAGAGCACCACTAAATTACTCATTAGCAACAATTTGATACACCTATACCGTCATAAGATTAATTAAAATATGCACTTTAATACTCCAAGGACAGCTATTTTATTTTTAGAGGCCCTTCGTATTAACAAAAAAATAACAAGGCCTGTGTATCGGACTCACTTCAGGCTAACATGGAGGTATCATCAACCTGACTGTCCAATTTATTTCATCAACCAGTGGCAGATACCATATCAGAATCCTCCAGTGTAGCAAACGATGGTCGACAAAACTCATTTAATTCCAATTCTATTTTAAAATAAGACTTAAACTATTTTGAATATTTTGAACTTATGTGAGGCGAAAATTAAGGCTTAGTCATGGTGATATTCTTCTACAAAACATATATTCAAAAGAACAAGGCGCGTTTCGATGTAATATTGGTATAAGTGAGTCGCTTACGAAATGCAATTACAAAAAGGTCGAAGAACTAAAAGGTAGATAATTAATAATCAGAGAGTGTTAAGTGCCCGCCAATGATAACTCATCATAAAACAATGGCAATGAAAAGATAAAGTGACTCCCTTTTCCAACTTCACTCTCTACACGAATAGAACCACCATGTTTTCTAACAAATTCATTGCATAGTATTAAACCAAAACCAGTCCCCTTTTCTCCATTTGTACCTGGCACGGATGTTTCTTCTCCTAATTTAAATAGCTTAGATTTAACGTCATCTGACATACCAATTCCTGAGTCTGAGATTTTAATTTCACAAGTATCCTTTTTCACAATTGCAGATACAATAATACGCTTTGAATTAGGCGTAAATTTGATGGCATTTGATATCAGGTTACGTAAAATAGTATCGAGCATTTTAAAATCAGCATGTAGCATTATTTTCTCATCAACATCGACTACAATATCAATATCCTTTGCAGCTGCCACACTTCTCATCAATAAACAACATTCGTCAAGTCTTAACCGCAAACAGACTTTTTGCGGGCTAAATGGTATTCTATTTTGCTTCAACGTTTCCCAGCTCAATAAATTATTCAAAAGTCCGTGCGTATTTTCAGAAACGTTGTGTATCAAGTTCAGATACCTCCTAAGCTCCTCCTTATTAAATGATTCTAGGTTTTCAGCAAGTAACTGTGTAAAGCCCAATATAGTAGTAAATGGACTATTTAAATCATGAGCTAAAATATTAATAAACCGATCTCTGGTATCAACAAGCTCTTGTAAACGTACCTTTTGCTCCTGCAATGTCAAATGAGTACCTAGCCGGGTTAAAAGCTCATCAGACTGAAAAGGTTTGGTGATAATATCAACCCCTCCTTCCTTGTATGCTCTGGAAATATTGTTCAAATCAGTTTTCGCAACCATAAATAATACAGGACTATCACTATTTATTGAAGACTTTCTAATCCTTCTAGTTGCCTCGATTCCATCCACTCCTGGCATTCTAACATCAATGAGCATTAAGTCAAATTTAATTTTTTGGCATAATTGATGTGCTTGATTGGCATTGCAAGATGTATAAATATCACAGTCAGTTTCTGCTATCAATTTTTTCAACAGATCCAGATTTTCAACAATATCATCAACAATTAAAATGGACTTTCTTTCACTCATTACCACTCCCCTTTGAAAAATGATATTCCTTACCGTTTTCTTTTAAATACTCAGTAATCTTAATGTCTTCTTTTAAAGTATGATCGATAAACCATTCATAAATAAATTCCAATAACTCACATAAATCATCTACCTTATGTTTAGCAATATTAAGCCTCTCCAATAAAATATAATGAGCTTCTTGATGCTCTATGTATTGGGGGTAGTCAATAAAGAATAAAAAGTTCTCTTCACTAATAAAATGAAATTCAGCATATTTTTCAATTTCCCTTATTATTCTGGATAATATTTCCCAAGTACTATTTTTTTTAATTTCATTTCTTAATGAATCAATAAGTTCCAGAAATATCTTATGCTCAAAATCAATTCGGTTAATACCAATATTCCACTCTGCTTTCCAGGTGATTTTTTTATTAATGTCCATTATATTATAGATTCCACTTTTTAGATTAAAAAAAATCGTATTACAGTGGCGAAAATACTTATTAAAAGACATATACGAATATGTGAGAATCAAAATAGGTAAATTACCTACATTCACATACGTATCTTTCCGTAAAAAACCACAAACTCGACTCTACGAACCTTATGTGTATATTTTTTTACTACTTTCGCGACATATCAAACCTCGCTCCGTTATTTTAAAATTGCTAACCTAATTAAATAATGGAATTAAATATCGCCATTGTAGATGACCACCCAATTTTAAGAATTGGTTTTAAAATCATCCTTGAAGAATCAAAATATGTCCTTAATTCGTACACTTTCGAAAGTGGGAAGCAATTTTTAAGTGAAGTCGTTGATTTAAATATTGATATTGTTTTTGTAGATCTTTTAATGCCCGAGATGGATGGCATTGAAACCACATCTATTTTAAAAAAGCGACATCCAAACATTAAGGTCATTGCATTTACCTCCATGAGTGATTTAGATTCTGTGGAAAAAATGATGCAAGAAGGAGCTAATGGATACATCTTAAAAGGAGCCTCGCTTAAAGAGGTAAATGATGCTATACAAACTGTGGCTAATAATGGCAATTATTTCTCAATGGATATTATTGCTGAATTTTCGAGGCGCACATCAAATGCACTTTCCCCAAATAATACGTTAAAAAATATAGGTACCCTTACAACCAGGGAAAAAGAGATATTACCATATTTATGCGCTGGATTTGGAAGAGAGGCCATAGCCCAAAAGTTATTTATTTCAACACGAACAGTGGATAAACACCGGGAAAACATTCTAAACAAAACAGAAAGTGAGAATATTTCTGTATTAATAGTCAAATGCATTATGAATAAAATCTTTAGCACTGATAAAATATCAAAATTACACACGGAATTATAACACTAAACATATATTTTTTACATCATCAATTCTCTAGTACATTTTTTCTACAGGTGTAAAATTAACTTTTATGGGGTATTTAATCATCTCCCGTAAAGTTTTAACTTTATGGATATGGAATATCCGGCAGATCAAATGGAATTTGAAAAAATGTTTAAAACCGAACAGGACTGCATTGATTATTTGGAGTCATTAAGATGGCCAAAT
>NZ_VKDE01000042.1 GCF_007097485.1 Carboxylicivirga sp. M1479 | reverse complement strand
ATGAAACTTAGATTTTATCTATCTGTTTATTAAAGTTAATGCAGCAGATGGAGCTTTTTGCCTAAGTTAAAAATCACGTTTGACTCCTAATTGGTTTTCTCATATTTAGGTATTCCACAAACTAACGATCTGTTTAATTTATTTTCATTTGTCAGATCGAACTCTCAAGTAAATTTCTTCATCCTGTATGGAAATTTAGATATTCAAATTTACATGGTCGTTTCATCATAACAAAGCTATTGTCATTATAAACTAAAAAATGCCATTGAGCTCAATTGGATATTGTAGCACAAAGAATGGACTTTGTCAAGTATTAAGCACGCTTAAGATGATGGTATTTTTTTTAAAAACCATTAAGCTCCATTGTTACTGTCGGAATCAACAACAGGAAACCGATAATCACTAGGGTTATTATTAAAGGGGCTATCCATTTAACCCATTTCGTATACGGTACTTTAGCCACACCAAGCACACCAATAAGTACGGGCGAAGTTGGGGTAATCATGTTGGTAAAGCCATCGCCAAACTGAAATGCCATAACTGTTGCCTGGCGCGATAAACCAATTAAATCGCTAAAAGGAGCCATTATAGGCATGGTTAAAGCGGCCTTTGCCGAACCACTAGGTATGAATATATTGATTAAGGTTTGTATACAATACATGATACCCACCGAGTCAATATTACCCAGGTCACTCATTGACTGAGCCATGCTATTCAAAATGGTGTGAACTATCTTACCATCTTCCAGTATAACAATAATACCGCCAGCTAAACCAACCACCAAAGCGGCCGACATAATATCCTTTGCACCTTCTAAAAATAGCTTGGTAATTTTATCTGCATCACTGCCCATGGCTGCTCCCGATAAAATACCCATGGCCAAAAACAAGGCAGCTATCTCAGTAATGTACCACTCATAGCCCATTACTCCAATGATTAAAAACAGAATGGTAAAACCCAATAAGCTAAGAATGAAAAAGTGTACTTTTTTGCGTAACGACAGAAATCCTGAAATAGCAAAAAAGGCAGCCATAACAGGCATAACAGGCCAGGTAACACCTTCGCCACCGCCCATTTTTAAAGTGGTAGTAGTGTGCTTAAAAGCAAACAACACCAACACAAGTAAGGTTATGCCATACACCCACCAGGCAGCACGGGGTGTAGGACTATCAATGCCATCAATTTTAGCAGCAGTACGTTCGCGCCAGTAGGCATCTTCTTCATATACAGCCGATGATTGTGGGTTCTTCTTTATTTTGCGGGCATACCATAAGATGTAGGCAAAACCAACAATATTGATGACTACCCAACAAACCAGGCGATATTCAAAGCCTGAGAACAAAGGCAATCCGGCCAAGCCTTGTGCAATACCAATGGTAAAAGGATTAAGCACAGCACCTGCAAAGCCAAGACCAGCCGCTACAAATACAATACCAACACCCGTTATACTATCGTAACCCATGGATATGGCCAAAGGCACCAAAACCACCATAAAAGCAATGGTTTCTTCACTCATGCCAAAAACAGCTCCAAATACCGAGAACATCAGCATGATGAGAATGAGAATGAGGTTATTGGCCCCAACAGCACGAATGGCTTTGTAGCGATCGAGCTTTTTCACAAACTCCAAAAAAGAGAGTATGCCCACATCAATGGCTTTGGATGCATTCATAATCCAAAAAGCACCACCAATCATCAGAATAAAAATAATGATGCCCGCACCTTTTTCAAAACCGTTAACCATGGCAGCAAATACCTCCCAGGTCTGCGGTTGACTGTCGATGCTATGAAAAACCATAGCTGTTTGTTCAACACCATCTATTATTTTGGTTTCTTGCACATACTCGCCACCTGGCACAAACCAAGTTGCAACAGCGGCCAATACAATCAATGAGAATACAATAACGTAGGTATGCGGTACTTTTTTAAACATATTTTAAGTATCAAGATGTGAGTATCAAGTATTAGGATGACGCAATAACGTCATAATTTAATTGTTGGCAAAAATAGGATTTTAGTTTTAACACAGAGGCACTAAGACGCGGAGTTTTTTGGAGAGGGTTTGAATGAAGATTAAACAGTAATTAAGTCTTGCTGTCACTATTAGATGAGACGGAAAAGTATCAAGTAACAAGACACAAGTATCAAGATGACGCAATAACGTTATATTTAATTGTTGGCAAAAATAGGATTATAGTTTTAACGCAGAGGCACTAAGACGCAGAGTTTTTTGGAGAGGATTTGAATAAAGATTAAACAGTAATTAAGCCTTGCTGCCACTATTAGATGAGATGGAAAAGTATTAAGTATCAAGATATGAGTATCAAGACTACTCCCATACTGCTTAAAATATGGAGTAGTTTTTAATTAGAACAGAAACTTCCTTAGCATCTTTATGATGCTTAGGAAGTGATATTGGTTTAGTTTATTTTAATGATTTTGCCTTGAGAAAACAGCTGGTTTATTAAGGTGACGTAGCGAGACGCTACGCCTAACAAAGTTGCGCAGGACATAGGTCTTGGCTTAATAATCTAACGAGATGTAAAAGCTAGATAAGGGCTTTTATTTTAGAGAAATGACGTTTGGGATGAATCAATTCAAAACATCTTACATCAATCTTTGATACAACGAATACTTTGCCCCGTCATTAAAGTAATTTTATCAATCAAAAAAACGTTGCTCCCGTTATCTACAATCCGAACGTACCACATTCTATTAACATTTGTATCGTATACTGATTCAGACCTCTCCCCTGAAGCAAAGAAACCAGAAATATTAGCTTCACAATAGTTTGTTTTACCATTTGCGTCATCATCGTAATGCGATGCTACCCTAGCGCCACCTGGAAGGGCAGAAAAACCACTTAAATTAGTATTAGGGTCTAGAACATCCCAACCAGATCTATTTTTTAATAAATATCCTGCTTCATAATGACCTCCTAAATAGTTAATAAGCGTTTCTAACTCCTCTCTTGAAGGCATATGCCAACCCTCAGGGCAAATATTCCTTTCATCAAAAATAGCGTACCCATTATACAAGTAACCAAACTTTTCAGCTTGTTCGCCATCATCATTGTAGGAGCAAAATGCACCCTTACGGGTCTTTAACCAATCTTCATCATCTTGCATTGTAATATTAGTAATTGGATCTCCATTTTGATAATGGGTAACCTTTAAATTTTCTGTCATCCATATTTGATCTCCAATTCTAACTGTCGTATAGCTATTATTATCTATGTCTTTAACAGGATCTTCAGGATGATTTAACCAGAGTGTAAAAGTAAGATTCTCACCATAGGATATTCCTTTTTTATTGATCGCATAAGAACGTACATAGTATTTCAAATTTGAATTCAATTCCGGTATATCAACTGAAAAATCAGCCGCAAGCTCATCGCTATTCTTTTTTGAGTAGTTTGCAATTGTAGGATTTGGCAAGGTATTCCAACACACCCCTTGTTCAACTATACTATCTCCTCCATCTGAAATAATATGTCCTGAAACAGTAACTTGATTATACATCATTTCACTAATTTCAACAGTACTGATCATTGGAAAATCCACTTTCAGCGTTTCATCTTTGTTACACGAGGCTAAAAAAATAATTGCAAGGCCAAAAGAAATAAACAGCCCAAAATTGATGTTAAACTTATTCATATCGACTAGGTTAAGATATTAGGTATTTTAAGTACATAAATTTATTTAATATACTTGGAATAAACAAAACATTATTCTGCGATAGCTAAATGCTAGAAGCAATGTTTTGTCTTGGATGCAATTCACACTAGCTAAATTTACGTAGGCCTAACGTTTGCTGTATTATTTTTTTTGGCAGCAAGCACTATCCACTGCTCTACTTATGACTTTTAAAAAAACCAATTGATTAAAATCATAGACTTACTATCAACAATTATTTTACTTTTAAATCCGTAAAAAGCAGCTAAATACATTGCCATGAAGCAACTATTAATCAAGAACATAAAAACATTGGTTCAGACCGAAAAGGAGAACCAACCCTATATTGCAGGAGCCCAAATGGCTCAACTACCGTCTATTGATGATGCTTACCTATTAATTAAGGGGGCCTACATCAATGCATATGGTAAAATGAGTGACTTGGATGAGTCATCACTAACTGATGATGTGGAAGTGATTGACGCCACCGATAAGTTGGTATTACCAGCCTGGTGCGACTCCCATACCCATTTGGTGTATCCTAAAAGTCGCGATGTAGAGTATGTTGATAAGATTAAAGGATTGAGTTACGAAGAAATTGCCGAGCGAGGTGGTGGCATTCTTAACTCGGCGAAGCTGATGCAAGAGGCCAGCGAAGATGAACTTTTTGAAGGTGCCATGGAGCGTTTGCAAGAAATAATTAAGTGGGGAACTGGTGCTGTGGAAATTAAAAGTGGCTATGGCTTAACGGTAGAGAGCGAGCTGAAGATGCTTCGTGTAATTAAGCGCCTGAAAGAAGCCAGTCCTTTAACCATCAAGTCAACTTTTTTAGGGGCTCACTCTATTCCAATGGAATACCGGGGACAGCAAGAGAAGTATGTTGATTTAGTGATTAATGAGATGTTACCTGCCGTCGCCAAAGAAAAGTTAGCGGACTATGTGGATGTATTTTGTGATGTGGGCTTTTTTACCGTTGAAGATACCGACCGCATATTGGAGGCTGCTGCTAAACTAGGCATGACACCTAAAATTCATGCCAACGAATTGGATTACTCAGGCGGTATTCAAGTGGGTGTTAAATACAAGGCCCTTTCGGTTGACCATCTTGAGTTTACTGGCGAAGAAGAAATGAAAGCCCTTAAAGACTCTGGCACCATGCCAACCATTCTGCCAGGTGCTGCATTCTTCCTCAACATGGCTTATGCTCCTGCTCGCGATATGATGAAAGCTGGCTTACCTGTT
This sequence comes from Carboxylicivirga sp. M1479, assembly GCF_007097485.1. Lineage (GTDB taxonomy): Bacteria > Bacteroidota > Bacteroidia > Bacteroidales > Marinilabiliaceae > Carboxylicivirga. The sequence continues at coordinate 27,611 of NZ_VKDE01000042.1, read as the reverse complement.
GCATTGGCATCTGATTTTAACCCAGGCTCATCGCCATCGGGCAACATGCAGCTGATTATAGCCATGGGCAGTGTATTGTATCGTATGCTACCCGAAGAAGTCATTCATGCAGTAACCAAAAATACGGCCTACGCCATGGGTGTAGATAAAGAATTAGGTTCTATCTGTGTTGGTAAGCGTGCCAATGTAATTATTACCAAAGCCATTCCAGGCATTGAGTATTTACCATATGCTTATGGAGAAAACAAGGTAGAAACAACCATATTAAACGGAGTGAAGGTTTAAAAATAGATTTAAGATATAAGAATCAAGACATAAGACTATTTGCAGCTTGAGTTTTGATTCACAATTGAAATACCACCCCGCCTGTCGGCACCCCTCCTAAAATTCAGGAGGGGACGGCATTGCGTCACTCTCCTTCTTTTAAAGGAGGAGTCCCACATTAGTGGGGAGGTGGTTAAAATATATGGATTAATCTTGATACTAAAATAAAACAAACATATACTATGCAACAACTAATAGAATGCGTTCCTAATTTTTCTGAGGGATGCGATATGACCATCATCGAGAAGATTACCGATGAAATTAAGAAAATTGACGGTGTTAAATTAATTGATGTTGACCCAGGGCAAGCAACTAACCGTACGGTTGTAACCATTGTAGGTACACCGGTAGAAGTTTGCGAAGCGGCTTTTCAGGCAGTTAAAAAAGCACAAGAGCTGATTGATATGCGTGCTCACAAAGGTGCGCACCCTCGTTTTGGTGCTACTGATGTATGCCCTCTGGTACCTGTTGCTAACATTAGCATGGAAGAAACAGTGGAGTATGCCCACAAACTAGCAGAACGCATTGGTACTGAATTAAACATTCCAATCTATTGCTACGAATTTGCAGCTCAAGAAGACAAGCGTAAGAACCTTGCCAACTGTCGCGAAGGCGAATACGAGGCCATCTCAAAACGTATTGGCACAGCTGAGTGGAAGCCAGATTTTGGTCCAGCTGAGTGGAACGAAAGTGTTGCTAAATCAGGTGTTACAGCCGTTGGTGCTCGTAATTTCCTTATTGCTTATAACGTAAACCTTAACACCACCTCTACCCGTAGAGCCAATGCCATTGCATTTGATGTGCGTGAGCGTGGTCGCGTAAAACGTGAGGGCAACCCGGTAACTGGTAAGATTGTAAAGGACGAAAACGGTAATCCAGTGAGCATTCCTGGTATGCTTAAATCGGTAAAAGGTATTGGCTGGTTTATTGAAGAGTATGGTGTGGCTCAAATCTCCATGAACCTAACAGACATCACTGTTACTTCTCTGCACAAAGCTTACGAAGCAGTTTATGAGCGTGCCAATGCACGAGGCATCCGTGTAACGGGTTCTGAAATGGTGGGTGTTGTGCCATTGCAAGCAATGCTTGATGCTGGTAAATACTTCCTACGAAAGCAAGAGCGTTCAACAGGTATTCCTGAGCGTGAGATTATTAAAATTGCTATTAAGTCAATGGGCTTGGATGAGTTATATCCTTTTGATCCAGATAAAAAGATCATCGAATACATCCTTAAAGACGAGAAAAAGCAGTTGATTGACATGAACCTGACTGAGTTTGCTGATGAAACAGCTTCTGAGTCGCCTGCTCCAGGTGGTGGTTCTATTTCTGCTTATGTTGGTTCATTAGGTGCTGCCTTAGGTACCATGGTGGCTAACCTATCGGCTCACAAGCGTGGTTGGGACGATCGTTGGGAAGAGTTTAGTGATTGGGCTGAAAAAGGTATGGCGGTTGAAAAAGAGCTATTGAGCCTTGTTGATGAAGATACCAATGCCTTTAACAAAATTATGGATGCCTTTGGTTTACCTAAAAGCAATGATGCAGAAAAGGCAGCTCGTAAAAAGGCGATTGACGATGCTACTATTTATGCCATTCAGGTGCCTTTCCGCGTGATGGAAGTAGCTTTTAAAGGTTTTGAAGTGATTCGTGCCATGGCCGAAGTTGGTAACCCTAACTCGGTAACCGATGCTGGTGTAGGTGCCTTATGTGCTCGTAGTGCGGTAATGGGTGCTTTCTTAAATGTTAAAATCAACGCTTCTGGCTTGGATGATAAAGCCTATGTGGGAAAGGTACTAGCTGATGGAAAAGTAATCGAAGACAAAGCCATACAAGAAGAAAAAGAGATTCTTGAAATTGTGAATGGCAAGATTTAAATTGACTGTCATTTCCTTGATATAGATTATAAACGGTCGCCGTTAAGGTGGCCGTTTTTAAAGCACTTCCTGCGCAAGCCTTTAACTATGCGCCCTCCTCATCCAAGTTGATACTGGATAATTCTTATTTTCACCCAATACCTGAACTTTTTAGACCAGATTTAACGCTTTAAAAAAGTAAAATACAATCATTTACCTAAAACAAATCAGCATGAAACAAGTATTTTTATTAGCGTTATTATTGGGATTATTCTCAAACGCTTCAGTGGCACAAGGAGAAGCTGCTAACTTTAATGCAGGTGATGTTTTTACCATTGCAAAGGTTGAAAACAACCGCTATCATCACATTAACTTCCCTAAAAACAACTTCATCAGAGTAAAAGGTGGCCTTATCAATTACAACAGTATTATTGGCGAGCAGGTTGTAATACACTCTCTTAAAGAAAAGAAAAATGGAAAGGTAGTCGCTTGCATTAAACTATCATCTGGCAATAAATTCTTCATGAGCCATCGGTATGTAACGGTTGACATATCTGAGGCCATAAGCACAAACGAACTATTACAAAACTAAATAGATCAATCAGGTAAATAACGGCTGCTAAGTAATTAGCGGCCGTTTTTTTTTCTGTACTTTAAAGAGCCTGAGAAACAATCGTTCTATCTTTATTGTTAAAAACCTAGTTCGCAAAAATGAATTAATTATCGACATTCAATTAAAGTTTACCACAATGAAAAAAAACATTTTAATCATCATCGCCCTATTTATTTCGAGCCAGGTATTTGCTCAATCATTTGATTCATCGAAGATACGAGCAGGTGGAGGATTAGTCTTTGCTAGTGAATTCAACAATGTTGGTATTACCTTTAATGGTGTGTACGCTTTTAATGAAAAGTGGGAAGCTGCATTCGCCTATTCACACATTTTTGAAAAAGACTACATTAGCGCCAATGTGTTTGATTTTGATGCCCATTATGTATTTAGTGATAAGGATAAAATAAGCTTTTACGCATTAGCGGGCTTGGCGATCAATTCTGAGAAGGTTAAAGTTCAAGACTTATCTGTTTCAGAAACGTTTACCGGTTTTAATCTAGGAATTGGTATGAATTACCTTTTATCTGAAACATTAAATCTTGCACCTGAGTTTCGTTATACAATCATGGATGGTTCTTACTTTAGACTAGGTGCCAGTTTGCAGTATATGTTTTAAGAATTCTAATTGTACAATTTAAAGAATGGCTACTATGTATAATAGTGGCCGTTTTTTTATCAACTTACCCTGTCTTTTTTACTCTTCCTTTTTTTTGACGAATGTAACTTTTTTGATGACGAGGATGTATACAACATACACCCAAACACGTTACACATGAAATCACGTCTACAAAAAAGGCTTGGCCGGCTGCATGTTGGTATATTGGTCGCCATTTTGCCATTCGGCTCCTTTAACTCAACACTGGCACAAAAATGCAACGACTGCTTCAAAACAGAACTAATCAGTATTTATGAGGAAGATGCCTGTCTGCATGTTGAACTACAAATAAACGCTAACGAATGTGGGCAAGCCCTATCGCATTTCACAATTGAAGTAGCTTGTGGAGATATTACAGACGCCAGCAATTCGGGAAATTGGCCAATGGAAATAAACAACACCGACCCCACCACAAATATCCATGGCCTTAAAGTAGACGACATCAAAAATTTTGGAGAAGATGGGCAAAACAATTCATTTACATTAAAATATACTGTTTGCACCGATAACGAAGAATGTAAAAAGCAACTAATGCACCAGTCATTTGTAGTAGCTTACAAAGCTGGCACTTGCGTATTCACCGATAGCATCACTTTAGTTGAAAACAGACTTGATGCTGAAGTTACGCCAAAACACATCAGCTGCCATGGCGATAACAGTGGAGCCATAGATATATCAATAAGTAACGGAACTCCACCCTATGCATTTGAATGGAGTAATGGTGCAACAACAAAGGATATTGATAATTTAACGGCAGGCACCTACTCTCTTATAATAACAGATGCCAAAGGAGAAACACTTACTCTTGAAACAATTATAACCCAAGCGACTGAATTAAATGTAATTGCTGATATTACACATGCCAACTGTGGTTCTAGCGATGGTGCTATCGAACTAAATGTTTCTGGCGCTAACGCTCCATACGAATACACTTGGAACACAGATGCCACAAGTGCTTCAATTAATAACATAAGTGGAGGAAACTATTCGGTTACCATCACTGATTATGCAGGATGCGTTAATTCATACAGTTATAACATTATAGATCAAACAGATTTGAGAGCGATGGTTAGTACCAGCGTAATAGAATGTTACGAAGAAGGAACTGGCAGTCTCACAGTTACACCTGACCGAGGAACAGAGCCATACACCTACCTCTGGGGTAATGGTAGTACCGATGCCACTGCGGCCAATCTCAGCAGCGGAAGTCATAGGGTTACGGTAACAGATGCCAATGGATGCTCGATTATCAAAACCGGGTATGTCATTATTAAGCAGTTAAATATTCAGCATTCATTAGTTGAGCCTAAATGTTTCGGTGATAATACTGGTTCCATCACGCTTGATATTAGTAATGGTACTGAACCGTATGATATTGCATGGAACACTGGCGATACAACAGCGACTATCAACAACCTAAATGGAGCCTGGTACTGGGCAGACATTATCGATGCCAAAGGATGTACAGGTAAAGAATATGTGAAAGTGAGTGAACCCAATAAGATTAGCCTTAATACAACAGTTACAAGACTTAATTGCGATGCTGCTGATAGCACAATAGTAGTGACTATTAACGGAGCTGGTGGAACCCCTCCTTATGAAATCTACTATAACGATGCTATAATAGATGAAGAAATACATGTTGACAAAGAGGGGTATTATGAATTTACTGCTGTGGATGCAAATGGATGTAGCATTACGCAATCAGTTTATATTCATCGTCCTGATGCTGGCCTCGACATTGCTCTTAATATTCAGCAGCCAAGCTGTGACCAAATAAACGGAACTGCTGAATTAATCTTTGAAAATGGAGCAGCTCCATATGTAATTATGTGGTCAGATGGCAATACCAATGCTATACGCAATGACTTACAAGCTGGTAATTACCAAGTAACAGTTGAAGATACTAATGGATGTACAGCCAGTAAGGAAGTGAACATTAACTTACTTACAATTCCATCGGTAGCGATTATTGCACCTATTGTATCTCCTATTTGCAACACATCAGATAATGTATTAAACGCAGTAGTCGAGAATGCGGAATCATTTACATGGTCAATGCAAGCTAATGAGAGCTCTTGGCACATCCAATCACAAGAAATTAATCAAATTCTTTACAGTTCTGGAGATGGAACAACAGTTGTAAACATTGAAGTAAGCAGTAAAGATGGTTGTACTGTAGTAGATACAATCGAACTCGCTTGTAACAACGACAGTTCTAATGAGAACGGAGGTGGTGACGATAATGAAAATGACGACAACACACCAATAGGCAATTGCGAAAATACATGCTTCGATATTGTACCTGTGGAATGGCAACAAACAAATCCAGGCTGTTACACCTATCACGCAAAAGTAATAACAGATGGAACTTGTCGATATGAATTATCACACCTAACATTACAAATAGACAATGGCACCGTAGAATTGGTTGAGAACTCCAGAAACTGGAAAAGTGAATTAAATAATACCGACCCAACTACAGGCCTACACGGCTTTAAAATTGATGACATCTCCAATTTTGGAAAGACGAACGATAGTTTCGACCTACGCTTCAACATTTGTTTTGATGCTATCAACCCTCAAACTGAATTCACTATAGCTTACAAAGCAGCTCAATGCGTTATACTAGACACGCTTGTGTTTGAAACTACGCATAAGGAATTATCAGCACTTAGTTATCCAAATCCTTTTATTAATCAAACAAATATAGAATTTACACCTGATGAGAATGCTTATGCTATTGTAAATATTTATGGTGTAAATGGTGAGTTAATTGAGTGCTTGTATCAAGGAAATGTTGAAAAAGGCATCAATTACATATTCAACTTTAAGGCTCAAAACAGCGCTAGTAATATATACTTCTACCGCATAATATGTGGCAATCAATCGTGCCAAGGCAAATTAATACAAACGAAAAACTAATATTAGTTCATACTTATTTATATAACGGCTGCTAAAAAAAATAGTAGCCGTTGTTATTTGCGCACAAAAGTAGAAGAAGCATTTAGTGAACCATACTTTGAATGCAGCTTTGTCTCACCGTACCATTTAAGACTTATAAATTTCTAGGTTATTATACAGATATACTCCAGATAAATCTATTCATTTTTTCGATTATTTCATTTCTCCCAAACTCCGGCAACAAAAATAATTCTGTCAATTGAATCAGTAATTCCCTCTGTTTTTATGGACAACTCATCTCAAATCTCAAACTTAGCATTTCTCACACAAACAATCCAAACTTAATGACTTTTGTCATTTAAAGATACTTTTACTTTCGTTTTAATAGTTTTATCCTACCTTTGACTTATAAATCATTAATTAAATCTAAGAAATGGCGAAATTATTCATCCCTCAAAACTACGAACCACTGCTAAACCTAAAGCAGACGGAACATGCGATTAAAACAGTTAAAGATCATTTTCAAACAGCATTATCTGCTGAGCTTCGTCTAAGACGTGTTACAGCACCGTTATTCGTAATGAAAGGTACAGGAATCAATGATGATTTAAACGGTACAGAACGTCCGGTGGCATTTCCTGTGAAAGAATTTAACGATCAACAAGCAGAAGTAGTCCACTCCTTAGCTAAGTGGAAACGCATGATGTTAGCTGATTATGAGATAGAACAAGGTTTTGGCTTATACACTGACATGAATGCAATCCGTCCCGACGAAGAATTAAGTAACATCCATTCTTTATATGTGGATCAATGGGACTGGGAGCGTCACATTACCCCAAGTGAATACACAATTAATTACCTTAAGTACATCGTAAAGAAGATTTATGAGGTAATGAAAAGAACCGAATTTATTGTGTTCGAACGTTATCCTCATATTAAACCAATTTTACCAGAGGATATTACCTTTATTCACGCACAAGAACTACTTGATAAATATCCAGATCTCACACCTAAAGAACGTGAAGATGCTATTGCTAAAGAATATGGAGCAGTGTTTGTTATTGGCATAGGATCGACACTATCACATGGTGAAAAACACGATGGACGAGCACCTGACTATGATGACTGGAGCACTCCTACCAGTAAAGACCAAAAAGGACTTAATGGTGATATTTTAGTGTGGAACCCTATACTGGAACGTTCTTTTGAATTATCATCAATGGGAATTCGGGTAAGTCCAGAAGTGCTTAGCAAGCAACTTGAAATAGAAAACTGTAGCGAACGCAAAGAATTAATGTTTCATAAACGACTGCTAAACAACGAACTACCATTATCTATTGGTGGAGGCATTGGCCAATCAAGGTTATGCATGTTCTTTTTACGAAAAGCGCACATTGGCGAAATACAATCGAGCATTTGGCCTGCAGACATGCGCGAGCAATGCAAAGCAAATAAAATAATACTTGTATAAGCATAAAACAACAAGAGGAAATAGTCTAACTACTTCCTCTTGTTGTTTCAATACCTTAAAGTACGCTAACTTATAAAAGTCATTTTAAAAATTTAATTGCTTCCAATCAGCTTTAAGTCGTTCGGTTAAAGGTGTTCCCATGCCTTTAACATCAATATCCAGTTTTTTCAATTTATCAGCCACACCGTACATATTTGCACAACTAATACAGGCTTCAACTACAACGCCATTATCTTGCATCATCTTCAATTTCTCCTGCAGTTCCTTATCTTCAGTTAATAATTTGGCTGATGGCCCCCATACAATCAGGTGAACTACGTCAAACCAATCATTTCGTTTCGCAGCATTGGTGTACATAAAACAGACTTTCAAAGCAACATCTCTATCACCACTACTCCATACAACCATTAGCTTGTCATTTTCTCTCGTCTCTGTTTTTTGGGCCGTCACCCCCAATAATGGTACTGTCATCAAAAACAAGGCAACTATTAAATACTTCATAAGTTTAATTTTTAAATTAGAGACTCAATATCAAACCTTTATTTGACAATGACAACAAACGATGCACCTTACTTAAAACTACTACAGAATCAACTAGCACTTGTTGATGAACGAGATTTTAATCTAGCATCGTGGAAAAAATCAACCATATTACTTGTTAGCACTTGTTTTGGTGCTAATTCAGAACAAGTTTCTGCCATTGAAAAAATTGATTACAACTACAGTAGTTGGACATTAAGAGATGAATCAGGTGCAAGCAACCCCATATTAAATGAGTGCAAGGCTACACTATCCACCATTATCAGTCAATATCAAATTACAATAGAAACACTTGATAAGAATGATAGCAGCAACCAAATCAACAACTTAGACTTTTTGTGGACCCCATTTAAAGATGAATTAACTGGTGCTTCAGTTAAACGACTAAAGTCCATTTTAAACCAAGCAAGTGTATCTTCTGAAGAGGTGGAAATATTTCTTAAAGATTTACCCAACCAAACATTGGTTAACATTATTCAAAGCGCACTGACCTCTAAAGAATTTAAGCAATGGATAAGTCAACAATAAGCAATACAAAAAAGCAACACATGACTTCGTATGCCTTTATCAATAATATACTGCACGTTTCGATTGAAGGGGCAGCAACCATCTACGACTTATATGATTTTTTAGATGAAATAGGAAGTCTCGACACATTACCTGAAGAGCTAAAGGTATTTTATGATTTAAGGAATGCGCAACTTGACTTACGCTTGGATGAAATTAATGTTCTTTCAAAAAAGGCAGAAGAAAAAACTTTGCAGTGCAAATCTGTTAAAACAGCATTTTGTGTAGTAGACCCAAAAATTACCGCCTATACTATGTTATTCTCTTGGTTACCCGAAAATTCAAAGATAAAACGCGAACAATTCTCAACTAAAGAAGCTGCTATTAAATGGCTCAATGCTGATTAACAAAAGCTATTAACGATTCTTAATAACAAAAACCATTTAAAACTTAAACTCATTGTTAACTTTGTGCCAAATTTGCACAACTATAAATTATGAGTTTTTTTAATAAATCTGCTTCTGAGCAAAATGAATATATAGTCTTACTTTACAGACTACTATTAATAATGCTATTCTATAGTGCCTTTCGCATATTGTTCTACGCTTTTAATGCATCGTTTTTTCCAAACATTACTCCGATTTCCTTTCTAACCATTCTAAAAGGTGGTTTAAAATTTGATCTTAGCGCCTTGTTGTACCTCAATGGCTTGTATGCCATCTTATATCTGCTACCCTTACCATTTAAGTTTAATAAAACTTATCAAAAAATACTGAAGGTAACCTTTTTAACTTTTAATGGCATAGGCCTTGCATTAAACAGCATCGACCTCATCTATTACCGTTTCATACTAAAACGTACAACTTATAATGTATTAAACATACTTGAGAATGAAACCAACATGGCCAAATTATGGGGGCAGTTCTTAATTGACTATTGGTATGTTGCCATCATTTTTATTGCATCTATTTATTTGCTCAGTAAGCTATACTCTTTGTTCGAACCCAAAAAGTTTAAATTTTCGAACAGGTGGTACTACCCTGCCATTTCAGTGTTGGCATTAGTTTTATTTTCAGGCTTTTCAATAATTGGCATGCGAGGCGGATACCGCCATTCAACGCGACCTATCAACATGGCTAATGCCGGAAAGTATGTTAATACACCTGATGAAATGGCACTCGTACTCAATACTCCTTTTTGTGTTATCAGAACCTGGAATAAGAAGAATTTTACTGCTTATAACTATTTTAAGAGTGAAGAGGAATTAAAAAAAATATATGATCCGGTAGTTGTCGTTAAAGAATCTCAGAATAAGAATAAAAAGAACATTGTGGTTTTTATTCTAGAGAGTTTTAATCGAGAATTCCTGGGCTCATTCAATACACACCTTGAGAATGGAAATTACAAAGGCTATACACCTTTCCTCGATTCTCTTGCCCAACACTCACGCATATTCACAAATACTTTTGCTAATGGGCAAAAGTCAATTGATGCGATGCCCTCAGTTTTAGCAAGCATACCAGCCTTGGTACTACCCTATATAGTTTCTGAATATTCATCCAATCAAATAGATGCTATGCCGGCTCTTTTAAAAAAAGATGGGTATTATTCTGCATTTTTTCATGGTGCACCCAATGGGTCAATGGGGTTTGATGCCTTTGCCAATGTTGCCAAATTTGACAAGTATGTTGGTATGAAAGAGTTCAATAACAAAAAGGAGTTTGATGGCATGTGGGGTATTTGGGACGAGCCATTCTTCCAGTTTTTTGCCGATGAAATGAACAAAATGAAAGAACCATTTATGACATCTTTGTTTTCACTGTCATCGCACCACCCTTTTAAGGTACCAGAAAAATACAAGGATCAGTTTCCCAAAGGAACATTACCCATTCATCAATGCACAGGATATACCGATAATGCATTGCGTCAATTCTTTAATAAAGCTAAATCAATGCCTTGGTATGAAAACACACTTTTCATTATCACAGCTGATCATAGCACCAGACCACATTATGAGTTCTCCAGCACAAGTGTAAATAAATTTCAAATACCATTAATCATGTTCAGCCCTGGAGACAGCAGCTTGGTTGGCATTGACACTAATTATGCGCAGCAAGTAGATATTATGCCAACTGCACTTAGCTATATTGGTTACGATAAAAGTGACTACGTAAGTTTTGGTAACAACTTATTGGACGAGGAATCGAATCGATTTGTTATGAACTACACGAATAGCAGTTATCAATTCATTAACAATAAACAGGTAATTCATTACGATGGAGAGGCAATAATTAGTGCCTATGATATTGAGAATGATCCTTGGCTAAAAAACAATATTAAAGATAGCCTGCAGCTACTTAATGATAACTTAAACCTTGCTAAAGGCATTATTCAACAATATAACAACAGGATGATTGAGGATCAATTGACCGCCGAGTAAAACAACTTGAAGATATAATCAAAAAAAGAGGCTTGGGTTTAACACTCAAGCCTCTTTTTTTGATTATATCGTTGGATTAAAACTTATGCTTTAGTTTCTCATCCATTAACTCTCTTGCTAGTTTCTGCTCTCTTTTAAGTGCCGATTTTCTATGGTTCTCGTATTCTTCCTCCACTTCATTCAAGCGTTTTTTAGTTTCACTAGTAATTGAATGGCTACGCTTAAACATCAAAAACAGAACGAGTACTAAAATCAACAAAACAAATATGATTCCCCAAACAATAGAATTATAAGCTCCTTTCGAAATTTCGGCGCCTAAAAAGGTCATACTATCTTTAGTATTGGTCACTGCCGTTAATTTTGCAGATAACTCACTAATTTTTTGATCTTTTTCAAGCACAGTTTTATTAAGGCCAGTAATTTCATTATTACGTACCTTAAGTTCATCTTTATATATTGCAATACTATCTAATGAACTCTTCTTTAATAAATTAACCGTAGATATCTTTATAACTTTATAACGTTCAAAGGTTTCAGATTTATTAATTACATAATCGTATTGAGCATTTAAGCTTAAAGAATCAAATCTCGCAGTTAAATCCCCCTGAGCGAACATATTTACAGATACTAACGAGAGTAAAACTGCAGTAAATAGTACAATTGATTTCATCATTCTTTTTTTGTTTGAGTGTTATAACCGTCTGAGACCCCAACGCAATTTTAACATATTTATTGCAATTCATGGGAACTTGCAGTATCAAATATATCGAATATTCCTTAAACGATTAGTCTTAACACTAATCTAAGGCTGTTTATATATAAAAAGCCTGCAATAATGCAGGCCTTAAATCACACTTATAATTTTTTACATTCTTTCTGGAACATCAACACCCATCATCCACATGCCATTTTTAATTACTTGCCCTACTGCTTTACAAATCAACAATCGCATAGCTCTCTTATCTTCATCTTCTTCCACAGCAATTGGAGACTCGTGATAAAACTGATTAAATTCTTTGGCTAAATCATATACATAATTTGCAATAATAGCAGGACTATACACCTTTCCAGCTTCTTCAACAACAGCTGTAAAGTTAGAAATCATACTCATTAGTTGCACCTCTTTGTCGCTCATTTCGACATTTAAATTAGCTGCTTTTGGAATCGCAATCCCCTTAGCCTCAGCCTTACGATATATCGATTGAATACGCGCATATGTATATTGAATAAATGGACCCGTATTGCCATTAAAATCAATTGATTCTTTCGGATCAAAAGTCATGTTTTTACGCGGATCAACCTTAAGAATAAAGTACTTTAAAGCACCCAAAGCAATGGTTTCATAAACTTTTTCAGCCTCCTCTTCAGAGTATCCGTCAAGCTTACCCAAGCCTTTTGACATTTCTCGTGCAGTGTCAATCATATCCACCATTAAGTCATCAGCATCAACAACAGTACCCTCACGCGACTTCATTTTTCCCTCTGGTAATTCAACCATACCGTAACTAAAATGAACCAAATCTTTACCCCACTCTAAACCAAGTTTATCGAGTAGAATAGCCAATACTTTAAAGTGATAATTTTGCTCATTACCAACAACATAAACCATTTTATCAATGGCATAATCATCGTAACGCAACTTGGCCGTTCCAACATCCTGTGTCATATAAACACTGGTTCCATCAGTCCTCAATAATAGCTTCTCGTCCAATCCGTCATTTTGCAAATCAGCCCATACACTATTATCCTCACGACGATAAAAAACTTTTTTATCTAATCCTTCCAACACCATATCACGACCAACCTTATAGGTGTCAGACTCGTAATATATCTTGTCAAAATCAACTCCCATTTTTTTGTAGGTCACATCAAATCCACTATAAACCCACTTATTCATTTGCTCCCACAATGCATAAACCTCAGGATCATGTGCCTCCCAACTCAGCAACATCTCACGAGCCTCTTTCATCAAAGGTGATTTTGCCTCAGCTTCATCCTTAGAAAGACCTGACTCAATTAATGCTGCCTGCTCCTTTTTAAACTCCTGATCAAAACGTACGTAATAATTACCTACAAGGTGATCGCCTTTCAATCCTGTCGACTCAGGAGTTTGTCCCTCTCCCCACTTCTTCCAGGCGAGCATAGACTTGCAGATATGAATTCCGCGGTCATTTACGATATTGGTTTTTACAACCCTATTTCCGTTGGCTGAAACAATTCTGGATAATGAGTAGCCCAATAAATTATTACGGATATGACCTAAATGCAAGGGTTTATTAGTGTTAGGCGATGAGTACTCAATCATAACCAAAGGCGAATTTTCATCAGACTCTTTAATACCAATAGCCTCGTTATGAGCATTCGCATTTAAAACACCTAGCCAAAACGAAGTTGAAAGTTGTAAATTCAAAAAGCCTTTGATTACTTCAAAGCCTGCCACATCAGAACAATCATTTTGAATAAATGACCCTAAATCGCCACCCGTTTCCACAGGATTTTTTTTAGATGCCTTTAATAAAGGAAACACAACCACGGTGTAATCTCCACGCATGTCTTTGCGTGTTAATTGTAGTTGAACTGATTCAGGAGTTATTTCTGCTCCGTATAATTCTTTTACAGCTTTGGCAACCGAAGTTTTTATCTGACTTTCAATTATCATTTTCGTAACTTTAAGATCCTTGTATTTTTATCAAAACACAAAGTTAATAAAGTTCGCGTTTATCAGCTGTAACATTATTCTAATAAATGCATAATTATAAGTTTTTAAGATTTAGAAAATAAATTAATGTTTTTTTAATCATATAATTAATGAGTAAAGCAGAAAAAAAATAATTTTGTCCAGGTTTTTAAGGTCAGATGAAGGAGATGTATTAATGCAAGCAACAAAAATCACACGTGGTTTTATCATGGTTTTTTTCCTGATAATATCAACCAATATATTTGCAAACACATGGAGTGAAAACTCTTTCAGTACAGAGTGGTGGTTAGTTGTATTAACAACAATACTTGCACTTACATGGATAATAACGATTTACTATCACTTTAGTAAAAGAAAAAAAAACACAAAGCAAACTGATTCTAACAACAACCTTAACACAACACTTAGCTCCTTAATTGAATCTGTCCCACTTGCAACTTGCATAATTAACAATAAGCAACAAGTACTTCATCAAAATAAAGCCTATAAAACGCTAATAGGTGAGAATAATAAGCTAAGCACCTGGGATCAACAATTAAAAATTGACTACAAAAAAATTAACCTCACTAACACAGATGATATCCAGGTTACTAATGCCGATAACAGCTTATTAAAAATTCACATTAAACCATTGTTAATTGACAAAGGCCTACACACACTGACTGTCGAATCCAATTCCGATCAACTTTCACAATCAAATGCGTTTGAACAATGGAAAAATAGTTACAATAGTATTTTACACAATACCAGTTTTTCAGTTATTGTTGTAGACAGTCAATTCAACATTATTGACTTTAATAAGCACGTTGTTAATTTATTAAAAGCTTCATCGCACGAAATATCCAATTGTAAAATAACCAAGCTATTCACAGTAGATGAACAAGCTCAACTCATTAACTTAATAGGCTTTACAGAGAACCAAGAAAACACCCCCTCTCTATTTAATATTAAAACCTTTAAGAACACTATTATACCTGTTGAAATTAAATGCATCCCCTTTGATTACTTTAGCAAAACAGCGACACTATGTTTATTATCTGATGTTTCTGAGCGTTTATACATTGAGCAGGAAATGCTAAAGGCAAAGCGACGAGCTGAGGAATCGGATCGCTTAAAATCATCCTTTTTAGCCAACATGTCTCATGAAGTTAGAACCCCACTCAATAGTATTATGGGTTTTACTGAGTTAATGAGTGATGAGCAAGTTAACCATAAAGAAAGAAAGGAATTTCATAACATAGTTAAAGCAAGTTCGAATGAGTTACTTGACTTACTAAATGATATAATGGAGTTTTCTAAAATTGAATCTGGGCTCATAAAGATAGAACTGGGTACGATTGATCCTCATGAACTCATTAACGACTTAAGCACTTACGCATCGGAGCAGTTAAAGAACAACCCGAATGTTCGATTTAACATTAGCGAACCGCTTGGACTTACGCACCTTCCAACTCTAATCTCGGACAAAAGAAGAGTTAAACAGGTGCTCAAACAATTGATTGAGAATGCAGTAAAATTCACGTATGAAGGTCATATCACGCTTGCATATCAATATCGGTCAGATAGTTCTATTGAGTTTATAATATCAGATACCGGCATAGGTATTCCTCAAGAGAAAATTCCTAATATATTTCATAAGTTTAGACAGGCCAATGACGACAACTCGAGGGATTTTGGTGGTGCAGGACTAGGTTTAAGCATCTGCAAGCATTTGGCAAACGTATTAGGTGGATTCCTATGGGTTTCGTCTATCGAACAAAAAGGTTCTGATTTTCACTTCATCATTCCGTCTATTAGCAAGCAATCAAATCATCAACGCTATTCTAACACTGTCATTTTTTACTCGTCACAATACAAAAAAATCCCTCAAATAAATTCCAATACAAGAGTTCTACCCTTATTTGCTTTCGAGGCTTTAGTAAATGTACCACTTGCAATTAACACTTCAGTAATTCTATTGGATGATTACCTTAATAAAAAAGAGCTTAGTCGCTTATTATCTATTAGTCAAATTCGCTCAACAACTATCATTCAATATAGCGAACAATCCGAAATTATACACAGTCCTATTGCCAAGGAAATCGGCTTCCGGTTAAACAATGCTTTTGAATTAAACAAATACATAGACAAGTGTATTTCTAGAAAAATCAATGATTAGAACTACTCCAAGGTAAATTCTATCGCTATTTGATATTCACTATTTACCGGAACACCCTGAATGGTTGACGCAATAAACTCCCAGGTAATAGGAATCTCTTTAGCGGCATTAAACACAGCATGGTCAATTACTGGATGTAGTTTTTTAGCAATATAAAACCCATAAACTTCACCTTTTGAGTTAACCTTAAGCGCCAGAACAACTCTCCCCTCAATATCTTTATTGATGGCTTGTTGAGGATAACCAAGTCTATTTACTAAGAATAAATAGGGAATTATAGGACTACCCTTAAATAAACAAGGTGACTGAATCTCTAGTTCTTGATCCGACTTTCCACTTAAGCGAATAAGTGATGAAGTATCAAAATCGTATTCATACTCTAAAATGCTATTTAAATTATAAAACCGCCATCGACCAACACGCTCATTATTCCTATAAAACCCTTTAGCTAAAGCTTTACTTTTATAATAGGTGGTACTTTCTCCATCTCGAATAGAAGTATCAGCTTTAGATACCCAACATATCTCTTCAAATATTCCATCAGACTTAGTTACACACACATTACTCTGACCCAATACCACAATTAATTGGGCATTAACAGCAAAAGCAATAAACAGAAATAATAGTATATAACGAATACTAGCTGTGGACATAAAAATTAACTTGATGAGATAAATGAAGATACAATATTTTCATTCAGATATACCAAAGTAACATATTAAAGCCCTACTAAGTTTCAATCATTACTTCTAACGCTATCTATTTTAACAGGCTTTTTGTAACTACTTAACCCATCTTCTGAAACAAACCTTCTATTAAAAATAACAAAACACCTTACTTTAAAAAAAGTATTAGACCAACCAGCAAAATGTATAAATATACAAAAATAATACTCTATATTCGTTTTGGCTTTTGACTGGAATATCCTTCTGGCAAGGACTATTCCATCACAGCAGCTCGTAGGTCTATTTCGGCCAAAAGCCTTTTTTCTTCTTTCCTCGTGATAATTGACTGCTTCACGAACAAATAAAGAGCAAAGAGACTTCTTTATTGACAGATTCCAAATAATTATACCGTAATATTTATCATTTTTTGATAATTTTACGCGTCCATTTAAAAAAGATATCAAGTGACCAAAACAGATAGTCAATTCGACCACGTTATAAATATTTGCAAAGACATCTTTGAAAAGAAAATGAAAGATTATGGTACTGCTTGGCGCATTTTGCGTCCATCAAGCATGACTGATCAAATCTTTATCAAAGCCCAACGCATTAGAAGCATCGAAACCAAGGGTACATCAAAAGTAGATGAAGGTGTAAGAGACGAATTTATTGGTATTGTAAACTACTGTGCTATGGCGCTTGTTCAACTGGAGTTGCAGCCTGCTGAAAAACCAGAAATGGATCATGGAGAAGCTTTAAAAATGTACCTCAATAACATTCATGCATCCAAAGCACTAATGGAAAATAAAAATCATGATTATGATGAGGCATGGCGCAAAATGAGAGTTAGTTCGTTTACTGACCTTATTTTAATGAAGCTTCATCGAACAAAACAAATTGAGGATAACCAAGGACAGACAATCATTTCAGAGGGAATTGATGCGAATTATATGGACATGATTAATTATGCCATCTTTGCCCTTATTAAATTAGAATTTCCAGAAGAAGAACACAACGCGTAAATTACTATACGATGCTTAAATTTATTAGTCGCCTATTGCCTGGTGCCGTATTTTTGTTCTCAGGATTTGTCAAAGCAGTTGATCCGCAAGGAAGTGCGATTAAAATAAAAGAATACCTAGAAGTTGTTGGACTTCATGAGATGGATGGTTTATCAATTATATTAGCCATTGCTTTGTCAAGTGTCGAATTCATCCTTGGATTCCACCTATTATTGGGCGTTAAAATAAAACGAGTGGCTTTGCCTACTTTATTATTTATGCTTGGCTTTACTGCTATCACATTTTTCATAGCCATTTTTGAACCTGTTTCTGACTGTGGCTGTTTTGGCGATGCGATTAAGCTTAGTAATTGGGAAACCTTTTTTAAGAATATTATCATTCTTCCATTTACATTTTATGTGTATAAAAAGAAGGAAAACTACCAGAGTTCACTATTACCAATTAAGCAGCACCTCATCACTACAATTGGATTTTCGTATATTATTATTCTTTCGGTTTATAGCATTTACTATTTGCCAGTTCTTGATTTTCGTCCATACAAAATTGGTAATAACATACTTACTCAAATGAGCATTCCCGAGGGAGCTGATGAGGGTGAGTATGAAACAACCTTTATTATGAAAAAGGATGGTGAGCAAAAAGAGTTTGGAGTAAACGATTATCCGTATAATGATAGCACCTGGGTGTTTGTCGATAGCAAAACAAAAGTTATTAGAGAAGGATACCAACCTCCAATTACAGCACTGAACTTTGAATCAACCGATGGAGATGATATTACTTCGAATATAATTAATAACGAAAGGCCCGTATTTTTAATGATTGCCCCTAAGTTAGAAAGCGCATCAACACAACAGATTAAAGAACTTATAGCCATTAAGGACATGGCATATAAAAACAATCATGCGTTCTACGTGGCAACATCCTCGTTGTCCGATGCATGTTTTAAATTTGATCTAGAACATCAGGCTGCTTTTGAATATGCCTTATGCGATGACACAACATTAAAAACCATTATAAGAGCGAATCCGGGCCTTGTTGTTATATTTCAAGGTACCATCATAGCAAAATATAACACAACCCAATTACCAAGTGCTCAAGAACTCGCTGACCCACTTTCACATTCAGTTAGAGAGGCTCAAAAAGCACAGGATCAAACATGGCTTATACTGTGTGCGGTGGCCCTTTGTGGCGTAATTGGCTTACTATACAAATTCAAATAAACTAAAATTATTATCAATGAGACAGAACATTGTTGCAGGGAACTGGAAAATGAACAACACTTTGGAAGAAGGTGTAACATTAGCAAAAGAAGTAAACGAAATTTTAAAAGCAAATAAGCCAAACTGCAAAGTAGTGCTTGGCGCTCCTTTTATTCACCTTACAGAAGTTGTAAAAACGGTAGATGCTGAATTAGTTGGTGTAGCAGCTCAGAATTGTGCTGATAAAGTAAGTGGTGCTTATACAGGTGAAATTTCTGCCTCTATGGTAAACTCAACTGGTGCTCAATACATCATTTTGGGTCACTCAGAAAGACGTGCTTATTATGGCGAAACCAACGCTAGTCTTAAAGAGAAAACTGATTTAACTCTTGCCAATGGCTTAACTCCAATCTTTTGTATTGGCGAAGTTTTAGAAGAACGTGAGTCAGGTAAGTACTTTGATGTTGTAAAAGAGCAAATTGAAGAAGCTCTATTCCATTTATCAGCTGAAGATTTCGGTAAAATAGTATTGGCATATGAGCCTGTATGGGCTATTGGTACTGGTAAAACTGCATCACCAGAGCAAGCTCAGGAAATTCATGCTTTTATACGTCAAACATTAGCAGACAAGTATGGTGCTGATGTGGCTGATAACACAAGTATTTTATATGGAGGTAGCTGTAAAGCATCTAATGCAAAAGAATTATTCGCCAACCCAGATGTTGATGGTGGTTTAATTGGTGGCGCTTCTCTTAAAGCAGAAGATTTTCATGGCATTATTGCCGCATTTTAAATAGAGTAGAATTATACTCAAAGTAGTTTTTCAGATGAAAAGATCGCCCCTGGGCGATCTTTTTTTTTTGTGCTAATACAAAAACGATTAAAGTCGTACAAGCAGTGGATTAAACCACTATTTTTTTTTGAATCAACAATAGGAAAAACAAGCTTTTATGCTGATGATGTAGTTTCGTTTTATTACGTTTATGGTCTAAATCATTACACAAACTAAACAACTATGAACTCAAACACACAACGCTTGTATGTTATTGACGCTTTGCGTGGATTTGCAATTGTAGCCATCATGCTTTTGCATAACCTTGAACATTTCGATTTTTATTTTTTACCACCGCACCTACCCGAATGGATGGTTAAACTCGACAAAGGCGTATGGGATACATTGTTTTTCTTATTTGCCAGTAAGTCTTACTCAATATTTGCCATGCTATTTGGCCTTACATTTTTCATACAAACCAATAATCAAGCATTAAAAGGAAAAGATTTTAGAGGAAGATTCGCCTGGCGCTTATTGCTACTTTTTGGCTTTGGCATGTTGAACTCACTGTTTTTCCAAGGCGACATTCTCACCATATATGCTGCAATCGGATTTCTATTGATCCCTATCGCTAAATTAAGCAACAAAGCCCTACTGGCAATTGCTATTTTCATGCTTCTCCAACCTTTAGAATGGTATGGTCTTTTCAAAGCAATTCAATCACCCAACATGGAAATAGCCAATCCTGTTTCCTGGACCTACTTTGGTATTATGCAAGAGTATATACCAAATGGATCGATGATAGATACAATGATTGGTAATATTACCAATGGTAAAAAAGCAGTTTTATTATGGAACTGGGAAAATGGACGCTTCTTTATCATATTCGCCATGTTCATTTTCGGTTTAATGGCAGGTAGAAAACAATTATTCCTTGCATCTGAAACTACCAATAAGTTTTGGAAAAAAGTTTTAATCCTATCCGCACTAGCTTTTGCCATATGCTACCCCATCAGATTAGCCTTACCCATTTGGATTGAAAGTGCTGCCATTGAACGATCTGCTACCACCTTATTCAATCCATGGTCAGACATTGCATTGATGCTGGTTTGGGTTTCAGGTATTACCCTATTATTCCAAAAGGCAAGTTTTAATAAAGTTCTTCAGTTCTTTGTTCCTTTAGGTAAGATGAGTCTTAGCAACTACGTTATGCAATCAATTATCGGATCTAGTCTTTATTATGGCTATGGCTTAGCACTATATCAGTATACAGGAGCCACATATAGCTTTATCATTGCTATTGTGATGACAATTGCCACGGCAGCCTTTTGTCATTGGTGGGCTAAAAAATATAAACACGGCCCTTTAGAGAGCATTTGGCATAAACTAACTTGGATTCATAACAAATAAACAAAAAGGGACTCGCATGAGTCCCTTTTTGTTTATTTGTTATGTAGTTATAGTTAACTATTGATTAAAGTAATATATAATAGCAAAGCTCCTAAAAAGGAAATAGCAAACATCAATAAAAGATCTATAACTACACTTTTCCAAACCTTAATTTCATCCCTTCGCTCCATACGCTTCTTTTTTCTCGGTCAGAAATTAGCAAGAAGCATACCAAAATAGTTAATAGCTCTTTTTAATTCACTTCATTGTCATTTTCATTAGACTTAGCTTCTTCAATGAGAGCTTCCGTATCCCATGCACAATCCATTTCACGATAAGGCTGTTTTTGTTGAAGCAACAGAATATTTTCTAAATGCTCAGAGAACTTTCTTGTCTCTAACATAAAATGCGGATCTTCTTTATTATAACGCTGTTGCAAATTCTTCATAAATCGTTTATCCAGGTGCTTAAAAGTCAAAGCCGAACGATAACTCTGATGACGACTCACTCCAATAGCTTGCAAAGCATCAGCACCAAGATGTATGGCAGAATCAAATATAGCTTGCCGATGGCCTGTTACCCCTTTATTTTGAAGAATTAGGTCGTGCGCCACATCCTCAGCCCTAACTATTAACTTTAAATGAGGATAATGTTTTTGCGCTAAATCAACTAATTTATCAATCTGATGGCGTTCACTCATAGCAATAACCATGGCTTTAGCCGTATTGGCACCAGCCGCTTCTAACATATCCTTACGCGTCATATCACCATAATACACTTTATAGCCAAACTTTTTGAGATACTGTATATTATGCGGGTTATTATCAATGATATTTAATTTAACACCATTGGCATTTAAAAATCGCCCCAGAACCTGACCCAAACGACCATAACCAGCTATTATAACAGGATGTCCATTTTCCTCAACAGCATCTGCTTGTTCTTGTTGTCCTTTACTAAAACGAGGTTGTATTAATTGCTCATTAACAATAAATAAAACAGGTGTAATCAACATGGATAAGGCAACAACTATAAGTAAAACACCTGATGTAAACTCATCATATATGGCACTTTGAGATGCAAAAGAAATTAAAACGAATCCAAACTCCCCTGCTTGCGCTAAACTAAACGCAAACAACATGTTATGCGACTTTTCGAGCTTAAACAAACGACCAAGCACATAAAGCACTAGCAACTTAACCCCCACCACAATACTAAGTATGACCATGATTAATTGCCAGTTATTAAAAAGCAGATTGAAATTGATACTAGCCCCTACCGAAATAAAAAACACGCCGAGAAGCAATCCTTTAAAAGGCTCCAAATTATCCTCAAGTTCATACCTGTATTCGCTATTTGCTAACACCACACCGGCTAAAAAGGTTCCTAAAGCTGGTGATAATCCAACAGCATCCATAAAAACAGCAATGCCTATTACTAATAAAAGAGCGGTGGCGGTAAACAACTCACGCAATCCTGTTTCTGCTATTAATTTAAAAACATAATGAGCTAAATAACGCCCCCCAACAATGATAATTGAAACAGCACCTATAATTAATAACAATTGTATCCAACCACTTTGGGCTACCTCATCAACCACTCCTGCTTCAACAGGATTAACAATTACTTGATTAGCCAACAAAGCGACTATAGCAAAAATGGGTACAACAGAGATATCCTGCATTAAAAGCACAGCAAAACTATGTCGCCCTCCTCTCGTTTGAAGCATCCCCTTTTCTGAGAGCGTTTGCAAAACAATGGCGGTAGAGGATAATGCCAAAATCAATCCCGTTGTGATAGATTGAGCAGTATTCAGCCAGAAGAAAGCAGTAATTAATGAAAAGATTAACGCCGTGATTCCAATTTGCAGTCCACCCAAACCAAAAATCAAACGTTTCATACGCCACAGCATACTTGGATGCAACTCTAATCCAACTATAAAAAGCATGATCACAACACCAAATTCAGCAATGTGCATGACGCCCTCTCCGTCGTCGCCAACCAATTCTAGAACAAAAGGGCCAATAACAATGCCCGCAATTAAGTATCCTAAAACTGAGCCTAAACCTAGTTTCTTAGCAATTGGAACAGATATTACAGCGGCCAATAAGTATATTACTATTTTGAAAAAAACTTCATCTAAATGCATCGCTTATCTATTGATATATTGTTCTATTCATTTATAATTACCAGCCTATTTTTAAAACTGCCTAATAATTACCTTTATTAATCATCTGAAAATCATTCGACTCATCACACAACAGCCTAATAAACTGTCGGTAACGTGCTTGCTGTTCATTTACATCGAGCTTCCCCAACAAGTGAACACCGTGAATTACAAATGGCGGCAGGTAGTGCATTTTACACAAATGCGCCGATTGGTTATATGGTAGTAAAAACTGCTCTATTGAAAACCGATTGATCCCGCTTGTTTGATAACTCGATTCGCCACCTCCTGTGGTTACACAATTTAAAGCCCATTTGCCAGCTAATGAATCTCCTTGCTGACCATAGGCAAAACCATGTTCCAACACCAAATCAAACCACTCTTTCAACAAGGCAGGTGCACTATACCAGTATAAAGGATGATGCCAAATAATAACATCATGAGCAAGCAATAACTCTTGTTCATGCTTTACATCGATAAAAAAATCGGGGTAATTCTCGTATAAATTATTGACCGTGACACCATCCATCTCACGAACCCCTTCAATAAGCGAACGATTAACCTTAGATTTTTCTTCTAAAGGGTGTGCATAAACGATTAAAACCTTTCTCATATGCTAATATTAAATCATAAAAATACAAAAGCCCTTTTTATCAAAAAAGAGCTTTTAATATAAGGATGTCGTTTATACTATCCTACCCATTCACCTTTTAATGCTTTTTCTAATCGCTTACTAACAACATTCCAATTAACAACATTCCAAAAAGCATTGATATAATCACCTCTTAGGTTCTGATAATTTAGATAATAAGCATGCTCCCAAACATCTATTGTTAATAGTGGAATACCCCTTACAGCAACTATATCCATCAGTGGGTTATCCTGATTGGGCGTTGATACTATTTTCAATTTCTTTTGTTCATCTAAAATAAGCCAAGCCCATCCACTTCCAAATTGAGTTTTTGCGGCTTTAAAAAACTGCTCTTTAAAGCCATCTAAGGACTTAAAATTTTTAATAATATGGCTTAATAATTTTGCCGATGGCTCGCCTCCATTAGCGCTCAAACTTTCCCAAAAAAGCATATGGTTGTAATACCCACCTCCGTTATTTCGTACACCAATGCCATGCTTAGATACCTCAGCAAAAATGGCAGGCATCGATGTTGTTTCCAGAGAACTCCCCTCTATGGCAGCGGTAAATTTCTTAAAATATCCACGGTGGTGCTTATCGTAATGTATCTCCATGGTTTCAGCGTCGATATGAGGCTCAAGTGCATTATACTCATATGGCAATGCTGGAAAAAAATGACCAGAAATAGGTGTGGTTTTTAAGGTGCTTTTATTGGACTCACTCTTGTTGCCACCTTTAGTACCTGGAGCACAAGCAGCAGCGGCTCCCATGCCTACTAAACTTAAAAAATGTCGTCTTTTCATAGTGTTAAGTATACTTCTATTAATGCTTAACAAGTTGCTATTATGTTTGTTCAGCCTTTATAACAATTATAATATTAATACAACTTATCCCCATTAGCCTGAGATTCATCAAAATAAACATGGGCAACTCCATAAAATTTGCTTTATTTAAAGTGTTAACAAATCTCACTATGAAAAAATATTACACCCTGTTTCTGTTAGTGCTCTGCATTCAGGTATCTTTCGGACAGAAATACGAGCAAAGGGCAGACAAGTATTACAAATATTACAACTACGAAAAAGCTCGTAAAGATTACATACGTGTTTGGCGAAAAGACAAAGACAATGTAGACCTCTTAAAAAAAATAATAGACTGCTATATAAGCGACAATACGCTACGGGAAGAGGCCTTACCATACATTGACCAACTAATAATATTACGACCCAACGATTACGAAGCACAAATTAATAAGGCCAAAGCTCTTTTTCACGCACATCAAATGGAACAAGCCAATGATGTACTTTTAAAAGTAGAAACTAAAGTTGGGAATAATATTGAATTGCAAAAAACAGTATCCACGCTTAAAAGCAACATACGTAATGCACAACGGTTAATCGCTCAACCCTTGGATGTGTCATTTATCAATTTAGGCTCTACCATTAATACCACACGTAACGAGGTAAGCCCCTACGTATCAAATCAAGAGCGAGAATTATTTTATTCATCTGACAAGCGCTACAACAGCTACGCTGGCATTTATTATTACAATATTTGCGTTAGTGAAAAGGACAAACTTGATTTTGAAAAGGGAAAAACAATTGGCTCGCAATTAAACTCAATTTTTGATGAAATGGTGGCCGGTATTGCTTCCGATGGCAGTGAACTATTTGCCTTTCATAACAGAGATGGAGATGAAGCAATGGGTTTTGCTCCATACAATGGAAATTACCGTTTTGACCCCATGGATAATTTTGGCGCACCACTTGATGCCAAAGGAGCGGAATATGGTGTTTGGATGACTGAAAGCAAAGACACCATTTTTTTTGCATCAGAAACAGCAAACGGAACTACCGATCTATACTATTCAATAAAACTACCGACGGGCAATTGGGGCGATGCAAGGCCACTTCCAGGAAAAGTTAATTCAGAGCAATCCAATGAGAACTTCCCTGTTTTATCAAGTGATGGCAAGCGTCTCTACTTCTCTTCAGATAATGAGCAATCGATGGGAGGCTACGACCTGTTTTATGCCGAGTGGGATGCTGTTCATCAAGAGTGGACACAACCAATAAATATGGGTTATCCCATAAACGACACCTACAATAATTATAATATCTCATGGGTTCAAGACAATCGTTTTGCCTACGTATCGGCAATTCGTCCTGAAGGCTTGGGTAAGTATGACATCTATAAAGTGGTTTTCAACGAAACGAAACCTTATCACGCATTACTCAGGTGCGACATTCGCATTAAAAATAACAGAAAAATAGAAATACCAGCATTTAGTCCCACAGTGAGCATTACCGATACCTTGGATAATCTCATAGGTAGCTACAAAGCTAATGTTGATTCTGCTGATTTTATTATGGCACTAACGGCAGGCACCTACCAAATTCACATTGAACATCCTAGCATTGAAACAAAAATGCATCAATTGGTTGTACCTGATAATAAGTTTGAATCGATAGCCGACCGTATTCGCTTAATAGTACTTCCTAAAATCGAAGAAATTGCCACAAAATAAATGTTAAGAAGTAAGGATACAAGGCTGTTTTAGCTATTTTTGTTGACTTATCCATTTAAACAAACAAATTATATGAAGCTTCATCTTAAAAACCCTATTATATTTTTTGATTTAGAAACAACCGGTATCAACATTGCAAAAGACCGAATAGTTGAAATAGCACTATTAAAAGTTCAGCCTGATGGTTCTGAAGAGTCATATTGCTACAAAGTAAATCCTGAAATGCCAATCCCAAAAGTAACTTCTGAAATACATGGCATTTACGACGAAGACGTTAAAGACTCCCCCACTTTTAAGGAGTTGGGTAAAAAGATTGCTAAAATAATAGAGGGTTGCGATATAGCAGGGTTTAACTCTAACAAATTTGATGTACCCCTATTAGCGGAAGAATTTATTCGTGCTGATGTGGATTTTGATATGAAAAAACGCAAGTTTGTAGATGTTCAAACCATTTTTCACAAGATGGAAAAGCGCACATTGGGAGCAGCCTACAAATTCTATTGCGATAAAGATTTAGAAAATGCTCACTCAGCATTAGCTGATACAACTGCCACTTATGAGGTGTTAAAATCACAACTTGATCGTTACACCGAACTTGAAAATGATGTTGACTTTCTGAACGATTTTTCGTCGTTTAATAAAAATGCTGATTTTATTGGCCGCATCATCTTTAATGATAAGGGGCAGGAAGTGTTCAACTTTGGTAAATACAAAGGCAAAAGTGTAGAAGACGTATTAAGCAAAGATCCATCTTACTATGGTTGGATGATGAACGGCGATTTCCCATTATTTACGAAAAAAGTATTGACTAATATTAAACTTCGTAATTTCAATAAATAGTAGTTAAAACGAACCAAGAGAATTGCTTCACATAAAGGAGTATGATTGATTTTGGCGAGTTCCATCTACCTGCAGCAGGTAGGTATAGTAAATGAAAATAAATATAAACACATCGTTAGTTTGTGGAATACCTAAATATGAGAAAACCAATTAGGAGTCAAACGTGATTTTTAACTTAGGCAAAAAGCTCCATCTGCTGCATTAACTTTAATAAACAGATAGATAAAATCTAAGTTTCA
>NZ_VKDE01000041.1 GCF_007097485.1 Carboxylicivirga sp. M1479 | reverse complement strand
TTATATTTAGATCAGAAAAGAAAGCTTGGCATTGCCAAAAGAATACAAAAACAGATTGACAAATATGGATTTAACCCTGATGAACTCAACTTTGCATCAAGCTGATTTACAGGACTTAAATTTTACGTTAGTCAGAATTAACCCAAATCAAGTTCAACATAAAAAATATGAAATATTTTATCGACAAATTGCAAAGAGAGACTTTGAACCAAGTCATAGAAAAGGTAAATCAAGCTCTAATTGATGATGAATTTGTCACAAAAATAAATAACAATGTGATTACTTTTAAAAGTCCTCACAATATGATGCATTCGAAAGTTGGTAACAAATACAGTTATGCACGATTAATTAAACGAGGTAAGGTTACATTGACAGAAGATTATAACCAAATAGCCTTTAATTTTAAAATAGAACTCTTTTTCCCAATACTCTTTGGTATTATTATAGCATCCGTATCCAGTGTTTTCTTAATTAGATATTTTGACTTACCATCGATTCCAGTAATTTCAATTATTCTTTTATTTCTTGGACTGCTAATGATATTTCGTATCAGAAGTAATATTGATAAAATTATGAATGCCATAAAGACAAGACGGTAAATTTAATGCTTACAGCTATTTTGATTTTGACCTAATCGAATTAAATGGCTGGATTTAGTTACTGAGCTATAGGCTTTCAATAAGATTAGAATTGAATTCAAAATAATTTGAAACTGTCAATATAAAACAATACAAATGCCACCTACAAGAGTGCTAATATTAAACTATAATAACTATTGCCAACAATGGCTAATAAATCAAAAGTGAGCCGACTCTTTTTTGGTAGGTTCTTAGCTTCGGCAACCACCGCCAAATCGTTGATTTGGCTTTCGAAATGAAAAATTAAAAACAAATACAACGCTTTGGCTCAGCTCAATTTTGGAAGTTAGTTTGGTTAAGATTCCATACACTTCATACGGCAGGCCGTTGCGTTCAAGTAAATAATACAGTGAATAATGGCATTGAATTAAATATTTAACTTAACCATCTAATAAGGAAGCAAAAAGTAAGTAAAATGAGCAAAGCATTAGTCATAGTAGATATTCAAAATGATACACCCAAGAATTACAAAGAAGTAATTGACAATATTAATACAGCCATTGATTGGGCAGGCAATAATGGGATACATGTTGTTTATATAAGGCACGAAAATTTATCAGCTGGTGCTAAAAATTTCTTACCTGGTACAGTAGGGGCTGAGTTAGCTTCGGACTTGAAAATTGCATCAGAAAATATTTTCACAAAGAATAAAGGAAATGCATTAACATGTGAGGAATTGACAGACTTCATTGGTAAGAATGAGATTAGTGAGTTCTACATAGTGGGAGGAGATGCCACTATTTGTGTTAAATCAACTTGTTTTAATTTACGTAAGGCCAACTACGAGGTCGCTGTATTATCCGATGGCATTACCAGTTGGAGTAAAAAGAAAATTCCAGAAATGCTGGCGTATTATGAAAGCAAAGGCTGCAAAGTAATTAGTTTGAATGACTTGTTGAGCTAATAGAAATTCAACTTCCTTAGCATCTCGAAGATGCTTAGGAAGTCTACGATTTAACCCCACGCTAGCGCAGAATATATCATTAAAGGTTATTATCATGGAAAATAGTAGAGTTATTTTGTTTTCTTTAATTATTCTATTTGGGTGTAAGGATAGTGATGGTAAAAGAGAAACTATAGATTTATTTAACGCCCCAGATGAAATTGAACAAACAATGTTGACTGTTCACACTCTATTAGATTCAATTTCCAAGAAGGGTGATGTTGTTGGTTATTTTTTTGACTTGAACAATTCTCTTTTTATTAATGGAAAATTGCAATATGATTTAACAGATGATCTTAAAGTGAAGCGCTATTATAATTCGAATGCGGTTAATGCAAAGTTTAATGCGGAAATACTCAGTAAAACAATATTTTTGCGGAGGAACTTAATTCACGGTGGGTACTATGATAAATCATTTGGGATATTTTTATTCAATTATAAACCTGCAGAGGAAAATCGATATGAAAACCTTTTGTATTTAATGGTTAATCCCACGAACGACACCATTATACGTAGTAATACATTAGAAAAGTTGGTTCAAATTGAAAGGGTTAAGAATATCTCTCTAGTTAAACCTACAAGTAATTGATTTATCTCTCGCTAGCGCAGATTTGTAATCTGTGCTACTAGAGTTAAAGTAAATTTTAATTCCTTAGCAATATCTCTGATTTACTCGTATACGTTCCTCAAATCTGAAGGTGTTTCTTTTATCAGCCTTGCTGTTCAAGACTGGTTTGATGTGTTTAAGTAAATGGCACGGATTTCAAATCCGCACCAGCAGTGGGATAGAAATCAAGCTAGATAACATTGTTTTAATTAAGACAGTTTTTTAGCGTCATGTTTTATGGCCTCTCTTTTAAATTGCTTTCGTTTAGTCGAAAGCTTTAGAGAGACCGGGAAGCTGAGAACTTGTTCGAAGATCGCCAGGCCGCACTTAAGCTTGAGATAAAAAAAGAGAGTTATTTAAAAAGTAGCCTTGATCTTTTTTCCTTAGTTTTTTGGATCAAGCTAAAAAAAGTAAGTCCGGTTTGGGCGGATAGCCCAATTGATAAAACTATTTAGGACAACATTGCTAATAAACCCTATCATCCATCTATGTTTTTTGCCTGTATTTTTCTCAAGCCGGGCAAAACTTCTATTTTTGTGGCTCAAAGATCACAACATTATTATGACAAAAGAATTCAAAGCCACTCCTTACAAATTGGAGTCAGTTAAATCCGGCAATCAATTTGAAGATGCAGGTTGGACACTTGACGCACCTAACGAGCACGAATGTAGTTTGGTACGAGCCATCTACAACAAGAAACAGATAGAGGTAAAAGATGCCTCATATGGTGTATTCCGATTTGCCGATTGGTTACCTGTACATAAGATGTTGGAAGGATCTTCGGCCCCTGTTACCTATAAGAGTGAAGGACTAGCCAAATACCTTGGCTTATCCGATTTACACATCACATTTAGTGGTTACTGGCCCGAGAAAGGTGCTAATTTCCGTACCTGTTCGTTTAAAGAAACTGAAGCTTACTCTGTTGGAGGACGCTTGCAAAACGATGACGGAACCATATTGGTGGTGGCATCGGCGGGCAACACGGCTCGTGCATTTGCGCGTGTTTGTTCCGATAATAATATTCCTTTGTTACTGTGTGTGCCCGAGGATAATATTGATGCCATGTGGTTTGATGAACCCATTAAGGATAATGTGAAATTGGTGGTAACCAAGTCGGGAAGTGATTATTTCGATGCGATCCACTTATCGAACATGGCTTGTGAGTTGGATGGTTTTGTAGCCGAGGGCGGTGCTAGAAATGTAGCGCGTCGCGATGGTATGGGAACCACCACTTTGTCGGCGGTTACAACTATTGGACGTATACCAAAATACTATTTTCAGGCGGTAGGAAGTGGAACGGGTGCCATTGCGGCCTGGGAAGCCAATAAACGCTTGATTGCAGATGGTCGTTTTGGCGATCATTTTATGAAGTTGATGGTTTCGCAGAACGAACCATTCTTACCAATCCACGATGCATGGAAAGCGCAATCGCGCCGCATGCTTCCGTTAGATGATGATACGGCTCGTAAGCAAGTTGAAGAGATTGATGCAAAGGTGCTTTCAAACCGTAAGCCTCCTTATTCGGTGTTTGGTGGTTTATACGATGCCATGAAAGAAGCAGGTGGTGATGTATTAACGGCTTCTAATGATGCTGCTGCGGCGGCAGGTCGCATTTTCGAAGAAACTGAAGGTAATGATATTCATCCGGCAGCAGCTGTAGCAACAGCTACATTAATTCAAGCGGTAAAGGATGGTGTGGTTGATAAGGATGACTGCATTGTGCTGAATATTACCGGTGGAGGAGAGAAGCGCATTAAAAGCACCAAAGAGATGAGTTATTTAAAGCCTGCTCATGTGTTTGATATTACGCCAGAAATGGCTGATGTTGAAAAGGTAATGAAGCAGTTATTTAACAAATAGAGGCCATGAGTGTAGAAAAATCATTAAGAGCGCGTAGTGGCGATAAGTGTGAGTTGTGTGGGAGTGAAGAAGGCTTGGTCGTTTATCAGGTAGCACCTGTTAACGCAGCTGATGCATCAGAAAGTGTGTTGGTATGCTCCACTTGTCATGATCAAATAGAAAAGCCAGACACGATGGATGCCAATCATTGGCGTTGCTTAAACGATAGCATGTGGAGTACTGAAGCACCTGTGCAGGTAATGGCCTGGCGTTTACTGAACCGTTTAAAGGCCGATTGGACACAGGATTTGCTTGATATGCTTTATCTGGATGAAGATACCTTGGCATGGGCTAAAGCCGATGGCGATGGTTTATCGGACGATGAAGTTGATAAGTACATTGATAGCAATGGTGCTGAGCTAAAGGCTGGCGACAGTGTTGTGTTAATAAAGGATTTAAATGTGAAAGGAACCAGCTTTGTTGCTAAAAGAGGAACGGCTGTTCGTAACATCATTCTGTCGAATAACGATCCTGAGCACATTGAAGGAAAAGTGAATGGTCAGCACATTTACATCCTTACCAAGTACGTTAAGAAAAACTAAGATATATTGAATGTTCATGCAAGGGTGACTATTTTATATCGGCTCTGTATGATTTTTAGTGGGTAAATAGTATTTATGGTCATCTCCTCGTTGGCCTCCTAAAAAAGGGGATGGATTTAGAAGATGTTACTTAGCGAGACCGGGAAGCTGAGAACTTGTTCGAAGATCACCCGGCCGAACTTAGTAACAACAAATAAATCAATTGCTTTTATTAGGTAGCCTTGACTTTCTTTGTATACTTTCTTGCGTCAAGGCAAGTAAAGTATAAGCCTCGCGGCTAGAGCGACGATTGTAAATTAAAGAATAGTTACCCATTGTAAATCATATAGCACCTTTATATTTAAAGTATTCACCCTTTATGATTTAAACTCTTGTTATGCTATTAAATATCGCTTTAATTGTTACTGCGGCACTTGTGCTTTATTACCTTTTTACCTTGATAAAGCTACCGGGGATTTTAGGTTTGATTGTTGCCGGGGTTGTTGTTGGGCCAAGTGTGTTAAATGTGGTTGATCCTGAGGTGGGCATTATGCTTAAGGAGTTAAAGACTGCCGCTTTAATTGTGATTTTAATAAGAGCAGGCCTGGGAATTAATCGCGAAACGCTTCATAAAGTAGGTCGGCCAGCTATTAACATGAGTTTTATTCCAGGTGTTATTGAGGGGAGCATAGTGATGTTGGCGGCTCATTACTTGCTTGACTTTACATGGATTGAAGGTGGTATTATAGGTTTTATCATTGCTGCTGTATCGCCAGCAGTGGTAGTGCCAACTATGTTAGATCTTAAAGAAAAAGGCTTTGGTAAGAAAAAGGAAATACCAACCCTTGTTTTAGCAGGTGCCTCGGTTGATGATGTGTTTGCCATTACCATATTTGGTGTTTTTACAGGTTTGGCAGCAGGCTCATCTATTAATATGCCTTATTTGCTTTGGAGTGTTCCTGCAGGTATCTTACTGGGTGCCTTAATAGGCGTTTTGCTAGGTTTTATTCTAGTATGGTTCTTTAAAAAATTCCTTATACGCGATACTAAAAAGGTCATCATCTTTATGATTGTTGCTGTGGTTTATTATGAGCTGACCGAACTGGAAAGCTTAAAGGAAGTGATACCCTTGGCAGGCTTATTGGGTATTATGGCCATTGGATTTATTATACTCGAAAAATATAGCCAATTGGCCAAACGACTTTCTTCTAAATTTAACAAGGTTTGGGTTTTGTCCGAGATACTTTTATTTGTATACATCGGTACTGAGGTTCGAATTAATGAGTTAGATGCCTCTATTGTTGCAACTGGCTTGCTGATACTATTGATTGGGCTTACAGCACGAAGTATTGGTGTATGGCTGGCTTTAGCAGGTAGTTCATTAAATTATAAAGAGAAGTTGTTCTGTGTAATAGCCTACTGGCCCAAGGCAACAGTACAGGCTGCTATCGGTGCCGTTCCTTTAACCTTAATTGGAGCCGGCAAGTTGGGCGATGTTTCGCTTGAAACGGGGCAGATGATATTAGCCATGGCTGTGCTTAGTATTATTACCACCGCACCTTTGGGAGCAATCGGTATTAAGGTATTTGGTCCAAAATTATTAGATAAAGCGCAATAAAAAAGCCCCTTGCAAAGAGCAAGAGGCTTTAGACGTTTTAGTGCTGAGCTTAAAATCCTAAGCCAAATTTAGCCCAATATTGTTCTTCCAACTCTTTCCAACGTAACATGGTTGCGCCAGTAAAATCATTGGTGTATTTGTTAATTAGTACAGCAGCTTTTTCTTTCTTACCTTCTTCGATTAGTTTAGAAATACGTGCCTCTAATTCTTTCGTTTCAGTTTGTCCTTTTTCTTCAAAATAAGCTACCTCATTAAGCAAGCCTTCTTTTGTTGATTGCCATGCCAATGTTGCTAGTTTATTGGCTTTGCGATATTGCCAAATGGCAGCATCCTCGCGGTAACGTTTTTGTCCGCAGTACTGAAAGCTCTCAGGTAATTCTGTAGCACCCGAATAAATTGGTATGCGAGGCGACTGTCCCGGGTTATCAAAGCTGAACCAGGCGATGCCACCAATTTCGTCTGGTAACCAATCGCGTAATTGAATAATTTCAGAGTAAGAACACCATGATACGGCTACAGTACGCTGAAATTCAACAGTACCCTCGTTGAGTGCTTCATATAAATTGCGTTCATCGCGGCCCATCCAAGGATTGGCAATTGGAGATTTAATGGTGTCTACGCCGATTTCCTCTTTGTCGTCGTTGTATTTCTTTTTCGTCACCATTAAGTTTTGGGTCATATCGTATTTTGTACCCTCATAGGTTTCGCGGTAAAGAGCCATCACATCTTGAACAGATACTTTTTTATCTGGCTTAACAGAAAACGGAATTTCATCTGCTTCAAAATCAATATTTAAAGACGGAGCCAAGGCATTTAAAATGAAATACTCACGTATTTTAAACGGTTTCTCAACATCACCGTAGGCTTTCCAAAATTTGAAAGGCTTCTCACCATCCCAGCGTTCCAGCTTTTTGGCAGCAGAAAAAACATTTTTCGACGCCATAAAGTGATCTTTATCTTTAAGGTCGATTTCACCAATGCGAGAGATGTTTGCCGAAACACCTACATGACCATCCGGAATGCGTTGAGCCGCCCAAATGCCACCAATCTTGTCAGGACCTTCACCCACAATTTCTAGCTGCCAAACTTCTTTTTTGTCGGCAATAGTAATGCACTCGCCCCAATCGCCATAACCGTACTCTTCAATTAATTCGCCGATTAGCTTGATGGCATCGCGAGCAGTAGAGCATCGTTCCAAGGCAATACGTTCTAATTCTTCAATTAGGAACATGCCATTTTCGTTAACCAACTCTTCAGGTCCAACGAATGTTGTTTCTCCAATCGCCAGTTGCTTTTCATTCAAACAAGGATAAGCGGTATTTAAAAAACTATAGGTTTCTTTGGCCTGGGGAATGGTGCCAACTTCAGTCACCTTACGCATATCCCAAGGTGTTTCTGTTTTAAGTTTGCCCTTGTAAATAGGTGTTGTACTGCCCTTTTCATATTCTTTACCTTCCTCAATGGTTAACCAGGTGCGGTAGCGACCATCGCAGGTATGAGATGTCATAACCGAACCGTCGGTTGATGCGCCTTTACTCACCATTATACTGGTGCATGTTTCACCAAAGAAAGGATCATTTTTTTGATCATAAATACTTTGCCCTTGAGTGCTTATAAAGGTGCAAAGCGTAAGGATAATGATTGTTGTCAAATGTTTCATCATGAGTATTTTCCTTTTAAACTTGTTTGTTGGAGGCTAAAGTAATAAATCAAGTTATGATCGAAGCAAACAAACGTCATGTATATGCTTTAGCTTATTAAATTAATACGAAATAATTACCTTTAACACAGTTTGAAAATATCTATTCATTTAGTTTTTCACTTTGTTCCTTATCCTCAAATATTTTTAGTTACTGTAAAGCATATGCCATGATAAAGTTATTTAGTATTGTATTGACCATGTCGGTGTTAGTGGGTTGTCAGCTTAATGCACCTAAAGAGAATTATGCCTTTTATCTTGGAACCTATACCGATGGAGATAGTAAAGGGATATATAAATATGAATTGGATAATGATGGGCACTTAAGTGGGGGCGAGTTATTGGCAAGTACCACTAATCCATCTTTTTTGGCTTTTGCCAATGAACAAACCGTATTGCTTGCTGTAAACGAAACCGATGTTGATGGTAGTGGTGGCATTGAATCATATCAAATTAACGACTCAGGACTGACTAAGCTGTCAAGTTCCAAAACCGGGGGAGCGCACCCTTGTCATTTGGATGTAAATAAGTCTGGTAAGGTGCTTGTGGCTAACTACACGGGTGGAAATATTGGGCAACTACAAGTAAGTATGAAAGGGGAGCTCTCCCCATTAGTGGGTGTAGCCCAGCATACTGGTCAAAGTATTACGCCAAGGCAAGAAGCACCTCATGCGCATTCAATCTGGTTTACCGATGAAAAAAAGGCTATTGCTGTGGATTTGGGCATTGATCAGTTAATCTTTTACGAGTTGCTTAACGGTAGTTTGAAGCGTATGGATAGCCTTAAGATGGAAGCAGGAGCAGGCCCTCGTCATTTAACGATGCATCCGAAAAAAGAAATATTATATGTGATTAACGAATTAAACAGTACTGTATCTGTTGTGTCAAAAAAGGATGGTAAATGGCGTTTGCATTCTTCATTGTCAACACTACCCGAGGGATATGCGCAGGACAGTTATTGTGCCGATATTCATATTTCACCCGATGGACGTTTCTTATATGCTTCTAATCGAGGACATAACTCCTTGGCCATCTATCAAGTTTCGAATAGTGGCTTAGAATTATCCTTATTGGGGCATGAGGCAGTTAGGGGAGAGTGGCCTCGTAATTTCGCCTTGACCAAGGATGGAGCGTTTTTAGTAGTGGCCAACCAACACTCGAACAACTTGGTGGCTTTTAAGCGGGATGAGAATACAGGGCTGTTGCTTTTTAAAAGTCAAATAAAGGCTTTTAGTCCCGTTTGTGTATTGTTTGAATAAGGTAGATAAATTACAAGGATTTCGCCTTTAAGCATTTTAACTACCTCCCAACTTCGTGGTACTTTTGCTTGGCAAGGAGGAGAGGGATGGAAAACCGTCCCCTCCTGAATTTTAGGAGGGGTGCCGACAGGCGGGGGGTGTAATTAGTTTTAAAAGCAATTTCCCTGAGGTAAACTCCCCATGATAAATAAGGTTGGGCATTACTAAGTGTTTTTAAGTGTCTCCATAAAAGATGAAAGGATTGTACAGTGTTTTCCCGATAAGTGATTCTTTGAAACATCCTTTTTTATTTATCTTTGCGAGCTAAAAAAATAGACGTATGCAATTTCCCTGGGGGCACGATAAACGCTATAACGATTATAGCTCATATATTAGAAGAACGTTTGGAGAGCGCGTTCAGAAAGTGTCGATCAACGCTGGTTTTACATGTCCCAATAGAGATGGGTCAAAAGGAACGGGCGGTTGTTCTTTTTGTAATAATACTACGTTTAACCCGTCGTATTGTGGTCCTGAGTTAAGTATTCAGGAGCAGATTGATAAGGGCACTTCCTTTTTTCGCCCCAAATATCAAGCTCAACAATACTTAGCCTACTTTCAGGCTTATAGCAATACCTATGGCGAAACCGAGTTTTTGATTGACCAATATCAACAGGCTTTAAATCATCCTAAGGTGGAAGGGATCATACTTGGTACACGACCTGATTGTATATCCGATGATTTATTGGAGCATTTGAAAAAATGGCAAAAAGACTACTACATTGCCATTGAATTGGGAGCCGAATCCACCTTAAATACCACATTGGATAACATCAATCGTGGGCATTCTTATGAAGAAACGGTGGATGCTGCACAACGAATTGCTGCTGCTGGTATTCCTGTTGGTTTGCATTTGATACTGGGCTTACCTGGAGAAGATAGGGAGCAGTTGTTAAAACATGCTGATGAAGTATCGAAACTACCCATTAGCTTTTTAAAGTTACACCAATTACAAATTGTAAAAGGCAGTGCTTTTGAAACATTATATGAGCAAAATCCCAGTCACTTCAACTTGTATTCGGCCGAAGAGTTTATTGATCTAGTCGTAGAGTTTGTTGAGCTTATGAACCCCAATATTGTTATGGAGCGCTTTATTAGTCAGGCTCCATACGATTTGTTGGTAGCACCCAAGTGGGGAATCAAAAACTTTGAATTTGTGGCTAAAATAGAGAAGCGATTGGCAGAACTGGATAGCTGGCAAGGTAAAAGGTTTAAAGCATAATATGCTCTAAACCTTTTTTGCGTTAGACGCTTAAATTCTTTCTTCTGATCTTTATTTTCATAGCACCCTTAATTGGTTTTTCGGCTACCAATATGAGGTAACCACCACCTCCAGCACCCGCTAGCTTCCAAGCTAAAGCTTCATCCTTGTACTTGTCAATTGCAGCATTAATATCCGAATTAACCATGGCAGGGAACATTGCTTTTTGGGCATCAAAAGAATCTGAGAATGTTTGGGCAAATCTTCCTAAGTCTCTATTTTTTATCGCTTCCCAGGCTCCATTGGACGCATCGGCCAAGGCTTTGGTGTTTTCTGGATTAATATCGGTTTGCTTCAAAAGATCCAGATCGCTTTTGCGTGGCCATAAAAGCACCATGTAAATATGTTCCTCTAGCCAAGTTAGAATCTCTTCGTTATGGATCGACTCGAATTTATTTGGCCAATACTCCCCATTGTAATAATGTCTAACGAGTCCTGGCATGCAAATGCCAATGGCATCTTGTGCTCCAGACACAAGTTCTGCGCCCGGCGAGTTTTCATATTTGAAC
Organism: Carboxylicivirga sp. M1479; assembly: GCF_007097485.1. Lineage (GTDB taxonomy): Bacteria > Bacteroidota > Bacteroidia > Bacteroidales > Marinilabiliaceae > Carboxylicivirga. The sequence goes on along the minus strand of NZ_VKDE01000041.1, from coordinate 22,057 downwards.
AACATTTCAGCCAATTTTTCTGGTCTGTCAATCGGCAGATAATGTGGCCATATTCTTTTTGCAGCGTTTCGCGTAGACGTTGACATGCCACAACGTTCGTTGTATTCGATTATTGGTTCGAGCGATAGGGTTATAGCCCATCCAGCATGGTGCTTGGATACGTATGGTTGGTCAATCCATGTGCCAGCCAAATCAATGCGATAGGGCAATAAGCAGTTATCCGATGTGCGTATATCAGTGGTTGAACGTTTGGGTAAGCCTATTTCAGGAATTCGCTCCAGAACTTTCAGCTTAATGCCTAGCTCATTACACAACTCTTCTTTAGCTGGAGAGAATCCATCTTCATTAACAACAAAGTAATCGGGTTGTAAAGTTCTTACTTCGTGCTCAAAATCCATAATGCCAGAGCCTGAGTTTACAAAGGCCTCCTTAACGAATTTGATGGATTGGATCATATAAAGACGTTCTGCTTCACAATTAATTGTATCACGACCTTTGAGTTCACTAATGGTATTATCCGAACCTATACCAACATGCAGTTCACCATATTGTGACGCTTCTTTAAAAAAGGCAACATGACCACTGTGAAGCATATCAAAACAGCCGGAAATACTTTCTTATTCATGGCAATCTGTATAAATGGATTTGAGGCATAACTTATAGTGTATACAAAACTAAGAAATTGAATGAGATTACCCTTTAAAACAAAAGAAAAGAGCACCCAGATGGATGCTCTTTAAACTAAAGTATTGTATAATATTATTAAGCTGCCATTTTTAATTCGGCTTCTTCCTCTTGCTTTTTTCTTAACTTATTAGTGTTAAGTATTAGTAGGATAGATGACACCAAACCTAAGAATAAGAAACCAATAAGATAATAAAGTGCTTCCTGGTAAGAACCAGTCGTATCTTTTAAGTAAGAAATGATTTGTGGACCCGCAATACCAGCCAAAGCCCATGCTGTTAGAATGTATCCGTGTATGGCACCTAGTTCTTTCGTTCCGAATAAATCACCAATAAAAGCAGGAACGGTTGCAAAACCACCACCATAACAAGTAAGGATGATAAGGAATGCTACCTGGAAACCAATTTTACCTGCATCAGAAATGCTACCACCAAAGAAGGTAGTTAAGTAATAAAATGCAGCTATTTGAATTACAAAGAATGAAATGTATGTTGCAGGACGTCCGATGTAATCAGACAGTGTTGACCAACCTAAACGACCAAATGCATTAAACATACTCATTAGCATTACCAGTACTGCTGCTGCCTCAACAGACAACATAACGATTTCACGTCCCATTGAGTTGGCTACAGAAATTAAAGCAATACCACTTGTTACATTAATGAACAAGATTGCCCATAGGAAATAGAAACGAGCTGTTTTTAATGATTCGTTAGCCGTAATGTTCGATAAGTCTTTCTTTGGAGCTTTACCTGCTTTGGCTAACTCTTCTGGGTTGTAGCCTTCAGGTAACCAATCAACCGGTGGCTTTTCAAGGTATTGTGCTGCACCTAGCATGATAACACCATAAACAGGTCCTAAGATTAATAAGATGGTTGAGATAGACTCAATGCCAAAGGCTGGGAACACATTCTTAATTAAATATATTTGAATGGCTGCTCCTAAACCAAATCCCATAATTGCTAAACCTGTTGCTAATCCACGTCTGTCTGGAAACCATTTTACCATGGTTGAAACAGGTGTTACATAACCCATACCAAGACCGATGCCACCAATCATACCGTAAGTGGCATACAATAAATACAAATTTTCAAGCATTAGTGCTAATCCACCAAGCGTTACACCAACACCGAAAAAGATACCTGCAACAGTACCAGTAAAACGAGGGCCTTTGCGCTCTACCACTTTACCCATAAAAGCAGCAGATACACCTAAAAAGAAGATAGCGATACTAAAAACAGTCGTGATTTGTTGTAAAGACCATCCTGCGCTAACTTGTTTTTCCACCATAGAACCTAATTTGCTCCAGGCATAAATAGAACCGATTGACATGTGTACGCTTACACCAGCTAATGCTATCAGCCAACGGTTTTTAATTTTTTTATCTGTCGAAGTTGTCATTATATTGTTTTATTCTCAATTGTTATTTTGACTCCTTTTGGGAGCTTACTTTAAATAGTTGTATTAAGTTGCTTAGTTTATTACTACTTCTTTAAAGTAAGTGTTAAATATATCGCGTGCAGCATTTAACTGCTCTGTAGTGTTGGCTTTCACACCTTTTAACTGGTATTCCCAACCTAAGTGCTCATATTTATGAGCTCCTAATTCATGATACGGTTGTATTTCAAGTTTTTCAACATTGTCATAAGCTTTGAAGTGCTCACCTAACTGATGCAAATGCTCCGTCTTATCACTATGTCCAGGCACCAATACGTAACGCAACCAAATAGGTTTCTTAATCTCTGCAAGATAATCAACAAACGCCAAGGTCTTTTCATTACCTTTTCCTGTCAGAAATTGATGTTGCTCATTGTTAATGTGCTTAATGTCAAGTAATATAATGTCCGTGTACTGCAATACTTCTTTCACATCATCATTCAAAATGCTGCCATTAGTATCGATGCAGATATGAAAACCTTTTTCTTTCAGTGCTTTTACAACCGGAAGTAACTGTTTTGCCTGTACCAAAGGTTCGCCACCCGAGAAGGTAAGACCACCTTTTTTACCAAAGAAAGGACGCTGATTTTCAGCCATGCCCAAAATTTCTTCAGCTGAAGTTTCTTTACCACCTTTTAATTCAATGGTATCGGCATTGGCACAATAGAGGCATTTGAAATTACATCCTTGCAAAAACGCAACTAAGCGTATACCCGGACCATCGTAGGTGCCTAATGACTCAAATGAATGTACTCTTAGCATGTGTAATTTGTTAGTTTGTTAATAAGGCAAAGGCAGAAGTTTAGTTCAACCAAACTTCTGCCTTATTTTATCCTTTTGTACTTTGTTATTACATGTTGCTATGGAAGCTACGTGAGATAACCTCAAGCTGCTGCTCGCGTGTTAGGCGAACAAAGTTTACAGCGTAACCCGATACACGGATTGTTAACTGAGGGTATTCTCCTGGATTTTCCATGGCATCTTCCAATAACTCACGGTCAAGAACATTCACGTTCAAGTGGTGAGCTTCTTTTGAGAAGTATGCATCCATCATAGTTACTAGGTTCTCATTACGAATATCAGCGTCAGCACCTAATGATTTAGGGATAATGCTGAAAGTATTTGAGATACCATCCAAGGCATTTTTGTAGTCTAATTTTGCTACTGAGTTTAATGAAGCAATAGCACCGTTCTTATCACGTCCGTGCATTGGGTTAGCACCTGGAGCGAAAGGAACACCTTGCTCACGTCCATCAGGAGTAGCACCAGTTTTCAATCCGTAAACTACGTTAGATGTAATTGTAAGGATTGACATTGTTGGTTCAGCGTTTTTGTAAGTATCTAAACCACATAACAACTGGTTAAAGTGGTTAGAAATTTCAACAGCTAAGTTATCAACACGGTCATCATCGTTACCATAGCAAGGGAATTCACCGTTGATAAGGAATTGTGACGATAAGCCATCTTCATTACGAACAACTGTTACATCAGCATGCTTGATGGCAGATAATGAATCAGCTACAATTGACAAACCAGCCATACCGTAAGCTAAGTTTATTGCTGGATTTGTGTCAACAAAAGCCATCTGTGATTTCTCGTAGTAGTACTTATCGTGCATGTAATGGATGATGTTCATTGACTCGTTGTAAACACGAGCAACGTCTTTCATTGCTAATTTATAGTTAGCCATTACTTCATCAAAGTCAAGCTTATCGCTCTTTAGTGCAGGGATACCCTCAACGATTGTTTTTCCTGATAACTCACAACGTCCACCGTTAATAGCTAATAATAGCGTTTTAGCAAGGTTGGTACGTGCACCGAAGAATTGGATTTGCTTACCAATTTCTTGGAATGATACACAACAAGCAATACCGTAATCATCAGAGTCACGTGTGCTGGTCATTAAGTCATCATTCTCATACTGGATTGATGATGTATCGATAGAAACCTGCGCACAGAATTTCTTGAATCCTTCAGGAAGGCTTGATGACCAAAGAACAGTCATATTTGGCTCAGGTGATGCACCTAAGTTATATAATGTCTGTAAGAAACGGTATGATGTCTTAGTGATCTTATGACGACCATCCATTAATTTACCACCGATTGCTTCAGTTACCCAAGTTGGGTCACCAGCAAAAATCTCATTGTATGCATTCATACGTAGGTGACGTACAACGCGTAACTTCATTACGAACTGGTCGATAAATTCCTGAGCTAATTCCTCAGTAATGTTACCGTTAGCCAAATCGTACTCCATATAAATATCGATGAATGAAGATACGTTACCCAATGACATAGCTGCACCATCTTGCTCTTTTACAGCAGATAGGTAAGCCATGTAAACCCACTGAACAGCCTCTTGTGCCGATTCAGCCGGACGACTTAGATCTAAACCGTACTTGTTACCTAGCTCTTTAATCTGGATTAAAGCTTTGATTTGCTCAGCAACTTCTTCACGTAAACGGATTTTCTCGTCAGACATAGGTCCAACTAATCCTTGTAAGTCAGCTTTTTTAGCAGCTACTAATGTGTCAATACCGTATAGTGCTAAACGACGGTAGTCACCAATGATACGACCACGAGCGTAGTTATCAGGTAAACCAGTTAAGAATCCTAATGAACGGTACTTACGAATTTCGTCAGTATATACATCAAAAACACCATCGTTGTGAGTCTTTGCGTAGTTGCGGAAAATATCTTTTACGCGGTCAGAAACTTCTAAACCTTGCTCTTCGCAAGCTTTTTCAACTACAGCAATACCACCATAAGGTTTCATGGCACGCTTTAGTAATTCATCAGTTTGTAGACCAACGATTAATTCAAGGTCTTTTTGAATGTATCCTGCTTCGTGAGATACAATTGAAGAAACAGCTTCAGTGTCGATTGAACGAACACCATTGTTGGCTCTTTCCTCTTTAATTGCTTCAAGACAGATGTCCCAAAGTTTTTTTGTTCTTTCAGTAGCTCCACTTAAGAAAGAACTATCACCATCAAAAGGTGTGATGTTTTTTTGAACAAAATCTCTAACGTTTACCTGTTCGTTCCACGAACCATTTACGAAAGCTTCTTTAATTTTACTCATAATTTGCCTGTTAACCTGTACTAATTATTATTTGTGCGTAATTATCTGTTTTGCGCTGCAAAGAAAAGCTGTTTTTAGTTACTGTGCAATCTTCATTATTAGGTCTATTCGAGAGTTTTAGGTCTTTATTAACCCTAAAAAGAGGTCTTATCTTTTAGAATATCGAAGTAATAAATTCGATAGATAATTGTAATGTGCAGATTACAAATGACATTTAAGAGTGTAATTCATGAAGAACAATTGATGTTTAATTTAGATATGTGTTGATGATAGTAATGAAAAGGCATGTTCTGAAAATTTGAAGTTTAACTATTTTTAACACTAAATTCAATATTCGAGTGCCGAATTACTGACGTTTATAGTTCAACGTAGTACAAAAACATGAGAATGCTCAGTGAATTATTGATTTAATCAATATCTTAGTTACCTAAACCTAAAAAGGACACTATGAAAAAATTAGCTTACCTGCTTGTGCTTTGTTTTGCACTGGCTTGTACTTCTTCAAACAAGAAAAACAACATGATTCCAAAACAACTGCCCGATGCACCCAGTGCCTCGAAAATGGACTCCGTTTTAAAAATTCATGACCATACGCGCGTTGATCCTTATTTTTGGATGCGTTTAACGGATGAGCAAAAGAATGCTGAAAAACCTGATAAACACACGCAACAGGTGCTCAGTTATTTGAATGCTGAAAACGCTTATACGAATGCTGTAATGACTAATACGGAAGCATTACAAGAGAAGCTTTTTAATGAAATTGTTGGGCGTATCAAGAAAGATGATGAATCGGTGCCGTATTTTTCAAATGGTTATTGGTATTATTCAAAATTTGAGAAAGGGAAAGAATATCGTATTCACTGTCGAAAGAAAGGTAGTTTAGATGCTAGCGAGGAAATTTTCTTTGATGAAAATATCCGTGCAGAAGGAGAGCAGTTTTATGGGCTAGGAAGTATAAGTATTAGTAAGGATAATAAAATGTTGGCCTTTGCTGAGGATTTTGTTAGTAGACGTATATATACTATCCGTTTTAAAAACTTGGAGACAGGAGAGATATTACCCGATGTTTTGGAAAACGCCCAAGGAGGAGGTGCCTGGGCCAATGATAACCAGACCTTCTTTTATACTACGAAGAATGAGGTGTCGCTTTTAAGTGAAAAGATATGGCGCCATCAATTGGGAAATCCAACGTCAGAAGATGTGATGGTTTATCATGAAAAAGATCCATCGTTCTATATTGGTGTTAGTAAAACAAAATCAGACAAGTTTATTGTTATTGAGGAAGATGCAACTCTAGTAAGTGATTATTGGGTTTTAGATGCTGATAATCCAACTGGTGATTTTAAGCAGTTTACTCCAAGGGGTAATGACCATCAGTACTATATTAATCATTTTGAAGATAAATGGTTAATTACCACCAACCATGAAGCAACCAATTTTCGTTTGATGGAGACGCCTGCGGGAGCTACAGGAATGAATAATTGGAAGGAGATAATACCTCATCGAGAAGATGTTTTACTTACCGATATTGAGGTGTTTAATAACCATTTGGTGGTTAGCGAACGCAAAGATGCCTTAACGCATTTGCGAATTATTAATCAAAAAACAGGAGGTGAGCATTATCTTGATTTTGGAGAAGAAGTGTATGTTTCATATATATCAACTAATCCTGAGTTTAATTCCAACTTATTGCGCTTTGGATATAGCTCAATGACTACACCAGCATCTACCATCGATTATAATATGGATGAGAAAACAAAAGATGTAAAAAAAGTGCAGGAAGTGATCGGAGGGCACAATCCTGATGAGTATGTGACAGAACGTTTGTGGGCAAAGGCACGCGATGGAAAGAAAGTTCCCATGTCTGTTGTTTACAAAAAGGGATTAAAAAAAGATGGTCAGGCTCCCTTGTTGCTTTATGCCTATGGTTCGTATGGCAGTACAATGGATCCTTGGTTCAGTTCTACCCGTTTAAGTTTGTTAGACCGCGGCTTTGTATTTGTATTGGCTCATATACGTGGAAGTCAGGCAATGGGGCGACAGTGGTATGATGATGGTAAAATGCTAAATAAGATGAATACTTTTAATGATTACATTGATTGTAGTAAATACCTTATTGAGCAAAAATATACATCGCCACAACATTTGTATGCCATGGGTGGCAGTGCAGGTGGTTTGTTAATGGGGGCTGTTGTTAATATGGCGCCTGAACTGTACAATGGAGTAGTGGCAGCGGTACCTTTTGTTGATGTAGTATCAACCATGTTGGACGAAACCATTCCTTTAACAACCAATGAGTTTGACGAATGGGGTAACCCAAAGAATAAAGAATATTACGATTATATGTTGAGCTACTCACCGTATGATAATGTTGAGTCCAGAGCTTATCCGAATATGTTGATCACAACAGGTTTGTTTGATTCGCAAGTGCAATACTGGGAGCCAGCAAAGTGGATTGCTAAATTAAGGGATAAGAAAACGGATGATAAGATTTTGATAATGCATACCAATATGGAAGCGGGACATGGTGGTGCCTCAGGGCGTTTCAAGCGTTATCGTGAAACTGCCTTGGATTATGCATTTATGATGATGCTGGAAGGTATTGATGAGTAAGTTGTAGAGCTAGCTTATAAAAAAAATCAAACCCGTCAGAGTTTAAATTCTGACGGGTTTATTATATCGTTGATGTCTGAATTACAAAGAATTCAAATAATCTGTTACATTTTTCTCAACGCGACCAATTACCTCAGAAACATCAGCTTTTTCAAACTTGTTACCAGTAATACTTTCGTATAACTCAATGTAACGCTCCGATACTTCGGTTACATATTCGTCAGACATTTCAGGTACTGCTTCTCCATCGCGTCCCTGGAAATTATTTTCCATTAACCACTCACGAACAAATTCTTTCGAAAGTTGCTTTTGGTTTTCGCCTTTGTCAAAGCGCTCCTGGTAGCCATCGGCATAAAAGTAACGCGATGAATCAGGTGTATGGATTTCGTCAATCAGGTAAATCTTACCATCTTTTCTACCAAACTCATATTTTGTATCAACAAGTATTAAGCCCATTTCGTTAGCAATCTCGCTACCACGCTTAAATAGCTCCAATGAGATACGCTCCAATTCAACATACTCCTCTTCTGAAACTAATCCTTGTTTAAGAATTTCTTCACGAGTAATGTTCTCATCATGCTCGCCTTGCTCAGCTTTGGTAGTAGGAGTTAATATTGGCTCAGGAAAAGCCTGGTGCTCTTTTAAACCATCAGGTAAAGCTACGCCACAAATATCACGACCACCATCTTTGTATAAACGCCATGAACTACCAGTTAGGTAGCCACGAACAATCATTTCTACTGGGTAAGTCTCACACATATGACCAACTGTTACTGTTGGATCTGGAGTAGCTATTTTCCAGTTAGGTACAATGTCGGCAGTAGCATCTAAAAACTTAGCTGCGATCTGATTTAATACTTGTCCTTTGTAAGGAATACCTTTGGGTAGTACCACATCGAAGGCCGAAATGCGGTCTGAAACAACCATCACAAGGTAGTCATCGTTAATGTTATAAACGTCGCGTACTTTTCCTTTGTAAACGCTTTTTTGTCCCGGAAAGTTGTAATCCGTCTTAACAATTGCTTTGCTCATAATTATTAGTTTATATCAATGTTTATTTTCCTTTAGTTGTGATTATGTAGTTGTTATCTGTTTCTGCTGTTATCGCTATTATCATCCTCTTTGCCGTATGCTTCTACAATTTCTTGCACTAGTTGATGTCGAACAATGTCTTTTACGGTAAAGTTCACTGGTTCCACTCTTTTTATTCCTTTTAAAATGCGCATGGCTTGCACAAGGCCCGATTGCTGCTTGCTGGGTAAATCAATTTGTGTGACATCACCTGTGATAATGAACTTGGCAAATTCACCCATCCTCGTTAAGAACATTTTCATTTGGTTGGCAGTGGTATTCTGTGCTTCATCCAAAATAACACAAGCGTTGTTAAGCGTTCGACCTCGCATAAAGGCTAAAGGAGCAATTTGTATGGTTCCGTTTTCCAAAAACTCTTTTAGCTTAACGGCTGGTATCATGTCTTGCAAGGCATCATACAATGGTTGTAAATAAGGATCTATTTTCTCTTTCATATCACCAGGCAGAAAACCAAGCTTTTCACCAGCCTCAACAGCTGGTCTGCTTAAGATAATTCTTCTAACCTGTCTGTTTTTAAGAGCAGCCACGGCCAAAGCTATGGCAACATACGTTTTGCCCGATCCTGCAGGGCCCACTGCAAATAGTAAATCGTTCTTTTTAAAGCCCTTTACAAGTTTTTCCTGATTTTCAGTTCGAGCTTTTATGGGTTTGCCATTATTACCAAATAGGATAATGTCACTATTACTGCTGGCTTCAGTAAGCTTATCTCCCAAAAGAATTTCATTAAGCGACTTTTCGGCTAATACATTGTAGTTGTTGTAGTGTTGCAATAATAAGTTAACCTTTTCTTCAAAGTCGGCAACTTCCTCAGCATCACCAATGGCTTTTAGCCAATTGCCACGCGCTACGATGTTGAGTTTTGGGAAGTGGTTTTTAATGAGTTCTAATTTGGAGTTTTTAATTCCTAAAAACTCAACTAAATCAACCGATTCGAGGTAGATTAACTTTTCTATCATAAAGTGCTATAAATCCTTAAATTTGTAGAGCACAAAGTAACAACATTTTTTGCATTTGTAAGCTGATAAAAGTTGTATTTGAGCGATAAAAATATCCAATTGCTACATAATTATTGAAATTAATCAAGCTTGATAATATGGATGATAATAAACATCATAAGACCTTAGTTGTATTTAAAGAGTTATTAGATATAATGGATGAGTTAAGGGCTAAATGTCCGTGGGATAAAAAACAAACCAATGATTCGTTGCGAACCTTAACCATTGAGGAAACCTATGAGTTGGCTGATGCTATTATTAACAATGACTCATCTGCTATAAAAAAAGAGTTGGGCGATTTACTGTTGCACATTGTTTTTTATGCCAAAATAGGATCAGAAACAGAGTCGTTTGGTATGGGTGACGTTATTCAATCGTTGAACGAGAAGTTGATTTATCGACACCCGCATATTTTCGGAGATGTTGAAGCTAATGATGCTAAAACGGTGGAGGAAAATTGGGAAAAGCTCAAGTTGAAAGAAAAAGGTGGTAATAAATCTGTGTTGGAAGGAGTGCCCTTGTCTTTGCCAGCTATGGTAAAAGCAAATCGAATACAGGATAAAGCACGTGGAGTTGGTTTTGATTGGGAGCACAAAGAGCAGGTTTGGGATAAGGTGAAAGAGGAGTTGGAGGAGCTAAAAGTTGAAATTGATGCCAATGACGCAGATAAAACAGAGGCTGAATTCGGCGATCTTATTTTCTCAATAATTAATGCAGCTCGATTGTATGGTGTTAATCCTGAGAATGCATTGGAGCGCACCAATCGCAAATTTATTAAGCGCTTTAATTATTTGGAGGAAAAAACTCTGAAGGTTGGAAAAGATTTAAAAGAAATGAGTTTAGCTGAGATGGATGTTATTTGGGAGGAAGCTAAAAAAAGATAGGCTTATCTGTTTTGACGAATGTTAATTACTTCTGGATGATATTGAACAGAATGTATGTCTCTTGTGGAGAAGTAAGAGTGGGGTAGGTATTTGTTCTGGGTGTAAGTATTTGATTAGGTGGGTGTATTGAAGTGGTTGACTTTTGGGGTGTAATGTTCAAGGGTGTTTTTAATTGAAATTATATCAATTACGATACTAAGGTTATGTTCGTTGGTCAATTGAAAGAAGTCTTTCGTCATTAAAATATGGTCATTCATCAAGTGCAAGGAACATATGATTGGGTATTGCAGTAAACTCAATCGAATTCACAATTCATTAAACACTCAAGAAACTGAAACGGACGGTTTCTAAAACACCCAACACTATTCAACATCCTTTAGCCTCTACAGACCAATACTAACCCTAGTAAACTGTGGAGGCTTTTTTTATGTCTAAGGCTAATTGTTTAATTAAGAGAACAAAAAAAGAGGATAGCATTACTTGCCACCCTCTTTGAATTTTATTACGAAATAACTTCGTTCTTATTACAAGTGCAAGATTACTTGGTGCTATTTTCTTTAATAGCAGCAAATATTTTTTGTTCTAACTCTTCAGAAAGTTCAGGATTGTCCTTAATAACTTCTTTAACAGCCTCACGACCTTGTCCTAACTTTGTTTCCCCGTAGCTAAACCACGAGCCGCTTTTCTTAACAATATTAAGGTCAACACCCATGTCCAAAATCTCACCCACGCGAGAAATACCTTCACCGTAACGAATTTCGAATTCAGCTTTCTTAAATGGAGGAGCTACCTTGTTTTTTACCACTTTAACACGCGTGTGGCTACCAACAACATTTTCTCCATCTTTAATTTGTGTCACGCGACGGATGTCAAGTCGAACCGAAGCATAAAATTTCAAGGCATTACCACCGGTAGTGGTTTCAGGGTTTCCGAACATAACACCAATTTTCTCACGCAACTGGTTAATGAAAATACAAGTTGTGTTCGTTTTGTTGATGGTAGATGTAAGCTTACGTAATGCTTGCGACATTAGGCGAGCTTGTAATCCCATGCGCGAATCACCCATGTCACCTTCAATCTCAGCTTTAGGTGTTAAAGCCGCAACCGAGTCAATAACAATAATGTCAATGGCCGATGAGCGAATTAACTGATCAGCAATTTCAAGTGCTTGTTCACCATTGTCAGGTTGTGATATAAGTAAGCTTTCCAAGTCAACGCCTAGCTTCTCGGCATAAAAACGATCGAAAGCATGCTCTGCATCAATAAAGGCAGCAATACCACCTGCTTTTTGAGCTTCTGCAATGGCGTGGATGGCCAATGTTGTTTTACCCGATGATTCAGGACCGTAAATTTCAATAACTCTGCCACGAGGAAGACCTCCTACACCTAAAGCTACATCAAGTGCAATAGATCCAGTTGGAATTACTGGTACTGCTTCAACAGCGGCATCATCCATTTTCATAATGGTGCCTTTGCCATATGTTTTATCAATTTTCTCCATGGTCAACTGAAGTGCTTTCAGTTTTTCCTTGTTCGCATTGTTATCTTTTTTTTCTGCCATTATTATGTTTTTAATCTATTTGCTTAGTATTGCGAAGAGCAGTTTATTTCTCCAATTCGCTTAAAATTTGATTGGTGTGATCTTTAGTTTTTACTTTTTCAAAGATTTTAACGATAAGCCCATTTTCATCAATAATGAATGTTTTTCTTAGTACACCCATGTATTCACGACCATAAAGCTTTTTTAATCCCCAGGCATCATATTGTTGCAGAATTTCCTTTTCAGTGTCTGCTATTAGGTTGAATTGTAGTTGATGCTTGGCAATAAATTTTTGGTGTGAAGTAATACCGTCAGGACTAACCCCAATTACTTCGAAACCTTTTGAAGTAAGTTCGTTGTAATTATCGTTTAAATTGCACGATTCAGCCGTACACCCCGGCGTATTATCCTTTGGGTAAAAATATAAGATCACTTTTTTACCAGCAAAATCACTCAATTTAATTTCCTTCTCATCTTGGTTATTCCCTTTGAAAATAGGAGCCTTATCACCTTCTTTAAGCATTGTATTTCAGTTTTATGAGCTTAAATAATATCGTTTAATATTTTAAGCTGAGTTTACAAATATATCTAAAATTAGGAACGATCTTAGGGGTGGATGGTTCAAAAGTTATTAACACTATCATTGACGCTTTTTTGGCATTAAGCTCTATTCTGCCTTAACTTACAACATGATGATGATAAAAGCTGTTGATATAAGCCAAATGCGGCAATATTTTTAACGTGCCCTTTAGCTTATTAAGCGGTAATGTTTAATTTTGGCGATTGAACTAAACAAGAAACACACACCGTATGATCAATTTCAGGTATATTAAACTAATACTTGCTACACTAACCATTTTTATAGCTATTGATATGGTAGCTCAAGAAAAGAGCTATACAGCTAAGGAAGCATTGGTTCTTTTTAAAGATGGTAATTATATTGAGGCTGAAAAGGCTTATGAAAGCTTGTTGGTTCGCTATAGTAGAGAGATAAAGTACAATTATTACTATGGTATTTGTTTAATACAGAATAACAATGATTTAAAGCAGGCAGTTAAGAGTTTGAAATATGCTGCCCTTAAAGGTGTTAGTCGCGATGCCTATTATTATTTGGGTAGAGCCTACCAACTAACCTATCGATTTGAAGAAGCTATTCAGCAATATGAGCGTTTTTTGAAGTATGCGAGTGCATCTGATATTAGAAATGAAAAGGCGATACTCTATAAGCAACAATGTGAGTTTGGATTGCAGCAATCGGCAAAAATATACCAATTGGATGTTTATGAACGAGATACTGTTGATATTCAATCATTGTTGCAGGCCTACCACCCTGCTGCCGATGTTGGTAAAATATCTCATAACGAGGATTTTTTCGAATCAGGATTGGAACCAAAAGGGGTTTTATACCTCACCGAAAGGGGAGATGAAGTATACTTCTCAATGAAAAAGAAAGAACAAGCCTATGGTTTGTATAAGATGGAGAAGCTACTGGATGGATGGAGTGAAAGTGAGGAGTTAAGTGGGATCAATACTTTATCCAACGAGAAGTATCCCTTTGTTGTTATTGATGGATCAACCATTTACTTTTCGTCTGACCGCGAAGGTGGTTTGGGAGGTTACGATTTGTATAAAGCTGCTTATGATGTCGAGAATAAAACCTTTACAGATCCTGTTAATATGGGCATACCTTTTAATTCGCCCAAAGATGATTATTTATTTGTTGCAGATGAGTTTAACGAGGTAGCTTGGTTTGCTTCTAATCGTGAAACAAACGACAGTATTTCTATTGTTTATGCTATAGAGTGGAACGACGGAGTGGTTAAGAATTTTGTTCAGGATGAGAACGAGGTAATGGCGAGGGCTGCTATGTCTTTATCAGGTAATACTTACCAAACAAAAAATGATAATGGTAGTGATGATGATGCAAAATCTAATGAAAATACTGATCAGTTTTATTTTGTTGTTGCCGATACATTAGAGTATCGCCGTTTTGAACACTTTCAAAGTGAGCAAGCAAGAGAAATGTTCGAAGGAGGCCTACAGTTAGAACATCAAAAAGATAGCTTGTCTGATTTAATGTATAAAAAACGAGAGGCCTATGCTCGAACTAATTCAGATGCAGAGCGCTCGATGTTAGTCAATGAAATATTGTTGATGGAAAAAAAAGTATATGGCTTAGATGAGAAAATTGAGAAGAGCTTTTATCAGGCAAAATCAATAGAACAATCGAAAATTAAAGAGTTGCTTGCATCAGGTTTGTATACCTCATCTACGCAAGTAAAAGTGACGCAAAAAAAACAAGATAGTTTTGAAGATATATTGATTCCTACTGAATTTACCTTTTATACTGATGATGAGTTTGCCCGTCAGTTAGAGGAGCTTGAGAAGCTCTATCTGGCTTTGTTTACAAGTGAACAAGTAGAACAGTTACATCATGCTGATTCTTTATTTATATGGGGGAATATTTTAAATCTTGAATCATCAACAATGTTAGAGGATGCAGGAGAGACTACTGATAGTAATGGTTCATTAATATCTGTAATTCGAACAAAAGATAGTTTGGATGAAGAAAGTGCAGTGCAGTCACAAGTGATAAAAGCCAAGGAATTAAAAGTAACTTCACTGAAGTTATACCATGCTTCACTCGATAGTAAATTCAGTATTTACGATGAGAAATTGAAAGAATTAACCTTGACAAATACAGTTGACGATCTTTCTGAATTGCGAGAGTTACGTGCTTCGGCAAATGAGTATTACAAAGAAGCCATTGGCATGATTGATGTTAAACAAGGCTTTGATGTTGTTCGTTATGAGAAATCTGGTGCTATTAAACGAACAGGAGTAGGTGTTCAGGAGCAGGCATTAAAGAAATATACCGAATTAAAAGGCAACGAAACCTTACCGGTAGAGTCGGAGGTTAATTCGAATGTGCCTAAAACCTACCAGGAGTTGCAGGGCTACGATGTGGAGAAAGATAATCCTGCAAAGGTGGTAGAGCAGGCTTTTGCCAAGACAAATAAAGGATTGGTATATAAAATTCAAATAGGGGTTTTTCGTAATGAACCAAATGCAGGAGCTGTGGCTAAAATTCCAGCCATCTCAAAAACCAATATTCCCAATAAAGATTTGACAAAATATTTTGCTGGAAATTATGATACTTACTCTAAGGCTCAGAAAGATGTAAGTGCTGTTAAGGCTGCTGGATTTGAAGGAGCCTTTGTCGTTGTTTTTAAAGATGGACAGCAAATAAAATTAACTGATGAGCTGAAGAACTAGAAATTAGTTTTTCACAAAAAAATATGGTTAATTTATAGAAACTTTACGCTTATGGTTTCATTTGGAAAACGACATGAAGAGCCTGATAAAACAGGTAATGGCAATGAATATAGAACTTTGACACTTCATAATGATGATAATAATTCATTTGACCATGTGATTGATGTTTTGTGTGAAATATGCGAGCATGATGCCATTCAGGCTGAGCAATGTGCATTTTTAACACACTATACAGGTTCCTGCAATATTAAAACCGGGAGTTTTGATGATTTACTACCCTTGAAAGAAAAATTATCTGAAGAACAGTTATTAGTTACCATTGAATAGGTCATATGTCTGCATTAGTTATTGTATTAATTATTCTTTTAGGTTTATTTCTTTTTATTCTTGAGTTTTTTGTTTTCCCTGGAGTTACTGTAGCTGGTATTGGCGGTTTTATTTTTACTGCTGGCGGTGTGTTCCTGGCTTACAATGCTTATGGTGTTACATATGGAAATATCGCATTAATAAGTACTGTTTTAGCAGGTTTAATCATGTTAGTACTATCATTCCGATCTAAAACCTGGAATAGGTTAATGTTGCACTCGCAAGTGGATGGAAAAGTTGAGACAGTGGAGGAAAGTAGTATTCATGTAGGGGATGAGGGAGTTGCTTTAACTCGTTTAAATCCCATTGGTAAAGTTATGGTTAATGGACAGGTAATAGAAGGAAAGTGTCCTGGTCAGTTTGTAGATGAGAATTCAGAAATTATTATTAAAGAAGTATATAAAACATACGTAATTGTTAAACTCAAAAACTAATTAAATGGAAATAGCTCCCATATTTTTAATAGCAGCAGTAGTTGTTGTATTATTTTTGCTTCTGTATTACGTGCCAATTTTCCTATGGTTTTCTGCCTTGGTGTCTGGTGTGCGTATTTCGTTAATTCAGCTTGTATTAATGAGAATTAGAAAAGTACCTCCAACAATTATTGTTAATGCATTAATTGAGGCTTCAAAAGCTGGTTTATCCGAAATTAAGCGTGATGAGTTAGAAGCGCACTACCTAGCAGGAGGACACATTGAACGTGTTGTTCATGCATTAGTATCTGCTGCAAAAGCTAATATTGAATTGAACTTCCAAATGGCAACAGCTATTGATTTAGCTGGTCGTGATGTATTCGAAGCTGTTCAAATGTCGGTTAATCCGCAGGTCATAGATACTCCTCCAGTGGCAGCTGTAGCCAAAGATGGTATTCAGTTAATTGCCAAGGCGCGTGTAACTGTTCGCGCTAACATTAAGCAATTAGTTGGTGGAGCAGGTGAAGATACCGTGTTGGCCCGTGTAGGAGAAGGCATTGTGTCTTCGATTGGTTCATCTATATCTCATAAAGCGGTATTAGAAAATCCTGATTCTATATCAAAAGTGGTGTTGAATAAAGGTTTGGATGCTGGTACTGCCTTTGAAATTTTGTCCATTGATATTGCGGATATTGATATAGGTAAAAATATTGGTGCTGGTCTGCAGATTGATCAAGCCGATGCAGATAAAAATATTGCGCAAGCGAAGGCCGAAGAGCGTAGAGCCATGGCTGTTGCATTAGAGCAGGAAATGAAAGCCAAAGCTCAGGAAGCAAGGGCAAAGGTAATTGAAGCAGAAGCAGAGGTTCCTAAGGCCCTTGCAGAAGCTTTTAGAAGTGGAAACCTAGGTGTGATGGATTATCAGAAATATAAAAATATTGAAGCCGATACGGCCATGAGAGACTCAATTGCCAAGCCAGGCACTAAGCCTCCGAAAAAAGATTAAATTTTTTTAAGCTACCTCAGGGTAGCTTTTTTTTTGACCAATAATAAGTTAGGAGAATTGATCGAAAGTGTGCGAATAAAAAGAGTGTAAATTTTTCATTTTATTTTTGGAGTATTGATTCTATTTGCTACTTTTGCAATCGCAATCGCAAAGGGGGCGCAGGATTGAAGAGCTAGAGCGGTTGTTTCTCTTTAATGAAAGAGAGGAAAAAAGGAGAGTTGGGTGAGTGGCTGAAACCACCAGTTTGCTAAACTGACGTACGGGCAACCGTACCGGGGGTTCGAATCCCCCACTCTCCGCATTTATTTTGAAATTCATTATTCGGGGTGTAGCGCAGTCCGGTTAGCGCACCTGGTTTGGGACCAGGGGGTCCCAGGTTCGAATCCTGGTACCCCGACTATAAAAAGAGCTTTATTGCTAAGCTCTTTTTATTTTGAAAAATGAATTTTAAGTATTAAATGTTTCGGGGTGTAGCGCAGCCCGGTTAGCGCACCTGGTTTGGGACCAGGGGGTCCCAGGTTCGAATCCTGGTACCCCGACATAAAAAGAGATGTTCAATTAGTGAACATCTCTTTTTTCGTTTATGGATAGAGGGCTGAAACTAAGTTGTTATCACTTAATGTCGCTTACATTTCTATGTTAACTTCTGAATTCTTCTACGTTGCTCTTTCGTGCTAGAAAGGACTTGTATCAATTCAACCAAGCAAGCAACCTAATTGAAGAACGAAGAAGCTTCAGTTGTATGCAATTAAAGATTCTGTAGGATGATTTTTTGCGATGGTAATAACCAGTAAGTAGAGGAATGGTAAATTTATTTTTGTTCGGCTCGATATGGGACTTACTCTATGCTTTTATCGGTACTTATATGATGCTTCGTCGGATCTTCATCGGGTCTGCTTCGTACCCGCTTCGTACCTGCATCGGTACAACTACGCTCCCAGCGAGGTTGTGCCAATGCAGACCACTAGAAGGTAAGGAGTAGTTAGCAAGCAATGGCGAACAGGTGATGTAGCCAAAATGGTAAAGATAGATGTATATCTCATACTGGATGCTTATTCTATGAAAACACTTGTGAGACGACCATAATACAGCTTTTAAGCTTGCCTGGTAATAAGAAAACGTGAAAACTATACAAGGTGCTTTTAGAGTATTTTAAAGGACTTTTTTGAGGATTTCACTTTGGTTATATACAAAGTGTTTGCTGATCACTTTAAAAGGTACATAAGTAGGGGAGTATTTGTCATTGGAATTATCCAAATTGGAAAAGGCAGCAGTCTGATGCGATTAAGTGTTGGAAATTTTATACCAAACGAAAAATTGATATAGTCTGCATGGTATTCAGCTGACTAATGCTAATGAGTGGAAGTTCATTGGCCTCGACCGATGTGTAGTAAGGAAGTTGACTTGTAGTTGATAAAATAACGTACATCAGTTGATGAAATAGAATAAGCTGACAAAAGCTTTCGCTGGTTTTTTGTATAAAAAGGTGTGTTTAATCACCATTTTAGGGACTTAATTAGCTTAGTTATACTTGCGGCCGTAAGTTGTTGATAGTCAGGTGTAATTGGGAGTGTGGAAAGACATGCTTACGTTTTAAGAAAAACGTCACTATGTTTTTAGTAAAACGTGCCTATGTTTTGGTAAAAACGTAAGCACGTTTTTTATGAGCGATGCTAAAGTGTGTTTTAGTTCAATATCGGTGCATGGGTTGAGTATCTTCCTGCTCAGTATAAAATACTAATGTTAAGCTTGATTTTAATCAGTTCATGTCAACAAATTATTTAGAGCGCTATTGCTTAATAATAAAAAAGCCGTCGATTATAATACGAATCGACGGCTTCTATTTTATTGTGCGTTACTCTACCAGCTACCGCCAGCTCCACCGCCTCCGAAGCCACCGCCTCCAAAGCCACCGAAACCACCACCGCCAAAACTGCCGCCTCCGCTTGTAAAGTTACCGAAGCTTCCGCCGTGTGAACTGTTGCTTCTACCGCCCATGGCAGACATTAATACCCAAAAGGGAAGACTAGAGCCTCCTAAGTTGGATCGCCTATTGCCACCTGCTGCTCGCATTACAAAAGAAATGATAGCAAAAATAAACACGATGCCTATGATACCAAAGCCGCCACCTTTACCAGTTTTGTTTAGGTATTCGTCAGCTGTGTATTCGCCTCTTGTTAATTCCATAAGGCGGTTGCTGGCAACAGCAATTCCCGAGAAATAATCACCTTGCTTAAAATACGGGATCATTTCCTTGTCAATAATTCGATTGGCTACCGCATCAGGAACAGCTCCTTCAAGGCCGTAACCAGTTGCAATAAAGGCTTGCCCGCGCGAGTTGCCAATGCGTGGTTTAACGACTACTACAATGCCATTGTTTTTTCCTTTCTGACCAACACCCCATTTTTCGCCAACTTTAAATGCAAAATCTTCGCGTGAGGTACCTCCAAAATCATTCACTAAAAGAATAGTAATTTGCGTACTTGTTTCTCGTGCGAACTGTGATAGATGGCTTTCAAGTCGTTGTTGCTGTTCCGATGATAATAAGCCTGCATAATCATTAAGAAGTCGGGGCGGATTTGAACGTTCAGGAATGTCTTGTGCTGAAGCAAAAGAAGCGAAGAGTACTGTCAGTATGAATATATATCTTTTAACCATAGTTTTCTTATTTGTCTCCAAAAGAGATTTCATCCGACAATTCATTCACATCATCCGACTGATAAGGGAAGTGTGCTCTTAATTGTTTTCCGCTTTCAATAATTCCATTCGCTAATCCATCGGCAAACCTACCTTCTTTAAAGTTGGCTAGCATGAGGTCTTTTATACTATTCCAAAAATCATCAGGCACCTTTTGATTAATACCTGCATCGCCCAAAACGGCAAATTTATGATCTTCGTAGGCTAGGTAGAATAATACGCCATTGCGTTGTTCTGTTTGGTGCATCTGTAGTTTTTCAAACCAATATGCCGCTCTGTCCAACACATTTTCGTTACAATGTTTATCCAAATGAACACGTATTTCTCCTGAAGTATTAAGTTCTGCTTGTTTAATAGCATCAACGATCTGCTTACGTTCAGACTCGCTAAAAAAATCTTTTGCCATGTTGCTGAGTTTAAAATTCTACTTTAGGAGCTTTCTCAGAGTCTGCTTCTGCCTGAAAGTAAGGTTTCTTCTCAAAGTCAAACCAGCTGGCATAAATCACACGAGGAAATTTACGGATGTACGCATTGTAGTTTTTAGTGGCGTCATTAAATTTTCGACGCTCTACAGCAATGCGATTTTCAGTTCCTTCTAGTTGAGCCTGCAAGTCCAAAAAGTTTTGGTTGGCTTTTAAATCAGGATAACGTTCCATAACAACCATTAGTTTTGATAAGGCAGAACTCAGTCCTGCTTGTGCTTGCTGAAATTGCGCCAAGGATGCCGAATTTAGATTATCAGCATTAATATTAACACTCGTGGCTTTGGCACGTGCCTCAATTACGCCAGTCAGCGTTTCTTGCTCATGAGCAGCATATCCTTTTACGGTATTAACCAAATTCGGAATTAAATCAGCGCGACGTTGGTAAACATTCTCTACTTGTGCCCATGCTGCATCTACTGATTCATTTTTATCAACCATGGTGTTGTAACCACAGCTACTGAGGAAAGGAATAACTAGAGCAATTAGTAATAGTTGTTTTAAGGTTTTCATGTGTCTAAAATTTGTTTTCATTTGCCATACGGAACTCGCCAATGTTAATCGTACTTCTGTATGAGAAGCTATTAAAATGGCTCGTTCATATTGTGTTTGTTATAAGTAAAGAACCAGGCTGATGATAAGTTCGTTTATTTTACTAAAAAGTCAAACATTATCTCATCTTCGATGTAGCCTTTTAAGCGATCGTTAATGGCTACTTGTCCAACGCCAGCTGGAGTTCCAGTATAAATAAGGTCGCCAATTTTCAGTGTGAAATATTGAGAAACATGGGCAATGATTTGATCTATTGAATAAATCATGTGACCTGTATTTCCCTCTTGCACTGTTTCATTGTTTTTGTCTAAGCGGAAATTAATGCTTTGTACATCGTCAAATTTTTCCTTGCTAACAAATGAAGAAAGAACTGCCGAGCCATCAAAGGCTTTGGCTTTTTCCCATGGCAAACCTTTGCTTTTTAACTGAGATTGTAAATCACGTGCCGTAAAGTCAATACCTAATGCTAACTCGTCGTAATAACGATGTGCAAATTGAGCGCCGATGTTTTTACCGATGCGGTTGATTTTTACCACTACTTCAACTTCATGATGAAATTCTTTTGCAAAGTCGGGAATGAAAAACGGTTTGTTCTTAAGTAACAAAGCCGAATCAGGCTTAGCAAAAATTACAGGCTCAGTAGGCATTTGATTGTTAAGCTCTTCGATGTGCTTAACGTAGTTGCGGCCTATGCATAAAATCTTCATATGTTTATAATTGCTTTCATTTGCCATATGGAACTCTCAAATAAATTTTATCATCCCCTATGTGAAAATTTGGATAATCAAATTTACATGGTCGTTTCATATACTCTAATTAATTACAAGTTTTTAAGCCACTTTATTAGTGGAGCTATTAATATTTTTCTCTCTCGGATCAAGACATATATAATCCTGACGATATGGTGTTTTGTTTTTAATGACGCTGTAAATAGTTCT